>JAMFRP010000027.1 GCA_026224775.1 Bacteroidota bacterium
ACGGCGAGGTAATACTTTACCCTGATCGTTAATAAACTTTAATAAAAAGTTAGCGTCTTTGTAATCGATATACTTAATACCATTCTTTTTGAAACGGCAGTATTTTTTACGGTTATCCTCCACTTTTGGAGCGGTAACGTATTTAATTTGGTCATTTGCCATTAGTTTGCTGCCTCCTCTGTTTTAGCTGCAGGTTTCTTGTTAAAGGCACCGCTGCGTTTTTTGTCGTTGTAAGCAATGGCATGTTTATCCAAAGCGATAGTCAGGAAACGCAAAACGCGCTCATCGCGCCTTAATTCAACCTCCAATTTGTTAATTAATTCACCCGGAGCCTTAAATTCAGTTAAGTGATAGTACCCAGTTGTTTTCTTTTGAATTGGGTACGCTAATTTTCTCAAACCCCAATTATCCTCCTGGACAATTTCGGCTCCGCCATCAGTTAAAGTTTTGCTGTATTTAGCGTAAGCCTCTTTAGCAATCTCTTCTGAAAGCAACGGGGTTAGAACGATCACGATTTCGTACTGTTGCATTATTAAATTGATTTTTAAATATTTACCCACTATATCGGGGCTGCAAATGTAGGAAGAATATTTTAATTATCAAATGCTTATCACCCGAATTTAAGCAAATCATCGCCTTTAAAAACAATTGCCGTTTTATTGCATTACCATAATACCCCACAACCTATTATGACCGACGATAAAAAAACAACCGAAATCATTAAAAAAGAGCTGACCTATGTTCAAAAGGTATGGCATACGGTTGCTATTATAGCTCTACTGGTGGGTGTTATTTTAATTGCCCGGGTTGCTTTTAATGTGTTATTGATGGCACTAGCAGGCTCGCTTATCGCGGTATACTTTCATGGTTTGGGCGATATTATACAGCGGCGTACCCGTTTGCAGCGTAAATGGGCCATGCTCATATCTATTGTGGCTTCGTTTGTTATTTTAGGAGTGCTGTTGTGGTTTATGGGCACCAAAATACAGGTACAAATAGCCGAGTTAAGCAATACCCTACCCCATACCGTAAACACGGCCAAAGCCAAAATAGCCGAGAACCCTATAGGGCAGAAGGTGCTTGATTACTTTTCTAGCACTAACTCCGATAAGACAATGGCCACGGTACAAGCTTTTTTCAGTACCGGTTTTGGGGTTTTGGGCGATATGTATATTATCCTGCTGTTGGGTGTATTTTTTACTGCCAGCCCATCGCTTTATAAAAATGGCATCCTGCTGCTCATCCCCAAAAAGAGAAAAGAACAAGGCAAACACATTATGGACCGTATAAGCCTATCGCTTAAAGGTTGGTTAAAGGGTATGATGATATCCATAGTGCTGATAACCGTAATGATTACCGCGGCCTTAAGTATAATGGGTATACCTGTAGCCATGGTATTAGGTTTGATCACTGGTATATTAGAGCTAGTGCCGAACATAGGATCATTAGTGGCGATGATACCCGGCGTGTTGCTGGCGCTAACCATCGGCACCAATACGGCTATTATTGTAGCGCTAATATACATTGTATCGCAAACTATTGTGGCCAATATTGTAACACCATTAATACAAAAGAAGATCATCAACCTACCACCCGCGCTTACGCTGATCAGTCAGTTGGTTATGGGCACTTTATCGGGGGCATTGGGCATTATACTGGCTGTTCCGCTGCTGGCAATTATTATAATTTTGGTTGATGAATTATATGTGCAGGAAATAAATAAATGATAAATTGCGCCTGATTTTAATCAGCGAAAACGAATCAAATTTTACCCTTTATGTTATTTACTGAATACGAAACCACTACTGTTGAACTTGAACCGATAACTGCCCTTAACCCAGGCGATGATGATGATTTTGAGGATGATGATGCCGACACCGATGCCGGTTGGGATGATATTGAGGATGAAGATTTTGAAGACCTACAGGACGACAAAGAAGCTGAGCACGCGGCAGAACTTGATGACGACATCCTGGATGATGACGACGAAGATGAGGATGATTTTCCGGATGATGATTTTTAGGTAGTTCTATTTTGTCATGCTGAGTATCGCGAAGAATTTGCAAAGTGGTTTACGCTGTACAGATGCTTCGGTCCTCAGCATGACAACTCTATTCTATTTATAAAATCCCTTGTCATTCTGAACGTAGTGAAGAATCTCTCTGCTTGTTTACGCTGGCGCTCCGCTCAGCATGACAAATTAATTCCCCCCCTACCCCTCTCAATAGAGGAACTTTAGCACTTATTAATCATCTAATCCTCTTCCGTTGAGGATTTGCGGTATGTATTTTTCCACCCTCGACTCCCGTGTTTTGGATTGTTTGGGTGCAGAGAAATAAAGAAGGTATGCTCTTTGTCGCCCTGGTGTTAATGCCTCAAAAGCAGTTTTCAAGGCTGGGATGTGATTTAGTTTATCCTGAAATTCTGCAGAAACTGTGAATTCTGTAACTTTTTTTAATTCTACATTCAAACCGGATTTTTCCACTTCAATGGCTTCATATATGTAGGATTTCAGAATAGGCTCCATGTCTATTATTTCCCGAAGATTAGTAAATCGGATCTGACGCGCCGCCTGCACATTCTCGGTCTGCTGGATCAGGATACCATTGGCATCATTTAATAGCACTCCTTTAAAAAACAGAAGCGCGCAGTATTCTTTAAAGCCATGTATTAAAACGATGTTTTTCTCCCCAAACGTGTAACAAGGGCATCCCCATTTCAATTCTTCTGTGAGTTGACAGCCGAGGATGATCTTTCTCAATTTTTCATATTCTTCCTGCCATTTTGTGGCTTTGTTAAAATAAAAATCAACTTTAGGATTCATGCTACTCATTATCATAGTGCAAATTGGTTGATCAAATATAATGAAAGTGGTGGGGATTTGCATGAGGGTTAACCAACCTTTGGTTTACTATCTCAACTATTATCATCCAGTGCATTAGACAAGAATCTGTAAGGTGATATGCTTCGTTCCTCAGCAGAAATATTCTCGTTTAATTAAAGTATTCTGTCCGCTCATTGCCGCGAGGCTACTACTTTTTTCTTGATAAAAAAGGTAGCAAAAAATCAAGACGGAAAAAACCTTCTGCCCGCTTGGCCAGCTCCCGGCCCGGTTTTCCGTCAGGCCTTTGCGCGCATTAATTGTCGTTCTGAACGACAACGAAGAAATTGTAATATGAGAGGGGAACTTTATTTTGTACTTATAAAGGTTTGTACTGCGAGCCTTGTATCACTCCTCTTTCGAGGATTTTTTGGTCGATGTAGTATTGGATTTCGGACTTTTTGAGTTGCCAGTTGGGGGCGATCAACAAATCAAGATCGCTTAGGCCGAAGAGGCGCTGGATGATGACATCGGGGCGCAGTAGCGGCAGAAAATCGCACAGGAAGTTGGCGTACTCATCCAGCGTGAAAAGCTTAAATGGCTCGCGTTTGTATTTTACACCCATTACCGAGCCTTCTACAATATGTAAGTGGTGCAGTTTGGTGAACTTTATTTGCGGGTGACGGTTAATTTCGTGCGCATAAGCCAGCATCTGATCGTGGGTTTCCCAGGGGAAGCCGAAGATGGTGTGTACACAAACATCAAGCTTGCTATTTTCCAGCATTTTCAGGGCGTTGATCAGGTCGTCGTGATTGCAGCCACGGTTAATCTGCGCCAGTGTATCGTTATAGATGGATTCCATACCCATTTCAATATCTACATCAAAACGGTCGGTATAGGATTCTAAGAGGGCTATTTTTTCAGGGTCGATGCAATCGGGGCGGGTACCTACGGATAGGCCTACGATGTCTTCAGTATAATAACTAAGGGCTTCGTCATACATAGCCTTAAGGTAATGGGTTGGCGCGTAAGTATTGGTATTGGGCTGAAAGTAAATGATAAACTTATCGGCTTTGTTACCTTTTCGGGCACGCTCCACTCCTGCTATTACCTGCTCTTTTATACCGGGATTATCGCGGGTTGGTGATGGTGTAAAGGAATCTACATTGCAATAAGTGCAGCCGCCGTAGCCTTTTGAGCCATCGCGATTGGGGCAAGTGAAGCCGCCATCAACTATCACTTTAAATACCCTTTGTCCGGGATATTTTTGTTTGAGATATGGGCCATAGTTGTTATAGCCTTTTTCCCAGGGTGATATTTGTACCGTTTGCGTTATTGATTCCGTTGATTGCATTGGGGCAAAGATAGGGAATTTTTTATTTGGAGGTTTAGAGGTACTTGTGTATTGACATTCATCCGACTATGGAACCGTCATTGCGAGCGGAGCGTGACAATCCCTTACTTACAGAGATTGTTGACGGGTCGGGGTCACACTGAGCATAGTCGAAGTGTGTGTGGTGAGCGCGGGAGAGTATTCTCGTTTCAATGAAGTGTTCTCGCCCGCTCATTGCCGCGGGGGCTACTTCTTTTGTCTTGAAACAAAAGAAGCAAAAATTCAAGACGGAAAAAACCTTCTGCCCGCGAGGCCAACACCCGGCCCGGTTTTCCGTCAGGCGTTTGCGCTCCCTTTAATTTGCAAAGTGGGGTGGCCTGCATTGTTTTCCCTGATTTCGCCCGAAGCTTTCCTGCTGCCGTAGAAAATAGTTTCCGCTTTCCGTCGGGCCTTTGTGCGCCTTGAGTTAGCTCACGATAAATCATGCGAATCCTTTAATCCCATAAACGGCGGAGCCCTCTCGAACACAAAAAAATAAACAACCTGTGAGAAATCATGGTTCAGACTTACCTCAACTACATCTTTTTGCTTGTATCAGTTTTACTGGTGCTATCTGGTTTTTTGGCGGTGTCGGCTTTTGTGCTGTCTTGTGTTTTTTTGGATGAATCCAGTAAGGCGTTGTTACCATCAGCGGCGTTGGTTGCTTTGTGGCTGCCACATGATGAGGCCATAGCTATACCGGCACAAAGGCATATGCCTAAAAATATCTTTTTCATAGTGATATTATTATGTTACTGTTTGTCCAATTTACCTGACCCGGTGCTTGTAGTATCGGTTGGGGCACCGTCGGATTTACCTATTTTTTGCGAGTCAGCATCGGCGGCTGTGTGCGATGAATCATTCACAGTACCGGCCTGATCGGCTTTACCGGTCATCATAGGTGAATCGGCGTAAGCATCTTTTGGTTTGCTGTTGCTGTGACACGCTGCCAGCCCGGCACAAAGGCATATTCCTAAAATTAGCTTTTTCATGGTAGTATTGGTTATTTATTAACAACCAAGTTTGGAGGGGGATGTTTGCAGTAATATTAATTAGATGCGTATTTGCTGCATAAGCAAGTTATAGTTTACTTTTCTTCTGGACTACTCTCGGTACTTATGTCACGAATGATATTTACCGGTGTCTATTGAGTATGAAAAAACTTGTACTCGCTGTTTTATTGTCGGGAATTGGCTTACAGCTATATGCTCAGAACAAACCTTTGGCTGTTTTGCCTTTCGAGCTGAAAAGTGATAACCGCATTTATATTAAATGCCGGGTTAATAAGTCGGATACACTGACTTTTTTGTTTGATACCGGCGCGGGAGGTATGGTTATCAATCAGGATATATTGGGCAAAAAACTGGATCTGGTGTTAGATTCGGAAACGACCAATATTGGCGAGAACGGCGAAGGCAAGATTAAGGAAAGCACTAACAATAAACTATTTTTTGGTGGCCTGGAAGCGGATAGTGTTACTTACGTCGCCATCCCCTACGGAAATGTGGCCTTCGACGGGGTGTTTGGGAATAATGTAATGCGGAATTATGTAATCGAGATAAATTATCATAAAAAGCTGCTTTCTTTTTTCAGCAAAAAGGATTATGTGGTTGATGCTAAATCTTATAATCAATTCGACCTGAAATTTGTGATGGAGGTGCCTACAATCAGTGCCTGCTTATTTATTGACAACAAAGAGGTGAAAGGTACTTTTGAGATGGATACGGGCGGAGACAGTGGTTTAATCATTGCGGACCACTTTGCCCAAGCAAATCATTTAGCGCAACAATTGAAGCAGGTAGCTATGGCGACTTCCTTAGGGTCGGATGGGGTGGCAACTAAAGTAGCTATTGTGATGGTGCCTGAAATCAGATTGTCGGATAAGCACTTTTACCGGGTGCCTGCCTTGTTATCGGGAGTGCAATCAGGGGTGTTGGGGAGCGGGGCGTTGTCGGGTATATTGGGTAATGGGTTTTTGAAACGTTTCGATGTGGTGTTAGACCTGCAACATAACCAGCTATTCTTGAAACCTAACGATTATTTGTATACACCTTATTATGATTTTTTGGTGAGGTAAGGCGGTGCGTGGTGGGGTTTGGAGATATTCTCGTTTTAATGATGTATTCTCGTCCGCTCATTGCCGCGGAGGCTGCGGTGTATTTGGTTTAATTATAATGATTGACAGGCAAATAACCTATATTTGAATATAACCTTTCCTCATGAAAAATCCTGCACACTCGGTTGTTGTCACCATTATTCTTTTGGTGATCATCTTTTTGGTTTTCGCCTTGATAGGGGGCCATTGTAGACCTCACTTATGGGGGCAGGACCTCCGGGTTTATTGTACCGTGATCTCAGGTTTGTGCATTATTACCTCTTTTGGGGTTTACCAATTGATGATTCGGGAGGATTGATTGGGTTGCTGTTTTGCAAACTATAGATTTATTGGTGCGAAGTCGGAGATTTAGGACAGCGGGGGAACTTTCGACACGTTTTAATAGTATTAAGGCATATATAAGCTCATCATTAAAATAATAGATAAATTATTTATTAACTAAGAATTTGCCTTATCATTGTAAAAAACGGCCAAGCTAATGCGTGATTTTGACATAAGAAATATTGTAAGAAAGACGCTATTACATCATTATTACAGCGATAATGATTCAAAAGTAGTTGAGGAATTAGATATACCAGCTGCGAAAGCTCGAATAGATATGGCAGTAATTAATGGCCATATGCATGGCTTTGAAATAAAAAGCGCACAAGATACACTAAACCGTATTCCTAATCAGCTGCAAGCATATACTAAAGTATTTGATTATGTATCAGTTGTAACAGAAGATAAATATACCCTAAAATTAGAAAAGATATTACCATTTTGGGTTGGTATCTTCACATGTACTAATGACGGGCTTGTGATTGAATTTAGAAAAGCTCTACTAAATGAAAATGTGGAAGGTTTCTATCTTGCTAAAATGCTTTGGCGGGAAGAATTACTGCAAATTTTGAAAGAGCATCAAATTAAACACAGGAAAGCAGACAGAAATTGGTTGCTTTGTGAATCGTTATCAAATAATTTGACAGTTGGATTATTGTCTGGTATTGTTCGACAAAAATTAAAACAAAGACTAAATTGGAAATTAAAGAATACTTTCTAATAAGGTCAAGTGATGGTTTTGACTAATTTGCACCCAGGAACCAGCATTACCAGTTTGCCTTTTTGTGTTATTAATGTTTTGGTTGGCGATAAATTCAATTCTATTGTCACCCCAGCTAAATGTTGCACCCGAATAATGAGCAGAGTTAATTAATTGATTAGAGTATGTTATGTATTGTCCGTTTCCATCACGATGATTCTGAGATAATTCGCCTCGATAGATTACATAATTATCGGTTGTTGTATATTTAATACTACAGCTTCCTTGAAAATTAACATTTGAATTAAAAGGATATTTCGTACCATAGTCACTATACCCAATATTGAAATTCCCGGCATTTCTTACAGCTAACCACAAATTCCACTCATATCTTTTCAATAGATGCAAATTGTTAGCTGAAAGTGCACCCAAATTTTCAGGAAAAGATCCTGATGCTATTATAATATGTTTCCATTCTTGATGAGTAGGTAGATTCTGAAGAATGTTAATCGCAATAGCGGCATTATTTTGATAGTTATTTGAATTTACGTACCCAAAGTCTAATAACAATAATACCTCATTAGCAACCAAATTTAAAGAAATTTGCATTTGAGCTAACTGAGTGCTATAGTTTATGAATCCACCACTATTATTTGACGCACGCATGCAAACATTACAATTAAAATCTAATATTAAACGATTGAGTAAATTATAATACTCGGTTGGACTATTGTACTGAATAACAGGAATTGCATTAATTCCTCCAATTATTAAATTTCTGAAAAGAGTTTCTACCTCATTGATATTCGTAGCCAGATTTGCATAAAGAGAGAAGTCTAATAAAACTTTGTTATTATTAAAATTCCAATCAGTTAGTAGAAGTGTTTCTAAAGCATCCTTATTTTCTGATAAAACTTGAATTATGGGACAAATCTGACTTTTTGTACTTGGGTTTAAATTTTTGAGTGCAATACGTTCACTCTCTTTGGATAATAAAACAGGATAATACATCAATGATAATTATTAGGTTAACAATAATAAGCGTTATATATCGAATACTAAAATTATATAACGACAGCCATCACAGGGTGACATATATAATAGTTTGAAATAAAATTGCACACACAATCTTTTATGTATATATTAGTATTGGCAATGGAGGGGATGCTGTCTCTAAACTAACACCCCCTATCAAATGCCCGATAAATGGTTGTTATATCAAGTCTAAAAGGTCGTACCCTTTTAGGTATAGCATAATAACTACCTGACTTTCACAAACCAATATTTTAAAAAGGGTGGCTTTAGCTACCTTTTTTTATATCTCATTTTTTTTATCTGAATCATTTAACAAGCTAAAACTAATAGTCGGGCTCGGTATCTCCTTTTTCAACGAGTATTTATACTTCTTACCTACCTTTTTAATATCTAATTTATTAGCCCTGCCCAAACCTGATCCAATATCTGTAAATCTTTTCCTAAACTGTTCGTTTGTTTCAGTTTTATCAAACTCTGAAACAAAGTCCGCAGCATCATGAGCTGTAGCTCCTCCTTTTTGGTTTAAAGCAAATAAGAACTTTTCGATTAATGGCATATCATCTTCGTAATTGTTTGGAATATCAATTACGTATTCATCGTAAAAACTTCTTTTCTGTACCTTTTCCTCTTTACCTATATCATTACCACCTACAGGACTTAAAGAGTATTTCATAAAACTATCTGAAGATAATTGAGTTATAGCCTCTATAGCCATATCAATAGCCTTAAGTTTTAGAAGCACTTGCTCCTTATCCCCATTTAGCTTTTTCAACATCTCTACATAATCCGAACCTTCCATCTACAAAATCTATATCACAATATTACAAAAAATATCCGAAATAAAAAACAAAAGAAAAGATACCAAAGATTACATAGTTATCAACATATCAACATTTTTTCACTAAAAATTATTGCCGCCTTGACATACTATCTATTTATAAACCATTCTTAATATTTCAATTCAATTTTAAATTGAATTTTCGAATTTAGAGTGCAATTAATTACGGAAATATTCTGCGGCATTGCACTTCAGCAAAACAAGGTAATTGACGGACATGTTTATTGTGTTGCAATCCTTTTAATTGCGATTGCTTCGTTCCTCGCAATAACGTCTGGAGAGAATCGCTGGTGTTATTTAATAATATTTCAAAAAACTATTTTTCCGCTTTCACAAGCGGATTTGGCGGCCGGGTATATACAAATTTCAGGAAATGGGTTTGGATAAGTGCTGACACTGTTTTGTCAGTAGTTTACAATGACATGTGTGGAGAGCCTCCTGGTTATGGCCTTTACCTGCCTGTCGGCAGGCAGGCGCTTATGCTTCGAGTGCCTCAGCATGACAGCCGCGCTTTTGTTTGCGCTTCTGTGACGTATTCAATACTTGTTAGTTTATATAACCACCTGAACTGCATGGTTGGTGCAGTTCAGGTGGTGAGTATATTATTTCCCGGCTTTTTGGGTGGGTTGTGGTTTTTTAGCGGCTTTAAATACCAGGGGTTGTATTTCGGTAAATACGTGACTTAGCACGTTTGGATTTAGCGATGGAGGTAATTGAGGTTCACCGGGCAAAGCCTGATGCGTTGAGTGGCAGAAAAAGCAGGACCTTACCGTAGATTGCATATAGGTTTCCATGGTACTGTTTGACAGCACGTTGGTGCCGATTGCTACGCCATTGGCGGTGTCGATCTGGTTATTCGCGCCGTGGCGGCCGTAGGAGTCGCGGTTGGGGGCTGCTCCGCTGTTGGTCCAGGTGGCGCCGATGAACAGGTAATTGCTTCGTATATCGCCGGGGGCCAGCATACCTAATACAGAGTTGTTGATAGACAGTATCTCACTGTTTGATCTTGCTGAGGTTGTGTCTTCGGCATTGCTTAACGAATCTGCCGTGGTGCCCCATGGTTGCGAACGCAGGGTGTTACTCGCGCTGATGTGGTAGCCGGAATCGGCTACTATGGTATCGCCGTATATGTGTTTTTGCGAATTGATAACATTAGCGCCCATGTGCGCAACGTTAGGATTTGGATCAGCCGCGTTTTTGCTAAACAGCCAGCCGGTACCGCTATCCTGCGGTACCTGTTTTACGTGGCTATTTTTATCCAGATACGCATAGGCTGCATTTGGCGTATTGTTGGTATGCTCAAAGGTGGCCCAAATCATTTCGGGGTGGCCCGCAACGCTACCTACTAAGTGCATGCCTACCATGGCCATTTTAACTACTTTGTGGCCCCTTGGTATCCATTTAGTATTACTTGTAGTATCGTATTGCTGTATATCGGCCCTGATGGTGATATAGCCCGCACCGGTGGTATCGGGAAGGGAGCTGGCTTCTACCCATGATGATTTTAACTCAATAGCTAGCGCGTTGGAGTCGGGCAAGGTTATGCCGTGAGCATGTGCGTATGTGCATATAGCATCACGCTCCTTAGCGGTGGTAGGGAAATTTGCCGACACGCCAAGAAGATTTTTCCTCATAGTTAGATAATAGGCGTATACATCATTAACCATGGTAAGGTAATATACCAGCGAGCCGTTTTGCGACATCAGCACATCGCCCGTGGCCTGCCCTTGTTCTGACTGTACCTGGTTGCCGTTCGCATCCAGAAAGATAAACTTTTTATCGTTTACCATAAACCTGTGTACAATAATGCTTTGGCTGTTGGTATGGGCTATAACTGCTTCGGGATGTTTGATGGTATTGCCAGCTTTATCTACAAATAAAAATTTGCCTTTTAAGCCCAGTATAACATGATCTACCAATACAGTTTTACCGGCGCTGTCCTTCACCGGGGCGTTTTTCAGGGGTGATGGTTCTACTTCAAACAGGCGGCCTTTATTATCCCTGACTACGGGCAGACCGTCGGGGCCAACTTTGTTTAGGTGGCTGGTCATTTGTAAAGGCATGTTGAGGTTATTCTGCAGCAATACACGTTTGCCGGAATCGGAAACGGATACGTTATAAAATACAGACGAGCCCATTACGGTACTGTTTTTATCCGGCGATGTGATCCAAAGGAACATGTGCTCAGACCAGCGGTAAAAATCGCAATTGTTATTGTGCGGAAAGGCAACGCTGTTGGCAGGTGTAACCATTCCGCCAGCGGTAACTTTTCCACCGGCGAACCAGTTTTTAAAGGTATCCTGATTTACGATGCAGCAAGGCAACACATCGGCAGGCAAGCTGCCGAGTTTTACATAAGAAACTTCGGCATGTTCGGGTGAAGAACTGCATTTCCATAAGGCAAATACTACTACGAGTAATGCGCAAATGGTTGGGATTAATTTTTTCATAATTTTTAAGGGTTAGGATTTTGTAAAACGAGGGGGATCAGTGATCCGTAATCAACCGGAAAATACTATATACGGCAATGTTAAGATGTATGGCTTTCGCATGTGGTTAGGCTAAACGAATATAGTTAAGAAGGTAGCATTTTTTCAACATTTTTTATCAAAAAGGGCAAAAAAAGGTGCTTTGCAGGGGCAAAATCAGCTTAAAAAAGATGATTTCTGATGAAAATCTGAAGTTAAAACAGCTATTTCAGGCCTATTGGAGGTATAAAACAGGTAGTTTTTGGAGTAATTTTGGCTATAATTTTTCTTTTTGAATGGGAGAGGTATGGTGTACCACTTATGCCATTTTATCGTGGTACAGTAATTGGTAATGGTAAGGTAATCAGCCCTGATTGTGTGGCGGATTCAGTGTTATCACCTGTTTATGAAATATTTAAAGCCAAGCGAAAAAATGGATGTGGTACTGGGGTATCTGAAAAATCACCCTGATACCGAACTTACCACAGGCAATATAGCAGGCTATGTGGAGCTTACCAATCCCGGAGCGTTTACGCTTAAAGACCTGAGTGCCATACTAAAAATACTGGCGAACGATCATCACATTGAGGTACTCACCCCTGGCCTGTACCGTGTTACCTTTGAAGGTATTGTTTTTATGGAGGATGGTGGCTATACTGTGGAACGCCAGGAAAGATTGGTTGAGCGCCAGTACATCAAGTATACAAAAAAGGTTGGCAATGAAACCTCGAGCATGATGTTGTGGTTTATAGGCTTTTTGATTGTTTTCGGAGCATATTTTCTGTTCAGATATGGCTACTATCATTGGAACTGGAAGATCCCATTTTAGCGCCGGGCACGAATATTGCGATATGCCTGCAAGAGCCGACAACCCGCTCAACCAACATCTTATAAGACTCACCCAGTTTTGTATAGCACAGTATACATTTTTAACCAATTATTTGTGTTTTTTATTTATTTAAATAAAAAATTAACTTAAAACAAATAAAAAAGATTTATATAGCCAGCTAAGGCGCAGTAATTGCATACCAGTATATGAACTAATTTAAACAATTATGAATCATATACTAATTGAAGCATTACACGTATTTGTAGTTATAATGATGGCGTTTTTTATAATCATGTGTACTATGGCAGCCTCAGGTAGTTTTGATAACTGGGGAAAACGCTACAAAACCAAAAAAACAAGAAAGCTATGGCGAAATCATGAAGATGCTTAGTCGGCATTTATAGGAAAAGCAAAAAGGGATACCCATATGGATACCCCCTTTTTATTTATTTAACAATTCCAGTATTATTGATCGGCATTTAGCCTTTGAATTTTGCGCTTATCAGGCGGCAGGGCTTTAAACTTTTTGTAGCTATCGGCTATGTAAACTGCCATTGTTTGGGTAGTGTTACTATGTACAAAAGCGTATGAAGGGCGGTAGAGGGTCATGAAGTCTTCCAGGTCCTGGCCGCGCAATGGTACCAGGCTGCTTACATAGGCTGCATTGAATACATTATCAATTTCCTGTTCCTCCTTCTCCATGGCAAAATAGCGTCTCAGGCGGCGGGCATCGCGGGAATCCTTACTGAACCAGCTGCTTGGCGATAATACGTATACTTTACTTTTTTGGTAAACTTCAGGATATTCTTCTTTGGGATCAAATGTGCTTCTTGTACCGTTAATCTTTACTTCGCGCAGGGCGATGCTTAATATTTGCAGTTTAACCTTTTTTGGTGTCATATCAACCACATACAAAGTATCACTAATATAACCCGGTGAGTTAAATATTAACAAATGGCTCGGTGCCGATTTGATAACGAAATTGCCGTTTTTATCGGTAAGAGTTAGCTGATTGTTGGTAGCATCCTTAATAAAAACATTACTAAGCCTTAGTGTGCTGCCGGTTTCTTCCACAGTACCTTTCAGGAGGTTTTGGGCGTTAGCCATGCCGGTTATAAAAACCAACAAGGCGAGAGTGATAAATTTCAGTTTCATAGCTATGTATAGGTTAGGATAAATCTAATAATTTAAATATATCCGTTAGCTATTTAACGAATATTTAACATATAAGTTCTGTAAATAATCGCTGTATTTTGTTTGTGAGATTAATATTACAGAGGAATATTACCATGCTTTTTCCTCGGGTTATTTACCACCTTGTTTTCCAGCATTTTAAACGCGTGGATCAATTTAATGCGGGTATCCCCGGGTACTATCACTTCATCAACAAAACCACGTTCGGCAGCGCGGTAAGGGTTGGCAGAGGTGTCGGAATATAGTTGCTCCATCTCTTTCCACTTAGCTTCCTTATCTTCGGCGGCGTTTATCTCGCGCTTAAAGATAATCTCGGCAGCGCCTTTGGCTCCCATTACGGCAATCTCGGCAGTGGGCCACGCAAAGTTCATATCGGCTCCGATGTGCTTGCTGTTCATCACATCATAAGCGCCACCGTAAGCTTTACGGGTGATTACGGTAATACGTGGCACGGTAGCTTCGCAAAAAGCATACAATAGTTTTGCCCCGTTGGTGATGATGGCGTTCCACTCCTGATCTGTGCCGGGCAAAAAGCCGGGGACATCCTCAAATACCAACAAAGGAATATTAAAGCTATCGCAGAAACGTACAAAGCGTGCACCTTTGGTTGATGAGTGAATATCCAGCACGCCAGCCAAGAAGGCCGGTTGGTTAGCCACAATGCCAATACTTCGACCAGCTAAACGTGCAAAGCCAACTACAATGTTCTCGGCAAAATCTTTGTGAACTTCTAAAAAGCTATCAGCATCAATCACCTCATTAATTACTTCGCGTACATCGTAAGGCTGCGAAGCATTTTCGGGCATAATGGTATTTAAGGCCGGGCGTGTTTCATTTTGTACATCATAAGGGAATGCGGGCGCTTTATCCTCACAGTTCTGCGGCATATAGCTGAGTAACTGCTTTACATTATTAATAGCGGCAATCTCATTGGGGCAAGCGAAATGGGTTACACCTGATTTGGTGGCATGCGTGGTTGCTCCGCCTAATTCCTCAGAGGTAACAACCTCGTGGGTAACAGTTTTAACTACATTTGGCCCTGTAACGAACATGTAAGAGGTATTCTCTACCATCAAAATAAAATCGGTAATAGCAGGAGAATAAACCGCGCCACCCGCGCAGGGGCCCATAATGGCTGATATTTGTGGCACAACACCTGATGCCATGGTATTGCGGTAAAATATATCGGCATAACCGCCCAGGGAGTTTACCCCTTCCTGTATCCTCGCTCCGCCTGAATCATTTAGACCAACTACCGGCGCACCATTTTTAATAGCCAAATCCATGATTTTGCAGATCTTCTCGGCATGCGTTTCAGATAACGATCCTCCAAAAACAGTAAAATCCTGCGAATATGCATATACCAATCTGCCGTTGATAGTTCCGTAACCTGTGATCACACCATCACCGGCATAGTTTTCCTTCTCCATCCCAAAATCAATAGAGCGATGTGTTACCAGCATCCCTATCTCCTGGAACGAGCCTTCATCCATTAAAAAATGCAAACGCTCACGTGCGGTAAGTTTTCCTTTTTTATGTTGACTTTCTATCCGGATCTTACCTCCGCCTAAAAGGGCTTCGGTTTGTTTTTGTTTGAGTAGCTTAATCTTATTATCCACGGTACAGTTTATAATTATGCAAGATGCTAAAAATACTGATTAAGCATCAAAAAATGTTTGATGGTTTAATTACATTTGATTTTCACTACTATAACTCTTTTGACACCATTTTGTTAAGAAACATCAAAGAAGAACGGACATTAAAGGAGAACCTGTTACTGGCTTCTTCCACGGCTTTTGTATCGGGGGTTACCAATGTGGCTGGTGTTGTTGCTTTTTTGGCATTTACAACCAACATGACGGGGCATTTTGCCAACCTTGCCCGCAATGTCATCGAACGTAATTTATCGCAGGTAATTATATTCCTGGTATGGCTTTTCCTGTTTTTCGCGGGTGCGTTTACATCTAATTTTTTAGTCAGATGGCAATCGCATAAAAGTGCTTACCGGGCTAATGCAGCGCCTATTATTTTAGAGATCATCATTTTATTATTCGTAGCCTATTATGGCACTAATCATTACGATGGCACTTTAGCCGAGAAGCAAATCATTACCGGCGCCTTAATATTATCTATGGGTTTACAAAACGGGTTGGTATCCAATATATCAGGTGGGATCATCAAAACATCACACCTCACCGGTGTTTTTACCGATTTGGGGGCCGATTTTGCTGAGCTGCTTTATCCAAATGCTCAAAAATCTCCTTTGCTTAAAAACCGCATGTATATACGCCTTACTATTTTAGGTTTTTATTTCGCGGGAGCGTTGGCAGGCGGTTACTTTTTTGACAAGTACGACTTCATGATGTTTTATTTCATTCCGGTGATATTATTTACCATTTTGTATTACGATCTTTCGCCCTTAGCTTTGCATAAGATTGCCCGTTTATTTTTCAAAGTAAATAATTAACCCCAATCAGTATTATACCCTATGTGTGCACAAAAAGACAATTTGATTCACGATACAAGCCATATTTCCTACGAAACTTTACTGGAAGGCAATAAAAAATTTATTGCTAATGCCATTGAGGAAGATCCTGACTATTTTACCAAGCTTGCTAACGGCCAGAAACCACCTATCTTGTGGATTGGCTGCGCCGATAGCCGTGTACCTGCTAACCAGATAACCAACACCAAACCGGGCGAAATATTTGTACACCGTAACATTGCCAATATGGTGGTACACTCGGATATGAATATGCTATCGGTACTGGATTACGCGGTGAACGTGTTGCAGGTAAAACATGTGATAGTTACCGGGCATTATGGCTGCGGTGGTGTTATAGCCGCCATGAGCAACCAACAATTTGGACTAATAGATAACTGGTTATGCCATATTAAAGATGTTTATCGCTTGCATGCCAGCAAACTCGACCTGATAAAAGACGAAAAAGAACGCGCCGATAAACTGGTAGAATATAACGTGATAGAGAATGTTTACAACCTATGTAAAACATCTATTGTACAAAATGCCTGGGTTAAAGGGCAGGATCTGGCTGTACATGGCTGGGTATACAGCATTGAAACCGGTATTATAAAAGATATGAATGTAAG
This sequence comes from Bacteroidota bacterium, assembly GCA_026224775.1. Taxonomy (GTDB): domain Bacteria; phylum Bacteroidota; class Bacteroidia; order Sphingobacteriales; family Sphingobacteriaceae; genus Mucilaginibacter. The sequence continues at coordinate 16,806 of JAMFRP010000027.1, forward strand.
TACCTATAACAATGAGAATATGGGTAATGTATTCAAGTTTAAATAACCCCCCAGCCCCCTGAAGGGGGAGCAAGTAATCATAAAAAAGAAAAGGCGAAAGAATATTAAAATCTTTCGCCTTTTTATTTGCTCCCCCTTCAGGGGTTGGGGGGTTATACTTCTTTATTCAAAAACGGATACTTATAATCCTTTGGTGGATCGAAGGTTTCTTTGATGGTTCTTGGTGATACCCAGCGTTGCAAGTTTAATGCTGATCCAGCTTTATCGTTAGTACCAGATCCCCTGGCACCGCCAAATGGCTGCTGACCAACTACCGCACCGGTAGGTTTATCATTAATATAGAAGTTACCTGCTGAGTTACGTAAAGCATAAGTAGCTTTGGCGATAGCGTACCTGTCCTGAGATATGATAGAGCCTGTAAGTGCGTAGATAGAAGTTTTATCTACAATGTCCAGCATCTCATCAAACTTCGCATCCTCGTATACATAAATGGTTAATACGGGGCCGAAAAGCTCTTCGCACATAGTAACATAATATGGGTCATTTACTTTAAGCACGGTTGGTTCAACAAACCATCCCTGGCTTTTATCGTATCCGCCACCGGCAACTAACTCAACACCTTCGTCGGCTTTGGCTGCATCAATATATTTAGCCAATTTATCAAACGAAGCTTCGGTGATAACAGCATTAACGAAGTTACCAAAGTCTTCAACCGGGCCTATCTTTATAGAAGCAAGATCGCGCTGCATATTAGCTTTAACCGCAGGCCATAACGAAGTCGGTACATATGCCCTGCTTGCTGCAGAACACTTTTGTCCCTGGTATTCAAAAGCACCACGAACCAATGCGGTACTTACTACGTCGGCATCAGCACTTGGGTGGGCAAGTACAAAATCCTTACCACCGGTTTCGCCAACTATACGTGGGTAAGTACGGTATTTATGGATGTTGTTTCCAATGGTTTGCCAAATATTTTGGAACACCTTGGTTGATCCTGTAAAGTGGATACCCGCGAAATCATGGTGATTGAAGATCACATCTCCGGCTACCGGGCCATCAACATAAATCAGGTTGATAACACCATCAGGTAAACCAGCTTCTTTAAACACCTGCATAATTACGTGGGCAGCATATATCTGCGGGTAAGCGGGTTTCCAAACCACTACATTACCCATCATGGCGGCACTTGCAGGCAAGTTACCGGCAATAGCGGTAAAGTTGAATGGGGTTAATGCGAAAACAAAACCTTCTAAAGGCCGTTGCTCCACCCTGTTCCATACGCCTTTTGAATTTGCAGGCGGTTGCTGCGCATAAATCTCAACCATGTAGCTTACGTTGAAACGCAGGAAGTCGATAAACTCACAAGCGGAATCAATTTCGGCCTGGTAAGCATTTTTGCTTTGGCCAAGCATGGTAGCTGCGTTTATTTTAGCACGATACGGGCCGGCAATTAAATCAGCAGCTTTTAAAAATATGGATGCTCTTTGCTCCCATGCCAATGCTTCCCATTCGGGTTTTGCGGCAAGGGCGGCATCAATAGCTGCATTAACCGTTGAGGCATCGCCTTCGTGGAAAGTAGCTAGTAAATGTTTATGATCATGTGGCGGGCGAATCTCCAGCTTTTTACCGGTGTGAACCAGCTTTTTACCAATGTACATCGGTATTTCAATAACCTGGGCGCGCGCTTCTTCTAAAGCGGCTTTAAGTGCCTCGCGCTCAACACTGCGCGGACCGTAATTCAATACCGGCTCGTTCTGCGGTTGCGGAACGCTGAAAAATCCTTTAAGCATAATATATGAAGTCAGTTAAAACACACAAATATAAGCATATTAGGTGTATATAAAGCCACAAAATGCGCAATTAACGCTACTATGACTATTACCAAACTGTTATATAATCCTAACCTGCTTTAACATTGATAAGTTCGCAAGCATCGGTATTTAACACATCGGCAATTACCAGGAGTTTTTCAACGGTAACCTTGGTACGGCCGAGTTCAATTTTACTATAAGCATTCTGTGATATTTTCAACTTAGCGGCCAAATAATCCTGGGTATAGTTCCTATCGATCCTGGTATTTCTGATATTTTTGGCAACGTTTATTAATTTGTTCATATTATATTGATGTGATGATAACCTCTTTAACTACTGAACATTACTTTTGTTTAAAAGCGGGGAATATTTCTTCTGCAGTGGTGCGGTGAAAACACCGACCACAGGCTAAATAAAATAGAATTGTCATTGCGAGGAACGAAGCAATCGCACGTAGAAAAGCCGCCCTGCATAGTTCGCGATTGCTTCGTTCCTCGCAATGACAACGGGATATTAAAAACAAAAAAGCCCCGCTTTTCAGCAGGGCTCCAGGTATATTTCTCCATTAACGCTTAAACGTCAATCTTAGCATATTTGGCGTTGCGTTCAATAAACTCGCGGCGTGGGGCAACTTCATCACCCATCAGCATACTGAAAGTGTGGTCGCATTCGGCGGCGTTTTCAATGGTGGCACGTTTCAGCGTGCGGGTTTCCGGGTTCATGGTGGTATCCCATAATTGTTCGGCATTCATCTCACCCAAACCTTTGTAACGTTGTATGTGTACGCTATCCTCTTTACCACCGCCTTTTAAACGTTGTACCGCGGCATCGCGTTGTACATCATTCCAGCAATATTCAAACTCTTTACCTTTTTTAACCTGGTATAATGGCGGCGACGCGATGTATACATAACCATATTCAACCAATTCTTTCATATAGCGGAAGAAGAAGGTTAAAATCAACGTGGTAATGTGCGAACCGTCGACGTCAGCATCCGTCATGATCACAATTTTGTGGTAACGCAGTTTACTGAAGTTAAGGCCCTTATCATCCTCTGGTGTGCCGATGCTTACACCAAGCCCTGTGAACATATTTTTTATTTCCTCATTCTCGTAGATCTTGTGCTCCATAGCCTTCTCCACATTCAGGATCTTACCACGTAATGGTAAAATTGCCTGAAATTCGCGGTTACGGCCTTGTTTGGCGGTACCACCCGCCGAGTCACCTTCGACAAGGTATAGCTCACATAATGCAGGATCACTATTAGCGCAATCGGCTAGTTTACCAGGTAAACCTGATCCGCTCATTACACTTTTACGCTGCACCATTTCGCGTGCCTTGCGGGCAGCGGCACGGGCCGTAGCAGCCAATATAACCTTATTAACGATCATTTTGGCTTCCTTCGGATGTTCTTCCAGATAGTTGCCTAAAATCTCACCTACGGCCATATCTACCGCACCCATTACCTCGTTATTACCTAACTTGGTTTTGGTTTGCCCTTCAAACTGTGGCTCCTGTACTTTAACGGAAATTACGGCGGTTAATCCCTCGCGGAAGTCATCACCTGTAATCTCAATCTTCATGTTTTTCAACAATCCGGATTTATCGGCATAAGCTTTCAACGTACGTGTCAATCCTCTACGAAAACCGGCAACGTGTGTACCGCCTTCAATAGTATTGATGTTGTTTACGTACGAGTGTACATTCTCGCTATAAGTATCATTGTATTGCAATGCCAGTTCAACCGGGATGCCTTGTTTAATACCATCTACATAAATAGGCTCGGGGATGATAGAGGGGCGTGTACCATCAAGATACTTAACAAACTCGCTTAATCCACCGATAGAGAAAAACTCTTCAGTATTAAAAGTGCCGTCTTCGTTAGGTTCCCGCTCATCGGTTAAAGTAAGGCGGATACCTTTATTTAAGTAGGCAAGCTCGCGTAAGCGGCCTGCTAACGTATCATATTTATATTCGGTAGTTAAGGTAAATATTTCCGGATCGGGATGGAAAATAACGGTTGTACCTCTTTTGTCGGTATCGCCAATGGTTTTCACATCGTACATCGGTTTACCCTTTTCGTACTCCTGTGTCCAAATTTTACCTTCACGGTAAACCAGCGCGGTTAAATGGGTTGATAACGCGTTAACACAACTTACACCCACACCATGCAAACCGCCCGATACTTTGTAAGTGTCTTTATCAAACTTACCACCGGCATGCAATACCGTCATTACAATTTGTAGTGCCGAAACTTGCTCTTTTGTGGTGATACCGGTTGGAATACCACGGCCATTATCGGAAACTTTAATAGAATTATCTTTTTGGATAACCACGTCTATGGTATCGCAATGACCGGCAAGCGCCTCATCTATCGAGTTATCTACAACCTCATAAACTAAGTGGTGGAGGCCTTTAACGCCTGTATCGCCAATATACATGGACGGGCGTTTGCGCACCGCCTCTAAACCTTCTAAAACCTGTATATTATCTGCTGAGTAATTTGATTTATCCTGATTTTCTTCGCTCATAATTGATTAAAACAATAACCATTCTCCAAGGTGGAGTTCTTTAAACAAAAATACTCATTTTGGTTCGATTTTCAGCCATTGTTGATAAATATGACCCGTTATAAACACCATTTTAAAATCGTTAGGAAACTTGCCCCTAAAGTTTATCTTTGTAAACTTTTTAATGAAAAAACAAACAGGAAAAGCATGAATTAACTACCTGCTGATCCATTACTTAACGATAAAATATATAATGAAAAATTCTTCTGTTTTTACAAAGGTTGCCTTAGGTTTATTAGTTGCCGGAAGCGTTGCCGCATGTAACCAAAACAAGGCAAACACAGCTGCTACACCTGCAGCGGCATCAACACCAGCAAGTGGCGACAAACCAACTACTGTTTATGTTAATTCTGACACGTTATACAGCAAGTATAACTATGCGAAAGATGTAAATAACGCTTTACAGGCAAAATTAAAAGGCGCCCAAAGCGACATGCAGTCAAAAACAGACGCTTTTCAGCGTGAGGTTGTTGATTACCAGAAAAGCCAGGCTACCATGCCAGCAGATCAGCGCCAGGTAACTGAGCAACGCCTGCAACGCGAACAACAACAATTACAAGGCTACCAACAAAATGAGTCGGCTCAATTACAGGATGACAAAGCAACTCAATACCAAAAAGTATATGACAAGGTTGATGATTTTGTAAAGCAATTTGCTAAACAGAACGGTTACAAACTGGTACTTACCTATTCAAAAAATGTACAAACTGTTATTTACGGCGATCCAAGCCTTGACGTTACTGCTGAAGTAGTGAAAGGTTTGAATGATGCTTACACCAAAGAAGGCTCAAAATAGCTTTTGAGTTAAAAGTATAAAGTGAAAAGCTGAAAGTTGGATGCATGTTGCATTAGCTTTCAGCTTTTTTGTTTTTGGGGTACTCACCGAGCGTCATTGCGAGGAACGAAACAATCCCCTACTTCCAGAGTAGCTCTGTAGATTGGGGATTGCCACGCTATCGCTCGCAATGACGGGTGGAGATGTAATTATTACAGCCTGCCATCCACACTATCCTTAGCCAGTATACCTTTAACATCGTAGATCACTTTGTTGGGTTTTGTGATAGCTTGTAAATCAAGCGTTTTAAATTCCTCATGACAAACGGCTACTATTACCGCGTCGTATTTATCAGAGGCGTTTAATGCCTTAACCGAGTCCCAGCCGTATTCGTGCTTTACATCAGCAGGCTCGGCGTGCGGATCGAATATGGTGAGGTTGGCGTCGTAGCCTTTCAGTGTATTTAAAATATCTACTACTTTGCTATTTCGCACATCTGGACAGTTCTCTTTAAAGGTGATGCCCAGCACCAATATATTGGCATCTTTTACGATGATATCCTTACGTACCATTAGTCTGACAACTTCATGCGCTACGTATTCGCCCATGCCATCGTTCAGTCTGCGGCCCGCTAATATTATTTCAGGGTGATAGCCTACTTGTTGTGCTTTGCGGGCTAGATAATAAGGATCAACACCAATACAATGACCGCCAACCAGTCCCGGTTTAAATTTCAGGAAGTTCCATTTGGTGCCTGCAGCCTGCAATACTTCATCAGTATCAATATTGAGACGATGAAAAATCTTGGCTAATTCATTCACAAAAGCGATGTTGATATCGCGCTGCGCATTCTCAATTACTTTCGCTGCCTCGGCAACTTTTATGGATGTTGCTTTATGTGTCCCCGCGGGGATGATAGAACGGTAAAGCTGATCTACCCGTTCAGCCGTTTCGGGTGTTGAGCCCGAAGTAACCTTCATCACCTTAACCAGCGTATGCTCTTTATCGCCGGGATTGATGCGCTCGGGTGAATATCCAGCGAAAAAATCAACGTTAAATTTCAGGCCGGATACTTTTTCCAGCATCGGCACACATTCTTCCTCCGTAGCGCCAGGGTATACGGTTGATTCGTAGATCACTATGTCACCCTTTTTTAAAACCTTGCCCACGGTTTCGCTGGCTTTGTACAGATGGGTAAGGTCGGGACGGTTTATTTTATCAACCGGCGTAGGAACGGTTACAATGTAAATATTAGCTTCGCTGGTATCTTCTATCTTATCGGTACAAATCAATCCAATACTACTGCTCTTAGCGCTATCTGTGGCAGCTTTCAGACCATCTTCATCAACAGTAAGAGTGTGATCGCGACCGCTATTCAACTCCGATACCCTGCGTTTGCCGGTATCAAAACCCACAACACGATATTTTTTAGCAAATTCAACACCTAAAGGCAGGCCCACATAACCCAAACCAATTATAGCTATCTTAATATTTTGCAGATCAGTTTGTGTAGATGTTGAAGGCATTTTATAGGTTGATTTTTTGTAAATATCGATTTTATTATTCTTGTTCTTTATCGTCGGGTGTACTGAAGAAATCATCCTTCAGATCGTCAATCTCCCGGCGGTCTCTTTTGGTTGGGCGGCCTGTACCCCTGTCGCGGGTTAAAACCGGCGCGTTGAACATGGATTTATAGGCAGTGGTTTGCTCAAGCGGGGTAATATCTTCATAAAAAAAAACAGCGGTTTTAGCATCTACCCTGCTCTCTAATAAACCGGTCACCTTTATCACCTTGCGTTCCAATCCTTTTGAAACCTGGTAAATCTCACCCACTTTCACTTCGTGCGATGGTTTAATGTTGTTGCCATCCAATTTCACCCGGCCTGCTTTACAGGCATCGGATGCCAGTGTACGTGTTTTAAATGCACGTATGGACCACAGGTATTTGTCTATTCTTAATTTTTCTTTTTCAGCCATTGAGCTAAATTATTATCAGATCGTCATTGCGAGCGAAGCGTGGCAATCCCCGATTATGCAGAGCCGCTCTGTAAGTAGGGGATTGCCACGTCGCTACGCTCCTCGCAATGACGCTTTTGTTATCTATATAATCCCGTGCAACACACCACCCTTTTCACCCATTTTATCAACCAGTTTTTCTACTGCCGGGTCTTTTTCCAGTACCGGGGCATGGTGCGGTTTTATGCGGGCATTAATAATCAGCGGACCTTTGCAGCCCCAATGTTTATGCTCGGTAAAACTGTGCACACCGTAAATATCGTGCGATGGGTTGCTGCGGGTAAATGTTACCCAAACAAAATTATCTAAATTTTGCGCTGTAAATGCCGCATCATCACAAAGTATTATTAGCGGCAAACCACTTAATTCAGCATCAATAAAATGCTCGTCCAAAATACTTAGCATATCGCCAATATCTTTATCGTTGATATATTTTGGTACCTCTACCGCCAACACACCTGGCATTACCATTTTAAAATTACTAAACGGACGGGGAATGGTAAAGTTTGCAGGTAACTCCGTCCACAGTTCTCTTTTTATATCACCTGCCACCGTAATGGCAACTTTACTGCCGGTATTTAAGCCATCGCCGCTGTAATCAAGCGTATCAATGGTGGTTTTGGTATAGAAGTGTAGATCTCTTGTAAGATCAATACGCTGCAATATGTGTTTTAAAAATCCGCCGATGTCATTCACATTTAACGTCGGATCATCTTCCTTGGCGGCGATAAACAGGTACTTGGCCAAACTTAACTGACCAGTGCCCAAAATATGATTAGCTATGGTGAGTATCTCCTGTGGTTGGCGCTCTTTGATGTAGGGTGTATAGCGTTCGCTGCCGATGGCAAATAGTAAGGGATGAACACCAGCCGCATCAACCGCGTTTACGGCATGCAAACCGGGTATTTCTTTTGGCATGGCTGATCCAGTTATTTCATGGATCAACGCACCGAAGCTAGTATCTTCCTGTGGTGGTCTGCCTACTACGGTGAACGACCATATCGCATCCTTTTTATGGTACACGTTATGCACCTTCATTAAAGGGAAAGGATGCTTTAAGCTATAATAACCCAGGTGATCACCAAAAGGACCCTCGGGTTTATTTTCATGCGGCATTACCGTTCCAGTGATCACAAAATCAGCATCTGCTGAAATGCAAAAACCTTCCGCATCATAAAAATATCTAAAACGGCGGTTGCCTAAAGCGCCCGCGAAGGTCATTTCTGATAATCCCTCAGGCAAAGGCATTACCGCTGCCACCGGGTGCGATGGCGGTCCACCTACAAATATGCTCACTTTTAATGGTTGACCTTTAACATTTGCTTTGGTTTGATGCACGCCTATGCCCCTGTGCAGTTGGTAATGCAAACCAATTTCTTTATCCAAAACATAATCGTTTCCTGCTAACTGGATGCGGTACATGCCTAAATTGGCATTCATAATGCCTGGCTTGTCGGCATCCTCGGTATAAACCTGCGGCATGGTGACAAACGGGCCGCCATCATTAGGCCAGTTAACTACTTGGGGGATCTCACTGATGTGGGTACGACCAAAATTGATGGGAGCGCCTTTGCCTACTTTCATTGGCAAGGCCGATAAAGCTGTAAGCCCTACATTAGCGTATTTAAAAGGATTTTTTATGGCTTTGATGGGATCAGATTTCAGATCGACCAAAGTTTTGATCTTATCCAGGGTATCCCTGAAAATAAATCTGGATCTATCGAGCGTACCGAACAGGTTGGATACCGCCGGAAATTTGCTGCCTTTTACGTTTTCGAATAATATAGCAGGGCCCTGGTTTTCAAAAACACGCAGGTGTATGGCGGCCATTTGCAGATAAGGATCAACTTCTTCCTTAATGCGTATCAGGCGACCATTTTTTTCGAGATCGACAACACAGGCTTGTAAACTATTGTACACGGATTTTTACGAATTAGATGACACGAATTTCACGAATACGATGCGCAAATATCACGAATTATGAATACAAATCGCATCAAATTAGTCAGATTCGTGCAATTCGTGCGCTACAGCAACGGTAAATTTTTCAGGTATTTTCCGTAACCGCTTTTGATATATTTTTCAGCCAGGGCCATTAACTCCTCACGGTTGATAAAACCCATTCGGTAAGCGATTTCTTCGATACAACCAATTTTGGTATCCTGGCGTTTTTCTATCACCCTAACAAATTCTGATGCATCGCTTAATGAATCGAATGTACCGGTATCTAACCAGGCCATTCCCCTATCCATTACGCCTACCTGCAGGTTACCCCTTTTTAAGTATTCCTTGTTAACATCAGTTATCTCATATTCGCCGCGTGGGGAAGGTGCGATGTTTTTGGCTATTTCAACTACAGAATTATCATAAAAATACAATCCAGGTACAGCATAATTTGATTTTGGTGCCAAAGGTTTTTCTTCGATGGATATGGCTTTAAAATCAGCATCAAATTCCACTACGCCATAACGCTCCGGATCTGAAACCGGGTAAGCGAAAATAGCCGCGCCATCAACATCGTTAAAACTTTGTATCAGCTTGCTAAAACCTGAGCCGTAAAATATATTATCACCCAAAACAAGGGCAGCTTTATCATCACCAATAAATTTTTCGCCTATTACAAATGCTTGCGCAAGCCCGTTTGGCACTTCTTGTACGGCAAATTCAAAATGACAACCCAATTCGGAGCCATCACCCAATAAACGGATAAAACCATCCTGATCTTCGGGGGTGGTAATAATCAATACTTCTTTTATCCCGGCCAGCATCAATACCGAAAGCGGATAATAGATCATCGGCTTATCGTATATCGGCATTAATTGTTTGCTGATAGCCTTGGTTATGGGATATAAGCGGGTTCCGGATCCGCCTGCAAGTATTATTCCTTTCATAGTTGAATATTATTAAATCTAATTGTCATTTCGAACGAGGTACGAGATGACCAAGGTTATTTGAGCCTTTGTATGCATACCGCCAGGCTATCCCGCCAGTATGGTATCTCTATATTAAATGTGTGTTTTATCTTTGTTTTATCCATCACCGAATAAGCCGGGCGGGTAGCCTTTGTAGGATACTCTGATGTACGAATAGGCAGTACCTTTACTTCCGTTGCCGAAAGATCAAATATCCCCTTAGCAAAATCGTACCATGAGGTTACGCCCTCGTTACTGTAATGATAAATACCATATTCAGTTTTGCCTGATGAGATAATATCAAGAACACAGGCGGCTAAGTCGATACCATAAGTTGGTGTACCTACCTGATCGGCTATAATTTTAAGCAGGTCACGTTCGGCGCCAAGCTTAAGCATGGTTTTAACAAAGTTATTTCCGAACTCGGAGTATAACCAACTGGTACGGATTATAAAATACTCAGGCAATATGCTAACAATGTCCTGTTCACCTTCCAGTTTGGTTAAACCATACACACTAATTGGTTCAGCCACATCTTCCTCAACAAGCGGATCAGGGGTGTTACCCTTAAAAACAAAATCGGTAGATATATGAACCAATGCTGTGTTATGCCCTTTACATGCAATTGCCATGTTTTCAGCACCGGTTTTATTTATTTTACGGGCTAAATCAAGCTCATCTTCGGCTTTATCTACGGCTGTGTAAGCAGCGCAGTTTATAGCGTATGCAGGCTTATAATGGCTAAAGGTTTTATCAATGGCTACGGTATCAAGTATGTTTGCCTCGTCCTCAGGTAAAAAATGAATATTATTTATTTCCTTTTCTTCGGCTACTTTTTTTAAGCATTGGCCTAGTTGACCGGCTGCACCAAATACTATAATGTTTTTAATTGAGCTCATGCTTATTTTTTAAAATCCAAAATCACTTGCGTCTTTTAAAAACGGTAGTTCTTTATCTTTTTCTGATACCACAAGCTCGCCTTCGCCAAGCTCCCATTTTATACTTATTGATGGATCAGCATAATGCAAACCACCTTCTGATTCTTTATTGTAATAGTTATCGCATTTGTATTGGAATATGGCGGTTGGGCTTAACACCAAAAAACCGTGACCAAACCCTTTAGGGATAAAAAGCTGCTGATGGTTTTGTTCAGATAGAATTACTGAAACGGACTGACCATAGGTTGGCGATTTTTTACGCAGGTCAATTGCTATATCCTGTACCTCGCCCTGAGTTACCCTTACCAATTTTGATTGCGCATACTCGCCTTTTTGCAAGTGCAGGCCACGTAGTACTCCTTTGGTTGAGAATGACTGGTTATCCTGTACGAAATTCACATCGTATCCTGCCGCTTCGTTAAAAGTACGCTCGTTATATGATTCAAAAAAATGCCCGCGCTCGTCATTAAAAACACGTGGGGTAAGTATAAAGCATCCCGCTAACGGGGTAGGTGTTATGGTCATTATTATATTATGATTACGCTAAAATTAGCGGTTTTCGTATTGATTATCGTAGTATTTGGCATATGTACCGCTGGTTACGTTATCAAGCCATTTTTTGTTTGACAGGAACCAGTCGATTGTAGCAGAAAGCCCCTGTTCAAAAGTTACTGACGGGCTCCAGCCTAACTCTTTGTTGATCTTACTGGCATCAATAGCATAACGCAAATCATGACCCGGGCGATCTTTTACAAAAGTGATCAGTTTTTCGCTTGTGCCTGCAGGTCTGCCCAGTTTTTCGTCCATCTGCTTGCATAACAAATGTACCAGATCAATGTTTTGCCACTCGTTAAAACCGCCGATGTTGTAGGTATCGCCTTTTTTCCCTTTGTGGAAGATCAGGTCGATAGCGATGGCATGGTCAATAACATACAGCCAATCACGGGTGTACTTACCATCGCCATAAACCGGTAACGGTTTGTTGTTAATGATGTTGTTGATGGATAGCGGAATCAGTTTCTCAGGAAAATGATTCGGACCATAGTTATTTGAACAGTTTGATACCACTACCTGTAAGCCATAGGTATCATAGTAAGCGCGTACAAAATGATCAGATGCTGCCTTGCTTGCGCTGTATGGTGAGTGCGGATCGTATTTGGTTTCTTCGGTAAATAAACCGGTTTCGCCCAATGCACCATAAACTTCATCGGTTGAGATGTGGTAGAAGAGATGATTTTCATAATCGCCTTTCCATTTATTTTTAGCAATATCAAGCAGGGTAACTGTACCAATAACATTGGTATATACAAAATCCATCGGGCTCAATATCGACCTATCAACATGTGATTCTGCTGCGAGGTGCACCACATCGGTTATGCCATATTTGTCGAATATTTCGGTAATACGGACGCTGTCTTTGATATCAGCTTTTTCAAAAACGTAGTTTTTGGCGTGCTCAATATCTTCGAGGTTTTCAAGGTTTCCTGCATAGGTAAGCGCGTCAACATTTACTATTAAGTAATCAGGATGTTGGGTAACAAACCTGCGAATAACGTGTGAACCAATAAAGCCGGCACCGCCGGTGATCATAACTTTTTTCATAGTGATATTGTAGGTCAAAGGTAATAATTTTAGTGATTTGAACAGAAGGCGTATTATTCGGTTGGTATATTACCGTTCTGCTACTAATAAACCTTTGCTCAAAAAATCCTGGTAAGCCAACGCTATTCCCTGCTCAAGCGTGGTGTGGTATTTCCAGCCTGCATTGGTAAGTTTAGTTACATCCATCAGTTTGCGTGGTGTACCATCGGGTTTTGTAGTATCAAATTTTATTTCTCCGGTATAACCTATTATTTGTTTTATCAGGAGTGCAAGGTCTTTTATTGATAGATCTTCGCCAGTGCCAATGTTAACTAACCCTGGTTCATTGTAGTTTTGCATCAGGTAATAGCATGCCTCTGCCAAATCATCAGCAAACAAAAACTCGCGTTTTGGCGATCCTGTTCCCCAAATAACCACTTCGACTGCATTTTGCTCTTTAGCCTCATGAAAACGGCGAATTAATGCCGGCAGCACATGCGAGTTTTGTGGGTGATAGTTATCATTTAAACCATACAAATTTGTTGGCATTACCGATATATAATTACAACCATATTGATCGCGGTAAGCATCGCACATTTTAATGCCCGCGATTTTGGCTATAGCGTAAGGCTCGTTGGTTGGCTCTAAAGTGCCTGTTAGCAAATATTCTTCTTTTAGTGGCTGAGGCGCCATTTTGGGGTAGATACAACTCGACCCTAAAAACATCAACTTTTTAACCTCGTTTACATATGAACTATGAATAACATTATTTTGTATTTGTAAATTATCATACAAAAAATCAGCACGGTAGGTATTGTTGGCTATAATTCCGCCAACCTTAGCTGCCGCTAAAAAAACGTAATCAGGTTTTTCTTGCGCGAAGAAATCACTTACCTGTTGCTGGTTGCGCAAATCAAGCTCGGATGAGCTGCGGGTAACAAAATTGGTAAATCCCTCTTTAACCAGTTTACGGTATATAGCCGAACCGACCATCCCTTTATGGCCTGCTATATATATTTTCGCTTGTTTATCCATTATGCTGCAAATCTCCTGATTTTATTTCTGTATGCCAACATCATTCAAGAATGTTTGCATTACGTTATCAATATTTAAATACTTCAATGCATAATCGCGGGCATTTTGCCGCATTTCATCCATATTTTTAGCTAGTATATTTTGTATAGCGGTTGCCAGTTCCTCCGTATCATCGGGCGTGGTAACCATCCCTACATTGTTTTCATTAATTACCTGCTCCAGGCTTGTACCATGTGGCGCGGTAACAATACTAACACCTCCAACAGCTAATATAGTTGTAAGTTTTGATGGCATCACCAAATCGCTCGCATTACCTTTTTGAATGATAAGATGCAGATCGGCCATGTTTAAAAAAGCATTAAAATGCTCCTTATCTTGCAGGGGAAAAAAGAATATATTAGTTAATCCGCGGGCCTCGGCAAGCTCGGTCAGGTTAGTTTTATAAGGGCCGGAACCGGCGATAACAAATTTAATATGCGGTTGATCTTTTAATATCTCAGCCGCATAAATTATACTTTCTAAACCTTGTTTCTCGCCAATACTGCCTGAATACAGGCATACCAGATCATCCGGTTTAAAACCCCATTGTTTTTTAGCTGCATCTCTGTCATCCAAAGGATGAAAAAATGAAGTATCGGCCCAATTAGGGAAAAACAGTACTTTTCTGTCTGCTTTTTCTTCAACCTTTTTCATCATTCCTTCGGATATGGTGCTCACATAATCCGAGCTGCGAAGGATTTTCCTTTCAATTTTATACATTAAATTGAATAGCCGCGAGCCACCTAAAATATTTAACTGTTGTGCAGCTTCTATCTGCAAATCCTGGATGTGATAATCAATTTTGCCACCTCTGAAAAATCTGTAAAAAAAAACCAGGTGGGCCAGATGAAAAGGCGGCGCGATAGTGATCAGCAGATCATGTTTCTTTTTAAATAGCATTTCCTGCAATAACACCATCAGTTTTACCGGCCACAATAATACATCCTGTATCATGCGCTTTGCCCCGGTAGGGAAAGCAGGAATATAAATGGGGCATCGGTAAATTGTCATAACCGTACCCTGTTCAGGATATTCAATAAGCTCCCTTTTATACCATTTATTGGTATAGGGAGCCTGTACTTTCCAGAAAGGATAATATGGGAAAGTGGTTATAACCGTGGTATTATAACCATTTTTGCAAAGCCAGTCCATCATTTCGCCATTATATTTACCTATGCCGGTTGGCTCGGGCGAAAAGTTATGACTTAAAAGTAATATACTTTTTTTAGCTGATGGTTTACTCAAACTGATTTTTGATATAGTAACCGGATTCTTTTAAAAGTTTTTCTTTTCTGAATAATTCAAGGTCAGCTGCTACCATCTCTTTTACTAAGCCAGCCAAATCATATTTTGGTTTCCAACCTAATTTGGTTTGTGATTTAGTAGGATCGCCAATTAAAAGGTCAACTTCTGTCGGCCTAAAGTAAGCAGCATCAACAGCAACCACCTCTTTACCAACTTCCAGTTGATATTCCGGCATTGAACATGATACTACATAGCCTTTCTCATCAGCTCCGGTACCTTTAAATTCAATAGCGATGCCAACTTCAGCAAATGACATCCTAACAAACTCTCTTACTTTAGTGGTAACGCCCGTCGCGATAACAAAATCTTCGGCAACGTCTTGTTGTAAAATCAGGTACATTGCTTCTACATAGTCTTTCGCATGGCCCCAATCACGTTCAGCATCCAGGTTTCCTAAAAATATTTTATCCTGTAAGCCGGTAGCTATTTTTGCGGTAGCACGGGTTATTTTACGGGTAACAAAAGTTTCGCCCCTTAATGGGCTCTCGTGGTTAAACAAGATGCCATTAGAAGCAAATATGCCATAGGCTTCGCGGTAATTTACCGTGATCCAGTAAGCGTACATTTTGGCAACCGCATATGGTGAGCGTGGATAGAAAGGTG
Source organism: Bacteroidota bacterium (assembly GCA_026224775.1). Lineage (GTDB taxonomy): Bacteria > Bacteroidota > Bacteroidia > Sphingobacteriales > Sphingobacteriaceae > Mucilaginibacter. The sequence goes on from JAMFRP010000027.1 coordinate 32,392, forward strand.
TAGTTTCGGACTGCGGAACAGCCTGAACCAAACCATATAACTCTGACGTTGAAGCCTGGTATATTTTTGTTTTCTTAACTAATCCTAATATGCGTATTGCCTCCAATAAACGCAGAGTACCTATACCATCGGCATTGGCGGTATATTCAGGTGTATCAAAACTTACTTTTACGTGCGACATCGCCCCTAAATTGTATATCTCATCAGGCTGAACCTGTTGGATGATGCGAATAAGGTTAGTTGAATCTGAAAGATCACCGTAATGCAGTATGAATTTTAAATTGCTCTCGTGCGGGTCCTGGTATAAATGGTCAATTCTATCCGTATTAAACAATGAACTTCTGCGTTTTATGCCGTGAACTTCATATCCTTTGGATAACAATAGTTCGGCAAGATAGGCGCCATCCTGGCCGGTTATACCTGTAATTAGAGCAACTTTTTTCATATATTATTATAATAGATCAGCACCTATAAAGGAATTGACCTATTTTTTGTTTTAGATAATTGTAATTATTAATTTTTCAAAGGCGAAATTACGAATGAATTGTTCCCGCTGCAACAGTTTCGTTAGTGGTATCATCAATTAATATTAATGATCCGGTAATCCTGTTTTTACGGTATTCATCATAAACCAATGGCCTTGTAGTACGCATTTTAACCATAGCCATATCATTCATCTTAATACTGGTATCCTCATCGAGTTTTTCCATAGTATTAATATTTATTTTGTAGGTCACTTCCTTAATAATTGCCATTACCTCATTGGTGGTACTTTTTAAATAATATTTAGCGCCTGGTCTTGGTGGTTTCGCAGCCATCCAACATAATAATACGTTCAGGTCCTGCCCTACTTCAGGCTCGTTATTTGTTTTAACGATCATATCGCCACGGCTAACATCAATATCATCCTCTAAATTAATGGATACTGACATTGGCGAGAAAGCTTCTTCAATATCGCCGTCAAAAGTAGTGATGGATTTTATTTTGGATGTTAATCCCGAAGGTAAAACAGTAACATCATCGCCTTTACGGAAAATGCCACCTGCTACACGGCCTGCATAAGCACGGTAATCGTGGTATTCGTCCTGATGCGGGCGTATTACGGTTTGCACCGGAAAACGCGCATCTATATGGTTTTGATCACTACTGATGTGGATAGTCTCCAGGGTATCCAACAAACTTGCTCCTTTATACCAGTCCATGTTTTCGGAACGGTTAACCACGTTATCTCCATTTAAGGCGCTAATGGGGATGTAGCGTATATCGGTTATATCCAGTTTGCTGGCAAATGCTTCATATTCCTCAACAACTTTATTGTAAGCATCTTCGGAGAAATCGACCAGATCCATCTTATTGATACAAACAATAACATGTGGAATTTTAAGCAGGGACGCGATAAATGAATGGCGACAGGTTTGCTCAATTACACCGTGGCGGGCATCAACCAAAACCAAAGCTAAATTGGCTGTTGAAGCACCGGTAACCATGTTGCGGGTATATTGTATGTGCCCTGGGGTATCGGCAATAATAAACTTGCGTTTTGGGGTAGCGAAGTAACGGTAAGCCACATCAATAGTGATGCCTTGCTCCCGTTCAGAACGTAAGCCATCGGTAAGTAGTGATAAATCAACATGGGTAAGCCCTTTACGCTCACTTGATTTTTTTACGGCTTCTATCTGATCTTCAAATATTGATTTTGAGTCATATAACAAACGACCGATTAACGTACTTTTTCCATCATCAACACTACCGGCAGTTGTAAAACGCAATAATTCCATTTTCTTGTTGTGCTTGTATCTAAATATCTCTCGCGGATATTTATCAAATATTAACTAAAGGCCGAAGCCAAATTCTGTATAATGATCAGGATTATTTAATTAAAAATACCCTTGTTTTTTCCTGTCTTCCATTGAGGTATCGGAGCGTTTATCATCGCTGCGGTTACCACGCTCAGTGCTCCTGGTTGCTGATATTTCTTCAACAATTTTCTCCAGTGTATCTGCATCCGATTCAATACCGCCGGTTATGGTAATATCGCCCAGGGTACGGAAACGCATTCTTTTCTTTTCGATTTTTTCGCCCTCGCGCAGCACCAAAAATTCAGAGTTTGGCAACCAGGTACCATCACGGTAAACGGCTTCGCGCTCATGTGCAAAGTATAATGAAGGAATCGGAATATTTTCGTGAAGGATGTAATTCCAAACGTCCATCTCGGTCCAGTTACTTATCGGGAACACCCTGAAGTGTTCGCCCATACGTTTATGGCCGTTAAACATGTTCCAAAGCTCGGGGCGTTGGTTTTTAGGGTCCCACTGGCCAAAATCATCACGGTGTGAAAAGAAACGCTCTTTTGCACGGGCCTTTTCTTCGTCGCGGCGGGCACCACCAATAGCGGCGTCAATTTTATTTTCTTCGATAGCATCTAATAACGATACGATCTGCAATTCGTTACGGCTGGCGTTGATACCTTGTTCTTCTACTGCACGGCCTTTATCAATGGCGCTTTGTACAGAGCCTACGATTAATTGTATACCCAACTCATCAACCAAATTATCACGAAACTCCATTGTTTCGATGAAATTGTGGCCAGTATCAATATGTATAAGCGGCATGGGTATGCGTGCCGGGTAAAAAGCCTTGCGGGCTAAGTGCGTTACCACAATAGAGTCTTTTCCACCAGAAAACAATATGGCGGGCCTGTCAAACTGAGCGACAACCTCCCTGATGACATATATGGCTTCTGATTCAAGCTCCTGAAGATGGGTAAGGTAATATTTAGACATTATTATTAATTATAGCTGTATTTTGGGTAAAATATTTTCCAAAACTAAACTTACCGATTGATTTATCGACAAGTTTTTTGTTTCGACACGAATTTCGGCAGTTAAGGGTGGTTCGTAAGGCGACCCAATTCCGGTAAAGTTAGCAATTTCTCCTCGTCTTGCCTTCTTATATAGTCCTTTTATATCACGTTCCTCACAGATTTCCAGGGGAGTATCTACAAAAACCTCGTTGTATAGGTCGCCTATTATGTTACGCAGCATTGCCCTTTCATGTATAAATGGGCTAACAAACGCGGCTATTACTATAATTCCGGCATCGCACATTAGTTTGGCTACTTCGCCAATCCGACGCAGGTTTTCGTCGCGATCTTTTTCGGTAAAAGTGAGGTCCTTACTTAAACCGTTGCGAATATTATCGCCATCAAGTACGTACGTCTTGTAACCTTTTTTGAAAAGCTCTTCTTCCAGGTGGCTGGCCAGTGTACTTTTGCCTGAGCCCGATAAACCTGTGAACCAAACACAAATGGCTTTATGGCCATTAATATTTTCGCGTTCTGCGCGGCTTATTTTAAATTGATGTTCAATTATGTGAAGTTTTTCTTCCATTATTAAGCCTGCCCTACCGTTCCGCCAAAATTCATCGGGAAGCCCGACGGTTCCTGTTGTGTTTTGATACGACCATTTGCCGCCTCAAATTTCTCTACATTATCCGACAAGGCAGAAAGTAAACGTTTGGCATGTTCAGGGGTTAATATGATCCTCGATTTTACTTTAGCTTTGGGTACGCCCGGCATCACACGGATAAAATCAAGCACAAACTCAGAGCTTGAATGGGTAATGATAGCCAGGTTGGAATAGATCCCTTCCGAAACTTCTTCAGAGAGTTCAATACTCAATTGATTTTCATTTTGTTCTTCCATGGTGCGAAAATAACAAAGCCTTTCCGTTTATGGAAAGGCTTTTAATATTTATTGTATATAGAAGTACCATATTATAGTGAAAAAACTTAGAAGCTGTTTCGCATGTGCCAGCAGAAGTTTATAAATTCGTTTATAAAGTTGAAAACTGCAATCATCCGCTCCCACGAGTTGCAAACTCGCGGGAGCGAAATCCTGTCCTTCTATCAAACTTTTCGTTATCCCGACCAAGCGCAGCCGCTGGCCGAGAAGGGGATTTTTTAGGTACAAATATAGAAGATCAATCTACTATATATGTCCCATTGCTTCCTAATGTAATGGTATAAACCGTAGTACCATAGAAACCAACGGAGCTATCCGCAGTTTCAATCACTTCAGGGCCTAATGAATAAGTAGTCACTCCTGCAGGAACACTATAAGAAGTAGAAGAGCTACTACCTGAGGATGTATGAATAATGGCTGCAGCTGTATTTATGATTACTGATAATGGATTAGGTAAAGCCAAAGGCTGAGTTGCTGCCGCGTCACTGAAAAAGGACAATGTATAGGGTACAGTTGTAGTTCTAACTGTGCCGGAAGTTGTGATGGTTCCAACGCCAGTATTGGTCAACTTAACGTAAATAGTTGTACACGTACCATTTGCATTAGCATATGCCTGCCCGGCGTTTATTGCCAACTGATTGGCATCAGCTTGTGAAACAGTAGACGAGTAAGTATTTGCAGGGATGTTATAGGCTACTGTAGAACCTGTGCCGATTGTGCAGTTATTTCGTGGTAATGAGCCGGATTGCGCTGTGTTGTAATATAGTATTGCACAACTGCCATTTGTATTTGCATAATTTTGCCCGTTAGCATTAATATCGGCCGTAGCTTTCGAATTAGCGTCTGCTTGAGAAACTGTTGAGGTGTATTTACCGGCCGCAACTGTATAGGTAACCTGCGATCCTTGGTAACCAGTACCGCAGCTATTCTTTGTGAAAGCTTTTGATTGAGCGGCATTAGTGTATGTTGTAGGTCCAGTGGAAGCAGGGCTAACTGTAACTGAAATTGAGGTTTCATAATTTGTATTCTGAGCGCCTGTTACTTGATTATTAACGGTACATACAAACCAAACAGAAACAGTTTGTGCAGTGCTTGTTGGGTTGGTTAGTGTAATTTTAAAACTTGTGGGCGTTGCTGTGGCGGTGTTATAGTACTTAATAGGCTGTTGTACACTTACCGTTACAGGAGTATTTGTAGGACTCAAAAAATCGCTATTTAAGATACTAAAGTAATCAGTCAGACCTTCACCATTACCTGTAACTGTAACTGTCCCACCCGAGGCTACGGTTGTTGGAGATGCGGTAAAAGTTTGGGCATAGTTTGTTTGTGTAAAAAAGCACATAATAATGCTAAATAGTAAAAAAAGTTTTTTCATGATTTTTAGTTATTAGTTTGATTAATTGAATGGTTAGTTATTATAAGTATATGTATATGGAATATTTATTATTAGGTTATATTATATAACTTAAGCAGAATTTGTAAACGTCATATGGTCAATTTTTAAATTATAAATAACAAGTTATTTCATATTGTTGAATTTGAAACTGATACCCAAAAGGAAGTAGCGATTGATATTAGAGTATTGAATAGACTGCGTATAATTGCCTCCTATGGTGTTATTGAGATATTTGAATGAGTTGAATATGTCATAGCCTTGCAGCCATATTTCGCCGTAATCTTTAAAAATACTTTTCTTGATCTGAGCATTCATGGAGAATGATGTAACACTGCCAATATTGTGATTATAGTTTAGCAAGGGATAAAGCTGAAACTGGAGTTGCCCTTTATTGAGCGAAATCTTATCAGAGTATGTTAGGGTGGTAACACCTATAGTGCCCCCGGCATAAAAGAACCTATCGTATGAGCCTGATAAAATAGGTGATAATGTTAGTAAAGTACTGATAAGTGAGAATGATATTGAGACGGATTGATTAGCTAAAATCCCATTGTTCAGTACAAGCTTGTTATCAAGTAGCGTGGGTGTCTCCTGATAAATGAATGAAGTGTTAAAATTAATGTATTTATTATTAAAAATATTGCTTAACAGTGAGAATGAGAGTTGCCCCGAATTGGAATCCCCGATGTTTGCGACATAGGTATTTTGTGATGTATTGGCGTTAGCGCTGGTATTGATAACCAACCCAAATTTGGAATTAAAGTGATCCCATTCGCCACTAAGCCTAATTATTTTTGAGTCTGATTCCCTCCAGCTATAATTTAACTTAAGGCTCTTTTTTCTTTCCGGGGCAATGTACAGGTTGCCTATGGTTTGAGCAACAATGTCGAAAGTATTATTTAAACTGGTTAGCTGTGCAATTTCAGGATAGTCGGTTTGTTCGGAATAAGTTGCGGCAATATCCTTTTTTGTATTGATTTTGTAATCTGCATTAACATCAAAATCAAGGTTATTGTAATGTGAAAACGTTGTTCGATTATCTGCGGTAATATTTTTCCGGTCAATATCTTCTGATACCGTAACGTCCATCGAAACTCTTTTAAGTGTTTCCCGGGCTTTAAAACCGGCAGTGTAAAATTCGTTATTTATAGAGGCCGGTACATCCCCTCCGTTTACAGTGGTATCACTAAGTGTATTGGTTTTGTATTGTATTGGGTCGTTTTTGTATCTCGTAAACACATTTATGTAAGCATTATCATTGATAGGTTCAGTGTAAGTTATATTAATGGCCGATTGATTTTCTGTGGCGGACCGATGCCCATTAATATAATACGTGCCTGTCTGTTCTAATACATTGTTAAATTCTTTTGTAAAATATGAATCATCGTCAAATCTCAATTGAATATTCAATAAGCGTCCTTTTTTAGAAGCAAACATTTTTGAGTAATCAACATTTGTTTTCCGTTCATCGGTGCCGGAATTCCTTATTTTACCTAAATCCGAAAATATATTGCTGTTTCCCAACTTGATTTCATAATTCAATGAATCATTCTCCCGTGTATCCAAATAATTTACGACCGATGTCGCGGCGAGTGTGTTTAATGAATCTATTTGATATTTTACACTCAGGCTGGAGTTGTTTATACTAAGGCTTCTTGAGTTCGAGGAATTAAATGTCCTGGAGAACTGATTGGAATTGCCTTCTTCCTGCAGATCTGAAATGGAAGTAAAACTGCGGTTTTCAATTTTGCCTTTAAGGGAAAAGTCTATCTGTATCTTATTGTCGAAAATATTGCTATAGGTTAATTTGGCGTTGTCTGTAGTAATATTATTCCCATTGGGCGAAAAACTGATTGTGGGGTCAATAAGGGCATCGTCGCCTGTATTGGTATTATTAGAGTTTAGGCTTAAAGAGATTTGCTCCTTTTTTTTGTATGTATAAAGGTCGGTATTGGCCATGTACCTATCTGCTGTGCCTATGCCCAGGTTTGCGTTACCAAATGCTCCTTTATTGTATTTGTCTTTTAAGTCCAGGTCAATCTTTATGGTTGGCTGCAAAAGGGTTGTATTGGTTGTACTATCAATATTTGTTTCAATAATTTTAATATTTTTAAGTATGAGCGCAGGCAGAAGATTGTATATATCCATGTTGTTCTTGCCAAAAAAGTCTATCCCGTTAACCTTTAGTTCAGCTACCCGCTTTCCTTTATAATAAAGTTGCCCGTTTGAATCCTTTGTAAACCCAAGGCTTCCTGAAAACAGATCATTGATCATGATCGATCTTTCATAGGTTTTTTTTGAAAGGTCGATCGTTGTGGTATCACGGTATCTTCTTGTAGATTTAATTTTTACCTCCTTAAGCACTATCGCTTGTGGTATGATTTTGAAAATACCTAAATAATAATCTTTAGTGTTTAAAGTATCGAAATTAGAAAATTGAAATTCAGAATAATTTAAAGCATGTATTTTTAAAGCTGTCGCCCTATTTAAAATTTTAACTGGGATTTTGAAATTTCCGGCGCTATCACTTGTTGTTTTATAAATAATATCCAATCCATAATAAATAATTACATTGGCGTCTTCGATGGCCTTAGCTGTCATTTTATTTATTATTTTACCTTGAATATTCCTTTCCTGTGCAAAAGAATATTTAATAAACAAAATGCCGAATATTGATATTATTAATGATGCTTTATGCATGCAGATATGTGAATCAGGTTTTATTTAGGTTTGAGGTGCAGTGTTTCCGCCGCGCCACTACATGTGCCTATTGCTATTGCTATTGCTAATATAAATATAATTTCTGGTTACTTCGTCTATCTTTTTAATAATTGCAATTGGTGCAGTTAAAGTCAGCCACAGGCTAAATATGACTGCATTAGCCAGCTAACGTGTGAGGTATGAACACTATAGAAGATTAAATATTAAGGAATGATTCTATTATTTTCTCAAATGATGATATGATAGAATGTCTTGGTGAAAAAACCGCGACATGGGAGAGTAATCCGTATATACAAATTTAAGCAGCAGAATTGGTAAAAGTGGTGACAGTATTTTGTCAGTAAGCGATTTATTTTTACGGGATGATAAGCCCACTCTAAATCTCTACCGGTTGGGGCGACTTTTGCTTCAGGCGTAAAAAAGCCTGCCAATTTTCATTGGCAGGCTTAAAATTTATAACGTTTATAGTTATGCTTCTACTTCTTCAGTTTTTGAAGCCATTAAACGATCGAATTCCTCTTGTGAACCTACACGGATATTTTCGTATGCGCGTAAACCTGTTCCTGATGGAATTAAGTGACCAACAATTACGTTTTCTTTAAGGCCAAGCATAAAGTCTTTTTTACCTGCTATAGCTGCTTCGTTCAGTACTTTGGTAGTTTCCTGGAACGATGCTGCCGAGATAAACGACTTGGTGCCTAACGACGCCCTTGTGATACCTTGTAATATAGGGCTTGATGTAGCTGCGATAGCATCCCTTACTTCAACTAATCTCATATCCTTACGTTTAAGAATTGAGTTTTCGTCGCGGAGCTTTCTAACAGATATAATCTGGCCTGCTTTTACAGTGGTAGAATCACCTGGTTCAACAACAACTTTCTTATCGAAAATTTCGTCGTTCTCGATCATGAAATCCCAGCTATCAACCGCTTCTTTTTCAAGGAACGTAGTATCGCCGGCATCCTCAATTGATACTTTCTGCATCATTTGGTGAACGATTACTTCGAAGTGTTTATCATTGATCTTCACACCCTGTAAACGGTAAACTTCTTGTATACCATTTACTAAGTATTCCTGTACCGCAGCAGGGCCTTTAATAGCCAGGATGTCGGCAGGAGAGATAGAACCATCAGACAATGGCATACCGGCTTTCACAAAGTCATTATCCTGTACCAGGATGTGTTTAGACAATGGAACAAGGTATTTCTTGATCTGACCATCTTTTGATTCGATAGTCATTTCGCGGTTACCACGTTTAACGCCACCTAAGGTTACCACACCATCAATCTCAGTAACAACTGCGGGGTTTGATGGGTTACGTGCTTCGAATAACTCGGTTACACGTGGTAAACCACCTGTAATATCTCGTGTTTTTCCGGTTGAACGAGGTATTTTAGCAATAACTTGTCCGGTTTGTAATTTCTCGCCTTCATCAACCGCGATGTGGGCGCCTACCGGAATGTTATAACCTTTAACTACGTTACCTTTGTCAACAATCTGTATAACAGGGTTTTTAGTTTTATCTCTTGTATCGATAATTACTTTTTCACGGTGACCTGTTTGCTCGTCTGATTCTTCACGGAAAGTAATACCTTCCAATACAGCCTCAAACTGGGTAGCACCCGCAAATTCAGAGATAATTACCGCATTGTACGGATCCCATGAACAGATACGGTCGCCTTTAGCAATTTTGCTTCCGTCTTTAACGTATAAGTAAGCACCGTAAGGGATATTGTTAGTTACAATAACCTTGTTGGTTCCTTCTTCTACGATACGGAACTCACCTGAACGGCCTAATACTACATCAACCGGGCCATCTTCTGCAGTTTTGTATTGTACTGTACGAACGTTTTCAAATTCGATAATACCTTCAAACCTTGCATTGATCTGTGACTCTGCCGCGATGTTTGACGCTGTACCACCCACGTGGAAGGTACGTAACGTTAACTGTGTTCCCGGCTCACCGATTGACTGTGCAGCAATTACACCAACAGCCTCGCCACGTTGCACGCGTTTACCGCTTGCAAGGTTACGGCCATAGCATAATGCACATACACCACGCCTGCTTTCGCAAGTTAATACCGAACGTATCTCGATACCCTCTAACGGAGAGTTTTCGATAGTTTTTGATATTTCTTCAGTAATGTCATGACCTGCTGCTACTAACAATTCGTTAGAGATAGGATCATAAACATCATTCAGGGCAGTACGGCCTAATATACGCTCGTGTAATGGCTCAACAATATCCTCGTTATCTTTAAGGGCGGTTGTGTATATACCTCTTAAAGTACCGCAATCTTCTTCGCCTACAATCATATCCTGGGCAACGTCATGCAACCTACGGGTTAAGTAACCAGCATCAGCAGTTTTTAACGCTGTATCCGCTAAACCTTTACGTGCACCGTGGGTTGATATGAAGTACTCCAATACCGACAAACCTTCTTTAAAGTTTGAAAGGATAGGGTTTTCAATGATCTCGCCACCTGAACCTGATTTTTGCGGTTTC
>JAMFRP010000028.1 GCA_026224775.1 Bacteroidota bacterium
GGTCTTTGCAATGCTTAAAGGCCCGAAAGCCTGGCACAAGACCGCGACCACAATAAATATGATTTTTTTATTTTTTTTCATCTTAATTTAGTTCGCGGTAGGTGTTATCACTACACTCCTAAATTAGAAAGATTATTTTGAAAGCCTATAGATTTTCATCTATAGGCTTTCAAAATAATCTTTCCCATCCCGTTCCCATGGATGGGTTTAAATGTGGACCAAACACCTCAATTATCGAACCTTTTCGTTGAAGATTTCCTTAAGATTATTGATTTTATAAATTCAAGTCCGTCGATACTAACCGAATTAGGCACGGATCAATACATCAATCTTGACAAACTTTAAATATATACACAACAAGTATCGAACAAAGTTAAAGGAACTTTAAATAATAGCACATGATAACCAAATGTAAGTTACCTAAATCAATAAAGATTGATAAAGCAAAGGAGATATGTAAGTTGTATAGTGAGGGGGAGTATACTATAGCTACATGTTGTGAGGTAGTAGGGGTAAAGTATGAAACTTTTAAGCAATGGGCGCAGCCCAACCTTTCAGAGGAAGATATTGCATTATCCAATTTTCGTCGTGGGTTTGTCCCCGATGTCCACTCACTATATAAAAGAGCTTTAGCGAACAAAGAGGTAAACTACAAGGCATTGCTTAGAAATGCCGCCAGAGAGGGGCTATTGAAGCGAGCAAGTGGTATTAAGTACGTGGAGACAAGTACTCAGGCATATATTGATGAATTTGGTAATTCAAGAGGAGCAGTCATAAGTAAAATTGAAAAATATTTACCTCCTGATACTACTATTTTAATATTTCTTGCAAACTTTCTCAGTCTTTTTGACCCAAAGGATGAAAGCAACAGAGGATTTATCGATGATTTTAGAAATAAATTTAAACACTTGACAAACGAACAGTTATATGAAAAGCGATTGGAGTTGGAATCAATTAAATGAACAAAGTTTCAAGATCAAAGAACATCGTTACTTTCCTTTGAAAGTTGGTTGAATCAGCACTGCAAATGAGAATAGTTGCTGGAAACAGCTCACCTTTTGTTTATATTGCATAGTAAGAACTGCTAATGCAAGAACATAGTAATCATCATTTCGTGTCTCAATGTCATCTTAAGGAATTTTTCAATAATGAAGAAGGCCACATCTATCTTTATGATAAGCAGCGCAATAACCACTATAAAAATTCAGGAACAAAGCGAATTTTTAGTGAGAAAGATTTGAATGCCAAATTACTCGACGACAAAGTCGACCGACGTACAATGGAAATTGAATTACAGGTATTATTTGAAGACGATTTTGCGAAACATCTTGCAATCGTAAAACAATTTCATAAAGATCATCAAGCTATAGAAGAGGCGTATTGGGAAATGAATCATTTAGGGCTGATGGCATTGGTCGGCGAATATCGAAATCCTGCTTATAAATCTGGACTTGATGCGGCACTTGATTCTCTAAAACTAAATTTTACCGGTTCTGCCGAACCAGATCTTAAAATAAAATATCAGAATCTTCATGGATATATCGATGTCGCATCCAAATTGCTGGCAGATATGGACCCAATCACTTATGCAATAGTATCGATTGAGACAGATGAACATTTTATTTTACCAGACACGTCTGCTTTTCTCGTTAGAGAGCATCTCAATGTCGGGCATGTAATGCAATTCGGACTACCTCTTACTGATAAGCTATTTCTCTTAGGCAGATCATCTCGGATGGGAAATTATCCAACAACATTAGTCCGCATTACGAAACAAGAAAGCCAATTGTTATTACAAATAAACTCTGACTTAATAAACTTTGCTTATAAAACGGTGGCATGTAGAGATAAAGTTTTTTTATATAAGACTATAGAAAAGATGAGACAAGTGCGGTATTTAGGGCAGTATTTCCATCAATCGACTATTGGTAAACCTAAACATAGTCACAAATAATTATGTCATTTCTACTAAAATATAATGGAGTAGTGGTAATCCAATCTTTATTTGATAATGATAAGCCAACAGGTAAGGAATTATTTGACGATGTCATATCTCGACGATGTTCGCAAACAGATAAGGCGGGTTACTTTTATAGTCCTACAACGAAGGCTGATTTTCTAAGGGATATGGAAGAAATTTGTGCTAATGTGCTATACGATGATTTATTTCCTATAATCCATTTTGAAATACATGGCAACCCAAACGGGTTAGTATTAAAAAGCAACGAAATGGTAACATGGGATGAATTGCAGCATTATTGTCGAATTATAAATATACACGTAAAAAATCAATTGATTATAACTCTTGCTACTTGTTATGGTAGTTGGATTTGGAAAATGATCAATGTGGTACTACCAGCTCCTTATTGGGGTTATATTGGTCCGAAAAAAGAAATTGAAGAAGGGACGTTGATGGAGGATTTTCAAAATTTTTATGATTTATTATTAACCCAAAAAAGTTGGGATGCTGCGTTAAAAGAGCTGGTAGACAATGGCAATCGAGATAAGTATGAATATCTGCATTGTAAGGGCATATTTGAATATCATATTGAAAATAAATTGGCCGATATACCTATGGACAAAAAGTCTACTTATGAGAGACTTATAAATATAACTACAGAAGCATTGCCCGGCATGAATGTTGACGAAATAAAAAAACGCCTAAATGAGAGCATTGACAAATTTGATCGCAAGAAATTCATCGCACAGATGAAGAAAAAATTTCTTATGGAAGAAAGAGGAAAAGATGCTTAACCTTTGAACTATTCAAGCTTTCCTTGATTAAACTTTGTAAGAATTTTGAAAATAACTATATTTATCAATGCAAAATACTGATAATAAGATATTTACAATTGGGCACGGTAATAGGGGCATTGATATTTTTCTCAATTTATTGGTTGAGAATGACATACAATTATTAATCGATGTTAGAACTACGCCTTATTCCCGCTTTCATCCTCAGTTCCGACAATCAAATTTAAAAGTCAATTTAGAGCATAGTGAAATTGCTTATTTATGGTTAGGGAACGAGTTGGGCGGAAGACCAAAAGACCCCGCACTTTATTTTAATAGCGAAGTAAATTATTCAGCCATCAAAGAAACAGAATTATTTAAATCCGGAATTCAAGAAGTTCTGACATTAGCTGCTACAGGGATTAAAGTAACTTTAATGTGCTCGGAATCCGATCCCAATGAATGCCACCGAAAACACCTCATAGCAGATGAACTAATTAATAAAGGTTTTCAGATAATACATATTGACAAAATTGGAAAGTTGGAAATCCATATAAATAGTAAATTATTTTAAAAAGGCATTTTAATCAATTGAGATTTTTATTAAATTCGTTATAAGCCTATAAGTCCGCCAATATCTAAGTTGTTTCTTAAAATAACATTAAGCCAATGAAGCCTCGTATATCTGTAGATGATTTCAGTCATGAAGTTGAGTGCACATACAAGGAGGAACGATTTAAGGTTCGTGACAATGGGGCAATATTTAGATGTTCTCGAGATGGTAAACGCTTACGTCCAAACGACAATCAATGGACGTTCGGGAATGCTAACGAACACACTGGATATATGGATATCACTTCCCTTCCCGTTCATCGTATAATTGCGACGGCATATCATGGCATATCCCCAACTCCAAAACATGTCGTTGACCACATAGATACTAACAAACGCAATAATAGGCCTGAAAACCTTCGATGGGTTACAAGACTGGAAAATATATTGTTAAATCCAATTACGGCGAGGCGCATAACAATACTTTGCGGGAGTATCGAAGCATTTCTTGCTGAGCCGTCAAAATTTCAAGATAAATTTAATGATCCGAACTTTTCATGGATGGGTACTGTTAGTCTTTCAGAGGCAAAAGCAAGTTTAGATCGAATGTTAACTTGGGCAAAAAGCGATATACAATCTTCAGGCAATGCTTTAGGCGATTGGATATTTACCAGAGGCATTATGCAAAGCCAGCAAGCACCGGAACAAGAATACTCTAATGTAATAAAGGCAAAAACTCTTAATGCCGCCCAACGTGATTGGCGAACTCCATCTGAATTTTTATGCTGTCCCAAAGAATATATTGGCGACCCACTCATTGCATATGCTGAAAATTTAATGCCAGGATTGCCATTTTGCCAAAATGATCTTTATTCATCTGTAGTATCAAAAAGTACACTGACCGAAGGCGGCAAATCTCTTTTAGTAATATCTTATAATGAGGGTGGGATAAAAGAATGGAGCCTTGCTCAAATTACTTTTGAAGACAATCTGTTTATTCATACCAGCCTTCACAATTTCTTTTCGCAGGATGGTGTTGAGAAACAATACACACTTGCTCAAGGTCATGAATGGTTAGGCGGTGATTCAATAGATGACTATTCCTAAGTTGTGTGTGAATTATGGATGTCAGATATATCGTCAATTGATAAGTCAATAATCCATAATAAAATGCTATCAGATCTTTCAAACACGTATTGCAAGTTCTTTATTTAACATTTCCGTCCTTAAATTTATCCCTGATTTGATTAAATGGTCTTTCGATCCTAATATTCGTTTATTAAGTTTATTTGATAGATAAATAATTTTTTAACATTGTAGTAATTTTGGTAAGGGTGTTGTTCATTGCCGCACTCATCTCATGAACCTTTTCTGATGCAATTTTGAGATCGAAATTGTCACCGCCAACAACTTTATAGATTAGATATGGTTGTTGAGATGGAATTTTCGATAGTCTATCTTCGCCAATACTCATGACGTTTATCATTATCAAATAGCAGTAATTCATAAAATTTCTTATTTCTTTTATCGCTGCTTCATCCATATAAAGTCCTGCCATTGCAATATCATTTTGCAATTGTCTATCCAATTCGGTTTGGGTATCATAGGATTTACGTATTTCAATAATGCTTGATGCACCTATTAATTCATACATGTCCTCCACTATTTTTCGCCTATCCAAAAGTTTCCTATATAAAGCATTAATATGCTCAAATTTTTTTTTTAGCAAATTCTGTTTTTTCAATCTGATAACTGATATTTCCTTTCTCAAGTTCTGATTTATAATCCTCGATTTTTTTATCAAACTGATGTTCCATCTGTTTAAGCATCCAGTGCTTCAACAAGAATAAGACCGATGTTGATGTAACTGTACTTATTAGGATTGAGATGATAATATTAATCATTTGTACGATGTTATTAACTTGTCATAAAACGGAAACTCCCGATTGATAGAAGTAAATCAAATTGACCAGTTCATGCATTATTATTGCTTATATTCACCCTTTAAAAAGGCAAATAGTGCACCCAAAACATAAAGTAAAAGCAAACAAAAATCTATTAATAGGTAAATAATCGTAATTCTTGTTGTAGCTACAAAAAATACTTTTAAGAAATTTTCTAAATTTTCTTTATTAAAATCTTTTAACGAATTAATACAGGTAAAATTTAATGGATTAAAAATCTCTAGGCTATCAAAAAGTAGATATAATGAAATTAGCACTATTACTATAGTTGCAATTAGTAAATTCTTGCCTGTAACGAATGTAAACTGCCTAATAAAGTTTTTTATTTTAGTATTATTTAAGGCATCTTTATTGCTTTTTACTAATGGGTCACCCTCTTTGGGGAGTAAGGCAAATCTTTGATATAAAACTATAATTAGATTTGTAAATAAACCAATAAAAATAGCGAGTGCAGCCATTACATAACCTATAAAATCCTTATTAAAACCTTGTTTTAAAAAAAGGCATATTATAATTGTTGGAAAAGCGAGTATAAATCTTTTAATATAAGGATACCATTTTCTGCTTTTTTCATCATCATCCCCAGTACTTAAAATTCCAGTAAATTCCCACTTGGTACCCTCACGTAACAAAACTCTTATATTATGGGAAATGTTTAAATACCGCATTTACATTAGTTATTAATATGCTTTAATTCGGGGTATATTTCAGGTTTAATTTCTGATAATAGATTTATTGCAAACTCATGTAGACTATCCCAATCGGGGCTTCCGTCTGGTTGCAAATTAATTCTATCTCTTAAATAAATTGTGGGTTTTATTTCACCATCACTGTCCAACTCGAATGAACTTTGGTGGACACCATCCGACAGCCGACCAATTTTACGTTTAAAATTTTCTAAACTTATTGATTCCTTAGACTTGGGACGCAATAAACCAAATTTATTAAAAATCTTTTTAAAGGCATCAAGTTTATCTAAACTTACATCTTCATTTTTAGGTTTAATGCTAATTTCAACCGTAAACCTTTCAGTGTTAATCGAATCTCTATCTTCAATTTCTGCTAATACTATATCTTGAAAAAAAGTCATTTCTTTAACCACACTTACACTACGAAATTCGTCTTGCAATCTTTTCGGGCAGAATGTTGTAAATTCCGGAAAATAAAATTTCTCGCTTTTGATTAATTCTGTTAGCCACTTGTGAAAAGTTTCATTAACAGTATCGTCCGTATAACTTTGTACCATCAGTATACCTTTGTGACTTTTAAGTGGTGAATAAAAAAGAAAGTAATAATAATCTAAAACAATTTTGTTCGAATCTAAAGTCGAATGTGCACTTGAAGGACTTGCTATATCGCCAATTGATCTATTTTGTCCATAACGTCCCCCTTTCAAAGTGCCATGAATAAATCTCTCTGTAGCATTACTTTTGATAGATAGATTAGGTTTTCCATTGATCACCTCCAATCCTAAACCTTTTTTCTTCGCAGGATTTAAATAAAAATCGTCAGATACTGTTGTTAACAAATCTTTAAAAAAGCTTGTAAAGCCGTTGTCTGGTGTATAAGTTTCGTCCGCTTTATATTTACTTTCAAAAAGTTCTTCAAATGTATTTGTAGTCTTTTTGGATTTAGGATTTAAGTAAACTTTGAAGATTTCGAGTTTTGGTTCGTGTGCCATGCTTTAGGATTAGGTTTAAAATAAAAAGGTTTTTAAACAGGTATTATTTATTAAAACTACTTTAGAAAATAAATGTACGAAATATAAATATATCAAATCCCAATTTTAAACTATACCTTTTTTTGTGAGAACATTACCTTCAAAAAACACACCAAAACCTTGTATATATAAACAATTATTCATATATTTAAAATAGTGATATACTAATCCTAATTTTGTGAAAAAATGAAAGTTTTATATGTTCGAGTTTCATCAATCGATCAAAATACAGACAGGCAAAAAGTGAATGAGAAAGACTTCGATTTTATTATCGAAGATAAATGTTCGGGCGCAATCCCATTCCTTGAAAGAGATGGCGGTAAGAAGATCCTAAATCTGTTAAAGAAAAATGATATAGATAGCTTATCGGTAATTTCAATTGATAGATTGGGTAGGGATTTAAAGGACATTTTAAATACCATAGAACTTTTTACAAAACGATTAATTCCCATTACATTTTTATCTCAGAGTTTAACCACGCTTTTAGAAGGAAAAGAAAACACTGTCTGTACCCTTATGATAAATATACTTGGGTCAGTGGCTCAAATGGAAAGAGCACAAATAAGGGAACGTCAATTAGAGGGTATTGCAGTGGCAAAGGCAAAAGGAGCTTATTTGGGTAGAAGAATTGGAACTAAAGAGGATACTTTAGCATTCCTTTCTAAGGAATCTAATAAAAAAGCTTTGAAATATATCAGAGCTGGTCATCCATTAAACGAGGTTGCTAAACTTACAGGTCTTCATCCCAATACCATCACCAAAGTAAAAAAACTCGGCTTGGCTTAACGTTACTTTAAACATTAATTAGTATTAAATTATATTTGTCAAAAAACACGCTATATGAATAAATAAAAGAACTTATAAATTTATATAAACACATACTGTTTACAGTCATTTTTCAGCTCAGAAACTCCCACTTGAAAACGAAAAAGGATGAATGTAAGGCGGCCCGATATGGGTGTGATCTTACTTTATCTTTTTTGTGGGATGGGAGTCCCAGAGCTGAAAGTAATTTAAGTATTCACACCCTATCTTATTACAAATGCAAAGCTCAAAAACTCAAAAACTCCCATTTACAAGCAAGCAGCTAATTAATATCCTTGCTTATTCACTCCTAACGACTGCTATATTTATTAATTCTGGTTGCAATCAAAGTAATCAAAACCATAGTACTGCTAATAGCGATTCCACTTCGCTAACTGCAAAAAGTAAATTTGAATATTATCTTCAAAAAAACAAAGCCAGTAATAATCCTCTGAATGAGAGATATAAAAACATTAGGCAAAGAATATTGACCGAATTAAAAACAAATAAACTTTACAATATTTTGGTGAATCAAAAAGTCGTGAATCAAAGCTATTTGATCGTCCTGCAAGTAGCAGGAAACTCAATGATAAGTGAACAAGATAGTACATTCGCAATCGAAGATGATTTCGAGAAAAAATTAAAAGAAATTCCAGGCGCGTTAAAATTTACAATTAACATTATTCAGCTTGATATGTATGGCGGAGTACCGAATGAGATCTTAGATGTATATTCAAGATATACTGATGAATTTAAAGTATCCGGTAATAAAGGAGATCATATTTATAGAGCAGGTGGAAACGGAGATACGGTTATACATGATAATTTTACTTTAGCAGAAGGGTTAACTGTATTTCACTATAAATATCCATCAATATTGGATGACTACTATCAGGCGATAGCTGACGGATTTACGCACTGGCAAGGTGGAGAGGGCGTGACTTTTCGATACGCTTATCTAAATACTAAAAGTGCCTTTAATCAATATCTCGGAGAAAATTATCCAAGTAGTAAAAATTATATAAAATATGATTTAATTACGACAGCATCCAACCTATATGCGGAATATGATGCCAATGAAGTTAACGCAGATGATAAATACAAGAACAAACAAATTGCAGTTAAAGGAATAATCACTAAAATAGCTAAAGATATAATGGATGATCCTTACATCACATTAAGTACAGGAGATTTTAGTGAAATACAATGTTCTTTTAAAAGCAGTGAACAATTAAAGACCCTATCAAAGGGTGATAATGTAACCGTTGTTGGAAAGTGTACAGGTAAAATGTCAATCGTGGTAGGACTAACAAATTGTAAATTATTTTAAGGATTTCAAAAAGCCTCACAAAGGTGGCGGGCTTTCCGATTGCAAAAGAATGCGTTCTTTTAATGACTTGATTAGTCTGGGTGAAAAGTTTTTCTAATGCTTTGGGTTTACAATTTCTAAAACACTAAATTAAAGTTACTTTAATACCGGAGTGAAGAAAGTATGTTCAATTAAACGTATTTTTAATTAAATAAATTTTAAATCTACCATGCATTGGTCAAACCTTATAAGTGATTTTAAACTGGGGAAACCCGATGCGATTGAAGCCCTAAGTGCCTTCGCAGGTGTAATAACTACGTTTTTAGGAACACTGTTTATTGTCTTATCCTTTAATGCACAAAGAAGGATTAACAAAGAACAAAAAGATATAAATCGTTTAGCATTAGAAAAAAATCGTCGTGAAATCAGACCGTTTTTTCATATTTACCCACGAGAAGAAATGGATGGGAACATTATCGAACAAAGGTTAATTAAAATTAATTTGGAAAATGCTTTAGCATATAACGTGAGATTCAATTTTAATGTAAACAGCAGATTTGTAATTGAACAAGAACCACCCCTAGAAAAAAGAATATGGGAGCTAAATGAATTTTTTGAAGTTTCATACATACTTCAAAATCTGAATGACAATGCTCCCGCTAACATTGGTTACGTTGAATTTTTAGATGAGGATAATAGAATATACACACAGGTTATAAAGTCAGATGAACATGACAATCTTTTTATTTCTAAACCCAGCTACACTTAGATTAATAAGGCTCTTACAATAGTTATTTTTGCTGAACTTCAAATTTCATTATAGAAAATTGCAATTTGAAATATGGGACAAAACAAATGGGAAAGACTTTGAAACCGGAAAGTATAATCTGCTAAGAAAAGAAGTTAAAGTTACTTTAATGTGGAAATCGAGCCTTAGGATGAAAATTCTAAGGCTTTGTTATTTTGGATTTATTACGAAAAAATGAAATTTTGAAATAAAGTTTCTTTTAAGGAAATTTGCAATGTCGAAGGATAAGGGCAGCTACCAACACACAGACACAAGTCACCACAAAAAACTATGCCCCCTGACCACACCCAGCCATAGGCAAACTACAGAAAGACTTAATGTGGCGTAATTAAATAAATTCTCAAAGCTGCGAATTTAACTTCTTACGACTTTACAAAATTTATTGGCTTACTTGAAAGAAGTGTTCGGCGATCGCCGGCAATTAGAAGAGTATATTCTGTTTACAGGTCATCCTTGCAGCTTTGGGTGATGCAACGTTTGTGAAATGTTAAATGTAAATGCAGATGAAATACATAAACTAACTATTGAAGAAGTAAAGCAATTCCGAGGCTTTAGTTTAATGGAAGATGCTGACATTGAATTAGTTATAAATAATCTTTATATGCTATCTTTACTATGTTATGAGTTTAATCAATCAAATAATACTGAATGAATAATTTAGACGCTTTTCGAAATACACACAAAAAAACACCCAAACACATTATAACTGCTCAAATTGAGGTTGCAGTAATTTATAACAGAGTTTCTACACCAAAGCAGGAAAGGCTCAATCATAGTTTGGATACGCAACTTAATATTTGTGAAGGATGGTGTAAGCAGAATGATGTTGCTATTTTGAAAAAATTTGGAGGTACTTCTGAGAGCGCAAAAACTGATGATAGAAAAGAATTTAGCAAAATGCTTGACTTTGTTATAAAGAACAATACTAACAAGCAATCACAGTTTAAAATTAAGCATGTAGTAGTTTCCGCTTTAGATCGGTTCTCACGGAGCGGGGCTCGAGGAGCTATGATAATTGAAAGTTTAAAAGATGTTGGGGCAGAGCTTGTCGCTGTTGATGATAATTTGGATAACAATACCTCACATGGTAAATTCTTTCAGGGCGTCAAACTAATGTATAATGAATATGAAAATAACATTAGAAGAGACAAAATTATTTTAGGCACAAAAAACATGTTAATGAATGGTGGATGGCCTACTAAAGCGCCACTTGGTTACTCAAAGATTTTAGATGAGGGAAGTAGGTATAAAAAGAGCGTCATAAATCCGACAGGTGAATTAATAGAAAAGGCTTTTCGTTTAAAATTAGAGGGGCAAACTAATACTTATATTCAAAAATGGTTAAAACTATATGGATTGAATTTACGTCCTCAGAAGCTTTGTGATATTTTTAAAAATCCTTTCTATTGTGGGGTCAATAAACATGCCCTTTTAGACTATGAGCCAGTTATTGGCAATCAAGAAATTATGTTAACCCAGGAAGAGTTTATAAAAATAAATAATATAAATGCAAAGTATCTAAAAACTCATAAAACGGATGATGATTTTTTCCCTTTAAAATCGTCTCTAATATGTGATATATGTGGAAGTAAAATGACGGCATACCACATAATTGGTAAGAATGCTAAATACTACAAGTGTAATAAGCTTTGTAAAGTGAATTTTAATGCCCATAAGATGCATATCCTTTTCAAACAATACTTAGATATGTTTAACTTAAATGAGATGTATACAGCCCCGTTAATGCTTCAATTGAAATATACCTTTGATAAACAAAATCACAGACAGAAAATAGAATCACAAGAATTGGCAAAACATATGACGAGACTGAAAAACGAAATGGAAAAAATCGATGAAAGGTTTGCGACAGGCGACATAGAGAAAGAACTTCATCATAAGGTCCATGGAAAAAAGACATTGGAATATGCAGAAATGGAAAAAGAATATAATAAGCTGAATTATAAGTTATCGAACCTTGACTACTTCATAAGACTATCATTAAAATTGTGCTCAAATCTTAGTGTATTATGGGAAAATAGCACATTAAGTATCCAACAAAGACTTCAAAACTTGATGTTTCCTAAAGGCATAAGGTTCAATAAAGAAATACCTAATTATCGAACCATTGAAACCAATAGATTTTTTACTTTAATTACCTCATTATCAAATATAATTACAAACAAAAAAACCGGAGAAACCAGTATTGAAACTGGTTTATCCGGTTCGGTGGTCCCGACGAGAATCGAACTCATATCTAGAGTTTAGGAAACTCCTATTCTATCCGTTGAACTACGGGACCAGTTTTGCAAAGGTGCAAATTATAGCTGAAATTATTCAGTTAAAATGTAAATTGACTTATCGCACAACGGAACCATTATGCAAAGCATCAACTGGTGATACAAAGCATAGTTTCCCTTCCGAATCCTCTGCCATCAGTATCATACCCTGCGATAATATTCCTTTTATTTCTCGTGGTTCAAGGTTTACTAAAATGCTTACTTGTTTGCCTATTATAGCTTCCGGCTCATGATACTCTGCAATTCCTGATACAACTGTGCGCTCATCAATACCGGTATCAATAGTTAACTTTAATAACTTCTTGGTTTTAGCCACTTTTTCGGCTGCTAAAATGGTACCTGTGCGGATATCCATTGCCGCGAATGATTCAAAACTGATATTTTCCTTTGCCGCCGCTATTGGTGTTTGTTTTGTAATCGTGGCAGCTTGTTTTTTATCCAGTAATTTTTGTACCTGCTTTTCAATAACTTCATCCTCTACTTTTTCAAATAATAAAGCAGCAGGGTTTAATTGATGGCCGTTCTCAAACTTTATCGCATCACCAAAAGAAACACCAGATAGATCATAGTTGAGCATTCCGAAAATTTTAGTAGCCGTGCCTGGTAAAAATGGCTGAAGGCAGGTTGCCAAATTCGCTATTAAAAACAAGCAGTTATGCAACGCTTCCTTAGCATCATCCGGGTTGGTTTTAATCGTTTTCCAGGGCTCTTTCTCTGTCAGGTATTTATTACCCAAACGGGCAATATCCATCACATTTTGCAGCGCTTGCCTGAATTTATAATTCTCTAAATTCTGATCAAGCTCGGTATAGAATTCACCTAGTTGTGCATTAAGCAGATTATCGGTAAGCTTTATTTCACCACTTGCTGTTTCAACTTTGCCATCGTAAAACTTATGCATCAGTATCATTACGCGGTTAACGTAGTTGCCTAATATGGCCACCAACTCATTATTTACACGAGCCTGGTAATCTTTCCAGGTAAACTCACTATCGCTGGTTTCAGGCAATATGGATGTCAACACATAACGCAATTCATCTTGCTTACCCGGAAACTCTTCCAAATATTCATGAAGCCAAACCGCATGGTTACGTGACGTAGACAGCTTCTCGCCTTCTAAATTCAGAAACTCATTTGCAGGCACATTTTGCGGCAGAATATACTCGCCATGTGCATGTAATATAGATGGGAAAATTATACAGTGAAAAACAATATTATCCTTACCAATAAAATGGATCAGGCATGAATTATCTTCTTCTTTTTCCTGTTTCTTCCAGTAAGCTTTCCAGTCTTTTCCCTTATCAATGGCCCATTGTTTTGTTGCAGATATATAGCCTATCGGCGCATCCATCCAAACATAAAGCTTTTTCCCTTTGGCTTCATCCAATGGCACGTCAATACCCCAGTCCAGGTCGCGTGTCATTGAGCGCGGTTGCAGGCCCGATTTTAACCATGACCGGCATTGGCCGAATACGTTCACCTTCCATTCGCCTTCTTTCTTGTCTATCCAGCTTTCCAACCACGGCTGATATTTATCTAATGGTAAATACCAATGTTTAGTCGGCCTTAAAATGGGTGCTTTACCACTTAAAGTTGATATAGGATTGATTAAATCAGTTGGGTTTAATGATGTGCCGCAGTTTTCACATTGGTCGCCGTAGGCGTGCTCATAACCGCAATTAGGACAAGTACCGGTAATGTAACGGTCGGCCAGGAACTGTCCATAATCTTCATCAAAATATTGTTCAGAGTATTTCTCTACAAATTCATCTTTCTCATACAAATTCAAAAAGAACTCTTGCGAAAGATCATGATGGATGGAAGATGAGGTACGGTGATAAATATCGAACGCGATCCCAAACTCCTCAAAACTATCTTTTATCTGGTTATGATATTTATCGATAATAGCCTGTGGCGTAGTACCTTCTTTTTTAGCCTTTATAGTGATGGCAGCGCCATGCTCATCGGAACCACAAATGTATACTACATCCTTCTTTTTAAGGCGAAGGTAGCGCACAAAAATATCGGCAGGTAAATATGCCCCGGCTAAGTGGCCAATATGTAATGGCCCATTAGCATACGGCAGGGCTGATGTAACGGTGTATCTTTTAAATTTATTAAGTTGTGACATTAATCTGCATCCTTATTAATAATTTGGCAAAGATAATTTATTTTAATGAGGAAGTCGGGCTGCATAGGACTGTTACTTCCGAAAGAATTTTATTTTGATGATGGATAACAGCGAACATTCAACTATTCAGGGAATTGCTCCTCCATACCTTAAAAAGGGCGATAAGGTTGCCATAACCTGCCCTGCTAAAAAATTACCCAATCCGATGACGGATGCTATCGATCTTTTACAATCGTGGGGATTGGAAGTTATTTTAGGGGAAACGTTAAATTTATCATTTCACCAATTTGCGGGGGACGACGATCAACGCGCACAAGATCTGCAGCGTTTTATTGATGACAATAGCATTAAAGTCATAATAGCTGCGCGCGGAGGATATGGCACGATCAGAATGATAGATAAGGTAGATTTCAGCAGGTTAGCTCAAAACCCTAAATGGCTGGTTGGCTTTAGTGATATTACCCTGTTACACAATCATTTATATACTAATTTTAATATACAATCCATCCACGGGCAAATGCCGGTTAATATTCCGGATGCCTCCGCAAAATCATTGGAATCATTGCGTAAAGCATTATTTGGCGAAGAAATTTCGTATGAGTTTAACTCGCATGCACTAAACAACAGCGGTGAGGCCGAAGGGGTACTAGTTGGCGGTAACCTATCTTTGTTGGCAGCGGTAGCGGGATCTGTTTCCGACCTTGATTACAGCAATAAAATACTTTTTATTGAAGATGTAGGGGAATACCTATATGCGATTGACCGTATGATACGTATGCTTGACCGCGCAGGTAAACTTAAAAGCCTCGCAGGTTTAATTGTTGGTGGTTTTACCGGGATAAAGGACAACGATATTCCTTTTGGGCAAACTGTTGAACAGATAGTTATGGATGTAGTGAAAAAGTATGACTACCCTGTATGTTTTGATTTTCCTGCAGGCCATATCCCTGATAACCGCAGCATTATTTTAGGACGGAAAGTAAGTTTATCGGTACAGCATCACCAGGTGATGCTTAATTATCTGTAGCATCTAAATAAGTTTCAAACGTTTTCCTATTATTCAACTTTCACGTTGCCTCATAAAAAAACCCTGACCGTATTAAACGATCAGGGTTTTTAATTTATTAACTGTTTAATTTAATTATTTAAAGAAAACAAGTTCTGTAGTAACCTCGTCACCACCAATTGCGGCAGATGCTGCTTTATAATTAATAGGGTTTGTATTCTGTTCAACAATCGGATATGTAAAACGTACAGGGAATCCACTAAATGCTCCTGGTGGAGGAGTAAAAACAGGATAATTTAATCTCCTGGTCATTGTCCATGCATCCCAACCTCTATTGTATAATGAGAGATATTCTTGTTGAGCGATAGCTGTTAACTCAGCTGCACCGGTAACGGCTGGCAGAACATCATAAGCAGCAGCACCCGTTGTACTTCCTGTCCAAAATTGAAACGAAGCGTCAACTGCATTCTTAAAAAATGTAGCTGCACTTCCACCAACGCTATAACCTCTTGCAGCTGCTTCTGCCAAATTGAATTGTAATTCAGAATAATCAAGTATATCGCCCGGATAATCTGGATTTGTTAGCGACCCCACTGAACCCGCAGTATATAATGGGCCAGAAGGCAATGAGAAATGAGATGCGACTACAACATTGGCAACGGGGGCACCAATATAATTCCCTGCATTGGTACCGGATGTTGCCGGTGCAAAAAAGTAAGGAACTCTTGCATCAACAGGGGTTGCAGTGTTCTGAGCGCCTAATAAACCCATAATAAAATCTGTTGCAACATAATCATACCTGCCACTTTGTACTAACTGTACCCAGATAGGATTGGTACTCGGTGGGCCAGCCAGGTAAATAAACTCTGCATTATCAGAATTTGATGCAAACAAATTGCCTGATTTTACAGCTGATTCTACAGCAGTTTTAGCCAGGCCTGTAAGGGTTGTATTTGATGAACCTGAAACAGTAACACCCAATTTAACTTTAAGTGTATTTGCAAATTTTAACCATTGTCCCGGATCTCCTGCATATATCTGATCAGCAGATCCAATACTACCGCTTGACGGATCAAGTGCGGCAATATCCGCATCTAAACGTTTAAATAAATCGGCGTAAATCGTTGCCGCATCGTCAAATACAGGGAACGGCTTGGTTGTGTCAAATGCTTGCGTATAAGGAATGTTACCAAAAGTAGTAACCAGGTAATAAAAACTATATACTTCGCAAATATCCGAAATTGCGATTTCATTTTTCCTGGTTCCCGCATCAGCTACATCGGTAGCCATAAATTGTTTTGCTTTTTCAAAATTGATAAGAGCCCCGGTATAAAATCCTGAATATATATTATCAGGAATTAAACGATCTTTTATGTCATATTGTGTTTCAGTAATATATTGTGTTTCAGTCCATTGCTGTTCAATCAACCGGAAAGTATTATCATTAACATCAGGTGTTATGATATAGTTGGCCATTAACCGCTCTGCCTCTGTGAACAATGTATAAGACGGAACAGTTGCAGGGTGCTTCGGGTCCACATTTAGGGAGGTTAAATTTTTTGTACAGGCTGATAATAACGAGGCCAGTACAAGAATTAAGATTGTCTTTTTCATATCTATTTCGATTAGAAATTCAGTTTTAAGTTAAACGCAATAGTTCGTGTAGTTGGATATGCGCCTTCTTGTGTGCCTTGCAGGTTACCTGCACCTATAGTTTCTTCAGGGTCTGAGTATGGAAGGTTTTTGTGAATTATCCATAAATTGTGTCCTATAAGCTGGAAAGTAACTCCTTTAACCGGCCCAAGTTTACTAAGTACACTTGCAGGCAAAGAATATCCAATAAGCGCCTCACGCAATTTTATATAACTTGCATCATAAACAAATGCTTTTTCAGGTAATAAGTTGGCAGCATCGCCAAAATCGCCATAATTATAAGCAGTTACCCTTGTGGTATTGGGCTGTCCATTTGCATATACTCCCGGGCGAATCATACCACCACCATTTGCAAGTGTATTACGTACCGGGTTACCCAAATCATTTGTGTATGCGGTTTCAGGATACAGTCCATCAGATAAACCAAAAGCCATATCTTGTGAGTATACTGATCCGCCGTGCTGGATATCAATAAGGAAACTTACTGTAAAGTTTTTATATTTAAACTCATTATTGATGCCGCCTTTCCAATCAGGATTTACATTTCCAATATCAGTACTTGGGTCCGTGTTCAAAATATATTGTCCATCGGCACCAACAATTTTTTGGCCTTTACTATTATAGGTATAGTCTGTTCCTCTGAGAATACCGTCAGACTCACCAAGTGGAGCATTTAATGAATGCCCATTTAAGTAACTGATAAACTGAAGATCCTGAGCTTCGTTACCGCTACCATCTTTATAAAGTTCAGTTACTTTATTGTAATTAGCACTAAAGTTTAATGTAACCTTCCAGCTAAAATCGGCAGTTTTTAAAGGCGTACCGTTTACTGTTAACTCAATCCCTTTGTTACGAAGATTACCTGCGTTGGTGTAGAGGTAATTATAACCGGTAGCAGGAGAAACCTGTACAGGTATTATCTCATCAAAAGTATTGGTTTTGTAAATAGATCCATCAAAACCTAACCTGTTATGAAAGAAATCCAATTCTAAACCTAACTCTGTACTTTTAGTTTGCTCAGGTTTTAAATTGTTATCATTTTTGGTTGAGTTAGCATATGCCTGTGGGTTTGTGCCAAACAAGTTACCAATGGTATAGGTATCAAACACGCTGTATGGCGAGGCATCGCTACCAACTTGAGCATAACTTGCTCTTAACTTACCATATGATAACCACGAATAGTTTTTAAGCAGGTTAGAGAAAATGAAACCGCCTGAAACAGAAGGATAATAATATTTATTATTAGCTGCCGGCAATGTTGATGACGCATCTCTCCTGATAGTTCCATCTAAAGTTATTAACTCTTTCCAGGTTAAGGTTGCACCTGCAAATACACCATCAACTTCATTATGTTCTGAATATTCAGTTGGTGCTAATGGAGAATTTAAAGTGTTAGAAAGTGAGTATAAACCAGGGATAATTAAACCGCCATTGGTAGATGCATCAATACTATTGTTATAATCTTTCCTGATGTTTGTACCTAATACAGCTTTTAAATTAAGATCATTTGTAATGTTTTTGTCAACATTAGCTAATAGGTCAAAGTTAGTTTCAGAGTAGTCGTGATTATACCTTTCATAATAAGGCACACCTATACTACCTACGTCGTAACGTTCTTCTTCTAATTCTGAATAAGTATCAAGTGAAACCCTGCCTGTAAAACTTAACCATGAGGTTGCTTTGTAGTTAAGGTTTACCTGTCCTAAGTAACGATTACGTGAGTCGGTTTCATAGTTATGATCTGTAACCCAATATGGGTTATTCCAATAAGCCGGCGATATATTACCATCACTTGGGTCATATTGATTCCATGTATCATTAGACTGTGTTCTGTCATAGGCCGTTTTCAAATCCTTAATATCAACATTGGTTTCCCACCATTGCCTAAAGCCGGTCATTACGTTACGGTTATCTGAGTTGGTACCGTCATAGCCGGTACCGCCTCTGCCAATTCCTTGTGTATTATAATAGTTAATAGATGCCCCTGCAGTTAATTTTGGTGTAATATTATAGGTAGCGGCAAAATCAACCTGATTTTTAGTTAATTTATTGTTTGGTAATATACCATTATCATCACTTCTGGTATAACCTAATTTAAAAGTGCCATTATCACCACCGTTTGTAATTAAGATGCTGTTATCTGCAGAAAGTGTGTTCTGAAAGAATGATGTTGGATTATTTTTTGCTGCAACCCAAGGAAGTGCTTTACCATAATCCGGGGAAGATGGATCAAATGAATTCCATTGATAAATTAACTCGTTCGGATTAAATGCTGGGCCGTTAGATGCATCATTGCTGGTTTGCGCAGTCAATGCGCCGGCATTGCCAAATACAGTTCCTGTAAGGAATCCGTTTAAGAGTCCATCACCGGTTATACTATAACCAGCACCATATTGTTGCTGATATTTAGGCAAGGTTGCTTTATCAGCAGAATTATCACTTATAGTTGTATTTACAACTATACCTAAACCATGTTTAGCTTTTTTGGTTGTAATTAAAATTACACCATTACTACCTCTGGAACCGTAGAGTGCTGTCGCACCTGCACCTTTTAAAACAGTAATGCTTTCAATATCATCAGGGTTGATATCCGACGCAGGGCTACCATAGTCATAACCACCATCACCTGTTGTTGCCTCACTGTTGACTGTAGATTTCCCTGTTGCACCGCTATTTACCATTTCATTACCAAGAGGCACACCATCAATAACAAATAATGCCTGGTTATTACCATATAATGATTTTGAACCACGTATTATTACGTTTGTAGAAGAACCCAAACCATTACCTTGTTGAATGTTCAAACCGGCAACTTTACCAGACAAGCCATCAATAAAATTTGATTGACGTTGTTTGCTCACTTCCTCGCCCGAAACCTGCTGAGCCGCGTAACTCTGTTGGTTACGTGTACGGGTTATACCTAACGCACCTGTTACAACAACCTCACCTAAGTTGCCACTCGCGGCGGTCAGGGTTACGTTGATAGCACCATCCTTGGCTGGACGCTCAACTGGCGCGTAACCGATAAAACTGAATTCGAGAACAGCACCTTCTGGCACTGATAGGGAGAACTTTCCGTTGCTGGTAGTTTGAGTACCAATCGTAGTTCCTTTTACCTTTACTGTTACTCCCGGGATGGGTAAGCCGTCTTCTTTGGCTGTAACCGTACCAGTAACTGTACGGTTTTGTGCGAATACCTGTGTAATGCTTAACATCAGGAAACACAAACTTACTAGTAGAAGTTTTTTCATTTTGTTAATAATAAGATCAGTTAATAGTTAATTAATTATAAAAGTAATGTTAGATTTTCAAATAGTCAAGTAAAAAGTCATTTTTTTTAAAACAAATGCACTTTTTAAAAAATAATTAAAAATTATAGTACTATGTATTGCATAATACATTATAAAACATATATCTTTGTTTTATGATTGTTGAAAACACACAAACCCAAATGCGGAAAGGCATACTTGAATATTGCATTCTTTCCATCATAGCTAAGGGCGAAACATACGCCTCAGACATAATTGCTGAGTTAAAAAAAGCCCAACTGCTTGTAGTTGAGGGGACTCTGTACCCTTTACTCACCCGATTAAAAAACAATGGCTTGCTTACTTATAACTGGGTCGAGTCCACATCGGGCCCTCCGCGTAAGTATTATGTACTGGCTGATGAAGGCCGTGTAGTGCTTGAGCAACTGGATAAAACCTGGAAAGAGCTTGAGTTTGCTGTTCATATAGCAATAGGCGATAGGATACCGCCAGCAACTGAACAACCCACAACTTAATAAGCATCAAGCATTAAAATATATACTAAACCGCTTAAATTAAATATCATGAACAAAACTATTATCATAAATATAAACGGCATTGTCTTTCATATTGAGGAAGATGCCTACGAAATACTGAAGAATTACATGACGGATGTAAAACGTCATTTCTCCAACTCGGCAGATAGCCTTGAAATAACCACAGATATTGAAAACCGCATAGCCGAAATGTTTAACGACCTGTTAGCTACCGAAAACAAACAGGTTATTGTTGAACAGGACGTGCACACCATTATTGAACAAATGGGCCGGGTAGAAGATTTTGAAAACCTGGAGGATGAAACAGCATCTGCAAATACGCAATACACTTATGACACCGGTACACGCAGATTATTCAGAGACCCGGACGATCATTTGATTAGCGGCGTATGTGCCGGCATAGCCAATTATTTTGATATACAACCGCTTTGGATAAGACTGGCATTCGCGCTATCGTTCTTCTTTGCCGGATCAGGTTTACTATTATATATAATACTATGGATAGTAATACCCCAGGCAACTACACGTGCCGACCGTATGGCAATGAAAGGTCAAAAGCTAAACTTACAGGGGTTTAAAGATAATTTAGAAGAAGAATTAAGTTCGGTACGCAATCATTTAAACAATCTGCACCAGGAAGCCCGCCCTGCAATATATAAGATGCGCGATTTTATTGGCGATCTGCTTATCCATCTGAATTTGTTTTTTATGGGGGCCGGTAAAATTATAGTGAAGATTATTGGCTTCGCGGTATTGCTCGGCTCTTTCGGACTGGCAATTTTTTTAGTTGTTATGTTAGTATTGGTGATGGGTTTCCATGTATTGCCACATGGTGAACCTTTGTGGAATATGATAGCCAATGAGCATAACGATGCCATTTATATTGCCGCCTTTTTAACCGCTTTCTTGCCGGTGGTTACTATCATATTGGCCATAATCTCCGCATTGTTTAACACCAGGAAAATTGGCAGATCTGTTATAACAACTTTGGTGGTTGTGTGGGTATTTTCGATTGTTGTGTTAGTTTATTCGGCAATACATATTGCTCGTAATTTCAGATCATCAGGTATAATTAGCCAAACCATCGACCTAAAAGCTACACCTGATAATGTTTATTACTTAAAGTTGAATGATATTATGCATTTATCGCATGAAGATAGCTTACGGCTTAATGCTGATGGCCATTTTAAAAACGTGACCATTAAAAATGATAACGAGGACGACGATGAGTCGAACGGCATAAGCATAAACATTGTAAAAGCCGATGTAAACCACCCGGTGTTAATAGAAACCACAATAGCACATGGTTATGATGAAACTGATGCGCTAATAAACGCCCGTAACGTCAATTACGTGTTTTTACAACAGGATTCGGTTATTAAGTTTGATGAAAAGCTTACCAGAAGTGCCAATGCCCCATGGCGTTATGAGCATATGGATATAACATTGCAAATCCCGTTGAACGCAAAAGTGGTTATTGATCAAGAACTTAACGATCATATAAATATGGACGGGATTAGTGTTAATGATTGCAAAAACACAAACAAGCAGGGAAGTGCTACATCAGCAACCTTTGTAATGATGGATAACGGTCTGCAGTGTAAAATTGATACCATGGTAACCGTTAAAACCAAAGCCCAGATTGATTCGGCACGCCGGGTGGAGAATGCAAAAACTATTGCAAGGTTACAAGCCCAGGTTGATTCTGCCCGTATTGTTGACAGCCTGCAAAAAAAGAAATAATGAAAAACAGATTAACACACATAAGCCCATTAGTAATAATCGGGCTTATGTGTGTATTAATTGCCTATACTATATACTTTAAAAGCATTAAAGCAGGGCAGTCATTTAAAAATGCAACACCATCTACCCAAAATGCAGCCCACCTATCCTTTTTTGCTTATCTAATAGAAAATTCATTGGGTTATTAAACTTTTTACAAATAAGATGTAACCTTATTCCCTTTTTTGCATCTTATATACAGAAACAATAACATACTATAATAATCACTGGGTTAATACCCGCTCCCTGATTTATTGGACAATCAAAAAAAGATGATAAAAAATCTCAAGGGAATGGTATTGCCAAATTTTACTTAAAATGAAAACACATCTACTAAAAATATTAACTATAATACTATGTACCGGGTATTTAAATACAGCCCTGGCGCAAAGCACCAACCCTGCTAAAATAAAAGGTGTGCTGAGTGATACGCAAAGCAAACCTGTAGATTACGCGTCGGTAAGCTTACTAAACGCAAAAGATTCAACAACTGTAATAGGCACATTAAGTACTGAAGCAGGTGAATATCACTTCGATAACATTAAAAATGGCACTTATATAGTTAAAGCTACTGTTGTTGGTTATCAAAACGCGGCAAGCCACCCCTTTACGGTAAGCGATTCTTCGAAAACTATCCTGGTTCCTGTTTTAAAAATGAAAGCCAGCAATCGCAATTTAAATACCGTTGTAGTAACCGCGACAAAACCAACCATTGAGCACCTGGCTGATAAGACAGTAATAAATGTGGCCGGTAGTGTATTAGCAACCGGCAACACAGCAATGGATATATTAGAACGGGCGCCCGGCGTAACCGTTGATAAGGACGATAACATCAGCCTGAAAGGAAAACAAGGTGTAACTGTTATGATTAATGACAAACTGACTTATCTTTCGGCTGCACAGTTGGCTACGCTTTTACGCTCAACCGATGGTGGCACTATCCAATCTATCGAGCTTATCACCAACCCATCAGCAAAATATGACGCCGCCGGAAATTCAGGCATCATCAACATCAAGCTAAAAAAAAATAAAATGAGCGGCACCAATGGTACCGTTTCGGTAACCGGCGGCCTTGGTACTTATGCAAAAAGCAGCGAAGAGTTCAGCATTAACCACAAAGAAGGCAACCTTAATGTGTTTGGCAATTTTAGCCGGGGTGATATACCTAGCGCCAGGATAATAGACATTGACCGGGTAGTTACCGATGCAGGTCAGTCAACCTATTTTAAACAGTCCACATTTATGCCGCAGGTAAATCATTATAATAATTACAGCTTCGGTGCCGATTATGATTCATCGCCCAAAAACACATTTGGATTCGCGGTAAACGGTTATTTTAACCAGGATGATCAGGGCAATACCAATAACACCAAAATATCATCAACGCCAACCGGTGCCCCCGATTCATCTCAGAAAACACTTTCACAAATAAATCAATCTTATAAAAACTATACGATTGATTTAAACGACACTTATAAAATTGACACATTAGGACAGGAATTATCCTTTGACGTTGATTATTCAAAATTTAACAATAACAGCAATGCGAATTATAACACCTTTTTTTCAAACCCAACAGAACTTCCGCTTTATTTGCGACAGATAACGCCATCAACTATCGATATACGAGTTGCCAAAGTGGATTATACCAAAAATTTAACCAAATCATTAAAACTGGAAGTTGGTGGGAAATACAGTGATGTAAAAACGGATAACGATCTGAATGCTACTACAAAAACTGATAGTGGATACGTGAATGACGCTGCGCTAACCAATCGCTTTATTTATGATGAAAAAATAAGCGCAGGCTATGTAAACTTTACCAAAACTTACAAAAACACTTCGGTAGAAGTTGGCTTAAGGGGAGAATACACGCAATCAAAAGGTGATCTGGTAACCCAGGATAGCGTAAATCAGCGTAAATATTTCAACCTGTTCCCAAGTGCTTTTTTACACCATACCTTTAATGATAAGAACGAGGTTAATTTATCATACAGTCGCCGTATCGACAGGCCTGATTATTCGGACCTGAACCCATTTGTTTATTATCTTGATCAATATACTTATTCGCAAGGCAACCCCTTTTTAAGGCCACAATACACTAATAACTTTGAGCTGAATTATACCTATAACAAAAGCTATAATTTAAGCCTAAGCTACAGCCACACAATGGACGCGATACAGCAGATCATACTTACCAAAGACGCAACAAAGGCATCTTACCAAACAAACCTCAATATAAGTTCGCAGGATGCCTACAATGCCAGCATAAGTATACCTGTAACCGTAACCAAATGGTGGTCTATCCAATTTGATGCGACAGCTTTTTACTTGAAATTTAAATCAGATACATTATCTGGCGGGATGCTTGACCGTGGTAAACTAGCTTATGTAGCTAAAGCTAACCAAACATTTACATTTGCAGGCTTTAAAGCCGAATTGTTTGCTAACTACCAATCCCCGTTAACTTATGGCCTTTATGATATATATGCACGTTATAATGTAGATGCCGGTATCAGTCATTCATTTGATAATAAAAAACTGAACGTCAAATTTTCAGTAAGCGATATATTCAACACACAACGCAATAACCTGGATATAAATTACCAAAGCGACGATTTGCAGATAAGGCAGAAAAGCGAAAGCCGCATAGCACGTTTATCGCTTACTTATAACTTTGGTAATAGCTCCATTAAAAAACGCGAGCACAAAACTGCCATGGGTGAAGAAGGATCAAGAGCAGGTAGTCAGTAAAGTTTGGACATAAATTCTCCGAGCGTCATTGCGAGGGACGAAGCAATCTCTATGCTATACAGAGAAGCTCGCAAGGCAGATCTGCTTAAGTAGAGATTGCTTCTTACCTCGCAATGACGCTTTGTTATTATAGTACATTTCTGTTCAGATAATTTTCGCATTTTTGTAAGGATGACACCTATACAGGCCCTGCAAAAATATTTTGGTTATAGCGAGTTCAGGCACCAGCAGGCGGCCATTATTCAGCATGTATTAGATAATAAGGACGTACTGGCATTGATGCCTACCGGTGGGGGTAAATCATTATGTTACCAGTTGCCCGCGGTGTTATTGGATGGGCTAACCATTGTCATTTCTCCTTTGATTGCCTTGATGAAGGATCAGGTTGATGCCCTGAATGTGAACGGCATCCCGGCAGCATTCCTAAACTCTGCACAAAATCCGGATGAACAATCCAGGTTGATGGGCAGGCTCAAAAACAATGAAATTAAGCTGCTTTATCTTGCTCCTGAGCGCTTGTTCGGATCAGAAAATAAACTGGTTGAGTTTTTAAAATCGTTGCCGGTGTCACTTATCGCTATTGATGAGGCGCATTGCATCTCCCATTGGGGGCATGATTTCAGACCAGAATATTTGATGCTTGCCGGATTAAAGGATTATTTCCCCAACATCCCGGTAATTGCCTTAACTGCGACTGCTGATAAACTCACCCAAAAAGACATCCTTGAGAAATTAAATCTTAAGAATCCAGCCATATTCATTTCCTCCTTTAACCGGGAAAATATCACTTATACCGTTTCGCCAAAAAGAGATAGCTTTAATCAGCTGCTCGACTTTTTAGAAGAACGAAAAGATGAATCAGGCATTATATACTGCCTTTCGCGCAAATCAACCGAATCATTAGCCGCTAACTTAAAGGAAGAAGGTTTTTCTGCCGAGGCCTATCATGCAGGTTTGGATAATATTACCAAGGCACGTAATCAGGAAGCTTTTTTGCGGGATGATGTAAAGATCATCGTAGCGACTATCGCATTTGGTATGGGTATCAATAAATCCAACGTACGATATGTAGTTCACATGGATATGCCCAAGAACATCGAAGGCTACTACCAGGAAACAGGCCGCGCCGGGCGGGATGGTTTGGCATCGGATGCGATATTGTTTTACTCGCCGGGCGATGCGATGAAGCTGAAAGGCTTCGCTATGGTGGATGATAATCCCGAGCAAAGCAAGATCATGCTGAAAAAGCTGGACGACATGGTTAGGTATTGCCAATTGCAAACCTGTAGACGCCAGTTTCTGTTAAAATATTTTGATGAGGAATCACCCGAAACCTGCGGAAGCTGCGATGTATGCTTAACCGAGTTTAAGCGTTTTGATGGTACACTCATCGCCCAAAAAGCGCTTTCGGCAGTTTACAGGCTAAAAGAAAGATTCGGCAGTACTTATGTAATTGATTTTCTGCGTGGATCAAAAAGCGAGAAGATCCGCGAAGAACATAAGCAGCTTAAAACCTACGGCGTAGGCGCTGATATTAGCAAACCTGATTGGCAACGCTACTTGCGCGAATTAACCACCATGGGCTATTTGCAAGTTGATGGCGGCGAGTATCCCGTACTTAAATTAACCACACAAAGCGAGGCTGTTTTAAAAGGCAGCCAGACAGTTGAGTTTATAGAATCGGAAATTGTAGAAGAGAAACACTCGTTTGCTGAATTGCCGTTTGAGGCTGAGCTATTAAATGAATTAAAATCTGTTCGCAGAGATATCGCTATTAATGAAAATGTACCGGCTTATGTAATACAATCGGATGCTACTTTGATGGAGATAGCAACCTACCTACCTCAAAGCTTAGATGAATTACGAATGATTTCCGGCTTTGGTGATATTAAGTTAGCAAGATACGGCCGGGAGTTTTTAGTCCCGGTAAAAAGTTTTTGTGAGCGAAAAGGACTGAACTCTAAAATCGCCCAAAAGAAACAAAAACGAGAGCGTAAGCCACGCGCTGAAAAGCCTAACGAAACACGTAAGGAAACCTTAAATTTATATCAGTCTGGCAAAAGTATTCTGGAGATCGCGCAGTTGCGTAAGCTTTCACCCATGACCATTGAAGGCCACTTAACTTACTTTGTACAAACAGGCGAGATTGATGTATCAAACTTTGTGAGCCGAGAAAAGTTATTGGTAATACAGGATGCGGTTGAAGGTTATGGCGATGAAAAACTATCGCCCCTAAAAGAAATATTAGGTGATAATTATAGTTATACCGAAATTAAAGCAACCATAAGTTGGATGAAGGGACAGATGCAATCTTCTTAATTGTCATTGCGAGGAGGAACGACGAAGCAATCGCACATATGCACGGTTCGCGATTACTTCGTTTCTCGCAATGACAAGTTTTACATAATATACTATGAATACCAAAGACATATATCAACTATTCACGCAATACCCGATTATCAGCACCGATACCCGAAAAATTGCTGTGGACAGTTTATTTTTTGCGTTAAAGGGTGATAAGTTTGATGCCAATACCTTTGCACAACAAGCCCTAGTAGCGGGCGCGGCATATGCTATTATTGATAACCCAACCTATCAGCTTGGCGAAAAATATATTCTGGTTGATGATGTTTTAACTGCTTTACAGAATCTGGCACGTTATCACCGTAAACAGTTAACCATCCCGGTTATCGGGCTTACCGGTACTAACGGCAAAACCACTACTAAGGAATTAATAAACGCTGTGCTCTCTCAAAAATTCAAAACATTAGCTACACAGGGAAACCTGAATAATCATATTGGTGTACCCCTTACTATTTTAAGCATAGGCAGAACACATGAAATAGCGGTTATTGAAATGGGCGCTAATCATCAAAAAGAAATAGCATTGTTAAGCAGCATAGCCCAGCCTTCGCATGGTTTGATCACTAATATCGGCAAAGCACATTTAGAAGGTTTTGGCGGGGTTGAGGGTATAAAAAAAGGCAAAGGCGAGTTGTATGATTTTTTGAAAGCTGATGATGGTGTAGCTTTTGTAAATGGCGATGATATGGTATTAATGGATATGCAAAAAGCCCGTCCTTTAAGCAAGGTGGTTTTATATGGCACTTCGAATAAAGACAACACAGTCATCGGCAAGCTGACTGAGAACTCTCCGCTATTGGCGTTAAAGTGGACAAATAAACTATCCGGCGAAAGTTACCCGGTTAAAACACAGCTAACCGGCGGTTATAATCTGGATAATATTTTGGCGGCTATTTGCATCGGCGTTTATTTTGAACTGGCGGCAGATGAAATTAATGCAGGCATTACCGGTTATCAGCCACAAAACAACCGCTCCCAAATAAAACAAACCGAAACCAATACCTTGATCTGCGATTATTACAATGCCAACCCAAGCAGCATGCAAGTAGCCATTGAAAATATTGGCAAATTAAAAGCCGACAGGAAAGTATTGATCTTGGGTGATATGTTCGAGCTAGGCGATGAATCACCAGCCGAACATACCGCGATAATTAAAAAAGCATTAGATACTGATGTTGCGGAGCGGATATTTATAGGGCACGATTTTATTAGTCAAGAGTCAAGAATCAAGAGCCAAGAGTCAGGAGTTAAGTTTTATAATACTGCTGAAGAAGCTATTGAAGGATTAAAAGAGCATCCGATTAAAAATTCAACGATATTAATTAAAGGTTCCCGGGGTATGGCTTTGGAAAGGTTAGTAAACTTATTTTAACCTGAGCTCTTCACAAAAACGCTTGTCATTCTGAGCGTAGCGAAGAATCTATCGATAGGCTTATCGCTAGCAGATTAGCGGATAGATTCTTCGCTACGCTCAGAATGACAAAAGAAAATTAAACAATACACATGGCCATACTAAAATCACTTTTCATCTTCATCCTTGCCGGTTTATGCGAAATTGGCGGCGGCTATCTCATCTGGCAATGCCTTAAGGAGGATAAGCCCTGGTGGTATGGCATAGCAGGCGGAGTAATCTTGGCGCTTTATGGCATAGTAGCAACCTGGCAAACCAATAATTTCGGGCGGGTATATGCTACATATGGCGGTATATTCATTGTAATGGCGCTCATTTGGGCCTGGAAAGTAGACAATTTCAAACCCGACAAATACGACATTATTGGTGCAGCAATAGCAATGATTGGCGCCTGCATTATTATTTACACGCCCCGCAAATAATTACTATTTCAGTTTCTCGTTATTCTTATGCCTGTCGGCATCGCGGATGCTTTTCTTTTGCATATTCTTTTCCAGCGCATCAGTCAGGTCGATGCCGGTTTGGTTAGCCAGGCATATCAGCACAAAAAGCACATCGGCCATTTCATCGGCCAAATTTATTTCGGTATCAGATTTTTTGAAAGATTGCTCACCGTATTGCCTTGACATAATGCGGGCTACTTCGCCCACCTCTTCCATTAAAATGGCGGTATTGGTTAGCTCGTTAAAATACCTGATGCCGGTTGTTTTTATCCAGTTATCTACCAGTTGCTGCGCTTCTTTTATTTCCATATTAATACTAATGTCACGAATTGCCTTGAATATTTACTGTGTGTACCATTATTTAATATGAAACACTTGGTACATTTGGTACACTTTTAACCCTAAAAACGTCCTAAAAAGCATCAAAAAAGCGGTTTTTACAATCTATTTTGAGGTAAAAAACGTTGTTTTTAAGTGAAAAAACGACTTAAAATGCTCAATTTTCGCTTGTTTTCGACCCATTTTTGCTCAAAAAAGCATATTTTTTTACTCGATTTTGCCGGTTTTTGTACCGATAAGGTGCATAAACTGTTTCACTATTGAAACAGCTACTCCTTATTTTTAGTGTCGATCAATATCGTAACCGGGCCATCGTTCACCAAACTAATCTTCATATCCGCGCCGAATATACCGGTTGCTATCTTTTTACCAGTTAAGGTCGCGAGTGTTTTTATCATTTGCTCGTACATCGGGATAGCTTTGTCCGGCCTTGCCGCTTTGATGAATGATGGCCGGTTCCCTTTTTTGGTCTGCGCAAAAAGTGTGAATTGCGAGATCAGTAAGATATTACCATCAATATCTGCCAAAGCCTTATTCATTAAGTCATTTTCATCGCCAAAAACACGCAGACCTACTATTTTCTGGGCGAGCCATTGCAGGTCTTCGTCCGTATCGGCATCTTCAATGCCTAACAAAACCAAAAAGCCCTGATCTATTTTTCCGGTTGATTCTCCTTCAACCGTGCAACCTGCCTCTGTAACCCGTTGTATTACTGCCCGCATAAAATTATATGTGAAATGTAGAATTTACAGGCAATGTATCAATTCTTTTAATTTGTTGCCTAAAAACTCATAAGTTCGCAATTTCAATAGTTTATTGCATATAATAAAGATATAATGACTGCTAAAAGAGGTTTCACCACTACATTACTGCACTCTGATCGTTTGGGCAAACCCGAGCATGGCGCTTTACACAAGCCCATCCACACTTCGGTTACTTTTGGTTATGATGATGTGCAGGACCTGGTGGATGTTTTCCAGAATAAAACCAAGGGTTATGCCTACTCAAGGCAAGGAAACCCAACGGTTACTGCTTTAGAACACAAAGTTACTCAAATGGAAAAAGGCATGGCCACCATTGCTTTTTCAACCGGGATGGCCGCCATTGCAGCTACTATTACAGCGTTGATCCGCAAAACAGATCATATTGTTGCCAGCTCATACCTGTTTGGTAACTCACGCAGTATATTTTCTACTTTTATGGAGATGGGATTGGATTTCACTTTTGTTGATCCTACTTCTGTTGATAATGTCCGCGCAGCGTTAAAAGAAAACACCCGCATGGTTTTTTTGGAAACCATCGCTAACCCTGCAACACAGGTTGCCGATCTGGTAAACATTGGTAATTTATGCGAGGAAAAAGGCATTTTATATGTGGTAGATAATACCATGACAACGCCTTACCTATTCAACCCTGTTGATGTAAAGGCTACTCATGTAATTAACTCCTTAACCAAATATATTGGCGGGCATGGTGATGCTTTGGGCGGTAGTGTTACCGATACCGGCAGATACAGCTTCGAGAACTACCCAAACATTTACGATGTATACAAAAAAGGCGACCCAAAATCATGGGGTATAGCCCAAATAAGAAAAAAGGGCTTACGTGATGCAGGTGGTACGTTAGCCCCTGAGGCGGCACATACTATTTCTGTAGGTACAGAAACATTGGCTCTTCGCATGGAACGCCAAAGCAATAACGCACAAACCCTCGCTGACTTTTTCGAGGCCCATCCACTGATTAAAAAAGTGTTTTATCCGGGCATAAAATCCCACCCTCAACATGCTTTAGCTACTGATTTATTTGACAAGTACGGCAGCTTAATGAGCATTGAACTGGACGAAAGTGTGGATTGTTTTGCCTTTTTAAATAAACTGCAACTGGTAGTAAAATCAAGCAATCTAGGCGATACACGCACACTGGCTATCCCGGTTGCTCAAACCATTTTCAACGAATTAGGCCCTGAGCGACGTAAAGAAATGGGGATCTCTGATTTCATGATCCGCTTCTCGATAGGGATTGAGGATATTGAAGATTTGTTAGCAGATTTTAAAGCAGCTCTTGGGGAGTAGCTATTCCCGCCCTTGTCATTCTGAACGGAATGAAGAATCTATCGATAGGCTCAACGCTTGCAGATTAGCGGATAGATGTTTCGTTCCTCAGCATGACAAGGTGGAAGGGGTTTCTCCTTATTGTCATTCTGAACGTAGTGAAGAATCTATCGATAGGCCCACCGCATGCAGATTAGCGGATAGATGCTTCGTTCCTCAGCATGACAAGATGGTTAAATTTCTCTTATTGTCATTCTGAGCGGAGACCCCAACTTGTGCTCGTTTGTAACGAGTGCAAGTTGACATTTTTGATGCATTTGCTCTGAGGTTTTCTTAAACAATTAAGTTGATCCGGAATAATTAAATTGCGACCAATCAAGCCAAATCCAGTGAAGAAATTAATAAAAAACTTATTAGGTAAAAGCATTACTTTAAAACTAAGGAAGATACTCCCTTCTAAAATGCAAAAAGAGGCAGCCAAAGCAGCAAATGAAGATGCTAAGCGGAGGAGCAACTTTTACGCTACATTTATAAAAAGTGATGACCTGTGTTTTGATGTTGGCGCAAATATGGGTAATCGTGTTCTGCCTTTATTGCTCATAGGAGCTAAAGTTGTCGCGGTGGAACCACAAGCAGATTGCTACCGTTACCTTAAAAAGACATTCGGTAAAAAAATCGATGTAGTTGGCAAGGGATTAGCTGAGATGGAGGGTGTAAAAAAGTTTTATGTTTCAAATACGTCCACATTGTCATCATTTTCCCGGGAATGGATTGAATCGGTAAAAGCAGAAAGATTCAGCGAATACACATGGGATAATGAAATTGAACTCGAAATTACGACAGCAGATAAGCTAATAGATTGCTTTGGTGTACCGTCATATATAAAAATCGACGTTGAAGGTTATGAACTGGAAGTATTGAAGGGCTTAACTCATCCCATAAAAATGATAAGTTTTGAATATACTGTGCCGGAACAAACAGAAAAGGCCATTCAATGCATTGACCAGATAGCTAAATACAATTCAAATATTGAATGTAATTATAGTGAAGCTGAAACTA
Source organism: Bacteroidota bacterium (assembly GCA_026224775.1). Classification (GTDB taxonomy): domain Bacteria; phylum Bacteroidota; class Bacteroidia; order Sphingobacteriales; family Sphingobacteriaceae; genus Mucilaginibacter. The sequence goes on from JAMFRP010000028.1 coordinate 32,986, forward strand.
TGCAATGGAGTATGAAAAATTGGTTATCACCTGAAGAAATGAAAAATTTTATAAAAAGCACCGCCTTTTTGGGCACAGGGTTTGGTGATATTTATGTAAGAACCCAAGTTTAAGCTGCTATTTATAGCTTGTTATTGACCCAACTTGCACCCATTTGTAACGAGCGCAGGAAGAGAATCAAGATGCAAATTGGATAAATGGTCTTGAATCTTGGCTCTTGATTCTTAAATCTAAGCCCTCGTGTCATTCCCATGATAGATGCTCAAATAACTATCATATCTCGAGGGTTCAATTTCACCATTTTCTAAAGCTTCGAGCACGGCGCAGCCGGGTTCATTTATGTGGCGACAATTGCTGAAACGGCAATTATGCATACGTTGGCGCATCTCTGGGAAGAAATGGCTAAGTTCCTGTTTTTCTATATCGATAACACCTAACTCGCGTATACCGGGGGTGTCAATTATAAATCCCCCTTGCGGTAATTCAAAAGCTTCGGCGAAGGTTGTGGTGTGCATACCTTTTTCGCTCCAGTCGGATATTTGATTTGTGCGCAGATCCAGATCAGGCAATAAACGGTTTATTAAACTTGATTTACCAACACCGGAATGTCCGGAGAACAAGGTTACTTTATCTTTCAATAGCTCCTGAACAATCTCAATATTGGTACACTCTAATGCCGATACTTCAAAGCAGGGATAACCTATCTTTTCGTAAACATCTTTGTAATAGGCTAAAACTTCCAAACCTTCATCGCTGAATAAATCTAACTTATTAAATATAAGTCGGGCAGGAATATCGTAAGCCTCGGCAGTCACCAAAAAACGGTCAATAAAACCTAAAGAAGTCCTTGGCGAAGCTAAAGTAACCACCAATAATGCCTGATCGAGGTTGGCGGCGATAATCTGCGCTTGCTTACTCAGGTTGATGGATTTACGGATAATATAGTTTTTACGCTGATGCAGGTCGGTGATAACGCCGGTTTCCTGCTCGGGCTCCATTTCAAAATCAACCACATCGCCAACAGCAATAGGGTTGGTAGTAACAATACCTTTTGTGCGAAACTTGCCTTTTATACGGCAATCAATTTTTTCGCCCTCGTCAGTTTGTACCTGGTACCAGCTCCCTGTTGATTTAGTGATTAATCCCTTCATTCTCGGCAGCAAAGGTAGGAAAATAGCAAGGGCATGAAAAAATAAAACACAATACCCTTGCTATTTTAAAAATTAACTGCGTAATTTACGGCGTGTAATAAATACACCTTAAACAATGATATATAACGGCACCATTATTACAACAATTATTACCACCGGAGTAAAACACGGAGGAAGATAATCGTATGGTGTAAAAAACATAAATAACCAAATGAAAGCCTTCCTCCGAAAAGAGGAAGGCTTTTTGTTTTAGAGATAAATATGAAAATTTTAAAATTTGGCGGTACTTCCGTAGGATCTATACAAAGCATCCAAACCTTACTAAACATTTTAAAAAATGAACCCGCTGGCGAAAAACCCGTTGTTGTGCTTTCGGCCATGAGCGGCGTAACTAACCTGCTGGTATCAATGGCAGAAGATGCCGCGATCGGAAAGGATTTCACAGCCGACTTAGCAGAACTGGAACGCCGGCATTTTGATGTGGTGAAAAGCCTGTTGAATATTCAAAATCAAAACCCGGCATTTACCCGCCTTAAAATAAACTTTAACCAGTTAGAAGAATTATTGCAGGGGGTCTTAGCTTTACGCGAACTCACCCCAAAAACACGCGATATGGTGCTAAGCTATGGCGAACGTTGTTCAACTTTGATGATCAGCAAAATAGCGGCACAATATTTTCCTGAAGCTATTTTTGTAGATGCTTCAGAAATAATCAAAACCGACAGCGCTTTCGGGCAGGCTAAAGTAAACATGGAACTTACCGAGCAGCTTGTAAGAGGCTTTTATCAGGAAAATAGTGGTAAAATGCTTTTTGTTACCGGATTTATAGCCAGTAACGATGCCGGGCAGATCACAACTTTAGGCCGTGGTGGCAGTGATTATACCGCCGCGATATTAGGATCAGCATTAAATGCGGAAGAAATACAAATATGGACTGATGTTAACGGCATGATGACCGCAGATCCGCGTTTGGTTAAGAAAGCATTTTCCTTACCGGAATTGACTTATACCGAGGCGATGGAATTATCCTACTTTGGCGCCAAGGTGATCTATCCGCCAACCATGATCCCGGCATTTTTAAAGAAGATCCCAATCGTAATAAAAAACACTTTTGAGCCTCAGTTTGAAGGAACCGTTATCCGCCACGATTGTAAAGCATCTAATTTGCCAATCAAAGGTATATCTACCATCAATAATATCAGCATCTTAAATTTAGAAGGTAGCGGTATGGTAGGCAAATCGGGCTTTAGCGGTCGATTATTCTCTTTACTGGCCCGTGAGCAAATCAATATCATATTGATCACTCAATCATCATCTGAGCATAGCATTACTTTCGCGGTACAACCGGCTGATGCTGAAAGAGCAAAAGCGCTAATAGAACAGGAATTTGAGTTAGAATTATTAGCTAACAAACTGGAAAGCCCGGAAATAGAAGCCAACCTGGCTGTATTAGCCGTAGTAGGCGAAAACATGAAACAAACCCCGGGTGTATCCGGCAAATTATTCCATGCATTGGGCCGTAACGGTGTAAACGTAAGGGCTATCGCGCAGGGATCATCTGAATACAATATCTCGGTTATCATATCCTCACACGATCTGGCAAAAGCATTAAATGCGGTACATGATGCATTTTTTGTTCAACTTACCAAAACTTTACATGCGTTTTGTTTAGGTACTGGTAACATTGGCAAAACATTATTTAAACAATTAAACGCGCATAGCGACTTTTTGCAGGAGCACAACGGCATACAAGTTAAAATTGCAGGAATCAGCAACACACGAAAAATGGTTTTTAATGCTGACGGCATATCTTTAGATACCTGGGAGGATGATCTGCAGGCATCGGATGAAAAAGCCGACTTGAAGGAGTTTATACAGCGCATGAAAAGCATGAACCTGCCGAACTGCGTATTTATTGATAACACCGCCAGCCCTAATCCGATTGCATTTTACGAAGAGGCTTTTAAATCAAATATATCAGTAGTAACCTGTAATAAAATAGGCAACTCGGCAGCTTATAGCCAATACCGCAATTTCCACGATACAGCGAGGCGCCACGGTGTTGATTTCTTTTACGAAACCAATGTTGGCGCTGGTTTACCTATCATCCGCACATTAAAAGATTTGATGAATAGCGGCGACAGAGTACAGCGCATAGAAGCTATACTTTCGGGTACAATATCCTTCATCTTTAATAACTTCAAGGGTGATGCCAATTTTCATGATGTGGTTAAGACCGCACAGGAAAAAGGTTATACCGAACCTGACCCACGCGATGATTTAAGCGGCAAGGATTTTATGCGTAAAATATTGATCCTGGCACGTGACGCAGGTTACGCGATGGAAGAAGCTGATGTGGAAATTGAGAACATGCTACCGCAAGCCTGCCTTGATGCACAATCTGTTGATGAATTTTATGCTGCACTAAAATCTGAAGACGCGTTTTTCGCAAACCTTAAAAATACCGCTGAAGCAGAAGATAAAGTTTTAAGATATATAGGTAAATTGGATAATGGAAAGGCATCCATCACCCTGCAAATGGTTGATGAAAATCATCCGTTCTTCACCTTATCAGGAAGTGATAATATCATTTCATTTACTACCGATAGATACAAAGAACGCCCATTGGTGGTTAAAGGCCCCGGCGCAGGCGCAGAAGTTACCGCGGCAGGTGTATTTGCTGATTTAATAAACGTAGGAGCTAATTAGCCCCCTAGCCCCCTAAAGGGGGAATAAGAGTTCAATGAAAATGGAAAATAAAGAACAAGAAATAAAAGCCCCCACTATAATTGCTCCCCCTTCAGGGGGCCGGGGGGTTCACGTTTTTGCACCGGCAACGGTTGCTAACGTAGTATGCGGCTTCGATGTATTAGGTTTCGCGGTTAATGAACCCGGCGACGAAGTTATTATGCGCCTCACTAACAAACCCGGTATCACCATTAGTAAAATTACCGGTGATGATGGTCGTTTACCGCTTGATCCTGCTAAAAATACGGTAAGTGTAAGCGTACAGCATTACTTACAAAGCGTTGGACGTACAGATGTTGGCTTAGATATCGAACTACATAAAAAAATGCCAATCGGCAGCGGACTGGGCTCCAGTTCGGCAAGTACGGTAGCTGGCTTATATGCCATCAAAACTTTATTGGGTGATGATGCCGACCCGGCTAAATTATTGCCTTTCGCTATGAAAGGAGAGGAAATGGCCTGTGGTCATGGCCACGCCGATAACGTAGCACCTGCTTTATTAGGTGGTTTTGTGTTAATCCGCAGTTATGACCCTTTGGATGTTATTCGTTTGCCACATCCGGCGGGTTTGTATTGCGCTATTGTTTTCCCTGATGTTGATGTGCCCACACGCGAAGCCAGGCAGATCATCCGCCAAAAAATAAACATGAAGGATGCTGTTACCCAATGGGGTAATATCGCAGGCTTGGTAAGTGGTTTATTTATGCAGGATATAGATCTGATTGGCCGCAGTATGAAAGACATTTTAGTTGAACCCGTACGATCAATGCTTATCCCTGATTTTTATAAAATGCGTGAGATAGCCATGGGAATGGGTGCGGTTAGTTTTGGTATCTCAGGTTCTGGCCCGTCGGTATTTGCCTTTACTAAGGATGAAGAGACTGCAAAGCTTATCACCCAAAAATTACAACAACACCTAACCAGTATCAAAATAGGTTCAAATATTTATGTGTCGACTATTAATGATGCAGGACCTAAAGTATTAGGATAACAAACACCAGAACGTCATTGCGAGGAACGAAGCAATCTCTATGTTATACAAAGGAACTTACAAAGTTGGCCTACCTGTGTAGAGATTGCTTCGTTCCTCGCAATGACGCTTCAAGAAAATAAGATATAAAAAATGGAACTATACAGCACCAACAATACAGCATCCAGGGTATCATTTAAAGATGCCGTTTTCAATAGCATGCCGCAGGATAAAGGCCTTTATATGCCCGTAACTATCCCGCGACTGGATGATAAATTTATTAATCATTTAGATGAATATACGCTGCCTGAGATCGCATTTCATGTGGCACAAAATCTTTTAGGCGATTCTATCCCGGCAGATGATTTGAAAGCTATTATTTACGATGCGATCAATTTTTATGCACCGATAGTTCCGCTTGAAAAGGATGTTTATGTATTGGAATTATTCCATGGCCCATCCTTAGCATTCAAGGATTTTGGCGCTCGTTTCATGAGCCGCGTAATGAGTTATTTTTTGGAAGAAGGCGAAAAACAATTAGATGTGCTGGTTGCCACTTCCGGCGACACAGGTGGTGCGGTTGCTTTAGGCTTCCTGGGCGTACCAAATACCCGGGTGACAATCTTATACCCTAAAGGGAAAGTAAGCGACATACAGGAGCTGCAATTAACCACAAACGGGCAAAACATCCGTGCGTTAGAAATTAACGGAACATTTGATGATTGCCAGGCTTTGGTTAAACAAGCCTTTACAGATAAAGACTTGAATGAGAAATTCAGGCTAACATCTGCCAACTCCATCAATATAGCAAGGCTGATCCCGCAGACGTTCTATTATTTTAATGCTTATGCGCAGTTATTAAAGCAGGGCAAAAATAAAGTGGTATTCTCGGTACCAAGCGGCAACTTTGGCAACATAGGCGCAGGTTTATTAGCCTGGAAGATGGGCCTACCTATTGAGCAGTTTATTGCCGCCACTAACGCCAATGATACGGTTCCTGCATTTTTAAAGTCAGGGGTTTATCAGCCAAAGCCATCGGTTGCCACCCTGTCCAACGCAATGGATGTGGGCAACCCAAGTAACTGGGTGCGTATAGCCGATATGTTTAAGGACGATATGAACAAACTAAAAGGCATGATTACCGGTTTTAGCTATGATGATACAGAAACCCTTGCCGCTATTAAACAAGTAGATAAAGATTACAACTATGTAGTTTGCCCACATACCGCAATAGCCTGGCAAGCACTAAAGGATTGGAAAAAGTTGCATCCGGATAGCGAGGCTTCAGGTGTGTTCTTAGCTACGGCCCATCCATGTAAATTCCCTGATGTATTCCCGGATAACATTGCGGAGAAAATTAATGTACCGCAGCAAGTAAAATCACTTGAAGAGAAGGATAAGCAGTCGGTGATCTTAGGGAAAGAATTTGATGAGTTTAAACATTATTTATTAGCCAATCAGTAGTAGCAGCAATTACACCAATAACTAAATAGTTTTATGAAATCGGATTACGTATTAACCATATTTTCTGAAGACAGAAAAGGCTTAATAAGCATAATAACCAACATGCTTAATAGAAAAGGCATTGAAATGGAAAGCATAAATGCCGCGAGAACAGATATTCATACACGAGTAATTATTACTATCCAGTTAAATGGCTACGCAGATGAGATTAAATTAATGACCTTAAAAATCAAAAACATTATCGAAGTATATCATACTGAAGTTCACTTGCTTACTGATATTTTTTATCAAAAGGTGGCATTATATGCTATAAACAAAGATTCTTATAACGCTGCTCTGTTTACTAAAATGCAAAAATACGGCGCAACAATCGTTGGATATCCTGCTGGCAAGATAATAATACAGAAAATCGGCAGGGAAGAAGATATTCAATCGCTTTACAATGAACTGGAGGGGGTACATCTTCATAGTTTCAGTAAAAGCGCATTAATATCATTAAATGCGATTGAACCATCAGAAGAGCCTGTCATTAGTATGGCTGCTTAAGGGCAGCCCAAAGTAAATTTTGATAAATAACAAAGCCCTGTCGATATTCGGCAGGGCTTTGTTATTTATATTGAGTACGTGCTATTATAAAACAAGTAATAAAAGGCCAATTTACAAAAGCAAATAAATGCAAAAAGCCCTCGCTGGTTAAGCGAAGGCATTGATATTATTGGCTGTAAAGGTTTTATAAAACAAGAAAGCCCTTGTTCTTTAGAACAAAGGCTTCTTGATAAGATTTGGCACCGACCTACTCTCCCACATTTTACTGCAGTACCATCGGCTCTGGCGGGCTTAACTTCTCTGTTCGGAA
>JAMFRP010000029.1 GCA_026224775.1 Bacteroidota bacterium
AATGACAATAAAGAAAGAGAGCGCTATCCACCTTGTCATGCTGAGGAACGAAGCATCTATCCGCTTATCTGCAAGTGGTGAGACTATCGATAGATTCTTCGCTCCGCTTAGAATGACAATTAATAAGTGAAGTCTAAATACTTGATACTATGTACTTGCTACTAAAGCCTTATTCCGCTTTCTTCACCGCAGCCAATAACTCCGGAATTTTTGGCACTTTATCAAAAGCTACAACCAGTTTACCATTACGGCCATAAATGGCGATGTATGGAGTAGTAGCAACAGAATAATAGCGTTGTAATTTATAGTCAGGATATTCGGTACCCATCAGCACGTTAGGCTGGGCAGCGAAAAGGTAATCACGGTGAAACTCCTTCAACATTTTTAGCATGTTGATTTGGGTAAAGGTCACTAACACAACCTGAATATTTTTAAATTCCGCTATATGGGGCTTCAATTCGTACATCAGGCGCTGACAGTGGCTGCAATCCGGCGAGAAATAAACAAACATTACCGCTTTGCCTTTTTTAAGGTTGGCGTTGGTAATGTAAACGCTGTCTTTACTTAAAATATGAAAAGCGGGTATATTTTGAATGCTTGGCGATGGGTTTTTCACTGCCGCATCCTGCGCCTGGCTGCAACCTGCAATGATGATCAGGCTTAAAAAAACTAATATCTTTTTCATTTGATTGATGTTGTTCACGTGTGGGTTTTATATGCAGAGCAATTTTACGATATTTTTAATTTTCCAGCAACTCAATTTGCCAGGCAACCTGCTCTTCGGTCACAGGGAATAACGCATTGTCGCGTATTGTATGATGCACTGCCTCAAATATATGTTCGTAGCAGCCTTTTTTACCGGGGATCATCTCTGTTGTTTTGGTGCCGTCAATGCCGATTGTTACCAGTTTACCCTCATTGCCTTCGGGTTCAAAACCATAGGCCGGGTCGGTTGGCAACATACCTTTATCTAACTGATCTTCCTGTACATCAGTACGGTTTTTAATAAAACTACCTACCGTGCCATTAATCACAAAGCCTGCCTGTGGTTCAACTGTAAGCATGCTCGATGTTAGATACACATTTAACTGGTTCGGATAAGTCAGGCGATAGCTGAAATAATCCGGTACTTCCGAGCCTTCACGGTGGATGGAGGTCACCCTATCAAACGATAAGGGTTTGCCAAATAAGCTAATGGCGTTATCTACCAAATGCGCACCCAGATCGTAAACCAAACCTGCGGCAGGCATATCTTTTTTTTCTTTAAATAACTTTGGTCCGATGGCTGCTTTGTATCTATCCAACCTAAAATGTACCTCTATAAGTTCGCCAAGCTTGCCGCTTTCTATTACTTCTTTGGTTGATAAAAAACCGCTATCGTAACGGCGGTTTTGGTAAACCATTACATGCAGGTTGAGCTTGCGGCCTAAATCGTATAATTCCTTCACCTCGGCAACCTTTGCTGCACAGGGCTTCTCAATTAATACATGTTTGCCCGCATGCAGGGCCTGCTTGGCATGCTCAAAATGCAGATAATTGGGAGTATTTACAATAATCAGCTCAATCTCATCATCACTCAACAAATCATCAATAGCATTGTAGCTGATGATGTCGGGATACGTTTTCGCGGCTTTCTTTTCGTGGCGTTCAACCACTGCTTTCAATTTAAATGCGGGGTTGGTGGCTATAAATGGCGCATGAAATATCCTGCCAGACATTCCGTAAGCCATAATTCCTGTTATAATAGGTTTCGACATGTATATATATTTATTGGCTCATACTATCATGTATGGCGTTTATTGCATCAAGGTGTTTTTGTAATACGGGTAATGTTTTTTTGGCGTAGGCTTTAATATCAGGGTCTTGTATTTTGGTTGATGCAGCGGTAAAATCGCTTACGTCATTCTTATGGTCCTCTATCATCATGTTTACATAAGCCTTATCAAAGTCGTTACCCGATTTTTTCGCCAGTTCTGCCAGCATCTTTTGTTCATCGGCAGCTGGTTCTGTAGGTAAAGTTAACTTTTTAGCGGTTGCCATAGCCATTAATTTAGTATTAGCTTTGCCATGATCCTTAACCATCATCAACCCAAAGTTTTTAACCCTTTTACTCTTACCGTTTTTTATGGCGAGGTTACCCATTTCAATTTCGGCAAGGTTGCCTGCGGCTGCCTTTACAGCGAATAATGAATCTTCCTGATCCACCACCAGATTAATTTGGGGTGCGGTAGTATCCGGCGCGGCCTCTGTCGGACTTACGATTGTATCTGAAGTGGCGCTGTCGTTATCGGAACTATTGTTGCCTGTTTTGGCTGAATGATTACAAGCCTGCGTTGCCAGTGCAACTGATAAAATAAATAAAATAGTCCTAAAGTTTTTCATGGCAATGGGGTATTCTTATACTTACAACAACATAACTCATCTTGATAGGTTTTTATTCTGCTAACAGAGGCTTAATATATGTTAAATTATTTGAAGTTCGGAATAGGGGCAAGGCGAAAAAACTTTTCCCTACTCCTCTTTGTCGCGTAGCAAAGAGAGGGGCAACAAGCGAAGCGTTCCGGGGCTGAGTAAATCGTCGATTTGCATTGGCGTGTTGACTCACCCGGTTTTCGCTCAGCCGCTCAACCTGCCCTCTCTTTCGCTGTGCGACAAAGAGGGCAAAACTTTTTCTTTTTCCCTCTTTACGCCACCGGCGGAGAGAAGGTGACCAGCGAAGCGTAGTCAGGTGAGTAATCCTCGCGAATTCACGTTAAATTATTGTGTTCAATTAAGTTTTATTATTTTTGGGCACATAAAATAAACAATATGAATTTTCCTGCTGAATTAAAGTACACTAAAGACCACGAGTGGATAAAAGTTGAAGGTAATGTTGCTACCATTGGCATAACCGAATTTGCACAGCGCGAACTGGGCGATATTGTTTATGTTGACATCCCTTCGGTAGGTAAAACTATTAATAAAGATGATGTTTTTGGTACAGTTGAGGCTGTTAAAACAGTATCAGACCTGTTTATGCCAGTTACCGGAACTGTTGACGAAACAAACCCGGCACTGGATAGCCAACCTGAATTGGTAAACAGCGACCCCTACGGCGCAGGCTGGATGGTTAAGGTTACTGTTGATGCTGCTGATGTAGAAGGTTTATTATCTGCCGATGCATACAAAGCCATTATAGGCGAATAATTAATGCAAGCAAAC
>JAMFRP010000030.1 GCA_026224775.1 Bacteroidota bacterium
AGTAAGCATGCAGCGCGTTGGGTGAATTAGCGCTTAAATCAGAACGCTCAAACTTACAAATGGCGAAAATACTTACGCCTTAGCTGCTTAATTTAGAATTTAGCTAGCTTTTGTCCCGCCGGTTTTCTGTTTTGTTGGATCGGCAACCGGGGCATCGAAAAACGAAAATAGCCTGCTTAATGGTGTGCGTAGCAGGCGAAACAAAGCACCTAAGGAAGACGGTACAGGTAATCGGCTGACCTTCCCCTTCCCTACAATTAAACAGCAGATAAGCATGTAGAAAGCTTACCTTATACCATGTTTGGACGAGGGTTCGAATCCCTCCGGCTCCACAAAATCAGGTCTAACTGAGTTAAAAACGCTATAAATCATCGATTTATAGCGTTTTTTTTTGTTTTTAAGTCTTTAAGAGTCTATAAAAATGCATGTTTCAGGAGACCTATTCGAGACCTGTTTGCACTTTTGTAAATTAGGTCTCGCAAAACTCCACAAAAAGCTTACAATCAATGTTTTGCAAAATTCGGCAAGGCAGATTGATAGCGGTTTTTAACGTGTTTTTTAACTATTTGGGAGACCTATTATGACTAAAAATTTTGCCCTTTCGTTTCAAGTAAAACGAACCAAGGTATTAGCCGACGGAAATGTGCCAATTTACCTTAGAATTACCCTTGACAGCAGCCGAGTTGAAATTGCGACCAAGCGAAGTGTTAACCCCCAGATGTGGAATATCGATACTCAGAAAGCGACGGGTAACTCAGATGATGCACGATCAATCAACAAGCATTTGAAAACATTAGAACAAAATGCTTATGAAATTTATCGCGAAATGCTGGAAAGAAAAATGCCGCTCAGCGCTCAGGAATTCAAAGATCGCTTGAATGGGATAAAGGAAGAGGTATTCGTTCGGATGCTAATTCCGATCTTTCAAGAGCATAACGGGCAAATGGAAGCTTTGATCGGTAAGGAATATGCCCCTGCTACGGCTATCCGCTATCAAACGACGCTGAAACATGTGATTAACTTTCTCAAATGGAAGTATAAGGTATCCGATATAGACATCCGTCGGTTGGATCATGAATTCGTAACCTCGCTGGAATTCTATCTAAGAACAGTTAGAAATTGCAATAATAACTCTGCTGTAAAATATATTAAAAACGTTAAAAAGATCGTGCACCTCTGCATGGCTAACAATTGGCTCGACCACAATCCGTTCGGAAAATATAAAACCAAGATCAAGGAAGTAACCAGAGATTTTTTGTCGAGTGAAGAACTGGAGGCGATTCAAAATAAAACATTTGTTAGTGATCGTCTTAACCAGGTAAAAGACGTATTTCTATTTAGTTGCTTCACCGGCTTAGCCTATGCAGACGTCAATAAACTCAAACGGGTTGAGATCAACACTGGCATTGATAATAACAAATGGATATTTACCACACGCCAAAAAACCGATACCGCATCTCGCATTCCGCTCCTTCCAGTTGCACTGGATATACTTAGAAAATACGAAAATCATCCGGAATGTGTCAATGACGCTAAACTGCTTCCAGTTCTTACGAATCAGAAAATGAATGCCTATCTAAAAGAGATAGCTGACGTTTGCGGCATCCAAAAAGAACTGACCTTTCATATCGCCCGTCACACTTTCGCGACTACTGTTACACTTGCCAACGGGGTATCCATAGAAAGCGTTTCAAAAATGTTAGGACATAAGAATATTCGCACTACTCAGCATTATGCAAAAATTTTGGATAGTACGGTTAGCCGAGATATGGATATGCTTAGGGAAAAATACAAATGAAAAAGATTTCGGCTACTAAGATTTAAAGCAATATTAGAAGCCGTATCTAAGCTAGATTGAGCAATTATATTATTAAAATATCTGATGTAAAATATTTATCAGATTTTAACCAATGACGCATGCATTTAAATCGATATGATTCTTATACCACCGATTTCCAGTCTTACGAATTTTACAGCGAAGGGCCTAAAGGAAGGGTCAAAAAAACTGTACTATTTGAGAAAGCACAGGATAATCCGATCATCTATAACTTAGGCTTTGGTGATGTAGATCCGGAGACAGGGTTGGTAAGCGATACGATAAGGACAGATAATAAGGACAGAGATAAGGTGTTAGCTACAGTAGCTGACACCATCCATATCTTTTGTGATCATTACGGCAACCATTATATTTATGCAAGAGGGAGCACTCCTGTAAGAACGCGATTGTACCAAATGAGTATTTGTAGACTGTGGGAGGAAATCAGTACAGATTTTATCGTATATGGCGTTATAAACGGGATTGCAATGGATTTTCAGAAAAATGTCAACTATGATGGCTTTTTGGTGAAAAGAAAATAGTAAATTTGATATACAAAAAGGAGCTGTTATGCCTGAATTAAAGAAAGCAATTAATCAAAAAGGATATACTAACGTTATTGTAACCGATAATGTTCAAAGCCACGCTAAGGATCCATTTTTCGTGAAAAAGTTAGAAGATGCTAAGAAAGCGTTGAGCAAAATCATTTTGCCAGATACTTCTAAAAAATAATATCCAAAAAGTTGTTTTATCTTTCCAATTATCGATTCACTTGAGGTCCCAAATTGGAATTTTAATGAATTATAATCCGAACTTCAACCCGGAAATTTTGCAAGTGGCACTTGCAAAATTGATAATACATTATATCGCTTATTTACCGTTTTAAAGTCACAGGGTACCCGTGTCTTTGCACGGAATTTGGTGTCTCAGCAGATATTATCCCCAGGGTGGCAGGAAGCGAACCCAACGCTGTATATGTCTTAAAATCAGTATATTATAAGGACTATTCCAAGCTATTCACCTTTTTGTTCGCGGGAATGCTTTGGTCGTGTAAAAATACGGTTTTTGGACCAAAAACAAAGTCTATTTTTTATTGATAACCGGCTCAAGGGTAACTCCACCGACACTGCTTATCAAAACTTAATGCATCTTAATTACCGTCGATGCCTTAATTGGCTAATTTCTTTAATATCATTAAAAGCTCCGGGGAATCACCATAGTCGTCTAACATTGCCTGACTTAAAGTTTTAAACGTTAATCGACCTGCGCCACCTTTTTCAATTAATTGAAAAGCTTCAAACCATTGTGTTTTACCATTTATTCCAAATAGCGCAATTTTAGATAAATCACCACCCGCTCTCTCCCATATCGAGTTTTCTTTAAGTCCGCTGGGATAAAGCTCTCTTGCAGCTTTTAGTATTAATGCTTTTTCATCTTTGTCGAGACTATCGTTTTTCGAGGTGGCATTGTTTGTTAAAACAAAATCAATTAAGCCAAAAAGAAATTTTGCGGCATTTAGAGATGCAAAGTTTTGTGAGCCGGATGAATCCGCAGTAGATTTGTTTTCTACTAAATCGGAAATTCCTCTTATTAACAGAGCTTTTACTTGAGGATGTTGTCGACAAACTTCTAAAAACCCCAAGCCCTCCATCTCGATGGCCAATGCGTGACTGCAATTTATCTTTAAAAATTTGTGCAAATCGGACAATTCAGACGAATCAACTTTTTCTCCTGCCGCAATCGTTCCAGCGAAAACTTCCACTAAGCTACCGTCAAAATTCTCATTTTTATTTTCAGCGACAATCGTTTTCCATTCGTCAGCGTGTGCATATAAATTAGCTATGCGCTCCATTTCATAGCTGGAAAAGCCAAAGTTCGGCCGAGGTAAAAAACCCTTATCAGTAGCTTTACCCTTTTCATAACCATATACATCTTTTCCAATTACTATATCGCCAATTTTAACATCTTTTAATCCACCAGCAACTCCAAGAAAGAAAACGTAATCTGGCTTAAAATGTTGAATAGCGCGTTCTGTTTCGATCCCGGCATTAACGTTTGTTTGATCGGTTCGACCAAGATAAACTTGATGAACACCGTGCTTTGTTAGTTGACCAATATAATAATCGGTTTTTGTCACAGGGTGAAAGTCGACAGTAGTTTCACCCATTAATTTTTTTACTTCCTGCCGCTCCGGGCCTTCTAATGCCGTTAATATTAAAAACTTCATGTTTAATCTTGTTTTAACCAGCTTCTTAATAATCTGAGATGCGGATTGTTATTAAATTCTGTCATCATCGCGTTTAACAAATGTTTGGGTTTAATACCGGACCCCCCATTTTTTAAAGAATTAATCGCATAGCTCCATTGCTCACGACCGTTACCTGTTAAATTCAAATCTTGCGTTTTTCCACCAGCTTCCTCCCAAATTTTCTTTTGTTTCGGGCCTTCGGGAAACAGTTCAATTGCAATTTCTTTTAAAGCTTGCCACCATTCGTTATCGGATATAGAATGGTATTTTAGAGAGCCGTTAAAACTCAAAGATAACCGATCAAAAATTCCAAGTAATTCATAACATTCAGAGAGCGCATCTTTAAACGACACATTGTAATTACTTTTGTTATAAATCTCCTTCGCGCAATTTCTCCAATTTTTCCGGTTAACTAATTGGCCCAATAAAACACTTTCTGTTATGGTTAATGCCTTCGCGTAATAGCGGACATAATCCTGAACATAGCTTTCTTGTCTTACCAGTATGTCAAAGATTGGAAGCACTTTCGCCATTGAACTTTTATTTGCCTCTACAAATTCGGTAATTGTGGAAAGGTTTGTTATCGTAGATCCCAGTTCAAATTCAAGACTATTGTAATCCGAAAAATCTTCATTACCCATGTAGTATAATGCCGTATCCTTTATTAGTTTGGTTCTTAAAGGTTCGGGTAATTTCGCCCATATCTCACGTCTACGAGAAAAGCTAAAGATATTCGCAATAAGGTTTTTCGAAATTATAGTGAGCAGCCTATTGTTTACACTGCCACCTTCAACAATTAAGTTCAGTATATCAGTAAAAAAAAGTGTGCTTTCTTCGTTATCGCTCGGAAATTCCCACCCCTGGTCAAGCATCGACAGCAACACAATTTGAGAATACGGCATTGCGATGTTTAAGGCGTCACGATTCTTTTTGGATTTTATACAAAGTCCAGCGATCAATTTAGTGGTAAAATCCAAATCAAGTGATTGGCCTGCCTTCAATATGTCGTTAAAATTGTAAAAATTAACAATTAATTTGAATGCCTCCTCATCCGTGTAAGAGGGGTCGATATTTACTTGGGCTTCGAGCGCAGATAACGCAGTCGCGTTGTGTATCATACACATAGCATGCAATTGTAGCCAATGTCGTTTGACAGCCCATATGCTAAGCACATCGTATTTTACAAATGTTTTGTCGGTCTTTAACTTGGTAATAAGTACTAATTGGTTGGAATTTGTCGAAACCAGATGATCCAAAAGTTCAACAATTTCGCTTTCACCTTCGTTTATTAATTTTAAGATCAAGCCAGTCAAACGATTAAATTGCTTATTGAAAAGTGATTTTAAACCTGACTTAGTAGTGATTTTCCACCAGTCTTTGACACTTGATTTAATCAATTGCGCAAACAAATCAATTATTTCGCTATCGTTCGAGTTTTGTAGATCACTTAAATTCTTTTCGATAACAAGACTAATTTCGTTCTCACGTTTTGCGGATAACAAATGCTGAAAATCTTCATTTCTAACCCGAATTATTTCTTTTAAACCACCTTTGCTTAAACGGTTTATAATTTGATCAGCAGTGTTTTCATTGAGCTGTTGCAAATATTGACTTTGCGAATTATAAACTGTAAGTGTATTAAGCAAGGTCAAAAGTGAATTAAGATCAGCTTTGGCAAGATTAGAAGCAGTTTTAAAAATCGTTTGTATATGGGAATAGTCTGAAATTTTATTAACCGATATTCCCGCTTCTTCTATAAATGCAAAAAGATTATTATCCCGTGTGTCGCCAGCAAGTATTTTTTCTGCATCAGTATCCAAAACACATGCTTCATTTTTGGAAATTATCGTTATACCATCAGCCTTCCATCTATTTGCCAATTGTGAGGGCACTGTCAGAATTTTTATCCCAGGGCGTGCTTTAGAATCTGTTGGGCTGAATGCAATTCCAAATCTTAGCTCACGGCGAATAGCAGATGAAACATTTCCCCAAATTGAAATGAGCGCATTTTCATAATCTTCGTAATCTACCCATCCGACTAAATCAGTATTACCTGTTGCCAAACTTTTGATGAGGCAATTTGTGCGAGAAGTTGGTTGTACCAAGTTTTTATTTTCAATCTTAAAATCTATAGGTGTGAGAGATGCCCCCTTTTCTATATCGACTGGTAAGAAATATAGTAAGCTACGGAGATCCTCGATTAAGTTTAATGAGTTTACAGGAATAATTAAACAATGTGTGTAGACTCTACCTTGTCTCACATTTGGTGATTTATCAACGAACGTGCGCATAAGTAAGAAATGTTCATCTCCCCAGGCAAGTCCCCTAAGTGTGTAAGACCATATTATTCCATCGGGCGTTTGCTCATGTATATCTGTAGCGTTAGCGATACGTCTGGCCAGTTCAATGCTGCAAGTTGCGCTTAGCAACCCATATCCTTCGGCCTTATCACCAAAAATTGCCTGATGAATGGTAAGCATAAAACCTATATTAATGAGCTTAATAATTCGGTGATATCGGACGATTGTTCGCCGTCAGGACGAACAAGAAACGTCCATTTTTCATTTCCTTCCTCCAGATATTTTTCTTTATTTTCATCTGAAGTAAGATCGAATCCTTGAGCAGAAAGGCCCCAAACTGAGATTGATTCTTTTCCCCAATTACTATTCACAAATTCATACAACAACGGCAGTTTTTGCTTTAAAAGGTCAGCGGGAATTGAGATGTCAGAATTAAGTTCGTCCCACCTTGAAATAACAACCTTTAATTCGATATGAGTTATCGGATTTTGAATACCGCAGGCTTTGAAAAATAATAACATTTGCAAAAGTTCTACCATTTCAGGAGCTTCAGACAATTCGTAATCTGTTGCTGTCTTTAAATTCTCCTCATGATTTTCGCTTTCCGTTGCTGGTTTTGTAGTCACATCATGCATGGCGGTTAAGTCATGCAATTTTAAAAACAATAACCAATTATTACTATTTGCGAGTAATTTAAGCCACTGTTCTTTGATAATCCGATTTGAGATCAACGAGTTAATTTGCTCTCCGCCGTAATCCGGGCACACTAACGTAAAAGCATCTTCACCACGTAAGAGATTAAGAATTAAGTCGATGTTATTATCTGCTGGCGTAGGTTGGGTTGTTTCACCTCTTCGTAATCTTTTATACGCGTCTTCAATTGGCTTGATGCTTTCTGGCAAACCTTCCAATTTTATCGCTCCGTTACCTGAGCGCATAAGGCTGTACAGCTGAACCAAAAATGTTGTTTTCGATGTCGCGGGTTTTCCAATAATTAAAATCTGTTTGTTATTATTTTCCATGACCACGATAAGTAAGAAAAGGATCTGTTTCAGTTGTACTGATGCCAATTGTCATTTTGGGCATTTTAATGTTCGAAATTTTATTTAATAAGTCATTAAGTAATGTTAAATTACTAATGCTTTTTGGATCAGGATTTGAATTTATATCTAAATAATTACTCACCTGATACAATGTATCCTGACCAAATAATCTCGCGAATTCGGTTTCAATTTTACGAAAATGCGCTTCGTTAACAGACTGTATATGATCTGCTTTCGACCAAACTGCAATCACAGGGCGGCCTCGCAATGATTCATTCAACCGCTCTGCCATATCGAGGATGTCGTAAACAGCAGCCATTCGCCGTTCAGCAATAATTTGCGCATTTACAAAAAATAGAAAACCATCTGCATATTCGTCAAGCCATCTAACGTTTTCTACTGCCGCATCATTTTTATCAACTGACCACTGACTAAAAACTTCCCCTGAGAAATCAGCAAACAAAATATCTTTTAAATGTTTTTTTTGGTTTCTCAATGCTAAATGTAAAAAGCTGTAATAGTCGCCCCCGCTTGGAGTTGGTGGAGGAAATGCTACCTTGCCTTTCTCAAATTTCAATTTTCGCATCAAAAACTCCCACTGAAGAAATGTTTCAGAACCGGAAAATCGAAAATCACTAAGATTATGGCCATTAGTTAGTAAGGTAAACAATACGCCTAAAAATGAAGTTTTTCCAGAATCAGAGTGCCCGACTGACCCTAATATCAAAGGGCTTGCGCGTCGACTAATTCGTTCTATATCTGGGATCTTAAAATCGCTTCCGGTCCATTGTATGTGCAACCTGTGTTCAGCCGTTGCCTTTTTAACGGATTTTGTTGTTCTAACCTGGTCTTTCCATTGATCACATTCCGTTAATGTATCGTTACCGATATGGCACTTGCCGGTTATTGCAGCGTTACAATCCGGATTATCGCATTTACCTGTATTCATCTCGGTTACTTTTTAACGACAAGCTTATTTGCCTGAAATTCGCGATACAACCAAATTGATAAGTCAGACCAAGATAATTCCAAACTCGGGGATAACCCTGTTGTTAATAAAAAAGATTCTTTAGTTAAAAGCCCATTAACCAAATAGCCTATAAACTGCATTAGCGTTAATCTACCCGGTTTAATGGTTTGGAAATTTGAGAAATAACTGGCAAGTTTATCTTTATGAACCATCAGATAATCAAGTAATGTTTGAAAGCTGATCAGTTCTTCGGATTTAGTATTTGCACTAAGGAACGTTTCGGTTATGAAATATTCTACACTAATTGGGCAAAATTCCGGCAACATTTTGGAGAATTCAGCCGGTAAGGCAACCGCTGAAATTTCAGTCGCAAGCTTGCGATAGCTGTTTTTTTGGGTATTTGAATACAGTGCTTCTTTAAACCAAAGCAATTGTCCCCTAAGTTCTATTGAAGCACTTTTATAAATTACATTATTAAGAACAGACGATGCTTCCTTGTTAAAGTTCTCTACGAACGCTTGAAAACTCTCGCTATTCGCTTTACTATCTAATGCTTCATTTGCCTGTTTAACGATTGTTGTAAAAACTGCATTAAAAGCTTCACCCGTTAATCTCGCAAACTCATTAGCCCATTCTTGTCTTGCGTTAGAAGCACCATAGCTGGGGTTTTGAGAAATCGCGTTACCATTCATCACTGCCGGAGCCATTTTCTCACTAACATAATCTGACTTAATGCCTCCCATTTTTTTAGATTCAACAGCTTTAATAACAGGCATCGTTACAGTGGCAACTGAATTTGAAACCGACCAATTCTCTAAACCTAATTTTTCATACCTGTTGCCACAAATAGTCAAAAAGTCCTGTAATATTTTGCTCTCTCTGGTCTCAGTTTCGTAAAAAGCAACGGGTTTGCCAGTTGTTAACCAAACTATAGATGCAAAATCATCTTGGCTACACAGAGACAACAACGATTCCAGCATTACAGCGCGGATATAAGTTAAAGGGGTGTTTTGAGATTTATTGATAAATGTGCTCCAATGTTTTATTATTAAATCTTTAACTTCAATAATATTAGGATCATCAATGTCTATTGACGGATCAACTGCTGTAATTGCTATCTGTTGAAATTTAGTTTTATCTTTTGTTATAATCTTAGTAAGGTCAGCAGCAGCTTTAACAAGCTTAGCGTGATTGTCGTCCTCGTCAATATTAATGATTTGCGCAGAAAGAAATTGTTGTAAGATTGATTCCATAATAAGGTTACTGGTCACGATGATAGGTGATTAAAGCAAATATATCACTTAAAATATGAAATATGGTTTTAGGATATATTTTACGAAATATCTAAATAAACACGCCCTCTGTTTACACCGCTAAAAATATTTTGCAATATAAACAGGGGGCGAAGGGCTCCGCATCGCAGAGCCGCCGGGCAATTTTAAAAAACTTAATTCTTATTTTATCAGGTATAAAATAATCGCCACGATAATCATAAGTCCGGCAACAATGTTGATGAGCTTTTCCAAAACGCTCGTTAAAACTGCATTGTTGTAATTTTTGAATTGTTGCAAACGTTTCACCGGAATGTTGTAGCACCACTTAAGTTTTCTTTTGAACTCATTCCTACCGTCTAAAAAAGCTGACTTCGGAAGCTTTTTGCCTGGACCGTGGCCGACTTCGGAGGTCGTGGCAAGATTCGTTTGTATGACAAATGTACATCTTGCTAAACGCAGGCGCGTTTTATTTTCGGCGGAGCCGCAAGATTCAATTGTGCCACAATTGTACATCTTGCTGACTGCTGCGAAGCGGGCGGACTTATCCTGCTATCAGTGTTTATTTTCGGCATTTTTTTTTGTTTCATCCGATTTCGCCATATGGCTCAGATCATTTCACGAGGTTGAGTATTGCTGTTTTTTTAGTACCGTTTGAGTTTTTAAAATGATCTTTTCCCCGATTTAAAAAACGGTCATCAAACCATCATTGCTAGCATTATAGCTTGCTATCCATATGACTTTTTTGATCCCGGCAAACGAACTTGCTATGATTATAGCATGATAGTTTTATAGCGTTCAATAACTATCAACTTAGGAATCTATCAAGATAGGTTGATAGCATCCTACTAAAATAACTTGCTATTAAATTATATCAAGCTAACAACCTATCAGCTTAGCTAATTATCATGCTATGATGATAGCTTGATAGCAACCTGCGCCGCTGATCTTGTCATCTCAACAAACCCGCCCCGTGCTTTGCACCAACAATCAAATCAGTCTGCAAACACGGGGCGTTCTCCGGGGACGGCATCGCCGTCCCCCCGGGCGATTTTAAAATCCGCCCGGGAGTCGGTTACCCGTAATTACAATATTCTTTCCATTCCGATAATCAACCAAAAAACAGGTCCACTGCCGGTTTAAATTTCGGGTCAGTATGTTTGCCAAGCGTGGTGTACTGTACCAAAGCATGCGCGGTAAACATGGCCATAAATCCGCCGAATAACTGGTCGGCAAATACGGCTGAACTTTTGTACAGGTCTTTAGGGTATTTCGTCATTACCCGCTGCACTTCTGCCGCCAGTTCAAACCATAGCCCTGCGTCAAACATTTGATCTTTCCATTCAGCGGCGATCCGTTCCTTGTCATTCAAAACCGTTTCGGTAAATTCATTCAGATACCCTAAAAATCCCGGTATCTCGTTGGTCAGTAAGCTGTGCAAAAGCCTTGCTTTCTGCACGTTGTTCAATAGCTTTAATGGTTGCATGTCCTTAATTCTTTAATGTTGCTAAATAATAATCTGCTTTCCTTTTCACCTGTGCGACCCTCCCGGATAGCTATTTTTCAAAGAAAAAACGGTAAAAAAGAAAGTCAAAGGAGCGGTCGTAAGGCGGAGCGGGAGAACTATAAGTCCCCAAGGGTGGCCGCAGCGCAGCGGAGGACATTATGCGTTCGTACGCGAGGACTGACCGAGATTGACGCCGCTTTTGTCCGTTTTCTTTGGAAATAGCGTTAGTGTCTAATTATAGCAGTCCCTATAAGTATCAGACAAATACGGGGCATCCGTTTTTGTCCAAAACCAGAGGCTTTTGCAGCGCAGCAAAATGCCGGAGTCATGGTAGGGAACGCAACGGCATCCTGCCTGCAAGGCAGATATAGCGAAGTGCCCGGGCCGGAGGCACCGCCATTAACATCATAATACCCTAACTATAATCTACTGGAACCTGTTACCCAAGTGTTATTAAGCTGATGTTTCCATTACCTGACCATATATCCCTTCGGCCGTAATAAACAGCTTGGCTACTTTGTCGCCTAAGGCTTTTACCATTTCCTGACCGGGATTAAAATCGTCCCTGTACCTTGCGGCTGAATAGGCATTTTGCAAAAGTTCAAACAGCCGTACGTCATCAACGCCCATATCAAACACATTTCTCAGATCATCTGTAAACATCAAGCTGATCCTTAACATTCTGTCCAGGTTATGAATAGCCAACCGGTAACCCAGATTGATACGAATTAGAGCACTTAAAGTACTTTCCACAGACTGATGCATTAAAAATAAGGACAGGTTGTAGTTGCCCTCGTCATAACAATTTAAAGCTGTATCTAAGAAGTCCTTTCCCTGCCTGCCCCAACGTTTCCAGATTGCTTCGTTTTGTGTCCGGATATTTTCATGATTAACAGGTTGCAATTCCGGCAAAATCAGATCAGCACATTGGTAGGCTACTGTACACTTAGTTAAGGCATTATAAAAAAAGCGGCTGCCTTCATTGATGCCCCTGATCAAAGCATCCGACTTATGCACGATGGCGCAAACATTTATCAGGGGTTTACAGATGGTTTCAATCCTATAGATAAGGTCATGTTCAAATGCCTTATCTTTCTCGTCGGTAATTATTAATAAATAATAAGCCTCCGGGTTTGGGTGTGTGCCCAGATGCACAATTAGTTGTACGAAAGGAAGGCTGTCCAGTATGGTTTTAACCAACTCATTTAAGCCCAATCTTTCCGCTGTGGTCAGGGTATCATTGAAAGCACAATTCGAATGAGCCAATGACAGTTTAGCAGATTGCGGGTGAGCAACCTCCACGACAGACTCTTCCACGTCATACGTTTTTATTATAGGCGGTTCAATTTCCCGCTGCCTGATGATCCAGGCCGCCTCATATAGTTTTTGCAAGTTTTCATAAACGTAAATGATGTCGCAGGCTTCTAGCGTCTCGTCCGGGGGACTGGCTGATAAAGCGGTTTCCAGCCACTCATTCAGGAATTCACGATATTGTTCTACCGTATAAGCTTTAAAGAATTGCTTAACCGCAAGGTATGGATTGATCAATTCTTCTTCTGAAAGGTGTGCCGGGTAATCCATCCACTGTGACTGTTCTAATTGTAATTGGGGGTTAAAATTCAGATGAATTTTATTTAAGCTTTGCTTAGCCGTTTTTGACAGGCTCAATACATACATGGCCTCGATCAACCGCAAGTTTAATTTATGCGCGAATAATAAGCTGACCGGACCGTTGTTCTTATCCTTAAAGTAAGTTTCTTCTATTACATATTTACGCCACCGCTGCAAATTCTCCAAGTGCCCCGGCAGCCAGTCCACAGAAAAGAAATCCTTTATTACCCATAGCGGATCGTTAATTTCCTGTTCATTAATATACCGGGGATAAAAATCTGATGAACTTAATTGATAGATTTTCATTGGGATCATGTTAACCCGGCCCGCATTGACCGGCAACACAAAAGAATAGCAGGTCAGCGGCGTAGCGAACCATATCGAATTGTATTTTACAAATCATCGGTTGTTTTGTACATTTACCGTAAATAATACTTTTGAATTATGGCAGAACCAACTTTACATATCGGTAGAAAGATTAGCAAGATTCGCGAATTAAGAGGTATGAAACAGGAGTCTTTAGCTGCAGAACTCGGTATAAGTCAACAAGCCATTTCAAAAATTGAGCAAAGCGTCGATGTTGAGGACGTGGCCCTAAATAAAATTGCTACTGCGTTAGGGATTACTTCCGAAGCGATAAGGAACTTCACAGAAGAGTCAATTTTCAATTACTTTAACACATTTAATGATAATAGTGGCGCTGGTGCTTGGAGTACGAATGGCACTTTTAACTTTAACCCAATTGACAAACTGGTAGAAGTTTTTGAAGAAAACAAAAAATTGTATGAGCAGCTATTAGCAAGTGAACGCGAAAAAATAGAAATTTTAAGGAATAGTAAATAAATTCTATTTGAAAGGATAAGGCGGGCCGCTTTTTTTGTCCTGTTCTTTTGATCCACCTTCAAACATTTGATGCAGTCGTTTTTCAATTTGATCAACCGATATTTCTATATGAACTCCTAAACTTTTGTCTTCCAACGATCTGAACCAGGTTTCCAGTTCATTTCTCTCAGCTTCGTTAAGTAAATCCATCCGCCACCTTTGAGCAAGGTCAAGAATTCGGATTTTATAATTTTCAAGTTGCATTTTCAGTATTATAATTTATTGGTATGCCTGAAGGTAAAAATCTTTTAGATCAGTTGTAAAAACATTACACTTTCAGCCCGGATATTTCGGCAGCCTTAACCGTCTGCCGCCGCTGTGGGGAATAATGATGTAGCAACCTTATAAACAGTCTTATTTTTTTTCACCCACTGCCAGTTGCAGTAGTTCCATGATTTTATCAAGCTTTTCGATCTCGATTGTATTAAGCTTCTTCAATAATTGTTCAATCTCTTTTTTTGCTTCTACATTTGTTTCAAAATCCTGTTCCGCATGATAACGGTCGCGCTCACTTTGGCGATTTTGCGCCATCATGATGATTGGAGCTGCATAAGCAGCTTGCGTAGAAAATACCAAGTTCAATAAAATAAAAGGGTAAACGTCCCAGTGATCGATAAAACCAATCACATTAGCGATCATCCAAACCAAAACAATTACTGTTTGTATAATGATGAACCGCCAAGACCCCATACCGGTTGCTACCGAATCTGCCAGCCTTTCGCCGAATTTGGATCCTGATTTGTGTTTCTCGTGCCATGTACTTGTGTGTTTCATTGGGGTATATCTTAGTTGAATAAGTAATTTCATCTGGTCAGAATCATTTAACATCCAGGCATTTGACCTTATAATATTTTAAATCTTCACAATATTCAACCGCTAAATCAACTCATTTTTCGTCCAATCGAAAACAAAAGGGCTATTTCCATACCCGATGCAGAACTGATAAATAATTTAGCCTTTAAGTTTTTACTTAACCCGGTAATTAAGTAGTGATCTTCTATAAGTTAATAAGGGCAAGCTAGGGCATTACAGAAGGCCGCTGGTTGAATATATACGTTATTCGTTTCTCCTGTTGCAGTGTATCTGGAGCCGAGTCAAGGTTTTTCCCTGTATACTTTTTATAAGAGACCAGGACGTTTTTTGCAGCGATCGCAGATTTAATTATTTCTACAGATTGAAGATCACCCGGTACATCCGCACCAAAATAGTTACCATCCGCCTGTTGCTTCCAGGTCACTAAGGCAAGAACCTCCCCTGCCCGGTGACTTTTATCGCCATCCAATGCGTTGGACAGCGCAAATGGATTGGCATACAGCGTTGACATTGTGCCTGATTTCTTATTAATATAGGACGACATCACCTTTAATCCCAGGGTATCAAACTTGAAAGTTTCCGGCAATTTAGCCTGCTCATTGAACAGCTCAATATTTTTACTTCCGCTTTGGCAAGAGGACAAGATGAATATGCCGCCAAATAATATATAAATAATATTTCTCATGATAGCTTTAGTGTTTAATTGGCTGTGTGAAAACGAAGTCCTCATTTTTCTGTGGACGGTGGCAGTTGATGCATTCAGTTGTAAATAGGGCATTTTTGCCGTATGGAATCATTTTGGGCGTCTTGAAACGCGCGTAGCCCCAGCCTTCTGTCGCGGCATACTTCTCTTTGTCTTTGATCATGAATTCAACCTGTTTAAAGGCACCGGTTTTGACATTTCCATCCTTATCCTCCACCTCGTCCCAGGCTACTTTTGCGAATACGGTTCCATCCGGCCATGGTTGAATATGGTGGGTCCGCACCGCAGCCGCAGCGATATTGTTGCCAAATATCACCCGCATTGTTCCATTATCGAACCTGGCGCTAGTGCTGATCGCCTGCCAGTTCTTATAATCAGGCATGTATCTTACACCATTAGGAGCAATAGGTACTTGTTTAATTAAGAACTGTTCTTTTCGCCATTGTGAATATTGCCGGTCAGCGGCATTTATTTTTGCCGTGTCATCCGGCAAAGCTACCGCTGCCATACTGTTGACATAAGCTTTTAGCGTGGACAATTCATCTCTTGTAATTTTTGCGTTTTGATGAACCTCGGTGTAACTGCCAAGCGGCATAGCGCCAGCTGAGATCTGATAGACAATTTCCCATAGTTTACTTTTTTGGTCGGCAGGGGCCATTTTTTGCCAATCTGAAAAATTAAGGCTTTCCCGACCATGTTTAATATCAGCCGCTACCTGCCAATAGACTGGTACGATCTGGTCATACCAGCGAAGACTGGTTGCATTAGAGTGGCAGTCATAGCAGGCCCGTATCATAATCGCTTTCACATTGGGTGGTGCCTGAAAATCCGCACTAGCCGGTGAATTCACGATTTTAGGCCTGAAAAATTGCATGAACAAAAAGCAGATCAGCAAGAAACTTAAGGTTAGAATAATTATTTTTTTCATGTAAGTGACTATAAATGTATTAACAGCTTACGATTATCATTCCAATATAATTGATGTTGAATATCAATTAATTATAATAACATATATGTAGATACTTTGCGACATTTAACCAATTGTGCCAGATCTCGCTTCCCGAAAAGATCCGTAGAGAATTATTTATCCGCTCCTAATCCATTTTCGAATCGCTAAACTACCTAAAGGCTATGCAGGCCCCCCTTTTTAATGACCAAGGTGAAGTCTCTGATTTGGCCGGCCGTGGAGTGCATCAGATCGTTGCTACATATTGAAAAACGATTCTCTTTTAATCCCTAACTTCTTTATCTTGGAATTTAATGTGCTTGGTGGCAAACCAAGAATCTCGGCAGCACCGCCGGAACCACAGACCTTTCCATTACAATTTTTCAAAACACCGATGATATGCTCGGCCTCCATTTTTTCCAGTGTCATCAGCTGAAAAGGTCTGTTCATGTTATTACTTTCATCTTTTACCGTTCCGGCAAGATGAATTTCGTTAATGATATCTCCGGTCGTCAGTACGAGACTCCTTTCCACAACATGGCCCAGTTCCCTGATGTTCCCAGGCCAGCCGTAGCTTTCTAATTGCTTTTGTGCGTTCGTGCTGAAACCTTTTACATCTTTGCCCATTTCCTTATTATAAACAGCTAAAAAATGCGCGGCGAGTAATGGTATATCGGCCTTACGATCCCGTAAAGAAGGCAATTCTATCGGGAAAACATTAAGCCGGTAATATAAGTCGAGCCTGAAGCGCCCCTCGGCAACTTCTTTTTCCAATTTCCGGTTGGTTGCCGCAATAATTCGAACATCAACTTTTACAGTGCGGGAGCCTCCAACGGATTCAATTTCACGCTCCTGTAAAACCCGAAGCAACTTGACTTGAGCGTCAAGGGGTAATTCCCCGATCTCATCTAAAAATATAGTGCCGCCTTGTGCCAACTCGAACTTTCCAATCCGCTTTTCGGAAGCGCCTGTAAAGGCCCCTCTTTCGTGACCAAACAACTCTGATTCCACCAGTTCCCGCGGTATTGCGGCACAATTAACTGTGATGATCGGCTTATTCTTCCTCGCGGAAAGATTATGGATAGACTGCGCCACGCGTTCTTTGCCAGTCCCACTTTCACCAAGTATTAACACCGATACATTCGACCTAGCAACCAAACCAACATTATCCAGCACGCGTAATAAAACAGGGCTGTTTCCAATTATCCCTTCAAATCCAGCCTGCGACAAATTTACTTCGGGGATTCTATTTATTGAACTGTCCGCTTTTCTAGCTGCCAGCCTCTTTTCCGGCGCATTTTTTACTTCATTTTGAAGTTGTCCGATCAATGCCTTTATGGGGATCGCCGATTTAGCTAATAAATTCAGATGAGATTGGGAATAATTCTCTGCTTTTCGGCTGTAAAATGTTAGCGTAGCAGTTTCTCCATTTTCCATTTTGATGGCATATAACACTTTTGATTCCAGGCGTAAATGGTCACTCAGCCGTTTTTCCCTGTAATCGTCCAGTAAAAGTCGATGAAAATCCTTTCCATTGTAATATTCACTTTTTGAGCTGTCCGATAGTTTAGGCCTGAATTTATTTTGCTCCTGGGCAGTCAGACCCATAATATTGGCAAGTCCAATATAATCGGTAATTTGGTATTCATCAAAACCTGTCCTTAGGAAACTCCATTCATCGATTTCGTCATTTTTTAAACAGGTAATCTTCATATAATCGAAAGGAACCAATGCCTGGAACGCCCCCGGAATAAGCTTTATCTTTTGTTCCGTATTGATTGAAGATTCGACAAGCAAGCCTACCTGTTTCTGCAACAATAATTCCTTTTGCAAGGTTAACTCTGTCCCCTGCCGGTGTTTTTCCATTGCGATTTCCAACATAATCAGTAGATCTTTCTCTCGGAAAGGTTTCACCAGGAAGCCATAAGGCTGGGTTGCTTTTGCGGATTCCAATACACTTTGATTAGTATTTGCGGAAATGTAAATAAATCCAATATTTTTTGCGGTCAAGTAGCCCGATAGTTCTGTCCCCATTGATCCGTCCTGCAAAAAAATATCAAGAAGCACCCACGTCGGCTTTTTGGATTCGATCATTTCTCTTGCTTCTTTTACAGATGCGGCAATGCCGCAAACGCTATATCCCGCCTTTACCATCGTCAGCCGAAGATCATTTGCAACTATAAATTCATCCTCTACGATTAAGATATTTTCTTTCATTTTTTATTTATTACAATAGTTTATACATATTGATTATTTGTAAGTTCGGGTATTTCAAACTCGAGTTCAACTGTTACGCCATTACTGTTTTTAAGGGTATAGAACGCTCCGATTTGCTTGGCCAGACCAGCCATAAGATTGGTACCTAATGAATTATCCGCGCCGGCAATAAAATCATTAGGGAGACCAACACCGTTATCCGCCATACTTAATTTGTATTTACCATTATCTGCGTTGCCTCCTTTTATAGTGATCGCACCAGCCGGGGCGTTTGGAAATGCATAAAGCAGTGCATTGCTGATGGTCTCATTGATAATCAGTCCAACCGGCACCGCTACGGCCACATCAAGTACAAGCGGCTCAATACAAATGTCAAACCTAACTTTATGACTATTGTCATAGGTATCCTGCAAGTATTCCGATAACTCTTTTATATACCAGGCCATGTCAATTTTGGAAAGGCTTTCCGTTTGATATAGTTTTTGATGGATCAGGGAAATAGCATACATACGTTGCTGACTGTTTCGGAGAGCCAAAATCGCTTCCCCGTTAGTTAAAAAAGCGGATTGGGTATTTAGCAGGCTAATGATAATTTGAAGGTTATTTTTTACACGGTGATGAATTTCTTTAATTAACCACTCCTTTTCTTCATTAGCTTGTTCCAGGGAAAACGACCTATTACCCAGTTCTTTTTGCAGCTTGCTGATTAGTCGGCCGTCTTTTCGTTTTTGAAATAATATCATAAACAACATCGTCATAAACAGAAGAAGCAGAAAAGCGATATATATATAGAAACTCAAAATAGCCTTGCATTGAAATATTTGATTTATGAATATAACCAGTGTTATATTTTTCATAACAAGTGTAACACAACCTTTTACACTACCAATTATTCAATAGCTCAGGATGATGCCCATACTTTGCAATATATAGACCACGTAAACAATTCATTAATAATCAACATCTTACATAAAAAGCAATTTATCCAATCAACGGTATTTCGCTGAACAGCGAACGCATAGGCGATTTTGTCGATGATTAACAGGGAATCTCTTTGATCAAAGCGCTCTTGTCAAATCTGTCGTTATCTTCGCTGATGAGGATTTTCTTTGAGAAGATGACCTGCATATAAAGCCCCTCTTCATTGCTAAGCTTGAGCTGTCCACCCAATTGCTTGCTTAACCCACTCATTAAGCTCATGCCCAAAGAATTACAATCAGCTATATTAAAGTCATGCGGCAATCCTTTACCGTTGTCGGCAATCGACAGCTTTATATTCTCGTTGTCAATTCCATTAAGGCCGATAACTATCGTTCCTTTTATTTGGGGCGTAAATGCATGCTTAATTGCATTGGTAACCGCTTCGTTAAGGATGAGACCTATCGGTACAGCCTGTGCCACGTCCAAACAAATGGGTTCAACTTCGAGCATTATCAAGATATTCTTTGCGGTATCAAAACATTCCCTTAAATACCCAGTCAGGTCAGTGATATAATCGAACATGTCGATACAGGTGAGGTTCTCTGTCTGGTATAATTTCTGGTGGATAAGTGATATGGAAAACATTCGGTGCTGGCTTTCACGGATCGCCTCAAGCGCTTTGTCATTATCTAAATATAACGATTGTGTATTCAACAGGCTGATCACGATCTGGAGGTTATTCTTCACCCGGTGATGAATTTCCTTCAACAGCCATTCTTTTTCACTTAACAGGTATTCCAGCGACAGATTTTTTTTGCTTATCTCCAGGTTAGCCTCTTGTTTTAAGCGATACCTGTTGTAGAGTAAACCGACGATGATGAGCAACAAAAGCACGCCCAGCAAAGTTACATTTCTGGTCATGTTTGATTTTTCGAGCGCATTTAACTGCAGTTTGTTACTGGTTCTCAATAATTGGATATCGCGTTCTTTTTTTTCCGTTTCAAACTGCATTTGTACGTTCCGAACCTTTTGTAAAACATTGGTTCGTGCAATGGAATCATACATCAGCTTTACATTGGTCAGGTGCACAACTGCCGACTTATAATCTCTGGTGGCTGTGTCCACTTTAAAATAGCTCTCGAAAAGAATTCGCCGGTCTTGTATAGTACCAGCCCTTATATTCATCGGAAGGGTGGATTCCAAATACTTTTTGGCCGCTGCATATTGCTTAGTTATAATAAAATAATTAATAATGATATGAAACGGCTTTACTTTTAACCCTTCATTAATTTTTGCGTCGTTTACTAATAACAAAAGGAGCTCACAATAATGCTTCGCTTTGGTCAACTCGTTTTCCCCGGTATAAAAGTCCAAAAGCTTACTATAAATATTAAGTCGGTCAGTTATGTTGTCCGGAACTTTATACCCTGCCACAATCCGGTCAACCAAGCGGGCTGCATCTTGTCTCTGATTCTTTTCATTCAGTGCATTGGCAATGGTTAGCGCCGTCATATAGGTTGCCTGGTCATTCCCTTTTTTCTCAGCAATTAAAAGTTCGTTCTGCAGATCACTTATCGCCGGGGATTCTGTGCCGTGACGGGCACCACCAACATCATTTTGTGTACGCGTCCTGTTTTGTGCAGTATCGTACAGGGGATGTGACTTGCCGGGCGATGCTAAAAGTTTCGACGCTAACGGCGGTGAAAATATTAAAAGAAAAATAAAAGAAATAGCCGGTTTCAGTAATATATTATTCATGGAATCTAAAATGATAAGGTAAAGCACCTTGCATGATAATATAAGGAAAAGGCCCCTGATGTAATTTGCATGACCTCCGGATACGAAAATTCAAGCCAAAACTTAATTATCTAAATATAAAGCACTTATGAATTTACCTCAATTATCATTTTAGTGATTTTTCGCTATTTTGCGAAATTTCGCCAAAACGTAATTTATTCAAGCGGAGTTTATGGCGATCGTGCAATATTATCATATTAACCTTTGCTGTTCTGAGCGTCATTATTAATCATATTACGTGCAATCTTTCCCACGCTGACAGCAAGATGATTTCCAGCCAGTTTACATCCACCAGTAAAAACCAATAGCATTATTCCGATAAGCTTTGATGCTGCACCTTTTGATAAGTTGCGTTCATGCCATATGACAAGCTGATCAAGTTCAGTAATCGCACGACATAAATAGCTTTACTGTATAGTGAATTTATCAACCCACCGTTTTATCACCGGCACGAGAATAAAACCTACCGGGATCGAAATACAGCAGCCGGTAATAAAATCCGGCCCCCACATTACCAGGAATTCATTATTCAATGGATGATGTGTCCACAAAATGCCGAAACTCAATATAGCCGTGGTAGCGATAGAAACAAGTACGATAAATACAGCGAAGCCCTGCCCTTTTGATAATTTCATAGTAATCTTTTATGATATGCGGTAAATCAAACTAAATACCAAGATTTTAAATACTAATTTACAACTAGTTAACCTAAAAAGCCTTCAATCAACATTTGCGACATTTAAAGAATTAGCGAAGCTTGCATAAAATTTGTATGTTCATCTTCAGTCGGAATAATTGAAAAACCACTCAGCTATTTATTAGCGGGATTTGCGGTAACCAATATCTAACAACTAAAATGGACAACCTGCTGCCGGATTTAATCGCTCTTTATCTTTTACTAGGGAGGGTACTTTATGAGAAAACGTCACAATCCATATGCTGTCAAAATCATTTCCCGGCCAGTTGAGTACGCTCGATGATATCCCCAAATATTCCAGAATAGGTGTTATACCCTGGTGATCCCAAATGATAAATACAGTACCATTTTCTTTCAATAACGCCTTTCCAATTCCTTCATAATCGTCTGAATCGAATTCGGAGTTAAGTGTCAAGTCATATTTAATTATAAAAGGGCTAATGGTTTGCAGCATCCGGGCATGTTTGGTTACTGATCCGGGTTTCACCGAAGGAACGTAAATATTATCAGGTCTACCGAATCGTTTATAAAGTAATCCGGATAACTGCATCGATCGATTGAATCCCTGACAAGTCAGATTATCGCCGTCAGCTGATTTTTCAGCATGTCTTATAAAAATCAATTTCAAAGTCTTGCTTTGAGCACTTAGGGCTGTATTGAATAATACCAATATCACTACTAAGCTGATTAAAAATGTTTGTACTTGTTTCATCTCTTATTAATTTAAAATTATTATTACTTTTTTCCTGTTTGACCGCCAAATGGGCCAATCTCCCATGCTACCTCAACAGAGTGGTAAGCATACTGATTAGCCATTTTAATTTCGTTTTTTTATTTGACGTTTTTTGTAAACAAGCATTTTTATCATAGGAAGGAACTCGTTCTTATAATACTTCCACCTGATTGACGTTAACCAGCAAAAACCATGAATCCACCAGGCATTTAATAAACGAAATGCTAATTCCGGGCAACAGGTAGTAAATTCCGTTTCCAGAACCCGATAGCAATACTGCTCCCGCCATAATAAATGGAATAATAGCCACCTGCGTAAAGAACAAGGTTTTAAAGTATTGGGTCTTTAAGTTTTTTTCGACTCGTTTATAAGAAATAAAGTCAAGCCAGGTATTAATGACCCAAACCATGAGTCCTGTCGCCAAAATTTCGCTGCCCATATACACCATCTGTTGCTTGGGAGCCAGGCAAAGTGATGACACTATCAGAATATTCGTCAACAGCAAAAGAGATCCCAAAGCCCTGCTTGGCACATGTAATTTGGTGATCATTAAAATCTTTTGGAGATTAATGGATAGTCCTATAAAAATAAGGCCGGTTAATGTAGATGCCGCACCGGCTGTCGCTAAAAAATAATTGGCCCATTGTCCCATAGTTTTAAGTTCCTCTGAATAGTAACAGTGATCAGACCTATTCAATTTAAGTTCCAAGTCCTATTTCACACAATATCAGTTACTTACACTTAACATTGGCAAAGGTCAATCTCTTCATTTCGTTAATTGTCGAAAAATGACAATCTACATGGTACCGAGTGCGCATTCTTATTTGCGAAATTTCGAGTTTTGATGAAATATAAACACAGAAACCGGATCAATCATTCAATATACATCTAACTACCAGATAGTTAACAAATGGCATTCACGTTGCACCATCGGCAATTAACTATTAAAAATAAATTCTTATGAACTTTACATACTATGGACATTCCTGCTTTTCAGTTGAAATACAGGGTAAACACATTCTCTTCGATCCTTTTATTTCGCCAAACTCGTTGGCAAAAGATGTAAAAATTGATGAGATCCATGCAGACTATATTTTTGTTTCGCATGCACATTTCGACCATACTGCAGACCTGGTGTATCTGGCAAAGAAGACAGGTGCCAAAGTAGTATCCAATGTAGAAATTACCGGGTGGTGCGAAAAACAGGGAATCAATAGCACGCAGCTTTTAAACCCGGGTGGCAAGTGGGCATTTGACTTTGGTGTAGTCAAATGCTTCATCGCCATTCACTCCAGCAGTTTCCCAGATGGCGAATATGGCGGAGTCCCAAGCGGCTTCGTATTCAAGACAACTGAAGGCTGCTTTTATTATAGCGGAGACACGGCCCTCACTCTCGATATGCAATTAATTCCTAAATGGGCTAAGTTAGATTTTGCAGTTCTGCCAATTGGGGATGATGCCACGATGGGTGCAGAAGATGCTGCTGAAGTTGCAAAAATTGTCGATGTGAAGACGGTAATAGGCGTACACTATGACACTTTTGAATTTATAAAAATCGATCATCAGGCGGCAATAGATCAATTCAGCAATAATGAACTTTCCCTGAAATTGCTGGAAATAGGATCTACCGTCGTTTTATAAAGAGTAGGGTTTTTAATACAAAGAACCTAAACTGCCTCAAGACTGCCGACTTAGCTCTCCGCTAAAAAGAATACAGTTAACCCTATAATTGCCCGTATACAGGTAATCATAGGGTTAATTTAACACTTCAATAGTTTTACTTAATGCTAAATAATTAGTGAAATGCTCCAAACTGAACTGACCAAGAAACAGACCTTGATAATGGCGGTTACCGCGGGCGTGTGCGTCGCCAATGTGTATTATAGCCAGCCGCTATTGAAAGATATCGCGATGTCTTTTCATATACAAAATAAAGATGCCGGTTTGGTTTCTGTGTTGGCGCAAGCGGGATACGGCATTGGGTTATTCCTGATAACCCCGCTTGGGGATAAAATTGACAGGAAACGACTCTTGTTATTCTTACAGTCAGCATTGATCTTATCACTTTTAAGTATTTCGGTCTTCAACAACATTTATGTACTCTATGGCTGCAGTCTTGCTATTGGCATATTTGCCATAACGGCGCAGATCGTATTACCGATGGCAGCTGCAATGGTTACGAAGAACAGGGGCGCGGTGGTCGGAAAGATATTTACCGGGGTCTTGATAGGCGTTTTATCAGCCAGGGTGATCAGCGGATTCATTGGTGAATATTTCGGCTGGAGAGCGGTTTATTTGATTTCATCTATTTTGGTGGCTGCCACCGCGGTACTGATGCAGCTAAATTTTAAATCCAAAAAAGAATCATTTGACGGCCATTACTTTAAATTACTCGAATCTGTTTTAAACCAGGTCGGAAGGTTCTCCGCATTAAGGAGATCAGCGCTTACCGGTGCGCTTATATTTGGTACGTTAAGTGCGTTTTGGACAACCCTTACTTTTCACCTGAGTTCTTCCCCCCTGAATCTGTCGACTGATCAGATCGGTTTGTTCGGGTTGCTGGCAGTCATGGGAGCCCTGTTAGCGCCATTATTCGGGAGATTATCTGACAAAAGCAATAATCCTAAAAAGCCATTGTTACTGGCGGCCTTGTTGGTACTGATAAGCATTATCCTGCTACATCTGTTTCCATTATCCATACCGGTAATCAGCATTTCTGTTTTATTGCTTGACATTGGAGTGCAGGCAGCACAGGTAACCAATCTTGCCTTGATATATACCCTGGACACACAGGCAAGCAGCCGGATTAACACAGTCTATATGACGGCTTATTTCTTTGGCGGATCATTCGGGGCTTTTTGCGGTCTCAAATCCTTTCAATCCGGGGGTTGGAATGCTGTCACCTGGCAAATGATGATTTTTGTCTTACTGGCCATACTGGTCATTTTGCTCGGCAGAACCTTTGCCAGCAAAAAAGCTAAGGTAATAACCCAATGACCTTTCGGAATTGTGCAAACCGAAAGTGGTTAGCGACAGCAACTTTATAACAGCACGGCCAATATTTGTCAGGTTTGCTAATGCCGTTTTATACATACCCCTAGGCAGCCAGTTTTGCCACTGGCACTGCCCTTCCGATTGCTAAAAACTTAACCATGAAATAACGGCTACTTCATAGCCGACCATTAGAAAAATGGAAAAAAATTTCGCATTCATTCGCTATTTAGCGGAATACAACTAAACTCCAGGCTCGATAGCTACCTTAAATATACTGATTTACAGTTATTTATAAATTGGCTTCGCATTTGGTAATCATTTTTAGGAGGATCATCAATTCGGTTAGAATTCAGTAGTCACTCCATTCACAGTATTGTATTATAACTTAAAACTAAGACAACAATGAAAAATGATCAAAATCAAACGGAACTGATCATAGACCTCCAGGAACGAGGTTACGATCAGGATTTTATTCTTCAAAATGAAGGCATTCTCTGCGTTCAACAAAATGAGCTCGTCCCTCCGGAAGAATTCGAAATTGTGGAAACCCATCGTTTTGAAGGCAAGTTCCGACGCGACGATTTCATCATTTATGCCATTTCCCTCACGCATTGTGATGTAAAAGGAATTTTAATGACACCGGTTAGCACTTATACCAAAGGCGTCTCTATTCATTTATGGTCAAAGCTGGCTACCAATATTAAGAATACCGTGAAAGAGGTCCGCAACAATGCCTTTAGCGAACTAGCATTCGCATGATTTATTAATTGGTTCATCAAATAAATAGCTTACAACAGACCATCATGTTAAAGAAAATACTTACCGGCGGACTATTTATACTCACTACCGCTACCTGTCTTGCTCAAAATACCGGTGCGTTGCAGCAACAGGCATTCGCGGACAGTACCGTTATAAGTGTCCATGCTTCTTATGACAAAGGCAATAAAATACATCGCTGGCTTTTTGGTGAGAATTTCCGTAAGGAATGGGCGGCGAAAGTAAAACTTCCGCTAATCGATATTAATAAAATCCAGGGAGGTTTAAACCCATTGCGGTATGGTGGAGGAATGGAGACGAAGGCTATACGGATGGAAGATAAAACCGGTAGAGAGTGGGTTATACGCAGCGTTGAGAAAACACCAGATAAACTTTTACCGGAAGAATTGCGCCAGACATTTGCTTTAACCTGGGTGGACGATGAGTATAGCGGACAGCACCCTTATTCGGCATTGGTTGTTCCGCCCCTGGCTGAGGCGGTAAATGTCCCCCATGCTCATCCTGTTATCGGCGTACTCGTCGCCAATCCCAAACTGGGCGCTTTTGGCCAGGCATTTGCCGGTCGCGTGGTGTTACTGGAGGAACGTGAACCAACCGGAAAATCAGAGAACACGATTAATATGTTAAAAGGCCTTATAGCGAATAACTATAACCGGATCGACGGCGATGAGTTCCTTCGTGCCCGGATGCTTGATCTGCTGGTTGGTGACTGGGACCGGCACGAGGATCAATGGCGATGGACCAGTGAAAAAAAAGGTAAAGAAAAAATCTACACAGCTGTTCCGCGAGACCGTGACCAGGTATTTCACGTGGATGAAGGTTTTTTCCCTAAGATGGCAGCCA
The DNA here is from genome assembly GCA_026224775.1 of Bacteroidota bacterium. Lineage (GTDB taxonomy): Bacteria > Bacteroidota > Bacteroidia > Sphingobacteriales > Sphingobacteriaceae > Mucilaginibacter. The sequence continues at coordinate 27,090 of JAMFRP010000030.1, forward strand.
CTCCCTGGCTGGACCCGGTGCTGGGAAACTTTAATGACTCCATTTCGCATGTTAAATACGGGCTGTTCAAGACCCGTTTTATACAGCAATTTCCTGACGCGCAATTCAGCTATGCGCACTGGATGAAAGTCGTTAACGATTTCACCAAAGCAGAAACAGATGCTGTCCTTGAGTTAAGTTTACAATGCCTTCCCAAAGAAATTTATCAAATGAAACACGATCGTTTACTGGCAGGTTTAAAAAAACGTCGTGACCGGATGCCAAAAGCAATGTCGGACTATTACTATTTTATAAACAGGATCGTTGATTTACGTACTAGCGATCAGGACGAACAAGTGAATATCGAAGATGCGCCGGATAGCGGAACGCGGATCCTTATTACCCGGCTTAACAAAAACGGTAAGGAAAAAGATGATATACTGGATATGATTTATCAGCCCTCGATCACCAAAGAAATCCGTCTTTATGTAGCTGCAGGTAATGATCATGTGGTGATCAACTGCAAAAACTCGCGAATAAAATTGAGAATTGTGGGCAGTAACGGAGCTAAATCCTATGACGTGCAGCAGGCCAGTAAAATTGTTGACATCTATGGACGGAAGGATAGTGTGAGAGTAACTGGAAAAGAGCGAAAAATACGGGTACATTTAGCTAATGACACCACAAACACCCGGTTTTTAGTAACTAATCCCTATAATATCTGGATGCCGTTAACTACAGGTGAAATAAACCGCGATGATGGTTTCCTTCTGGGCGTGGGATTTCGGTACACCGGTAAAGATGGGTTTCGTAAACTGCCCTACTCAACAGTACAGGAAGTAATGTTGTACCACTCTTTTGAAACCAAAGCATTCCGCATCAATTATAATGGCCAGTGGATACAGGCAATTGGCAAGGCTGATATTACCCTTAACGCTCTAGTGGATGCCCCCGCTAACACGATGAACTTCTTTGGACAGGGTAATGACACGCGCCTTGACAAGACAGGTGATTATAAAAAGTACTACCGCACCCGCTTTGATTTCTATCAGTTGGATCCGGCGCTTCGCTGGCATACAGGTACAGGGTCCACGATAAGTGCAGGACCGTCATTTCAGTACTATCATTTTGACAACAGCGATAACAATGGCAGGTCTATCGAACAGCCCGGCTTAATCAAGTCTTATGACAGTACCAACTATACGCAGGATAAACTTCATGTGGGTATAATCGTAAATTTTATCAGCAACAGACGAAATAATCAAATGCTTCCCTCAAAAGGCTTTTACCTGGCCATTAAAGGACAGGTTTATAGCGGTCTGAACAGCAATTCAAAAGGATTTACGCAGATAGAACCTGAATTTACCTATTACCAGAAGATCGATACAGGCGCAAGACTCGTCCTGTCTGACCGAATCGGCGGAGGAGTGAGTTTCGGAAACCCGGCATATTATCAATCCCTGTTTTTAGGTGGCCAGGGAAACCTGCTTGGCTATTTGCAAAATAGGTTCGCGGGCAATCAATTGGCTTTTAATGACTTTCAGGCAAGATATAAACTCGCAAATATTGCTGGCTATATATTGCCCGGTGAACTGGGGTTAAGTGGATTTTATGATGTCGGTAGAGTTTGGATCAGTGGTGAACATTCCGATACCTGGCATCAGGGAACAGGGGGCGGCATATATTTCTGCCCCGCAAATCTGACGGTGATACAATTGCTTGCCGGGCACTCCAATGAAGGCTGGTATCCTTACATTTCTTTAAATTTTAAATTATAACAATACATATAAATAGCGCAGGCCAGTTGTATGGGTCATGCGCCCGCCCCAATGTTGATTATCCATCGTTTAATAAAAATCACCTGCTGGTGACGGAATCTTTTATTGTAATTACAGGTTCGGCACAACTCATCGGAGACTATGCCTTAATCAATGAATATTCTGCAACTAAACCTTATTCTTAAATATTTATATTTTATGGAAACTAAAGTTAATGGCATTCACCATGTGACCGCCATCGCTACCAAAGCGAAACGCAATTTTTTATTTTACACGCAGTTTTTTGGAAAGCGTCTGCTAAAGAAAACCGTAAATTTTGATGAGCCCGAGACGTATCACCTCTATTATGGCGATGAGATTGGGACACCCGGAACTATACTTACCTTTTTCGCGTGGGATGACATCCCTCCCGGGATCAGTGGCCCGGAACAGGTGGCCCAGGTAGCCTATTCAATAAGCGAGGACAGCCTCGATTTTTGGTTGAAACGCTTAAAGAGTCACCATATTCAGGTTTCCAAACCCATCGAACGCTTTGATGAAACTTTTATCAGCTTTCAGGATCCGGATGGCCTGAACATCGAATTGATAGCTCATAGTGCGCCACAGGTAAATCAGCCATGGGGAACCAATGATATTCCGAAAGGTATGGCTGCAACGGGTTTTCATAGTGTTACTATTATTTCCCGCTGCCTGGAAAAAACTGCTGTTATTTTAACCGGCCTGCTGGGTTACCGGCTTGTTGACCGAAAGGATAATCGTTACCGTTTCATCAATCATCAGGCACAAAATGCGGCGATTATCGATCTGGTAGCTGCCAGCGGAGACGGCCGGGGACTTATTTCGGCAGGGTCAGTCCACCATGTTGCATTCCGGGTGGAAAATGAAGCGGTCCTGATGCAGTGCCGGAAAAAAATCGTCGCGGCTGGCCTCAAAATCACTGAAAAAATTGACAGGAACTATTTTTATTCGGTCTACTTTCGTGAACCAGGAGGTGTTCTTTTCGAACTGGCTACCGACAATCCCGGATTTACGGTAGATGAGCCATTAAAGCAACTCGGAACAAGGCTGCAGCTACCCCGGCAATTTGAATCAAGAAGAGCTGAATTGGAAAACCTGCTTCCGTCGTTAAACTCCTGATTTTCCTTCTTAACCGCCTAAATAAATTTCATTGCTATATAATTTTACAATTTAACAATTACCACATCATGGATTTCAAAGTAACCAAAGTTTACGCCGATGAAAACGGTGACAGCAGATTTGAAGAAATCTTTTTTCCGCTAACAGATAAGGGTCCCATTGGCTCACTTTCAGAAAGCGTCAGTGTCAAAGAATTGCTTTTTAGAATAGTTCCGCCCACCTACGATGATTTTCATAACGCGCCTGCAAAACAATTTGTTATCCTGCTGGACGGTGGCGTGGAAATAGAAACCTCCCTGCACGAAAAACGTCAATTTAAAACGGGCGAAGTGCTATTAATGATAGATACAAAAGGAAAAGGTCACAGAACTAAAAACTTGGAATTTGCAGAAAGGAGATCGCTTTTCATCACCATTGAATGATTCCTGCCGTTCGACACGATCAGAAAACCCGTCAATACCTGGCGGGTTTTTTTATTGCGATGCTCAAAGACCAAACGATAGTTAAAAAATGCCTGTTAACCACTGTCAAAATAACACAATTGTTCTCTAATCAACATTAACCGCAAAGCATCCTTTCTGTATGAATTCGACTTTTAGCGGTATTTAAACGCGCTTTTTGCTTGTTAAAAATACAAACACCTCATTATAAGCAACTTAATACAGTGGCACATCTTATGTAAAATGGTAAATACATTAAAACATTAAGATATGAAAATCTTACAACAATCATACGGGTCAATCATCATTCAAGGAAATGCCTTTGGGATCAGGGCAATACCTGAAGATGATTTTCTAAAGTCACCCGTCGCTTGTACCGGAAAGCATATTGCTCAAGAGCAGGCCGGACCGATCCCTTTGTCAGAAAGGTTTCGCAGAAGATTGAATTATCTAAGCAACCGTCTCTTTTTCTTGTACCTCACAGCCATCGAAACTTTCTACATCATTTATAAATAATCAATTCAATTAATAATTAACAATTAAAACAAATCAAAAATCATGAAAACTTCAATTGCAATTCTATCAGTAGCTATAGCCTTGACAGGCTTAAGCCTGCGTGCCACAGCTCAAAGTTCATCTGCGGATTCGTTAAAAGCACGACCATCGTTTAGCATCGGCGCCGACGGCGGATTTTCAGCCGGTAGCTTTAAGCATACAAATGGCTGGAATATTGGCGGATCTTTGCAAGCTGATATTCCGATTGTGCAGCAGCTCTATTTCAGCGCAAACGCCTCCTACCTTAATTTTTACGGGAGAACAAACATTGATGGAACCGGCGTTTCATCTCCGGCTATTCATTTCCTTCCGGTGAAGGCTGGTTTAAAGTTATTTGTTCTTAGCGACATCTATGTACAGGCGGATGCAGGCGCAGGCTTTATATTGAATAAAGATGAGGTTGGCTCTCAACGGACCGCCGCATTTATCTATTCACCCCAGGTTGGTATAAAGCTACCGCTGACAGGGAACAGCTTCATTGATGCAAGTGCGCTGTATGAGGCATCAACTAAGTACACCAGCGGAGTTGATAATACTAAAGTCAATTTCTTTGGACTGCGCCTCGCCTATGGCTTATCGACCAAATAATTATTTTGCTATCCGGAGAGAGCAGCACCTTCTGTGCTCTCCGGCTGGCAATTATTAAATCGTCCTGGAACTGCCGCTTTCTAGTCCATTTATAGCCAAAGAATAAATGAGATACATTTCGATAATTAGCGAAATAAAACTAATAAAATTAAAATAAAACACCATTCATAATGCTAATTATCAGGTATTTACTCATTGGCATAACACTTGGCATATACCAGATATCACATTCATATATTCTAAAATCAGAACAATTAATTTATCATTTAAAATTATTCACATCTTAAAAACAATAAAATGAAAACTAATCATAACCCGTTAAAAAAGGTTCTTATTTGTGGCGCACTGGCATTCAGTCTGACGGCCGCAGTAAACGGCAAACTATATGCGCAGGGGCCGGCTGCGGATGATCCGCATATTTCACAAGCAGTAAAAAAATTCCTTGTGCCGTTAAATGCACCCGGCCCCGGTTTGGAGACGCTTGGTCCCAAAGCGGCAAGGCAGGCACTCGTTGACGCGCAGGCTTCTGTTAAATTCGATTACTCCAAAGTTGTTGAGTCCGAAAAAACAATAGTGGCCGATGGGCATACGATTAAGCTAAGCATCATGAGGCCAAAGGGTGTGACCGGTAAACTACCTGTATTTATGTATATCCATGGCGGCGGCTGGGTTTTAGGCGACTATCCTACTCACAGGCGCATGGTACGAGACCTGGTTATGCTAACCGGCTTTGAAGCCGTGTTTGTTAACTATACGCCTTCGCCGGAAGCAAAATACCCTGTTGCTGTGAATGAAATTTATGCAGCCTCGAAATGGGTAAGCACTCATGGTAATGAAATTAATGCTGATGGTTCCAAGCTTGGTATTATCGGAAACAGCGTTGGTGGAAATATGTCAACGGCAACTGCATTAATGGCTAATGCTAAGGGCAAACAGATATTTAAAGTTGAAGTATTAATGTGGCCGGTAACGAATGCTGATTTTGAGGATGGTTCATGGAAAGCTTATGGAGATCAGCGCTTTTTAACTGCTCCATTAATGAAATGGATGTGGAATAATTATGCCACTCCAGAGCAGAGAAAAGAAATATATGCCTCTCCCCTTCAGGCAACCCCAGCTGACATGAAAGGCTTACCTCCAACACTGATCATGGTTGCTGAAAATGATATTTTACGCGATGAAGGTGAAGCATATGGCCGTAAGCTGGATGAAGCCGGCATTGTTGTAACAACTATCCGGTTCAATGGTGTCATCCACGATTGGGGCTTGTTAAACGGACTGGCAGAAATTCCGCAAACGAAAGCATTGTTCCTTGAGGCATCTGCAACTTTGAAAAAATATCTTAATAAATAAAAAAGCGTTACCTGTTTTTTAACAAAAAAAAATTAACGGCTGGTTGGTAATTACAATCAGCCGTTATTCATCTTCAAGCATTAAGAGTTATATGTATAAAATTGAGGAAATTGAACAAACTAAGCATAATAAGCTATCATCTTCCAGGGTTACCGCCATCATCAATGCGCCTATTGAAAAGGTGGACATCGCGGATTGGCTTTTAAACCTACCGGATAAGGAATATCAACGCTGTTCAACGCAGCATATTGCTGCGGGCGTTACGACCACAGATGATGGCCAGCCGATGAGCATCAACGTTGAAACCATTGGCTCAGCACTGATGATTCAGCACTATGTCGCTGTTATTCATCAACCGCATTATTGTCGTATGCTTTCAATTTCAGATGCGATAACGCCTTCCGGGCGTACTAAGGTACAGGTATTATGGGAACTCCGAGCAGTGAGCATTGACGGTCAAACGACCGAATTCAGCAATACGATACATGCAACAGCGACACCCGAATTTATGGACTATCTCGAGAAAAATAAAATGACCATTAGCCAGGCGTCCGAGGCAAGACAAGCGGCGTCGTCTGCGCACAATCTCGAAGAAACACCATTGTTTGCCAGTAGTATTGGAAGAAAAGCGCTTACAGGAAAATACGGATCATAGTAAATTGATTATAGATATTTAATTCTTAACAGGTTATCATCATGGTACTCGACAGCTCTTTTTACTGGATTATAACTGTCTTTGCAGGCACCATCATATTTGGTGCAATTGCTTATCCTTCCTCCTACCTGGGCAGAAAAATAAGACGAAAAAATCCGAAGTCAAAATCTTTAAAAAACTCAATAATATCCATGGAAAATAAATTAGAAGATAACGCGGTCCTATCCCATATCAAAAAGCTAACCGCCAGAGAAGAACATTTGTATGGAACTGAGCAGCTCAGTGATGAGGATATCAAAGAATTACATCACATTCAATCCGAGTTGGATCAGTATTGGGACCTGCTGCACCAAAGAAGAGCGTTACGGGATGCCGGAAGTGACCCTAAAAGGGCGGCCATGCGCACCACTGAAACCATAAAAAGCTATGTCAAATGACAAGCGGGTTCACAGTGATTAATGACACCTATCATTTAGCATTTGTTGTTGATCTGGACGGTGAACAAGCCACAATAGATTATCGGTATTATAAACATGATATTGCATTTCTGCATAGTTATGTACCTGAGCACTTCCGGGGAAAAGGAGTTGCGAAGGCACTTGCAGAAACCGCTTTAACCTTCGCCAGAAAAGAGAATAAAAAAATCATGCTGTATTGCCCCTTTATGTCGAAGTATGTCAGGGAACATCCGGAATATCACGACCTGGTCGACACTGAATTTCACCAAACATTCTTCAGTAAACCGCAAGATGATCCGCAGTAAATTTGCCAACCCAGCCAACAAATAACAAATATGCATAACAGTTTAATGCCTTTAACCACGGTCAAGCTTTACGGTGAACTCGATTCCAGGGAGGCATATATTATCCGTGATTTTTTAAAACGGAGCGTTGTAGGGTATGAATGGGTTATCCTGGACGGCCCCGAACAGCTCAAAGAGCGTGCTCCGGTTAAGGAGGATGATGTTGTCAAACTTCCTGCATTAGTGTTGCCCGACGGAGTCATTCTTTACGATCCCTCAATCTCAGAGATTGCCAGTAAACTAGGCTGGCTGTTAAAGCCTCAACTGAATGAATATGATCTTTCTATTTATGGCGCAGGACCTGCCGGGCTCAGCGCTGCAGTTTATGCAGCCTCCGAAGGGCTAAGAACGATCATCATCGAGCGTGAAGCTATAGGCGGACAAGCAGGGACCAGTTCGCTCATTGAAAACTATCTCGGATTTCCCGATGGGGTCTCCGGAGCCGAACTTGCTGAGCGGGCCAGACAGCAGGCTGTTAAATTTGGAGCGGAAATTCTGTTGATCAGAAACGGTGTCAAGGCAATGTATTTTAATAATAAACTGCACGTAGAACTTATTGATGGTAGCAAAGTAATCTCCAGATCGAATATTTGTGCCACAGGTGTTCAATACAGAAAGCTAAATATCAGCAATGAAGACAGGTTTCGCAACCTCGGTATTTTTTACGGGGCCGGGGCCAGTGAGGCACCCATGTGCATCAATTATACCGTCTACGTTGTCGGGGGCGGCAATTCCGCAGGTCAGGCCGCCATCTATTTTTCGGCATTTGCGGCTAAAGTTATCATGGTGGTCAGGGGGAGCGACCTGTCTTCTACATTATCCTCTTACCTTTTAAGCAGAATAGGAAAAAAGAAAAACATAACAGTGCTGTTTAACTCGGAGATTACAGCGCTTTACGGTGACATTGTTTTAAAAGAGATCGAGATAACTGACCAAAAGAAAAATATCAGTAAGAAATATGCTGCCCAAAAGGTATTCATCTGTATTGGGGGGATTCCAAATACAGACTGGGCGAAAAACACAAAAATCATCAGGGACAATGGCGGATATTTCATTACAGGTGCCGATTTGCTGATAAATGGCATACCAGCCCAATGGGAACTGGAAAGGCCTCCATTTTATCTCGAAACAAGCGTTCCCGGTTCCTTTGCTGCCGGAGATGTCCGGCACAACTCGGTTAAACGTGTAGCCTCTGCTGTTGGTGAAGGCGCGATGGCGGTAACTTTTGTGCATAAATATCTGCAAGAAACTTATTAAAAACCATGGATATACCTACATGCGAACACCTTAAAGATTTTAAAATCATCCCAGCAAGCAAAGATTATTGTGAAGAGTGCATTAAAATCGGAAGCCCCTGGGTTCACTTACGCTGCTGTCAAACTTGCGGCGCTGTTCTGTGCTGTGATTCTTCTCCTAACAGGCATGCCTCAAAACACGCTTTTAGTTTGCACCACCCGGTTATCATATCTGCGGAAGCTGATGAGAATTGGGCCTATTGCTACTTAGACGATCAGGCTATAGAAATTTAGCCGGATGTGATTAAAATATAAACCAATTAACTATTAAATTTAATATAATGACAAAATTAATAAATGGGTTACACCATATCACCGCTTTAGCGGGCGACCCTCAAAAAAATCTGGATTTCTATACCGGTATCTTAGGTCTGAAACTGGTTAAAAAAACCATTAATTTCGATGCGCCGGATACTTATCATTTTTACTATGCCGATGATAGTGGCAGTCCGGGCACTATTCTCACTTTCTTTCCCTTTAAAGGTATACAACCCGGAAAAAACGGAAAAGGACAATTAACCCAGACCTCATTTTCAATACCGGAAAATAGCGTCGGTTACTGGCTCGAAAGATTAAAAAAGTATCAGGTTAAACACCAGCAGCCGCAGAACCGCTTTGAAGAGACTTATATTTCGCTGGAAGATCCTGACGGGCTGGGCATCGAACTTATTGCTACCGCACAGGATCGGAGGCCGGGATTCACCTACGGACATATACCCCTGGAAAATTCAGTCAAAGGCTTTCACTCTGTTTCTCTTTGCGAGGAAGGTTATGAAAAAACAGCAGGAATACTCACCAATTTACTGGATCACCATTTAGTTGCCGAATCAGGCAACCGCTTTCGCTATGGCGTTGAAGGAAACGACCTGCAATATGTAGATATTATCTGTATGCCGGATACCCAACGGGGGCTGAGCGGCTCGGGGACGGTACACCATATGGCGTTTTCCACTGATAACGATCAGACCCAACTTGAAATACGTAAAAAAGTAGAGTCCGCCGGTTTAAATATTTCACCCGTTCTTGATCGTGATTATTTCCATTCCATCTACTTCCGCGAGCCCGGTGGCGTTCTGTTTGAGGTAGCTACAATTCCGCCGGGATTCGCTGTCGACGAATCGACTGATCACCTGGGCGAAGAACTTAAGCTGCCTTCATGGGTGGAGATTCATCGCGAGGATATCGTTAAGGGGCTTACACCAGTAAGTTTAAATTTAAAAAACTATGAATAATTACGAGCAAATATTCTTTTCCGGGAAAAGATTTCCGGAAAGCAATCAAGCGATCGTTATGGTCCACGGGCGCGGGGGTACCGGAGAAGATATAATGAATTCCCTATCCAAAGCTTTACACCTTAACGATTTTTATATTGTCGCTCCGGATGCCGAGCATCAATCCTGGTACCCCTATAGTTTCTTGGAGCCAAAAAGTAAAAATGAACCATATCTAACCAATTCACTAAACTTATTAAAAGATATCGTTGATAATCTAGTAAAAACAGGATACCCGACCGAGGCTATTTATCTGCTTGGGTTTTCACAGGGGGCCTGCCTGACGCTGGAATTTGCCGCTCAGCACGCGCGACGATACGGTGGTGTATTTGCATTGAGTGGCGGACTGATCGGTGACGAGCTCAACGTTTCGGACTATACCGGAAACTTCGAAGGCACGCCGGTATTCCTGGGCTGCAGCGACATTGACAGTCACATTCCACTGGGTCGGGTTAAAGACTCAACGGAGCTTCTTTTGGATAGGGGTGCGACAGTTTATGAGAAGATATATCCGGGAATGGGACACACGATCAATCAGGATGAAATCAAAATGGTGACCGAACTGATTAAGTACGGAAGGATTCAATAACTTTGTAAACAGCACCATTAAGATTTTTTTAGCCATTTTCAGGGCCTCATTAGCTGCCAAATAGTTTTTCGAAGGCTAATGAGGCTTCGATAAAATAGACCGTGGTAAACAGTTCAATTAAGTTAATCAACACATGACAAATAACAATAGCATGAGCCTCTATTTGAGCAGCATAAAAAGGCGCTTTCAAATTGAAAAGGATCTGGCCGAAAAGACTTTTGACCAGCTTGATAATGATGACTTATTTTGGCAATTTAATGAAGAAAGCAATAGTATCGCCATCATTATCCAACACCTGTGGGGTAATATGCTATCGCGCTGGACAGACTTTTTAACCAGCGACGGCGAAAAGCCATGGCGGCAGCGGGATGCAGAATTTGAGTCCGTTATCCAAACTAAAGCACAACTGCTGGAAAAATGGTCGGCAGGATGGAAATGCCTGTTTGACTCCTTCAACCTGGTTGTTGAAGAAGATTTACCGAAAGAAATTCTTATTCGGAGCGAGCCGCATACGGTATTGGATGCCATCAACAGGCAATTGGTCCATGTTTCCTACCATGTCGGGCAGATCGTAATGTTGGGTAAAATGCGAGCCGGGAGTAACTGGAAAGCACTGACCATTCCAAAAGCCAAATAGTATACCCGTTGCAGCTGAAAAATACAAATCTAAAAATCATCAAACAATTTCAGCACAAAAACGAATAACCTGTCACCTCTGATTATTTTTTCCCCATCAGTGGCTTCTTCCACCCTATCAATGTCATTACGGTGAGTGACCTTCCATTATGCATGCTGAATCCCCAATAAAAAGTACAGGAAGAAAATCCATATGCAATTCTGACCTGATATCTTGAGTGTAAAGACACCTAAGCTGACTTTTGTTCAGGCAAAAGAATAGGCGCACTGCAGGCAACCCAGGCTGCAGGTTCTGACGATGGTTCTTCCATTGGAAAAAACACCAAAATTGCCGAAAATAACACCATTGCAATACCTGAAACGGTCAGTACAGCAATTGAGCCAGTCTTAAGAGACAAGTATCCCCAAAACGCACTTGACAGGGCAAGTGATCCCTGAAAGACGGTAACATTGGTAGCCAGAAATCTGCCTTTCAGTTCTTTTGGGGAATACAATTGTGCCAGTATGTTCAGGGTTGAGGTCGCCCATATCCACCCGATTCCGATAATGAACATCAATATATCAATAATCAGAACGCTGTTAATCTGACTGAGGATAATCATAGAAAGACCAACTAATGTGCAACTCCCCCAAACAACTTTATAGGATAAAAAAAAAGTGGTCACATTTTTATAAAACAAACTCCCTGTTAAAGCGCCTATACCGAGACTGACCCATAAACCGGTATAAGCTTTGCTGCTCTGATGCCATTCATATTTTGATAAATGTGGAAGTATAGCGAATATAACACTGACAAAACAGGTAAAGGAGACGGTGCGCAATAGGAGGCTTTTGAAATTAGCCGAACGACTGACTGCCTTTAAGCCTTCGGTAAAAGCTGATTTGAAAGGCTGTGGTTTTACTGCCATTCTAACGTTGTGCCAATTATACAAACCGACTACAAGAGCCAGGAAAGACACTGCATTGAATAAAAATATCGATTGGATACCACCATAAACCAGTAGTACGCCACCCAGTGCCGGGCCTACCGCCCTCGCCAGATTAAAATTGACCCCGTTCAAAGCGATAGCCTCTTTCATATTGTCCGCAGAAACGATTTCCGGAGTAATGGCCTGCCAAACGGGAACGGAAAAAGCGGAGCCCAGGCCGACGATGAAGCTAAAGACAATCAGGACAGTAATATTTAACAGGTGGATTTGTGTCAGTACAGAAAGTATAGCCAGCGCGACAAAAAGAAATAGCTGCAGGTATATCAACCACTTTCTCCTGTCTGTATAATCAGAAATAACGCCTGCCGGATAACTGCAAACCAAGGCGGGAAACGATGCCGCGACCGGGATGAGGGCGATCATTAGCGGCGAGGCTGACATGGTTGCTGCTACCCAGCTTACACCGATATTTTGCATCCATGTCCCAATATTGGATATGAATGAGCCAATCCATAAAGACCGGAAAATTTTCTCTTTGAATGGTGCAAATGAACTGTTTAACGGCGATTGTATAGTTGGTTTCATGCCTAAATATAGTTACAGTTTATTGTAGATGATCACTGATTCGTTTATAAAGAAGAAGCAGAAGTGAGCCAAACCTGGTTACTTCTGCTTCACACAGCATAAGGCAACGAGTGATTAAATGGCCTTATGCATTTCCGGGTGATTATTTAGTTGTTTTTAGCTGCGTCTTCAATGACGGCAACTACCGCTTTAGGATCATCCATAAATAAAGTATGGCCTCCCTTGATCACCGTTACTTTCGCATTTGCCCTTTTATACATCATATCTTCCAAAGTGGGACTAATCGTGCCGTCATTTGAGGGTTTTATTGCATATACCGGCTTATTTTTCCAGGCGGCAATTGTTACTTTATCGGTAAAGGATTTTACGGTATATGGTATTTGAGACGCATACATGAATTCCGATTTTTCTTTTGTTTGGCCTGGCGTAAAGGTCTGTTGAAAAGTTGCTTCGGCTAGATAAACATTTCCTTTGGCATCTGGATTGAGAATCCCTTGTACCGGAAGTGGCTTGGCGTGGGAAGCCAGGTCTAGCGTTGATTCACCTGAATCCGGAATAAAAGCGCAAACATATACCAGGGCTTTTACTTGTGGCTCGTTCCCTGACTGGGTGATGACAGTACCTCCCCATGAATGGCCAACTAAAAGAACAGGGCCATCCATTCGCTCAATAGCCGCATTTGTCGCCGCGGTATCATCTGCAAGTGAAATCGTCGGGTTTTGTACCAACGTTACTTTATAGCCGTCTTTGGTCAGAATATCGTAAACTGGTTCCCATCCGGAAGCGTCGGCGAAAGAGCCGTGTACAATGACAATGTTTTTAATACCCTTCGGTGTTTGCGCCGATACCGGTAAAGTAAGTGCAATAAAACCGAATACGGCTATCACTCCTGTCGCGACTTTACTTAAAATAGATTTTGTTTTCATTTTGTTTATTTTAATGTTTTGATATGCCAGGGTTAAAGCAAAGAAACACCCAAAAATTAAAACACTGAAATACAAACAAATACAATCAACCATCAGGCATTGCACTATCTGTATTTCGCTAATTCATTAAGAAAGCAGATGAAATTATGATTTACCTACGACAGTATTTACCCCGGACGATCATCTATTCAGACTTGCCCTGATAAACGGTAACGGCTTTTTGTATACCGAGTTTCTTTATCCGGGAATTCAGGGTAGAATAATGGATATCCAGGAGTTCAGCGGCCCCTCCGCTACCGTAGACTTTGCCATTGGTCTTTTTCAGAACAGACAGGATATGATCACGTTCGTTCTCATCAATGGTTTTTATTTTTTCATTTCGGGCAAACTCACTCAATTTCCTGCTCACAAAGCGAATGTCTACATGGCTTATATTATTGCCTTTAGTAAGCAATACGCTTCTTTCCATCAGATGCTCCAGTTCGCGCACGTTTCCGGGCCAGTCGTAACGCATCATTTTCTCCATGACGCCATCGGAGATACTTTCGATTTTTTTTCCAGCCAGCTTTGCAAATCTTAAAACAAATTGTTTTGCTAACACCGGAATATCTGATTTTCTTTCTCTCAACGGCGGAACGGTAATCGGAAAAACGTTCAGCCGGTAATACAAATCCTCCCTGAACTTTCCTTCCTTTATTTCTTTTAACAAATTCCGGTTAGTAGCGGCTATGATACGCACGTTTACATTAATACTGGCCTTGCCACCCACACGTTCTATCGTCTTTTCCTGAATTGCGCGTAGGACCTTTACCTGTGATTCCAGTGGCATCTCTCCTATTTCATCTAAAAATAAGGTGCCGTTATGTGCGAGTTCAAATTTGCCGATGTGCCGTTCAGTCGCCCCGGTAAAACTCCCACGCTCATGTCCGAAGAGTTCACTCTCAATTAAGTGAACCGGTAAGGCCGCGCAATTTACCTTAACCATAATATTTCCGTTTCTTGGCGACGCGTTATGGATAGCCCTCGCTGTTAATTCCTTGCCTGTCCCGGTTTCCCCGAGGATTAATACAGTGCTTCCGGATGGAGCAACCTGTTGGATTAACAAATTTAAATGACCGATAGACTTACTCGCCCCAGTAATTTCATTGCTATTGTGCTTTTCGTCAATCTCTTTCAGCAGATATGAATTTTCTACCAACAACAATTGTTTATACGCCTTCAGTTCATTCAATTGTTCAGTTAATTGTTCAATCTCAATGATATTCCAGAATGACTTCGACAACGCAGTCCCCAACTTTTTTATAAACTCAGTATGGCCGCTCGCCGGGATTTCGTCAGGTTTCAGATAAATCCAAAGTATCGCCATGGTTTCGCCCTCACGTTGAAGCGGAAATGCAGCAACCGTTTTCATGCCGTTATTCTTATAATAGGACATATGCGCCGGAATGTCGTATTTAGTACTGAGTTCATTCAGATCAAAAAAAAGAACATCACCCGTTGCGATTATCCCAGGGGCCAGTCTTTTGTTAAATTTATTCCGGGAAGCGGGTAATTTCCCTCCATCCAAAGTCTCAAATAATGCATAATTTCTAATGCTATGAATTACCGATGGTATTGTCTCCGGGAGATCACCAATCGTAGTAATAAAAAACTCACCCCGTAATGGACTGGTTGATAAAACTTCGTCAATCACACTGACCAAACCTGAAATCGACCGGATGGCAATCATCTTAATATAAAACTCCGATAACAGTTTGTCCAGCCTGTTTTGTTCCTCTTCGTCGCCGGATTGCTTTTGCAGCCAGATGTTCCGGTGGCCGCGCAAAAAACTGTTTAGTGCAAGCTTAAAAACTTCGGTATAATGCGGCAGCCATTCCGGCACTCGTTGCCCCGTTTCCGTTATTCCCCAATCGATAAATACTATACCAATTCTTTCATTTTCCAGTTTAAATGCACGGGTAAAATTCTCCTGCTGTGATTTAAACAGAGATACTGGAGGTACATTGTTAACTGCTTGCCCGGCGCGTCCGTCCTGCTGCTGTAAAAGTGTGATGGCATAATTATGTATCTCCCCGATCAGCAATGGCTGAAAAGAGGTTATAACCTCATGTTTAAATGACAGTATTGCTTTGTTCCTTAGAATAATGGACGATATAAGTGAGCCGCCATCTTCAAAAATATAAAGCCTGCCCGAATCAAAAACAAGCCCCATTGAAATCATAACGGATAGACTGGAATGTAGTTCGGAAAATTGCTTGGGGTCACTCATCGGATGAATATGGCGACCCAACCTATTTTTAATTAAACCCGGATCAAACGAAATTTAACACAATTTTCGAAATATCGATAATTAAATCAAGAGACACTGACTTAACTAATTGATTATCAATTAGTTTTTTATGGTTTAATAATTGCATACCCAATAGCAAACCACCGCTATGGACGCAACTATACCTTATACAGTTGAAACTCAAAAAAAGCTCGTCAAAGCTGACGAGGAAAGATCCATATTGCTATCCATCAGCAAAGAAGTGGCGGCAGTGAAAAATCAAGCTGATCTGTTTCCTATCATCAACAATACATTGAAGAAGCTTTTTTCATACGATGACGGGGTTATTTGTATTGTCAACAATGACCAAGTTACCCATTCAGCCTACTTATATAATCCGGAAGAGGTGTTTGCAAAATACCCGGGCTGCGAACAACTGGCAACCATGAAATTTCCGGTTAATGATGGCATTTATGATGTTATCGTGGCTTCTGAAAAGGTAATTGTCTTTGAACTGGATGAAGTAAAAAAATCCCCTAATGCATCGGTTTACATCCCGTTTTGGATAGAAAAAGGGATGAAGCAGCTAATTGGTGTACCATTAAAAGCCGGCTCGAATACCATCGGTTCATTTTCCTTTTACACCAAAAAACGAGACCCCATTCCGGTTGAACAATTCGGGTTATTACACGGCTTATGTTCACAGATCGCCATCGCTATTCAAAATGTGTTGATTAATGAACAGATCGAGAAAAGGGACTATGAGAAAACCGTCCTCCTGGAAATCGGAAATGACCTTGCTTTTTCCAAAGGCAAGGAGGATCTCCTCGCCGTAATTGATGCCAAATTAAAAAAGATAATATCGTTCACCAAAGCAGTAATTGGATTGATAGATTCTACTCAGAATAAAATCACCGTGTTTTACCCCGAATCTTTTAAGTTAAATGGGCTCCTCCCTCAAAATAAGATTATAAACCGTGATATTTCGATTACCGATGAGTTGCAGTCACAATTGATGGTCACCAATTTTCCTGAAGTTATCGATCCGGTTATCCCTAACAGCAGTGGTTTTCCGCGTGAATTTATAAAAAGCATATCCATGCAAAACGCCAAAGAAATCGCGATTGTTGCATTACGTGGAGAAAATGGACTCATCGGATTTGTCGCCCTCGTCAGTGATAATGAGAATCTGGCAAGAAACGGCGAATTGTCTTTATTGAAAGGAGTAGCAAGCCAGCTTTCTTCCGCTGCCAGTAATATCTTAGCCAAAGAGGATATTCTTAAAAAAGAACGGGAAAAAACGCTCCTCCTGTCTTTTAGTAACCACATTGCAACGGTAAGGGACCCTAATGGCCTGAAATTCATCCTCAAAAACTTTCTTAAAAAATTATTTCAAGTAAAAGAATACCTCATAACCATCCGAAATGACGAAAATAGCTATAGTTATTTTCTGCATGATCTTGATGACGAAGATCCAAACGATGAAGGTTTTAAAATCATTACCGGGTCAAAAATGCCGATAAAAGGTTCTCTTACAGGTGCCGTGTTACAGTCGGAAGGACCTGTTGTCTTTAATATAAACAAGCTATTAAGAGAAAAAAAATATTCTTTTCCAGCGTTGTCATTCTGGAAAGCCGCCGGTGCGGAAAATATACTTGGCATAAGACTGAAGGTTGCTGACGAAGACATCGGTATTTTATGGACTCAACCAGGTCTGGTTAACGAACGCTTACTAAAAGGTATTTCTGCGCAGATAGCGATCGCCTTAGCCAATGCAATCGCCAATAAAGAAGTAGAGCGTCAATTCAATGAGATCCAGCGGTATAAACAACAACTACTGAACGAAAAAAGCTATTTGCAAGAAGAAATTGAGACCAATTATATCCACAGCGAGATGGTCGGTTCTAGCCCGGCAATACAAAAGATCTATGAGCTTATGTCGCAGGTTGCCTTTTCCAACAGTACGGTACTTATCCTTGGGGAGACAGGAACAGGAAAAGAGCTTATCGCACGTGCAATCCATAATGGTTCACCCAGAAAGGATAAAATGATGGTAAAAATCAATTGCGCGGCACTTCCGGTTCATTTAATTGAAAGCGAACTTTTCGGCCATGAAAAAGGCAGTTTCACCGGAGCCATAGACCAGAAGATAGGAAAGTTTGAACTCGCCCATAACGGCACCTTATTTTTAGATGAAATTGGCGAAATGCCGCTGGATCTGCAGGTAAAATTCCTCCGCGCCCTACAGGAACGTGAAATTGAAAGAGTTGGCGGTCAGAAAACAATCAAAGTAAATGTAAGAATAATTGCTGCAACCAACCGGAACCTCCAGAAAGAAGTAACTGAAGGGCGTTTCAGGAGTGATTTATTTTACCGGTTGAATGTATTTCCGATTGTCATGCCTCCGCTGAGAAATCGTCTCGAAGATATTCCGCTTTTAGCCAGTCATTTTATTAAGCGTTTAGCAAGAAGCACTGGGAAAAACGTGGAAGCGATATCACCAATGGCTTTACAGGACCTGATGGCTTATAACTGGCCCGGAAACATACGCGAACTGGAACACCTGATAGAACGGTCCTTATTATTAACCACCGGTGACACGATCAAACAGATTCAACTGCCTGTTGGTGACAAAAAAATAACAATCAATCCATCCGAAGAACCGGTCTACAAAACTATAGATGAAAATGAAAGGGATCATATCATTGCCATATTAAAAAAATGCAGCGGCAAGATATTCGGCACTGGTGGGGCCGCTGAGATTTTGGGCATTCCCCCATCTACGCTGAATTCTAAAATAAGAAAACTTAATATCAAAAAAGATCAGTCCTACAAAAATGCGTAACAAATATAAAACGTTCGAACCTCAAATTTATAAAACCCTACCGATCCTGTCCGTACTTATAATGCCTCAATTGTTTTGTTTTAGCCGAAGCAACATCACCGCAAAACTAATTTTCATTATTGATTATGACTAAGATAATGCACCTTTTTTCCTGCTTTCCGGTCTGTCTGTTGTTCTTGCAATGTGTAGCAGCTAATGCGCAAACAACTCCAGGAATAGCCAAAAGATTGTATGTCCAAATTGCCAATGAGAACAACGATACTTTGAAATTGTACCGGATTCTGCAATTGGTAACATACCAAATAAAGAAACCCGGTGAATACAAGGCTGACCTCGACAGCGCAGAAATACTGATCAGGCGCGCAGAAAAGATAAACAGCCACTTAAATAATGAAAAATATAAAGGGCTCATTGCTTTAAATAAATCATATTTCAATAAAAAACTGAATAATAGTGAAACAGGTAAAAAATTTGCCGAAAAGGCGGTCAGTGTTTTCAGCAAAATAAGAGGAGATTTTTCGCTATTGGGAGAATCCTACTTTGAGTTATCACAATTTTATAATGCAGATGAACCTGGAGGCTTCAAAGCAAAAGAAAAATATCTTGTAAAAGCAGCTTACAACTTCCAAAGAAGCGGCGATTATGAAAAAGAATCTATCAGCCATCGATACATGGGAAGTCTGTTAATGGACCAGGGGAATAATATCAGTGGTAAGAAGGAAGTAGAACTGGCGTTGCAAATTGGCCTGAAGGCTCCTAACGCAAAACTCGAAGCTATCTATGACTTGCTGGCATCGGCGGAATGCCTTACGGAAAATTACCAGCGCGCAATTTACGATGAAAATGTGGCTATAAAGCAGGAGCAACACGATGCGGACACAGTGATGATGGAAACCAGTTATACCCGGCTTCTAATAATTTACGACCGCCTTAATGAATACAGGAAGGCATTATTTTATGGAAAGAAGGCATTGGTCATAGAAGAACATTTGAGAGATACAAATGCAGTTTATATAACAGCAAGCAATATAAACAGGGAATTATCAAGATTTAACAAGAATGTTGAAGCACTAAAATTCATTAGTGACATTGCCGCTACCTATCCGAAACCAAGCGACCCAGATTTAAAAGTATCCCTTTACATGCCTTTTCTTGCTGATTATACTGCCCTTTATCAAACCGCAAAGGCCCAACATTATCTTGATCTTTTGTTGCCTATGTTAAAGAAAAACTATGACGACGTATATGTTAAAGAAAGTGTATACAGGCTTGCAGTCAACTTTTATATAAGTAGTAAAAACTACCCCCTCTCTCAACGGTTCGAAATACTCTATTCAAATTTAGCCAAGCATTTTAACAATAAGATTTACCTAGCCAGAAACAGCCTGATGCAGTTCAGGATTGATTCTGCGCAGCAGCATCTTGAATCAGCAATGGATCATTTATTGAAATGGCATAAGCTGTCGACTGACATACAAAACGAGACGAACACCAAAGCGATCAGTGACATAGAGGCTGAATACGAAGCCGATAAAAGAGAAATAGAACTTCAGCTCAAAGATCAGAACATTAAAGTATTAACCCAAAATGAACAGTTGCAGAAGCTGAATTTAAAAAAAGCTGCATCGCTCAGTAATGAACTGATCGGAGGAAGTTGTTTATTACTGATCATACTTATTTTACTTATTTACCAAAATCAGTTGAGAAAAAAGAACCAAAAGGCAATGGCTAAAAAAAACAAGTCCATGGAACTTTTACTTGTTGAAAAAGAAAGTTTGATTAAGGATAAAGAAAGTTTATTGGAGGACAAGGAAGTCCTTATACAGGAAATTCATCATCGGGTCAAGAACAACTTACACATGATTAGCAGCCTGCTGGAATCTCAATCAGCTTTTTTGGCAGATGATGCGCTATTGGCCATAAGAAAAAGCCAGAATCGTGTCCAGGCGTTATCTCTCATTCATCAAAAGCTATATGTTAATGATAATGTCACTGATGTGTTGATGTCGGTCTACCTGCGGGAACTCATCAATTATTTGAAGGATAGCTTCGTCACAGATGAAAATATAATTTTTCACTTTGATCTTGATCCGATACAGCTGGATATCAAACAGGCGGTTCCGGTTGGATTGATTGTCAATGAGGTGCTTACCAATTCAATAAGATTCGCATTTCCGTCCAATTACGAGGGACTGATTGAAATTTCATTAAAACAGAAATTCATTAACCAGATTGTATTGACCATCCGTGATAACGGCATAGGTCTTTCCGAAGATTTTAATATTGATGAAAGCCAAATAACTAACCACACACTGGGCATGAGCTTAATAAAGGGCCTGAGCAAAAGCTTACAAGGCACTGTAACTTTCAGCTCAGAGGGCGGTACCAAAATAGAACTAATTTTCTTTAACGATCATGATTAGCAGTCTTGGGTTATCGGGTATTTATCTTAATGGTAACTTTGTATCAGATGAAAATATTACATTTAATGTGGATGTTGACCCGGTTAGACTTGATATAGGCCGGGCGGTTCCTTTGGGGCTGATCATAAGTGAGTTGATTGCTAAACGGTTACCAAAATAGAATTGTTTTTTTTCAATGACAATGAACTTAAGCTTGTCATTGTTACTACATAGAATTTATTATGAATAAGAAAATCCTAATAGTCGAAGATGGTTTTGTAGAAGCCAATAACCTGAGTATCATCCTAGAGCGGGCCGGTTTTATCGTGTGTGATATCGCAGACTCTTACGACGAAGCGATACGTTGTATCCATAAAGAAACGCCTGACCTGGTGCTCCTGGATATTTTCCTTAATGGCAAGAAAACAGGCATCGACCTAGCCAGGGTACTCAAAGAAAAAAAAATGGCATTCGTATACTTATCAGCGAATTCCAACAAGGATACCTTGGCTGCTGCCAAGTTAACTGAGCCCTACGGTTTTCTCGTAAAGCCTTTCAGGGAAAAAGACATCCTGATTACGTTGGATATTGCAAATTACTTGCACGAACAAAAACAGAAATTCCAACAAAATGAAGACAGTCTTTCTCATTTTACGAAGCCCCCTAAATTCGAAGGGGTCATCGGCAATTCTGCAGGTTTGCAGGAAGTGCTTAAACTGGTAAAGATCGTAGCGCCAACGGAGACCTCTGTGTTGATTCTCGGCGAAAGCGGTACGGGTAAAGAAAGAATTGTTGACAGCATCCACGCTAACTCCCAGCGTAGCAAAAAACCACTCATTAAGGTAAATTGTGCCGCCTTACCTGCTAACCTTATCGAAACTGAACTTTTCGGACATGAACGTGGCGCATTCACCGGGGCAAGCGAACAACGAATCGGAAAATTCGAACAGGCTCATACGGGAACCATCTTTTTGGACGAAATTGGCGAGATGCCGATTGACCTTCAGGTCAAACTCCTAAGGGTCTTACAGGAAAAAGAAATAGAGCGTATAGGCGGTAAAGGTTCCTTTAAAGTGGATGTGCGGATAATTGCGGCCACTAACAGAAGCCTGGAGAAGGAAGTATCGGAGGGCAGGTTCAGAATAGATCTTTATTACCGGCTTAACGTTTTTCCGATATCGCTACCACCGTTGCGGGAGCGGGCGGGCGATATTCCGCTGCTGGCAGCCCACTTTGTACAGCATTTCTGTAAGATGAACAATTTACCGGTTAAAGAAATATCGGAGAAGGTAATGAAAACACTACAGTCCTATTCCTGGCCGGGCAACATCCGAGAACTCGAACACCTTATTGAGCGCAGTATACTACTTAATCCCGATCAGGTCATTACGCAAATTGCTCTCCCGCAAATGGCTGGCAATACCTCGGTCATTAATGATGACAAAAAAGTAAAGACCATCAAAGAAATGGAAATCGACCATATCAAATCCGTACTTGAAAAGTGCAACGGAAAAGTTTCCGGACCTGGTGGTGCAGCTGAGCTTCTGGAACTTCCTTACAGTACATTAATCTCCCGAATCAAAAAGCTGGGTATAAAAACTGATAAGTATTTTCATTGATTCTTACTGACACTTTTTAATGACTACCACCAACATCCCGGCTATCCCAGGTGACATTGGCGATCAGCTATCGATACGAGGGCCTTTTTATGAGTGACCATAACAATTGTCTTTTTACCTTTCCATGTCGTCAACAAATTCATAAAGTTGGCTTCAGCTTTTGTATCCAGACCTTCGGTTGGTTCATCCAACAATAATACCGGTGCATCTTTGAGAATTATCCTGGCAAGGGCGACCATTCTCGCCTGTCCACCGGAAATATTTTTTCCCAATTCTCCGGCAATATTATCGAGGAATTTGGGGTTATGTCGAATTTCAGGACCCAGACCGGCACGTATAGCCGCATCTGTCACTTCGCGCTCAGTAGCATCAGTCCGGGCCAGGGCAATGTTCTCAAATAAGCTGATATTAAACAACGTGGCATGCTGTTCCATATAGGCAATGTGGTTATTTAATTGTTCGGGATTGAAAAAATGGGCAGCCTTACCGTTTATGCCTGCTATGCCCGAATCAGGGCACCGGAGCCCGGACAACATGTCCAGCAAAGTTGTTTTACCACTGCCGTTGCAACCTGTCACTGCCGTAATTAGACCCGCCTGAAATTTGAAGTTAAAATCCGTCAGTACATCCCGGCCCTTATAGGCAACGTTAACGTTTTTCACCTCCAGGTCATAAATCGCGGGCAAACTTAGATTCTCAGCTAATGTTGTATCTTTTGTTTTGTCCCATTCAGCCAGGCTATTGCCTGACCAATTGGTTCGCGATAATTGCTGGGCGGCAGCGGGCAGCAGATAAAGTATTTCAGCTAGAGCCAGCCAGGTGACGACGATCAAAACAATAGTCGTCATTTCAATTTGGCCACGCTGTTTTTCTGCTAAAAAAATTATTGCAATTAGACCGAGCTGCAGGATAAATTGCTGAAGCAGTTGCCAGTATGCGAGCTTCATTTTGGACGCTGATCTGATATACTGTTCGCATACCAGTTTACTTTCTATAAGCATGCGGTTACCATTCAACAGTCCGAACTGACGGAGATCCCGGAATCCTCTCAACCAGGTCATTATGTCGATGTGGGCCTGCCGCCTGATCAGCAGGCTTTCTTCTTCCGGACCGGTTGTGGCTCTAAATGACAGGTATGGAATTATAATTCCGGCAATTGAAAACAGCCCTGCCAATAAAACAGCAACGGTCGGCAACAGAAAGTAGGCTACAGATCCGGCCAGTAAGAATAATATGGCTGCAGTGATCCATGGCAATATAACGGCTTGGTAAAGCTGATCCATATCTTCCAGATCATTGATCAGCTCGCTGAGCAATCGGGAAGAACGGAATTTGACCAGTTCCGCCTTTTTAAACATCAATATTTTGTCGAACACCCATGCCCTGGCTAAACTTAATTTATCCAGCGTAACCCGGTGCGTATACCTGTTTTCAAAATATTTGTTCACCGGCCGGGCCAGCGCCAGAAAACGTATGACCGAACTTGGCAAAAATATATTATATCCTTGTAGGCCGATTATTCCGAGACCCGTAAGGGCGGTCGCCGTTATAAACCAGGCCGAACAGCTTACCAGCAACAGCCCGCATGAAAGTGCCGAAACGGCAAGAAATATTCCTACCCACTGAGCCCGGCTCAGTTTTTTATAAATACCTGGTATTTTAGTCAGCATATGCAGTTAACTTAATTTCACGATACTCTTCAAATGCGCCGTAAGCTTCCCCATGACCTGTTACCACGATGGTCTTGTGATGCCCCACCTTACTGATCATTATGGCGAAATTTTCAGCGCTGGCCGGATCTAGGTGTGTCAGCGGTTCATCCAGTATGATGATACGTGACTTACGTACCAGGGCCCGCGCCAGAGCTATTTTTTGACGCTCTCCCCCGGATATGGATTTCCCATCCTCGGCGAGGTAAGTATCTAATCCCATCGGCAATTTTTCCAATAGCATGTGCAAACCTGCAGGTATTATTACATCTTCCCATAATTCAGTATCCGGAAGTGATGCCCCCATGAGGATATTGGACCTGATTGTTCCCTGAAAAATACTCGTTTGCTGGTTGATGACTGAGATCTCCCGGAATAATTCTGCTTCGCTAAGGCTTTCTATGCGTTGTTTCCCGAGCAGGATAATACCACCCCGTGGTTTTTGCCAACCCAGTAGCAGTGCTACCAATGTTGATTTTCCAGATCCATTCGGACCCGTAATCCTGACTTTGTCGCAGGGGCCTACGACCAAACTGAAATTTTTAAATAATTGCTTCTTTTCTGAATAAGCGAAGTCTACATTTTTGAAAATCAGGGGAAGTGGCAGAAAAATATCCTCCTCCCCTGCGGGCTTGCCATTTGGTGTAAATATCTTGTCCCTTAACTCTTCACCCGGTGCTTGTTTCCCGATGTCCGGAATAGTATTAAAGAAACCTGCCTCCTGCAGACTGATGACGGCTCCTAAGGCATGCCCACGATCATGATAATAGTTACCAAGCGTCTTAAATGCAATAAAATATTCAGGAATCAAAAGTAGGATGATAAGGCCACTCCGCAGCGATGCACCACCCTGCGGGCCATAATTGATATAATGGATCATGTTGAGCCCTATAAAAATGGCACAGCCGGCAATAATGATCGCACTGAGAAACTCTAGTACAGCTGAAGAAAGAAATGCTATTTTTAGCACTTTTAGCACCTGATCACCATAGGATTTGGCAAAATACTTTACTTGTTCTGACTGCTTTCCGAGTTGGTTGAACAGGTACAATGTTGTGATTCCTTGTAGCCGATCCATAAAATATCCCCCCATCTGCGCCAGCGAGTCCCATTGTTCCCTGCTTTTTTCTTCTGAACCACGACCGATGATAATCATGAATATCGGAATAGCGGGTGACATGACTAAAATCAGCAATGCGCAAACCCAGTTAATGGTCATTAAATAAACCAAAACGGCTAAAGGCATCATAATACAAAGGATCATTTGTGGAATGTAACGGGTGAAATACGGTGCGATTACTTCTGTTTTATTTAACAGACCCAATGTAATGCCGGCAGGCGATTTATCCTGGTGAACAGGCAGATAACCCCTTTGAATTTCTTCAAACAGGTCACTGCGAAGCGTTACGGTAATTTTTTCTGTAAGCCCCGCGCTTTGGCAATTGCTGAAATAATTCATCAGGGGCCTGCCTGCCCCGGCGAGCGCTATGCAGACTAATCCAGCATAGAAATCATGTATTGACAGGTTATGCAATGCCATTCCGCTAATGAGACCTGCAATTAAAATAAGCTGGATATTAACCAAAACAAATGCGGTGAATTTTAAAGCTGTTATGCCAATGATCGCTCTTTTCCATGGGTCAAGAAAATCATTTAGTAAAACATTTGCTTTTGAAGCAGCAGCTTTATCGTATTGAGGACTGGCGTTTGACATAAATACCGGGTTATATACGCTGATATTTAAAACAGGCAGCCAAAAATATAACGATGAAAACCGCTATAGCAAACTGCGCCGTCAGATCGCCAAAAAATCCAAGTACCACAAAAAAGAAGAAGATACCACCCAACGAAATCGCAATGCGCCATGGCCATGCCATGGTGAGTACCTTGAAGCCAGCGTGATCATTCCCGTTTACCTTTACCTTGCTTTTTAATAGTTCGGATTCTGCCAGCGAGGGTTCATAATTATCCTTTCCACTGACCTTGCCCTTGAAAACGATATAGGAATAAATAAAATAGGCCAGTATTATCGGGACGATAACAAGAGAACAGATGAGCAATATACGATTACCGTAAGCGGGAGAGCCGGCATCGAATATGGTCAGATCAGGCGGAACAATATAAGGCCAGAAGCCGGACACGATGTAAAGCGCAGATCCGGCTGTCATCAATATATTCAGCACAAAAGGCAAAATATCATTTTTCCTGTCAACCGTAAAATAAATGGCGGCGGTTAAAATCACTGTTGCTATATACCATACGATCGAGGGTAATGACAGTATCCTGCCAATGCCAAAAGCGCCGAACCTTGGGATAAATATTTCTAAGTAAAAACGCCCGAATACGACAAGTATTAATAAGAGCAGCAAGCAAAAAATTATTCTTTTAACAAAGCGTTTGAATGTTGCCTGGAGCTTTCCGCTTGTCTTAAAGTTCAACCAGGTCGCGCCGATAAGCGCATAGGTCACAATGAGCACCAAGCCTATTAAGATAGTAAAGGGACTTAAAAAATTGAAGGTAATGTCGCGGTACGCAATATCCTTATATACCTTTATCCCTTCCATGAGGTTACCTAAAACTAATCCCTGGCAAAAGACAGCCATTACAGACCCAAAGGAAAATGCCGCATCCCACCATGATTTCCTGTGTACCGACACAAAACGGAATTCCATGGCGACCCCGCGAAGGATCAGGCCTATGACCATAACAATCAGCGGCAGGTATAATGCGGGCAGCAGTACGCTGTAAGCCTTAGGAAATCCGCCGAATAAGCCGACTCCTAAGAGGATCAGCCATGTTTCATTTCCGTCCCACACCGGTGTAATTGAATCGACCATGGTATCCCGGGAGGATTCATTCTTAATAAATGGAAAGAGTATCCCTACCCCGAGATCAAATCCGTCGAAGATGGTATACATTACAGCGGCAAAACATATGACCAATGCAAATAAAATGTGAATATCCATAGCTCAATTATTTAACATTTAATTTAATCCCTTCAGGAAGCCCGGAAATAAAGTTATCGGTCTTTCTTTCATCTGTTTTTAATGTATTTTGAATCTCTTCCGGACCCTTTTGTACTATCTTACAAATGAATTTAATATACGCCGCCAATAAGATAATATAGGTAATCAGGAAAAGGCTGAATGAGAAAACAACCTGAAAATTACTCAGGGAAGATGCTGCCGCCTCTGTCCGGAGCAAGCCATAAATTACATAGGGTTGCCTTCCTGTTTCAGAAGTAATTCAACCGGCTATTGTCGCAATAACACCCGCCGGTGTCATGAAAATACTCATTTTTAAAAACCATCGTTTAACGAATAAGTTTCCTGTAAATCTCAGTGCAATGCTAGTTAATGCGGTAAAAAACATGAGGATGGCAATTAAAAACATTACCCTGAAGAAGTAAAAGGTAAGGGCCATATTCGGTTGATTTTCCGGAGGTGTCCTTTTCAAACCTTGTACCGTACCATGCAGGCTATGGGTTATTAATATACTGCCCATATATGGAATACCGACCTGAACATCGTTCCGTTGATTTTTAAAATCAGGATTGACAAAAAGAAGGTAAGGCGCTGTTGGTGTATCTTCCCAAAAACCTTCCAGCGCTTCGGTTTTCGCGGGCTGATAAACAGCCATTTTTGCGTATAGCGTATCTCCTACCCATAATTGAACCGGTATTAAAACAGTTATAATCGCCAGGGAAATGGAGTAAGTGGTTTTCGCAAAGCTGAGATACCGGTTTTTCAACAAGTACCATGCAGAAATACCGGCAACGAGGAAGCTGGAGGCGAACATCGAAGCCAGTAACATATGGGGATATCTGATATAGAAAGACGGATTGAAAACGGCGTGCCACCATTCAGTAATGAAATATTGCCCATTACTGAATTTATAACCCGCGGGTGTATGCAGCCAGGAATTCGCACCCAGAATCCAGGTTGCCGAAATCAGGGTACCTACGGCAACCATCAGCGTTGCAAAGAAATGTACTTTCTTATTTACCCGGTTCCATCCCAATAACATGATCCCTAAAAAACCTGCTTCAAGGAAAAATGCGGTCATTACCTCCAGTCCAATGATACTGCCTAAAACCGGTCCTGCCGCATAAGAGAATTTTGACCAGTTAAGGCCAAACTGAAAAGACATAAAAATACCGGTCACCACACCTATCGAGAAGTTCAAGGCAAAAATTGATGTCCAGAATTTGTATATCCGGAAATATTCTACTTTTCCCGTTTTAAGATACATGCCATGAATCAGCACCAGAAACCACGACAAGCCGATAGAAAGCGCGGGAAACATAATGTGGTAACTGGCGGTAAAACCAAATTGAAAACGAGAAAGAAATTCTGCAAAATTATTCATGACTTTATCATGTTTAAAGTTTATGGATGTAAGTTGAGATCAACTGCCGGTTCGTTTTTACGTCTGGCCAGGGCGTAACCCAATAATGCAAGACCCGGAAAAAGCACAGCGGTCAGTCCGATTAATTTTGCTAAAATGCCACCGCAGAGGCATCCCACCAAAAACCCAATGATCGTGACCAAACCATGTATTAAACTATTCCTGACATCCATATCCTGAAAGCCAGCTGTTATCACCTTGCCCAGATCCAATGCCGCCTGAGTTACATTCCCCGTCATCATTGTGGTTGGCCCATAAGTCTCCTTTCCATACAGCTTTCCAAAAGCATTCTGAAGCCCCATCGCAAAAACTATACACATGGCCATGACCAGGCTTACCCATTCCATCCCTTGCTGTCCGGTCATTAAAAGGATCAGGCAGATTACGCCGGTTGCGGTCAAAATAGCACCCTGTAACAGTAATAAGGTGCACGCCTGCACCTGCCGGGAGGCAATTGCCCCACCGGTGATAACAGCCAGAATAAATACCGGGAAGCTTAACAGTTTAAGCCAGGCTTCAGTATCTGCGTGTTTGATGATATCGTACGCGAAGACAATAAAGTTTCCCGTTACATGTGCTGAAAATAGCTCATTAACGGAGACGAAGGTTACCGTGTCACAGTAGCCGGCAGTTATTGCGAGCAAAATCGTGATGTACACGATCGTTTTTGGCCGTTCCATATTCATTTACTTTAAATGCGCTCTTAACATCCAGGCCATTTTCTCATGATCTTCCATCAGTCCGGTTACATAGTCGCTCGTTCCAAGATCTTTAAGCTCGTTTGCGAAAATGTTGATATTTTCTCTGAGGTGTATGATGAGGCTTTCATGATCAGCCAGCAGTTCACGGATATAGGACAAGCTGTCATTTGTATTTTCCTGGCGTTCAGAAAAATGCGTCAGGTCAAGGAATATTTTTAGCGTGCCGGTTGCAAAATGGCCCAATGAACGGACACGTTCCGCCACACTATCCATGATCTCATCCAACTGCTGATACTGGCTTTCAAAAAACACATGTTTGGTATGAAAATCCGGCCCTTCAATATTCCAGTGCGCATTGCGGGTTTTGGTGTACAGCACGTATTCATCTGCCAGAATAATGTTCAGTGCCTGTGCGACTTTGCTTAGATTTTCTGTGGAAATGCCAATGTTAGGTTTCATTTTTTTATAGTATAGATTAGTTTTTAAATAAGTTGAGATAGATGTAGTGATCGGCTGAGATACTCCCCGGTCCCATAAAAAGCAGAAACAGGAAACACACGGTATAGGTGTAAGGAACATCCCTGATTGCGATAGGGTCGTCGCGGTGGACCACAAAATAGCCGATGGAAGTCACCCCGATTGTTGGCAAAATAGCCAGTCGCGTACCGATACCCAAAATAACCAGCGCCGGGACAACCGTATCGGAAAATGTGGCTACGAGATTGTTAAGTGCTTGCGGTAAGCCAAGTGGATTAGGTACCACTTCAGGCTTACCATTGTTTCCGCGAAACTTTTTCAGCCCGTGTACCCGAAAAAGCTCAACTGCAAGCAATACCCTGAAGCCGAACACTGCCCAGTTGTTGATTGAGCTGCCCGCATCGGTGAAAAGTATTATTTTTAAGATTTCCATGTCGGTGTGTTAAAGGATTAAAATGCAAAGCAGGAGCAACCCAGGGCACCCCAGAACGCGCTGAAGTTATTAATAGGCACGTCACTCATGCGGGCGGCATTGTGATTATGACCGTGCACGCCGCAGCTGCCGATACACTGGTGAATTGCAGTGACGATGTTCAGCTTTTGTATCGCTTCCTGTTCCTTTCGCTGAACTGCAATCGCTTGTTTTGATCTTGCCAATTCCAGATTATTGCTCCCCGGGTAATAGCCGTTATAAATTTTTACAGGAGACCAGTCGGGCAGTATAGGTATAACCGGAGGGGTATGACTTTTAAAATCGCCTATCGCGTAAACAATCTTTCCATCGACTACCGTCAATTCAGCTTCAATGGACTTAATTTCTTCATCGGTAACCGTAAAGTAGTCTTTGTTTAACACAACAAGATCTGCCAGCTGACCGACCTTAATGCTGCCCTTCTTATGTTGCTCATTGGAAAACCAGGCGCTCCCCCTGGTATATAGCTCCAATGCCGTTTCCCGGCTTATTCTTGAATTTTGGTGAAACAGTTCCATGCCCCCCACTGTTTTTCCGGAAGAGAGCCAATACAGCGCAACCCATGGATTATAGCTGGAAACGCGGGTAGCATCAGTTCCTCCGCCGACAGGTATTTCCATATCGAGCATTTGTTTAACGGGAGGCGTGGCACCTGCCGCCTCAAGGCCATATCGGCCTGCGAAATTCTCCCCCTGGAAAGCCATCCGGTTCTGAATAGCGATACCTCCCCCAAGCGCTTTTACCCGCTCCATATTTTTTTCATCTATGGTTTCTGCGTGATCAAATATCCAGGGCAACCCATCAAAAGGGATTTCCCGGTTAATTTTTTCAAATACATTTAAAAAACGAGTGATACTTTCATTATAGGTGGCGTGCAGGCGAAAAGGCCACCGGTTTTCAACCAATAAATTAACTACCCTTTCCAGTTCTTCTTCCATAAGTTCGGGCAAATCCGGGCGGGGCTGAACAAAGTCTTCGAAATCGGCAGCTGAAAATACCAGCATTTCCCCTGCCCCGTTATGGCGGTACATGTCATCACCCTGATAGAGCTTTACAGTCTTTGTCCAATTGTCAAAATCCTCCTTTTCCTGGTTAGGATGCTGGGTGAAAAGATTATATGCAATACGCACGGTAAGCTGGCCCTGCTCATTTAGCTCCTCGACGATTTTGTAGTCATCCGGGAAATTTTGAAAACCACCACCTGCGTCAATAACGCTGGTAATTCCAAGGCGATTCATTTCCCGCATATAGTGCCGGGTAGAGTTCACCTGGTGTTCATAGGATAATTTAGGCCCCTTAGCCAGGGTCGAATACAGTATCATCGCATTCGGCGTGGCCAAAATAAGCCCGG
Source organism: Bacteroidota bacterium (assembly GCA_026224775.1). Lineage (GTDB taxonomy): Bacteria > Bacteroidota > Bacteroidia > Sphingobacteriales > Sphingobacteriaceae > Mucilaginibacter. Next base: position 58,860 of record JAMFRP010000030.1, read on the forward strand.
TAGGTTCGCCATTGGCATCATATTCAATCTGACCACCTTTTGGCGAGGGTGTATCTTTATTAAAACCCACCACTTTTAAAGCAGCCCGGTTCAAAAAAGCCCGGTCGTAAAGATGCAGTATAAAGACCGGGGTATCCGGTGAAAGGTCGTTAATCTCCTTTAGAGTGGGCATTCTGCGTTCGGCGAATTGGAATTCGGTCCAGCCGCCTACTACCCTCACCCATTGGGGCGAAGGTGTACGATCTACCTGTTCTTTAAGCATCCGGAGCGCATCCGCCAGCGACGGCACGCCGTCCCACCGCAGCTCCAGATTATAATTCAGGCCGCCACGGATTAAATGAGTGTGTGAGTCATTAATTCCCGGAACCACAGTTTTCTTTTTGAGGTCGATCTTTATAGTAGTATCTGCCGCGAGCAGCATTACACTCGCGTCATCTCCAACGGCTATAAATTTGCCGTCACTAATCGCCACCGCTGTAGCTTTAGGCGCATCTCTGTCAACGGTATGAATTGCACCATTGTAAAGGATCATATCAGCTTTTTTCATAGCAGGAAGTTTAATAGTTTAATTATGACGGTCTTTCAAATACTGTTTAATAGCAACCCCTGAAGGATCGTAGAATGCCTGACCGGCTAACATGGTGATCTTCACCAGCGGCTTTTTCGATGTAGCATGTTTGCTCTGCAGGTAGAGGTCTGTTTCATAAGCCTCAAAAGCGCCTTTCACCACATTCGTAGCCACTAATCCGGTAGGTGAATCAATTCCGCCATCTTTCAGGTCACTGCCATGCGCATAACTGCTTACACCCAGCACTAAAGCTTCCCGCATCCCGATACGGCCGATATCAATCATCAGGTCAGGCGTAAACTTGGTACGGTCACCAAGACCTATTAATAGCAAACGTTTCGCGCCTATTGTCCCTTTCGGAGGAGTGATAAGCAGCGTTTCCCGCAAATGGCCTGAAAACTTTCCGCTTTTTCTCAGGTCCTGGATTAGCCCGTTCAATTGCTTATCTACATGTACAATACCATTTGCCGCTGCCGGTAACGCCGGTGGGGAGGTAAAAATATCATTCTCTGTATATTCAAATAAGCAAATCACCTGTAATGGCGTCACTTCGTTAGAAGGACTTTGCACCATGCCTTCAATGGCTATACCGTCTATCTTTCCGAAAATGCTGTGCGTCCCGACAGGTTCTAATGTCACTGGGTGAGTACTAGGAGTCTGGGCCATAGCCGTTGCCGATAATAGCAAGCAGACAAATAAAATATAATGCGTTTTAAAGCGATTAAATAATCCTTGATTTGATTTCATGATGGTTCTTATTAGTTTTTAAAATTTAAATGATATTCTTGAGTTGGTTTCTACTGCATTTTTATGATTCGGTATTTCCGCATTTATATATGGCCCGGTTTTGAAGTACTGCAGGCCGAAATCCACGCTAAGAAATGCGTTAAAGACATAACTGACTTTTGCCAGGTAATCCGTTCCGATGTACTTTTGTGTGGTTCCGTCCCCGGTAAGATTAAATGCGCCGCTGGGACGATAGATACCATCATTGACCGAATAACGCCAGTTGTAAACGATATCTGCCAGGAAAGTCAAACCGGGACAAACCTGAATAGAAGCGTAAGGGTGAATATCTATTAGGTTGACCGGGCCGATTTGCGGATCAAAACCAAAATAGCCACCTTTCGGATAGATCGGGTTAAAGGTCTCCAGGTCACCGCCGCTTTTATTGCCGCCACCTGAGATATAGTCGTTCCTTAACCCAAAAGCTGGCCTAGATTTAAGATCAGCGAAGATATAGCCCAGGTCAAAAGAAGCCGTCCAGGCGCTAATGCTCTGACCACTGAATTTGCCAAACTGATAGGCGGCTTCAATGTCATAAACGAATCCGTTATTATTTTTCCAGAGCCTGCCGCCTATGGTATGTCTGACCTCGTTACCCGTACCCTCATTATAAACAACACTGTCCTTCCGGTTGCCGATGTAATAGAAGTCCACGTTCTTATTCCCCTCCAGGTTTAGCGTTGAGTAGAAGCCCCAAAGATTGACCTGTTTGGTCATTTGATTATCAAATACCCCCGGTTTCACCTGATCGGCCTCCATCGCGAAAGCGTCGACTGACAGGTTCTGATATTTGTAAATTGCTTTTAATCCCGTAAAATAAAGCCGGACATTGGGGCCCTCCCTAACGGATATCAGTCTTCCGGCACCGTAATTCAGTTCCTGTCTTCCCGCCCTGATAATCAGGGAGTCTTTACTGCTGCGCCATATCTTCAGATCGGCAAAAAGATTTTGGACATTCAGCTGGTCTTCATCAATTGGCCTCGGCCCCATCGGGCGACCATTCTCCAGGGCGCTCCTGAGCTGGAAAAAGATTCTGAAGTCGTTTCCAAATTCCCAGTCGGTATGCAGGTCATAGCGTTGCAGATAAAAATTGTCGTGACCCGCATCAACTTTGCCCCAGTCCTCATTGTCAAAAGCATCAAATTCTTGTCGTGCTTCACCACCTATTGATAGAAAATCATTGCCATTAGCCGACAGTGGTATAAATTTAATATGATTATAAAAGCTCAGCGTAGTATCCGTTTTAAGATTGCTGTAATTTTCATCATACCGCATCAATTGAAAATTTTGCCCAAAAGCCGAACCCGCCGTCGATAGGGATAGGATCAAAAAGAGCCAAATAAAACAGGTGAAAAAATTCGTCGAAGTAAGTTTGGAAAACATTAGCTGAATAATTAACGGAGACAGACAAATGCCTGCCTCCTTGGATAATTTAGTGAGCAAGCATTTTTTGAGCGTATTGAATACCATTTCCATAGGCTCCGCCATATCTTTTCATCAGGTCATTAACCGGATAATAGGTATCTAACCTGGCCCAGTCACGTTGAAGTTCAAGGCAATATTGTATGGCAGTCACTGGTTGTGCTCCCGCCTGAATCATCCGTTGTACTGCGCGTTCATGTGCCTCTACACTCACGTCTCCGCAAGCATCTGTAATCACATAAACTTCGTATCCTTCGTCTATGGCAGATAAAGCGGGCCCGACAATACACACGCCTGTCCATAAGCCGGCCATGACGATTTTTTTATTCCCTTTGCCGGTTATAGCCTTATAGGCGGCTGCATCTTCCCAGGTATTCATCGTTGTACGATCCAGGTAATTGCTGCTTGACTTGGGGTAAATATCTTCCACTTCCTGAAATACCGGCCCACTAAAAATCTCCTCCTTAACAGTGGTCACTATTGTCGGAACGTTAAATATTTTCGAAGCCCCCGCAACAATAGCAGTGTTCGTCCTTAGTTCGCTCATCGCTATGCTATTGGTAGCAAAGCCCATTTGACCTTCGAAGTCAATAAGTACAAGGGTGTGATTTCCCGGCGTTAAAAGTTTCTCTGATGGTTTCATATTTAAAAGCAATTAATTTCACGGCACAGAACCAAGTAAAATGCCAAGCATATAAAATGCTTTATATCAACTATTTATAAAATAAAAACCTTATCTACTTTAGTCATATTTAAAGAATTAGCGATTTTTACTAACGAAAAGGCTCCTTTGCGGAGCTATAATACCGGGATTAAATTCTATGATTTCTACCTGTTTTAGATAACCTTAAGTATACTATTAAGTACCAATTCATGTTTGGGCTACAGGTTTACCGGACAAAAAACAGCACGGGCAAAGAATACCAAAAGATTGCTTCACACAGATATATCGCAAAAAAGCGAAATATGACTAAACCCAGCAATTACGAAAATTCACAACAAACTGATTAACTGATATTTAGTCAACGGGCATGAGATTGGACTATCGTTCCAAAATAATTAAGAGATGGAAAATTTATTATTTTATACGACACGGGTTATCCTTTTTTGCTGCATGCTGATTATTATTTATATCACCACCCAGCCGGAATTAGATCCATTCGAATGATCGATACAGCGGCGGCGCAGCCATCGGAGCAATATAATAGCAGGTAAACTTTCGTTTTTCCACCTATCAGGTAATGGTTCAAAACTTAAAAAAACTATGACAAATTTTACAAAACTCAATAAGCAACTTGCCAAATTTATCGGCACTTACTATAAGGAGCATAAGCGTCCTGGGATAATTTTTCATACGGAAGCCCGGACCACTTCTGTTGTTAAATACGCGCTAAAAGCAGGCAAATTCTATGAGCTGCCCGCCGAAGAGCTTTTCACAATTGCCGCAGCCTGCTGGTTTCATGCCATAGGCTATCTGCATAAAGGAGATGATCCTTTGGCCAAAAGCACTGAGATAGCAGTAACCTGCCTGACAAAGTTGGAAGTAGCGCCGACTATCATAAAATCTGTCGGTCACCTGATCACATCCACCAGAGATGGGGTAATTCCTTTGACTTTATCAGAAGAAATCATTTCAGATGCTATACTTTCTTATTTTGCCGGCAAAATATTCCTCAAAACAAACGAACTCAGGAGAAAAGAAACCGAGATTTTAGAAAACAGGACGATCACCAAAAAAGACTGGCTTTCAGAAACACTCAACCTACTAAAAGAAAAGGAGTTCTTCACCGACTATTCCCGGTCACTGTCTGGAAAGAAATATGGTGATAACCTCACCGTTCTTGAATTCAAGGTAAATAAGAACAAGGCAGTGGAGCCCGTTGCCAGTAAAGACGAACCTGGTTTAGCCATAAGCAATGAGGGAAAAAAGAAAAAGGAAATGCCCGAGAAAGGGATTGAAACCATGTTCAGGATACTTTCTGGAAACAACCAACGATTGAGAAGCCTGGCGGATAATAAAGCGCACATCCTGATTACGGTAAATTCGATCCTGCTGTCAGCAATTATCAGCCTGTTGCTGCGAAAAGTTGGAGATAATGCCTATTTAATTGTACCAACCATTATAACACTAACGGTCAGCCTGGTATCAATGACATTTGCCATTATGGCGACTCGTCCTAAGGTGCCAATCGTTCATTCTTTACGCACCAAAGACGGAAAGATTGATGACCTGATGTTTTTTGGCATTTACTACAAAATGGACGTTGAAGAATACACCAATCAAATGTTCAAGGTAATGGGTGACTGGAATTTACTGTACAGGACAATGATCATGGATATTCATTCACAGGGAATGATGGTAAGGACAAAATTTCAGTTTTTGAAATGGGCTTATAATGTTTTTTTGTTTGGGCTTGTTGTAGGGGTGCTTGGTTTTATCATTGCAATATTAATCCATTCCCCAACTACTGTTCCACCTATTACCGGCGTTAATAAATGAGTATCGGCAAATTAATGGTCATTGCTCAAAGATTTGCAGATCGCTTATGAATGTTCTAAATTTTCACCGGAAAATTTCACTGTAATGATCGTTCCTCCATTATTTTCAATATTGAACTCAGCTTTAATTTCCTTGCAAAGTCCTTTCATTAAAGTCATACCCAGCGAGGCAGCAGGTTTATTCTGCGGTAAATTAGTCGAAAAACCGATTCCATTGTCCGCTATCGTCAAAAAGTAGTATGACACTTTTTTAACAAATGCTATGGTAATTTCACCACCGGGTTTATTAAATGCGTATTTTATTGAATTGGTAATCGCTTCATTTAGGATTAGTCCTATAGGTATAGCTATGGAAACGTCAAGTTCAATTAGTTCAATATTTAAATTGAAATGAATCGCGTTGTCAGTTTTGAAACTGTCTTTTAAATACCCAACCAACTCGCGAATATAGACCGACATGTTCACTGAGGAGGTATTCTCAGTTAAATACAATTTCTGGTGAATTAATGACATGGCATGGATCCGGTGCTGGCTGTCGCGTACAGCTGCCAATGCATCATTCCCCAAATAAGCAGTCTGGGACTCGAGCAGGCTTACAATAGTATGCAGGTTATTTTTTACCCGATGATGGATTTCCCTTACCAGCCATTCTTTTTCCTGTACCAGATGCTCTAATTCATCATTTTTATCGGTTATGATCTTTTGTTGATTGGTTAATTGAATATTACTGTTTTGTTTGGACCGATACAGGTAGTAAAGTAAACCTGCAATAATCGTTATTAAGGTAATTCCTCCAAGAATGATGTTCCGTAAATAGGTGGCATGCCTGAGATTTGTTTTTTGAATTTCACTGCTCTGTTGTAAATTTTTTATGCTACGGTCTTTTGTTTCTGTTTGGTATTTGACCACCAATGCTGCATACTGCTGCCTTTGTTTGTTATTCTCGGCCGAGTCGTCAATCATTTTAAACATTTTTAAATCTGCAATAGCAGATTTGAGATTTCCGGATGCTGAATCAACTTGGTAAAGCACGAGATAGTCCAGCGATGAAACTCCTGGTGTTTTTAGCTGGGTTGAGACCAAGATTGATTTTTGAGCCAATTCTCTAGCGGCAGCAAATTTTCTATTTTGAACATAAAATTCAGCTATCCTTCCATAAGCACTCGGCAGCTCACCATGAACATACTGTGGCGGAAAATGTTTAGCGAGGTCGATAAATTGGTTATAATCTAATTCAGCCATTGTTTTTTGCCCAGTGTGTTGGTAATAGCTCCCTTCTATTAAGGCAATATACATCTGATCAAAGGTTGTCTTTGGAGGGAACGGCTTAGTGATTTTTTGAATAAGTTCGTATTCTTGTTTATACTGACCAAATTGGTCGTACCAAAATATTTCTGCCAAAAAGCTTTTATACCAAAAAACCTGATTCTGTTTCGTTTTGTAACCATTTAATGCTTTATCATACCAGCGAAAACCTTCCTTGATCTGATTAAGCTTCATAATAATATCGGCGTTTCTTATGTAGTAGACGCTGGCCAAGGCAAAATCACCAGTGGCTTGCAAGTCTTTAATTGATTGTTGATTATAGCTAAGAGCCTTCATAAAATCGTACTTCAATGAATATATGTAGGCCAATGTATTTTCAACAAATTGAAGATGTCTGAATCCGACAGCTTTTTGTAAGGCAAGAACGCTTATCAGTTCGTCTGTCGCTCTATCCATATTTGTCGCAAAATGCACAGTCAATATCCCTGTCAGAGCTTCTATCTCTCCGATATTCTCATGGTATTGCCGGCTGAGACTTAAAGACTTCTCTAAAATTTCCAGCTTCCCGGGACTATTGTATGGAAGGTAAGATGCCTGGCAAAGCAGTGTTGATATCAACACTGGGATATCATTCTTTTTTGACAGCGAATTTATAGCGCTGGAAAAATACGCCTGCCCTTCTTTTATATTTCCTGTACGACAGTAATACTGCCCGTAAAGTACCATGCATTCGTCGTGCCAATGTTGTTGGGGTCCAACATTCGTCGCTACATCTGCATACTTTATATATTTTTGCGCGCTATCAAGGCTGGGTTGGCCACCGCCGGGCTTAAACAAATAATAGCTGCCCAACTCGAATAAGGTCCTGATTTTATCTTCCGGTTTTTGGATTAGTAGGAGTTCCCGGGTTTGCTTTATTTTTCCTGCATCAATTAGCTTCATACCCGGCGTAACCGAGTCTCCGTCATAATTTTCATTGTAGGGTACCAGGCGGTTGATATGATAGATTTGACAAGCCATTATAACAGCACTGTCCTGATCGATTTGTCCCTGCGTGACCTGGTTGATATAGTTCCCTGCTGAAAGTACCAGCAAGCGTTTCATTGATGTATTATAGTATTCCACTGGCGAACTGTAGACTATCTGCGCCCGGGAATTATTGCCAACTAACAACAATAGCAGGATGGAGAGATATAGTTTGGTCGCTGATATGTTAAGTTTTTCGGTCATTCTGGTAATTTTTTAATTTTCAAGTATCGGATATAAGGACCAATGGAAACGGTGGAATATTGGAGATAGTAATACAATAAAAAGACGATGAATCAGTGTTCTAAATTCTTCCCGCTGAATTTTATAATAATGATCGTTCCTTTATCGGCTTTGATGTGAAATTCAGCACCGATTTCCTTGCAAAGCCCTTTCATTAATGTCATTCCCAGTGAGGTAACCGGCGTAGCTTGCTGAAAATCTGTCGATATCCCAATACCGTTATCTGCTATAGTAAGCAAGTAAAAGGATTCTTTTTTAATAAGTTGAAGGGTCACTTCTCCCCCAGCCTCACCGAATGCATATTTTATCGAATTGGTGATGGCCTCATTTAAAATTAACCCGAGCGGGATGGCCGTAGCTACATCCAGTTCGATAGATTCAACTTCTAAATTGAAATAAATAGTATTATCTGTTTTAAAGCTTTCCTTTAAATATCCGGTAAGTTCGCGGATATAAACGGACATATTCACCGAAGAAACATTCTCAGACAAATATAATTTCTGGTGAATAAGCGACATGGCGTGAATCCTGTGCTGGCTGTCTCGTACCGCGGCTAGTGCATCATTTCCAAGATAAGCGGTTTGGGATTCCAGAAGGCTTACAATGGTATGCAAATTATTTTTTACCCGGTGATGGATCTCCTTTACCAGCCATTCCTTTTCTTTAACCAAATGTTCTAAATCGATATTTTTTTCAGTGATTTCTGATTGCTGAACCTGTAATAAGCGGTTACTTTTCTGTTTCGTTTGAAATAAGTAATAAAGTAACGCGGCAATTATGGCGAAAAGGATCGCCCCAATTAAAATTATATTTTTAATAAAGTCCGATTGTTTGAGCTTGTTAGTTTTTAATTGATCATTCTTAGTAAGTATCTTAATATCCTTGTCCTTTCCTTCAGCGTCATATTGAATACGAAGCTCATTGTATTTAAAAGCCTGTGACACGTTGATCGCAGAATCATACAGCTTTTGATATATTTTATAATTTTGAAGAGCGGATTGAAATTTCCCTGCAGCAGAATCTAACTGGTACTGATTATAATATACGCCTGATAGCGAAGATCTCCATTCCGGCGTGGAAGCCGTTTGCCTTGCAAGTCTATTCGAAGCCTCTGCTTCTTTAAATTTACGCTCCTTGATATAGACTTTCGTGATATAATAATATCCCACAGGAAGTCCGGTAACGTGGCTATATTCAGGAGGATATTTTGAAGCAGAATCCAAAAATAACTTTATTTGCTGCTCTGCTTTTGAAAACGCGCCAATGCCAAGATAACATTCTCCGGTATGGAACTCCAACTGCATTCTATCGAAGGCATTTGCCGGAGGGTATTTGACATTTATCTCGTTGATTAATGCGAGTGCCTGGCCAATACGATTTAACCATATTAAGTTGGTTAGCTCTTGAAGAAAACAAACATACCAAAATACTTGGGTTTGCTTACTCTTTGGGCCATCCAATCCTTTTTGAAGCCACTGCAATCCGGTATCAAATTGCCCTAAATCGTGATAATTCTGCCCCATGCGCAAATAGAACACACTCGATAGCGCCCGGTCTCCGGTTGCTTGCATACATTGCAAAGCCATGTGCGAGTAATTTAAGGAAACTTGATATTTACTCTGATTGTTGGTGATAAATGCAAGTACATCGTAAACATATTGGCGATGCCGGAAGCCGATCTTTTTCTGCAAATCTCCCACTTGTATGACGTATGACATTGCTTTTTGAAAATCTACCGGAAAAAGAACCGTGGCCAAAGCTGTTAACACACGAATCTCGATTATGGGCAGGTTGTACTGTTTGCAAAGGTCAAGTGAACTATTTAAAGTTTTGAATTTTAGCGGATCGTTATAAGGCAGGAATGTAGCCTGCTCTAATAAGGCGGTGGCCAGCTCTCGGCTCTCATTTGCTGATGCCAAAGAATTTACAATCGTTTTAAAATAAGTTTCGCTAGTCTTTACATCGCCTTTTTTAAAGTAATATTGGCCATATAAATTCAGCACGCTGTTCTTCATTTTCTTTGAATTAAGTGTCTTGACCAATTCTGCCGCTTGTGAAATATAACCCAGTGCAGTATCAAGATTGGCACTTACCGGCTGAGGTTTATATAAATAATAACAACTTAACTCTTCCAGCGTCCTCAGTTTATTGATAGGTTGCTGGTTTTTTAGCAGCATTTTCACCTCATTGATCTTACCCTGGTCTATAAGCGCCATACCCGGAGTCTGCAAGTCACCATCATACCCTTCGTTATAGGGTAACAGCCTGTTAATATGATAAATCTTGCAGGCCATAGCTGACGAGCTGTCGGGATCGAGCTGATTTTGTGTTATCTGATTAATATAATTTCCGGCACTAATGGCTAACAAGCGCTTCATAGGAACGTTATAGTAGTCAACCGGTGAATTATAAATTTCCTGAGCGCTGGCTGTCGTATACGAGAATGTTACGACGCAGAAGATGGTGAATAGTTTTGCAAGAAATAAAAGGTTCAACTTGTTGCCCATTCTTTGAATTAACATCCTTCCGGCATTTTGAAAGTAATATTTACTGACTCTTTTCGATTAAAAACATCAAAGTTGAATACCTTTTTGAGATTGCTAACCACATCAATATTATACAATAAAATCTAATTAATCAAGCTCTTACAAAAGGATTAGCTTAAAGACTATCACTATCTTGATTTGGTCTACGGTCTATTTTTATAGATTTTAACGTTTTAGCGGTATTTAACCAAAGCGCCGTACGCCACCGCATCATAATTACCTTTAAATCAAATACTTGTGATTAAGGTACATCATTTGCCAACTGCTTCATATTAAAATCGTCAAATGTTGATCCATTATTTACCAAAGAAAGTAAGTTTCACCGCTATTCTCCTTAACCTGGGGATTATTTTGACCAGCATATTATTCTTTCTATGCCCGGTAATTAGTTTGGCTCAGAGTACCGCTACTGATACAAGCGGTTCTGTAACTACGCTGGATTCAGTCTGGCAAATGGTCGCAGTTCACAATAAATCGGTTATTCTTCAGAACCTAAATGTTGATATCAGCCAGGAGCAGGTTAAAGATACCCGGGCATCCCGACTGCCGGAAATTAGTATAAACGGCGAGTTGGACGGTTATACTAATTTACCTGAGTATGAACATGGATTATTTAATACGCCTGCTCAATATCCCATACCAAAGACGTTTTACAGCCTGGGTACCAATGTTTATTTTAACATTTACAATGGCAACAAAACAAACATCAACCTGGCCTACCAAAAGACAACTAATGCAAAGGAACAGGAACAAACAAAACTAACCATAGCTGAAGCAAAGCTCTTAGCGGCAGCTTTCTATCTTGATCTGCAAAGAGGTATAATTTTCAAGCAATTATTATTAAGAGATATCGAGGAACAGCAAAAACAACTATTGAAAATTGAAACACTCAAGAAAAACGGCGTCGTTTTAAAAAGCGATGTCTTAAGAGCTCAGCTGAAGCTCTCAGATCAGGACCTGGAACTCGTTCAGGTGGAAAATAATATTCGTATCGCAACACAAAAGTTAAACATTCTTACCGGCAGGCCAGATGAATACGGCATCGTGCCAGTTGAGCTTTTTAACCCTGATACGATTGCACTTAAGTCTTACCAAGATTACGTCTCCAATGCTTCAAGCCGCTCCTATGAAATAAATATAGTCCGAAAGGAGATGGAAATGAGACAACTGAAATTAAAGAGCATTAAAGCAAACCAGTTGCCTTCAATCGGCTTTTATGCAAGTTATGCTTACAGTTATCCCCAGGGAGAGTATTACCCCTACTCATTGTCCGTTTTTAGTTTAGGATCGGCCGGAATCAAGGCATCCTTTCCACTTTCCGCAGCTTACCTTAATAAACATAAAATAAAAGTTGCTGCAATTGAATTGGAATCAGCGATGACTGAGCAGCAGGATACCCAGGACAAATTCAGGGAAAACGTGAATACAGCGTATTTACGTTTCAAGGAATACTTGATCAGACTGAGCGTTGCCAAAGAGAATATCGTACTGGCAACTGAAAACCAGCGGGTATTACGAAACAGCTATTTTAATCAAACATCGTTGATCACCGATCTCCTGGATGCAGACACCCAACTTTTACAGTCACGCTTTGAATATGTTGCGGCCAAAACAGCCGCCCAGTTACAATACTTTCAACTACAAAAAACTTTAGGAAACCTTTAACATGAGTGACAACATTGACAATTACACAGCTACTGATAAAATAATAGCCAAGGTTACGGCATGGCTGTCTGCGATCATCGTATCTCTGCTATTAATTTTCGGGATTATTTATTTGTGGAATTATTTTCGTTTTGAAGAAACCAATGACGCACAGGTTCAGGAATATATCAACCCTCTTGTAACGCGCATTAGCGGGTATATTAGCCAGATCAGGTACGAAGAAAATCAGCAGGTAAAAAAAGGGGATACGTTAGTAATCATAGATAAAAGTCAGTATCTGTTACAGCAGGATGAATCGCAGCAGGCACTGCTTAATGCGAAATCCCAGATTGATGTATTGGTAAGCACAATCAGGACGAATATGGAAAGCGCTGCTGTTGTCAAGACACAGATTTCAGCGGCACGCGCAAAGTTAACGAGGGAGAATCAGGAATTTGCGCGTTACAGCAAACTTTATGAGGCCGAATCTGCTACACAGCAGCAGTTGGAAAATGTAAAAGCAGCGCTGGACGTCGCAACTGCGGATTATAACTCATCACTGGCAAATTATCAGGCTGCACTATCACGTGTAGAGGATTTTCGCAAACAAAAAGCCGGATTAACTGCGGAAATCAGGCAAAGGGAATCACTTCTTGCCGGTGCAAATTTGGAATTATCCTATACGGTAATAACTGCCCCTTATAATGGAAAGATGGGTAAAAAAACCATTCAGATAGGCCAGTATATCCAGGCTAACCAAAGCCTCGCATTTATTGTCAATGAGGATGCTGGAAAGTGGGTGATAGCCAATTTCAAGGAAACACAAGTGGGGCAAATGCGTATAGGGCAGGATGTGAGGATCGAAGCGGATGCGTTTCCCGATCAAATATTTCATGGACGTATTCAGTCGCTTTCCCCCGCCACAGGCTCCAGCTTCTCTATTCTTCCTCCGGATAATTCAACAGGTAACTTTGTAAAGGTTGTTCAGCGAATTCCTGTCCGGATAAACATTATTAGCGACAATTCAAAAACCAGCGGGTTAGAAAGCGGGATGAATGTTGTTGTAAAAGTTAAAAAATAGAGCAGATGATCGAACAAGTATCCTTATTTAAAAATTGGGTTAGTGGCTGGACCATCAGGGTGGCAATTTTCATGTTGTTTTTGCCAAACCTGTTGCTTTTTGGAATTTCCACTGCAAACGTGAATGTCGCCTGCGGATTCTATGGAATCGAACCTAATGACGCGCAGTACTCGCTCATCGCTTTATACGCCGGACTGGTTAGTTTCTTTCCGCTCGAAAAGAGACTTGCCCAATTTTTTGTAACCAAAGATTACCTATTCATTAGTCTGATCATGGAAGTCATTTCAGCTTTTGCATGCTATAAGGCTCAAAATTTATATTTTCTGATTTTCTTTAGATTTTTGGAGGGTTTGGCGAATTGTAGCCTCGCAAGTATATGTATTGTGTTGATCTTTAGTCAGCTTAAATCTGAGCGCTCCAAAGAAATTGGCTATTCAGTTGTTTTCGGGATTTTATTAAGCACATTTCCATTTATAACCTTTTTGTCAGCGCCATTTCTTGATTCTATCAACTTTAACAATTTGTATATTTTGGTTATGTACACATTCCTGCCGGGGGGTATTGTGTTTCTGATCATAATGAGAAGAACACGCATTAACCGAAAAATACCTTTATACCAATTTGATTGGAGAAGCTTTTCCTTATATGCGCTTTCGCTTATGCTGATTTCGTATTGCCTTATATACGGGCAACAGTTTAACTGGTTTTCTGATAGGAGGATCTGGTGGGCGGTTTCACTTTTTGTGGTTTCATTCAGCACCTATATATTGAGGCAATTGCATGTGAAACGGCCATATATTAACCTGAAAATTTTTACTTATAGCAATTATGTTACTGGTTTCCTTTTAATTATGGTGTTATATATCGCAAGAGGTGCATTAAGTTTGACGACTGCCTTTTTTACAAACGTGCTGGGCATGGACCCCATTTATATCGGTTATATTCTACTATTTAATATCGGTGGAATTATTTTCGGAATACTTATTTCTTCAAGATTATTGATCTATAAATTACCTGTAATGCTGATCTGGATTTTAGGCTTCAGCTTGTTGCTGATGCACTCCATATGGATGACGTTACTATTTGATGCTTCCACAGAATACAGTGCCTTCATTATCCCGCTTATTATCCAGGGCCTTGGGACAGGCATACTATTGGCACCAATCATAATTTTTATGATCACCGCCGTCCCGCCTGATTTAGGCCCCTCAGCAGCAGCTACTGCTGTTGCCTTCAGACTTTTGGGAACAAGTTTAAGCATAGCTCTGATCAATTTCTTTCAGTTATATGATCAGCAAAATCACTTTAACCGCTTCCAGGACAGTCTTTATAGTGCAGATCCACTTGTTGACCAGCGCGTACAAACCTATCGAAAATTGCTTTCGAACAGCGGTTTAAGTGGAGAAAGAACCCTTTTACTGGCAAATAAGTTATTAAAAAATACGGTTGACCAGCAAGCACAGATCAGAGCAACCATTGACTACTATTATTTAATGTGCTGGTTACTCATATTGACATTGATTTTGATTATCTGTATCCCAGCCATTAAACAGTACAAAATACTAATTGATCCGATTGCAGACGTAAACGGAATGCGTACAAATTTATAATTATCAGGCCGGTGTGCTTGTAGCCGTATTTCAGACGAAGAACCTTAATCGTCTTCTCTACAGGTAAAATTTTCAAACAAAGAACACAATGAAAGAGCTACGCGCTGTGATTTTCCTATTATTTACAATCCATTTAAATGGGGTCAGCCAAATTGCCACAGTTAAATCGCCCGTTATACCGATAGAGGAATCACAAATGCTTTCAGATCTAAAAAAAGCTAAAACAGAACATGAGCTGCTTAATTCATCGCTAAAGCTCGGAAGTTATTATCTATATAAGCCAGGTGAAGAAAAAAGTGACCTCGACAACGCAGACCATTTTTTAAACCAGGCAATGGCGCTAAGTACAAAATTAAAAGTTGACAGCTTGAAAAATAAAGCCCGTTTTGTTTTGGCTGAAGTATTGTTTGAAAGGGGGAAATACCAGCAAGCCCGGAGCGCTTACCTGAAAGCTATTGATAGCTATATACAATCTGGGCAAAAGGAAGCAGCAGCGCTGGCATGGATTTCAATTGGATACCGCGTAAAATATTCGGCGGATACGGCAGCTATGGCGGGACTGTACAGCTTTAATCACGCGCTTATATTATACGAACAGCTTCATGATAGAGAAAAAGAGGCTGACATAATAAAAGATATCGGCGATATGTACTTGACCCAGGGTAAACTTGACCTTGCGGAAAACGAGTTACAACAAGCATTAAAATTATATAAGACCATAGGCTATAAAAATCTTCATTACACTTACGACTTGCTTTCAGGAGTGAATGTCATGAAAGGGAATTTCAACAAAGCCTTATTCTATTCGCTCGAAATGATCAAAAGTGTACAGGCTACTGGCGACACCGCTAATGCGCTTCAATTATACATTAGAATGGCGGGTGTGTACAAAGCATTAAACCAGGATGAAAAAAGCATTTATTGGTATAAAAGGGCCGTGCAAAACGTTGCTAAAAAGCCTGATGAGCTATATTTTGCAAATACCTATCTTTTTAAATTATTAATCAAGGCAGGAAAGATCAAAGAGGTGCTTGTAGCAATTAAAAAATTAACGCTAAAAAGCCCGCCGGTAGCCCTTGAAGATAAACTATACGTTGCAATGCTACTGGGTGATTGTCATAGTAGGTTAGGAAACGATAAGCTTGCTGAAAAATACTACCTGCAAATGGTTGCCATTGCCAGAGAAATTCAAATAAACCCAACGGACTATACTAATCTGGTTGTGGATAATAAAATAGCTGATTTTTATCTTTCGCGTAAAAAATATGTCCTTGCCCGTCATTATCTAATCAAAATGTTGGCAGCACCTCCTGGAATCATGTTCGTAGACACTATTAGAAATGCTTATCATAAACTATTCAAATGCGACTCTGCCGACGGTAACTACCTGGCAGCAATAAAAAGTTATCAGCACTATAAATTTTTGACTGATTCCATATTTACTATTTCCAAGGCTAAGCAGGTAACTCAACTGCAATTGCAGTATGCAAAAGATCAGCAAGTACAGCGGTTGGAGAATAAGAGTAAACTTCAACAAATTGCCATCCAGCATGCCTCAACTGTACAACGTTTTATTATAGGAAGTGCCGGCTTACTTTTATTATCGCTGATGCTGGGATACCGGCGATATCGACTTAAACAATTCAGTAATCTTCTACTACAGAAGCAACAAAAAGAGATTAACCAGATCAATCGAAGTCTTCAAATTACCATTACCGAGAAGGAAATATTACTCATAGAGAAAGACTGGCTGCTTAAAGAGGTGCACCATCGTGTAAAAAACAACCTTCATATGATAATCAGTCTTTTGGAGTCGCAATCAGCTTACCTTGAAAACGATGCATTAAATGCAATGGAAAGCAGCCTCCACCGGGTATTTGCTATGTCGTTGATTCATCAAAAACTCTATCAGTCTGAAGAAGTAAAAACTGTTGATATGTCCATTTACTTTGCTGAATTTGTCGGTTACCTTCGTGATAGTCTTGATGGGGGGAAATACATTCATTTTAGTCTTGATATTGAGCCTATATTACTTGGTGTATCGCAGGCCATTCCACTGGCGTTGGTCTTAAATGAAGCCGTCACCAATGCCATCAAATATGCGTTCCCGGATGACAGGCAGGCGAAAATCATTATCAAAATGCAACGAAAAGACGGGGACACAGAGCTCATTATCACTGACAATGGAATTGGAATGCCAATTAAAGAAGACAATGATGCCGATTCCCTGGGTTTAAAACTAATGAAAGGTCTTATCAAAGAAATCGGGGGTAAAATACTATTTGAAAACAATAAGGGGACAATGATCACCATTACCTTTAACGTTGACCTTACACTTGAAAATTACCAATCCTGAATTGGTTATCACACGGCTCGGGTGGCTTGATGCCAACTGATAGCAAGCCATTTTCGTTCGGATTTAGCTATTTAGCGAAATTTAGCAAATAGCACAGCTACATATTTAAGCTTACTTATTTGATTATCAAGTATTTGAGTTTTGGGTATATGATTTGCCAAAGCATATTATATCAACAAGACTAATATGGAAAACACCAATCAAATAGAGGACGGCAAATCAACTGAGACCAAAAAATTCAGCCCTGAAGAATTTCTCATAACACCGGCCAGGACATTTGAGGATTTAATGCTGGGAGAAATATTCCGTGCCCCGAGCCGCACATTGACCGATGCCCATGCCGCGGCGTTTCAAACAGTATCCTGTGATAACCATCCTGTACACTACGATGCGGAATGGGCTAAAAAACATGGACATAGCGCACCAGTAGTTCATGGCTTGCAGGTACTTGCTTTTACTGCGCCAGGTGCAACCTTATTCCCGCACTTCATCGGTGAAGTGTTTATCAGCTTTTTATCGCTTTCGTGTACTTTTTTAAAAGAAGTTCACGCCGGAGACACGCTTTATCCTGCGTTGGAAATAATTGATCTGGAGACAAAAGATGGTAAGGGCGTCGTTGAGACGGCAGCAACTATCTATAACCAGCGCGGCGAGCTTGTACTCGACGGACGTCACAAATATCTTTTACGCACACAAAACACCAACAAATAATTAAAAAACAATTTATCTATTTCAAAATGACTAGTAAAACTTTCACAAACAGAAAAAAGGGTTCTCTTGGACGCCAGCAAATGATCGAGGTAGAACCAAACGTGCGCCTTCATGTAATCGATCAGGGCGAAGGCCCTGCGGTTGTTTTAATTCCTGGCTACCCTTTCGGAGCCGGAAGTTATGAATACCAGATCCATGCATTGGTTAAAGCCGGATTTCGTGCAATAGGTATCAGTACAAGGGGGTTTGGACTATCTGACCAGCCTGAAGGAGAATATACCTATGACGTGTTTGCTGACGACATTAAGGTAATTATGGAAACCCTTGACCTTAAAAATGCATTTTTAGGCGGACATTCCATGGGAGGTTCCGTAGCATTACATTTTGCCGCTAAATACGGCGATGAGCATATCAGTAAATTAGGCTTGTTTTCAGCAGCAGCACCAAAACATACCAAATCTGATGATTACCCATATCCCCTATTCACAAAGGCTGAAATAGACAGATGGTTAGACCTGATAACGACCAACCGCCCTGCGCTTATGGATGAAGTTGGCGGCCGGTTTGTCCTTCCGACCAATACGATCACACCAGGTATTTTTGGTTGGTTGGGTGTTTTAGGAATTCAGGCTTCACCCTATGCGATGGTTAAAGCATTAACATCCCTTCGTGACGAAGATCTGCGGGATGACCTGGCTAAGGTTAACGTTCCGACACTGATCATGCATGCGAAGGAAGACAACATTGCTGCTTACGCTTTGGCCGAACAAATGCATGCAGGCATAAAAAACTCGGAGCTGATCACCTTTGATAAAAGTGGTCACGGATCTTTCATCGAGGAACCGGAAAAATTCAACGAAGAACTGATTAAGTTCTTAAGAAAATAATTACTACAACTGATCTCATGCTGAATTAAGGCCTGTCTGGTTACAGGTCTTAATTTTTTTTAAATCTCCCCGTTTACCGGCGGCTAGCAAACTAACTATGAAAGCAATTTCCCTTACCGGATTTGGAGACTCATCTAAATTAATTTCTATAGAATCAATTGATCCATCTCCCGGGGATAATGATTTATTGATAAAGATCAAAGCGATCAGCATAAATCCCGCTGATATAAAACTTCGCAACGGTGAGAATATATCCTGGTCGATAAAATGTTCAAACCCGATTGTTCTCGGCTGGGACATTTCAGGTACGGTAATCGGCACAGGAAAGAATGTTTCTGCCTTTAAAATTGGGGATGATGTCTTTGGAATGCTGGATTTTCCCGGGTGTGGCGGAGGATATGCTCAAATGGTAGCGGCACCTGAAAGCCTTTTCGCGCTGAAACCTGAAAATGTCTCTCATGAACAAGCCGCCGGCGCTACAATGGCAGCGCTTACCGCTGTGCAGGCAATAATGAACACAGGTAAAGTATATGCCGGGCAGCGTATACTTATTGATAATGCAAATAATGGGATCGGGCATTATGCCATACAAATTGCTAAGCATCTTGGAGCCCATGTCACGGCCATTTCCGACGAGAGCTTTAAGGATTTTGTTATAGGATTGGGAGCTGATGAGCATTACGACTTTAAGGCTAACGGGTTTGAACTCGCACTTAGAAGGTTTGATTTCGTATTGGATACCATCGGTGGAGTGAATGTCAATCAATCCATTAAACTAATCAATTGGGGAGGAACACTATTCATCAATCAGCAGGACCCTAGAAATGACATTAAGGAACTGGCATCTTATGATGGCGTTAACGCGATCGCGGAGTTGGTGGTTGCCAGTGGCCGCGACATGTCGGCTATTGCTGAACTTCTTAAAGCAAACATAATTAAAACCAATATAGACCAGGTATTTTCATTTGACCAACTTCCCGATGCCCATCGGCTAATAGAAGCTGGAAGTTATAAAGGAAAAATCGTTGTCACGCTCTAGCAAAATCAATTTAACAAACGGACTTGTCTATGAAAGCTACTGTCAGGTGTACTGTTATACTGATCAATGTTCTTTTTTTAGGCAGCGTCAAGTCATACGGCCAGAACTGGGACATAGATATTTTAAAAAGCATTAATCCCAGATATCCCACATCAGAATATTGGCGGTCAACAAGCGCCTCGGCATTTTATTTTTCCGGCGTGGCGTCAATTGGAACACTAATTTATGGTTTCGCTAATAATAACAATCAGGTTCGCCTTAACGCCTACGAAGAGTTTGTAAGCGTTGGTCTGAGCACTATTGCTTCGGAAGGATTAAAAATCGGAATAAATCGTGAAAGGCCATCAAACCGCTATCCAAATGAAGTATTTGTCAGCTCGCCCACTCGTGGAGGATCATTTCCTTCAGGGCATACGACTCTGGCATTTAATACTGCAACCACTATTTCTCTCGAATATAGAAAATGGTATGTTACCCTACCTGCTTATGTATGGGCTGGTTCGGTGGGTTATTCGAGATTGTATCTCGGCAAACATTATCCGTCTGATGTATTAGCTGGTAGTACACTTGGAATTGGGACAGGCTATATAAGTCATTGGCTTACTAAACAACTATTTAAACCCTACGTGAAACATATACCGAAATAAGGCATCTTTTATCAAATGTAGCAAGTCTAAAAATATTTCAAACATCCATTATTCTCTGCTTTAAATCTATTGATTGCTAACATATTATATTCAATATACCCGAGCCTTCCAGCTTAAAGACTTTTAAATGAAACCGGACTGTCTATATAAATGTATTTTGATTACTTTAATCCAAATTACTTTTTGTGTTAGAACCGTTATGGCACAGTCGGCTGTTCAGCAATTTGATGACCGGGTGATGATTGATGTCCAAACCCAACGGACACCGGCGCAAACTGATATTGCTTTGTTTTTGTCCGATACTTACCGTTATGGAAATATTGGTATACCGGCTGGATTATTTATGGGCGGCGTGCTTGGTCACAACCAGGAAATGCGACAAAATTCGCTGTTTATCGCAAGTAGCACTGCCGTTTCCTTTGGGCTGGACTTTCTGATCAAGCATTGTGTGAAACGGAGGCGGCCCTTTATCCAAAATATCAATATAACACCCGTTTATCGGGCCGGGGGTACCTCCTTTCCTTCGGGACACGCTTCTTCTACTTTCGCTACCGCTACTTCGCTTGCCATTGCCTACCCTAAATGGTATATAGTCGCTCCTGCCTTTTTATGGGCGGGCTCCGTTAGCTATTCAAGGGTTTACCTGGGTGTTCACTACCCTACGGACGTTATAGCTGGAGATCTTTTAGGTACCGGCACAGCTCTTTCCCTTTCTTTTTTAAAAAAGTAATGGCAGATATTAGGAGTTAGGGTTATAACCACAGATCAAGAAAATACCTGGCCGGATATAGTTGCAAGTTTCTCCTTTGTCACTGGCTTTGATATAAAATCCCTCACAAAATGGAAAGCCATTGCCCTTTTGATATCCGAAGGATTTATTGATACAGTGACCACATATACCTGTATTGTTTTAGAAAAAGATGCATACAATAGATCAAATTCCTCCAAAAAGTCCCAGCCGTCAAGAACCGGCATTTGCAAGTCCAAAAGAATGATATCAGGTAGATTCAACGGATCACACCTGTTGCTTTTTAAATAATTTAATAGCGCGAGGCCATTATTAAAAAACAGGATATTCCCAAAAAGGGGATATCTGGCTAAAGTGAATCTGATGATACGTTGATCCAATTCATTATCTTCTGCGATATATATAGCGTATCCATAATTTTTTTAATTTATGAGTTATGGTAGGACTTATTTATAGGAAGGGTAAAATAAAATATTGAACCCTCTCCTATCTGGCTAACGATTCCAACTTCACCTTGATGGGCTTCAATAATTTCTCTAACAACGAAAAGACCAATCCCAAATCCTTGAATCTTACCTGCATTCTGGCAACGATAAAATTTCTGAAAAAGCTTCTGCTGCTCAATAATATTTACGCCGATGCCAAAATCACAAACACTAATTTTTAATTTCCCTTTTTGCTGTTCACTGCTAATAATAATTCTGCCATCCATTGGTGAGTACTTTACAGCGTTGCTAATATAATTATTAAGCACCTGGACTAATTTTTCACGGTCAGCAAAGAGTCGCTGTGTTTCGTCGATACTAATGGTTATCCTTTCATTATACTCACCAAAAAAAGAACCATTCAATACTTCGTTGATAACATCCTTTAAATAAAAAAAAGACTTTTTCAGGATTAATCTTTTGCTGTCGTTTAAGGCGACTAACAAAAACTCATCAATCAGATTGTTCATCCTGTTGATCTGATGATCCGCTTTTTCCAGTAGGGACGCAATGTCTAAGCGTGCTGCCCTGGCAGTGATAAGGCTTCTTTGCGTGCATAACTTAATTGTCGCCAGCGGCGTTCGCAATTCATGATTGAGTTTTGCAAGTAAAATTGATGTATCTGCTTCAACATTTTTCCGTTCCGTGATGTCATAGATCAGTCCACGAAACTGTTGAAGATTAGGATCAAATTTACCTGTTAGAAAGATCCATTTTTGTGTGGCAGCTCCTTGCACCGTTTCTAAAGGAATCTCCAAAACAATTGGATTATGACTATGGAAGCAGGAGTAAAAAGCGTAGTAAACCTTCCTTAAACACCCCGGAGTCAGTAGCTTTAAAAGCCTCCTGGTGCCAACATCAACGTTAGGCGAAACGCCCAGCATTTGCTTTCCGAGCCTGCAACTACAAAAAAACTTTCCGTCTGCGCCTATAGACCAGGTACCGATACCCGCGCTGTTTAACATTTCGGGCAAACCTTGAAAATCTGAATATATACTTTCTCTATAAATAGCAAGAGCAGGGATGGATATGGCTAGTGTTTTGATATTATTCATTATCAATTCATATATTTTAGTCAACAGCTGATATTTAACTCACTTCGGGTACGAAACATTATGCAAGCCGAATACCAAAACATAAGTTAAACATTGTCAATAGCTTATGATTTACCTCAATTTAAAAATGATGTTTTATTTCGCTAAATTGGTGAAAAGGCAATGCGATTTAGTCATTTACAAGCCTGTATGAGACCGAGGCAGAAGCTAACTTTATCGGGTGCGGGTCTTATTAGTAGCTTCGAGCCACTATTTGATTAAGTATTCGCCATTTAGTTAAATGCGACCAATCGACATTGTATGATTGATATCTAATAACCTGATTTTTAAGTTTATATCAATGGCACTCTACTTGCTTCAATAACTAAAACTAAAAGACATATGGATTTACAACTTAGAGACAAAACCGCGTTAGTGACCGGCTCAACAGCAGGGATAGGTTATGCAATTGCAAAACAGCTGGCCGCTGAAGGCGCGAAAGTATTCGTTAACGGACGTACTCAATTACGGGTAAATGAGGCGGTAGAAAAAATAAAAGCGGATACTGGTAATCATCAGGTTACCGGTGTGATCTGTGACTTTCTTAAACCTGAGCAGGTAGCCGCATTGATCAGCCAAATACCGGAGGTAGACATACTCGTGAACAATGTGGCCATATTCGACCCCAAACCTTTTAAAGATATAACGGATGACGAATGGTTGAAATTTTATCAGGTCAATGTAATGAGCGGTGTACGTTTATCCCGCGCTTATTTTGACCGCATGATTGAAAAGAACTGGGGCCGGATCATTTTTATATCCAGTGAATCGGCATTGCAAATACCCGCTGAGATGATCCATTATGGAATGACCAAGACAGCGCAGCTTGCTATATCACGCGGACTTGCCGAATTAACCAAGGGAACAAATGTCACGGTTAATGCCGTTTTGCCTGGCCCTACACTATCTGAAGGCGTAGGCGAATTTGTAGAAAAGCTGGCAAAAGATCAAAAGAAAACCGTCGAGGAAATAAAACACGAATTTTTCCTTACGATAAGGCCAACGTCTCTTGTCCAGCGTTTTTTAACACCTGGTGAGGTAGCAAATATGGTCACTTATCTGGTGAGCCCTTTGGCTGCCGCGACCAACGGCGCGGCAATTCGGGCAGAAGGTGGCGTAGTCAAAACAGCAGTTTGATCCGCTATCAATTTTAGAATTAAGCGAGGTAGATTTTATCTGCCTTCGCTTTAACAAATCAAGAGCGCAAAACGAAATCTCGCAAATTAGTCAAATACGACAAATACAGACTTGAATTGTCAATATTAATAACCTCAATTACAATATGTTAAATCGGGCATGCAAATTGCACACTGCGTCATAGCGAAATTGTATAAGTTCTAAAACTGGCCTCTGTTATATCATGACGATATATGAATTCTGGTAAGGGATCGCCATTTTACATTCTAAAAAAAAAATCATGCCGTTAAAGTCGTTTTCAGAAGTTCAGTCGTTTCTTTCAAAAGTGGTAGCGGAAAGTAATCTTGTAAACGAAATGCCGTTATCGCCGCATAAGGATTTTTGGAATCACCTTACCTATGATCAATTTGTAACCGGAAACATGCCCAATTTAAAAATTCCAATCCGCATACTGGTAAAAGGGGATTCGGCATCAAGCAATCTCATCCTTTCATTAAAGGCAGAAGGTCCGCTTTTCAACCGGGAAACAGGCAAGCCAGGTCCTATGCCGCCAAAGGGCCCAATGTTTACTTCAGAACAAATAGAGGAGCTTGCGGGCTGGATAGATGCAGGCTGTCCTGAATAACAGTGACTATTCAACGATAGTGAATACGATGCCGAAACTCGGGAATTCATAGTTTCCGACACCGAAAAAATCAATGCGCCGGACATCATCAATGGCGAGTACCTGACTGCTGCCCAAAAGGAGAACTACCGTAAAGGCAAGGAAGTGGAACTGCCTGACCATACCAAGCTGAATTATTCCGGTACCGATGTAAACGGCTTACGCTCCAACAAACTGGCGCTGATCGCCTCCATCCTCATCGATGGCGGTTTATCTTACATGTTATACACAGGGTTGCATGCGATGTTTGGAAAAGCGGCTTCCATGAGGCCTTAACCCATCAGTTCCTGCGTACCGAGAGGCGGCGGCCTATAGCCCTCCCATTGCAAAATTTCTTTTTGCAGCTTGTCGATCAATTCTCTTTTCGCATCAGCCATTACATCAAATTTGGGGCAACAAAGCTATACTAATATTTTTAGCATTTTTATAAGAATTATTACAAAATATTTTCCACATTTGTTTTATGAAAAGCAAGCTGTTTATGGAAAAGACAGAAAGAATAAAAACCGGCACCGGAAAATGGGTTACCATTGTGCCTGACCATTCCGGAAATTACACGCTCTATGAGGATAATGACTATTTAGGCTGTATCTTATTTGATTCCGCTGAAAACTGGATTTACGACGGAGAGAAACTATGTGTCATGGAACAGGAAGAAATAGCAGGGTTCATTACCGGTCATACTAAAGAAATGCATGATCTTTTAAAAAGCCTTGATCAAAATGCGGTTATAAATCTGTTGTGATAGTTTATAGAAAATTAACGCATTACTATTTACTATAACTTGGTTGAATTCTTAAATTAATTCATCTTTGCAATATGACTTAAACTCTTGAAGCTGAGTTAGGCACCCGTGTATTTTCGTTTTGTATCACAGAAAAAAAGCTTAATGAAGTAGCCATCGAAATGTATAATATACCTTATGTATTAATTTAAGAAGGGCGATCACTGGCAAAATTATAATAGTAATAAAATGGAGATGTCTCCCGAACTTATCAAGGCTGTATTGGATAAAGTAAAACCAGAATAAATTTTGAAATAGATATTGACCCTTTATGACTTCAATGCGCTTGATGAAAATGGAAAGGCCGAGGCTATCTGGACCGGAGATTTTTTAGGAGGCCGCGAAGAGAACGGTTTAAAAGTTCAGTTATACAGTTTGACCAATTTCTATGTAGAAGTATTTTTATGATGAATGGGCTAATAAAATCTTGCGGTTCCGTGCATTTAAATCATATGATCTGTTAACGCCATACCTGGCGCATATCAAATTTAACTAATAGTAGTTGACAATTCGGATTTGTTACTGCGACTAATAGGATAACATTCCCAGTTGTTTTCTCCGCATTGGCTCCATATAACAGGACAAAACTAGATAATAACAGCTAAGCTTTTCAATACGCTGCTTCTCAGTGCGGGCTGGTTCCCGGATTATTCAATAAGTACATCGCAAATATCCGGTTGCCATTACCGAGCGCCCTTGTTTTTGTGAAACAAGAGAAAGAGTCATTAAGTCGCCCCTCCTGCATCTACTTTTGCTAAATACGGTACAAATAGCGAAATTAAATTAATACATCCAAAATACACTCAATACAACTAATTGATTATCAATAACATGAGAAGTGGCACCTAATTGGTGTACCCCCGTTTGGTCAGCTCATTGTCCGATTAATAAATAACCAAATAGTTAAAGATAAAATCAATGGAAACAGTATTTGCATGTACCCATACCGTGATGTTCTTCTGTATCATTAGTATCGTCTGGGCATCGCGATCAACATCATCATGTGATAGAAAACGAAAAATATCACTTCACTTTAATTTATTGATAAAACCGGTATTGTCCCAGGCAACGAGAGCCAGTCTATTTCGCGTGCGCACTAAATCCAGGCCTTATTTATATAAATCGAATTAATTCAAATTCTAGCATATCAAAGCATGAAAGATTTATTCAATATAACAATGGCAGGCAAAAATAAAAGGTAGAGCCTTTCCCGCTCTCGCTTTCCACCGGGTGTCATCGATATGCGTTATGAAAACCCTCTGTATATGGTGGAAGATGCCGGCGCTGCTGACCTAATTTCCGGAGGACGCTTACAATAGGTATTAGCCGGGGTTCGCCCGAGCAAGTGATTGAGGGCTGGCGCTATTTCGGTTACGAACTTGCCGATGGAGAAACCGATACAGATATGGGACGACAAAAGGCTTTGGAATTTTTGGATAAATTAAAAGGTGCCGGATTTGCCCAGCCTAACCCTCATCCAATGTTCCCGAATCCGCCGGGCTTGTTATGCTTGGAGCCGCATTCGGACGGATTGCGGGAACGCATCTGGTGGGGAGCTGCCTCTAATGCAACTGCGGTTTGGGGGGCCGAGAACGGCATGAACCTGCAAAGCTCTACCTTGAAATTTGACGAAAGCGGTAAACCTTTCCGTATCCAGCAGGCGGAACAGATCAGATTATATAAGGATGCCTGGAAAAAAGCAGGACACCAGCGCGAACCAATGGTTTCGGTAAGCCGCTCAATTTTTGCAGTCGTAACTGAGCAAGACAGGAATTACTTTGGACCGCAAGGAAAAGGGGCCGATAGCTTTGGTTACATTGAAGCTGATAAACGGGCGGTCTTCGGAAAGAGCTATGCAGCCGAACCCGGTCAGCTCATCAAAGAATTGGCACAGGACGAAGCCATACAAGAAGCGGACACTTTGCTCCTGACCATACCGAACACTTTGGGCGTCGATTACAACATCCATGTGCTATCCGCTATTTTGGAGTATATTGCCCCTGCACTGGGTTGGCGATGAACGACTCCTATTGCAAATGGAAATTAATAAAAGGGGTATGTTAAGAGCGCAGGGAAGAACTTAACCTGAATTTTATTATTGCTCAATAAATTCCCCATCGGCTTTGACGGCTACATCCGTAGCCGTGTCAAAAGGTTCAGCAGGCCCAACACCGAAATCAGCCCTGTTTATTGTTCCCGAAATTTGAAAACCTGCTGCGGTTTTTTTGGACGCAGCATCATATAAGGTCCCTCGGAACCAAATTTCCATAGTAACAGACTTGGTGACACCATGCATAGTTAAGTTGCCGGTCAACTTAAACCTGTCTTTCATACCCGTGGTATTGATGATTGAAGTAGATTTAAAGGTCATCGTGGGATACTTAGCCACATTAAAGAAATTAGCGCTCCTCAGGTTGTTATCCCGCATTTCAACCTCTGTATTGATGGAGGCTATATCTGCAGACATTTCAAACACCGCATCGCTGAAATCAGGTTTTGATGAGGTGATCGTTGCTTCGAATTTCTGAAATAATCCAAAGACGGATGAAAGTCCATGATGTGTTATGGTGAATGTAAGTTTAGAATGTGTGGGGTCGTCTTTCCAGGTTTTAACCTGGGCTAATGAATAATTAGCCGAAATTATTAGCAGAATGGTAAATAACTTTTTCATGATTTTATGTTTATTCGAGCTTGTTATAATTCCAATCGTGTATCATCGCTTAGTTTTTTTAATACAATCACAGGTGCTTTGCAGCTTACAGACCTGATTGTTGAAATTAATTTCACAAAAAGCTGGACTATTCCCGACTATTTATACGCATTAACTTGATCAAATTTGGGGGCATCATACCCAACATAAAATCTACTAGCCCGAAAAACATACTGAAAAGATTCAATGTTCCGGAAAAAGACCACAGGATTGATCTAATTTTAATTTGGCGGGAAGTGTTAAATTATCATATTATCAATGGCATTTTTTAATGCTTGCTCCTGTATATCAGGTATTGCCAACCCTTCCGCTCTTATCACTGATATGTCTGTAATGCCGATAAACCCCAAAAAGGTTTTTAAATAAGGTACTACAAAATCATATGGTATACTTTGCCCCGAGCTATAGATCCCTCCTGTTGCTACCGCCAGATAGATTTTCTTTCCTTTTACTAACCCTTGCGGACCGTCTGGTGTATACTTAAAGGTTATACCAGCCCTGGCAATATGATCTATCCAAGCCTTTAATGTCGATGGAATTCCAAAATTGTACATTGGTGCGCCTAACACTATTATGTCAGCATTCATTAATTCTTTAATAGCTTCATCCGAATGTTTGATCGCGATTTTATCAATTTCAGTATGTTTTTCTACAGGTGTAAAAAAAGCGTTCAAATGGGACTCCTCCAGATGGGGAAATGGGCTTTTGGTCAAGTCTTTGACTTTGACTATCAGAGATGGATCTCGCTCAAGCAGCTTATCTATTATTGCATTCGACAATTTATTACTTATCGAAGCTTCGCCCCTTGGGCTTGATATGATGTTTAGAATGGTTGTCATTATTTTATTTTATTGTTTATCAATCAAATAAATCAGGTTCATTGATTTATCCTCTATAAATGTTATCCGCAAAGCTTTAATCGAAACCCTATCAACATCGATAATAAGTCCTGTTCAAAGGGCTTAAGATTCTCCTTACCTATAGGTCAATTAAATGGTCAAGGAGCACAGGACTGAACAGTAAGTCTAAACTTGATAGCCAAGGCGCGTTAAAAAGGAATCTTAATAACGCGCCTTGATTAAAATTCAAATTATGATTTAATAAATTCCAAAAGGTCCTTGTTGATAGTTGCCGCTTCTGTAACCGGCATTCCATGAGGGAAACCTGGATAAGAGATCAATTTTCCATGTTTCAACAGCTTTATAGATTTTGCTCCTGAAATAGGAAATGGCACAATCTGATCATCTTCGCCATGCAAAACCAGTACAGGGATATCTACACTTTTCAGGCTTTCTGTAAAATCAAATTCTGAAAAAGCCGCAATACCTTCCGTGTGCGCTTTTACACTACCCATCATTCCCTGGCGCCACCAGTTGTCCCTAACGCCTTGTGATATTTTCGCGCCCTCACGATTATAGCCATAAAACGGTATCGTAAAGTCCTCGTAATATTGTGATCTGTTAAATGCAGTGCCTTCGCGTATCGCGTCAAGGATAGCTATTGGAACACCTTCAGGGTTTGTTGCAGATTGTACCATTATCGGGGTAACCGCACTAACAAGTGCAACTTTGGCTACACGCCCTTTACCGTGTTTAGCAGCATAATGAATAGCTTCACCACCGCCGGTGGAGTGCCCGATATGTATAGCGTTTCTTAAATCAAGCGCTTCAGTTAATGCTGCCACATCTGCTGCATAAGTATCCATATTGTGTCCTTCCGATACCTGGCTCGAACGACCGTGGCCCCTGCGGTCATGTGCGATAACCCTGTAGCCATGCTGTAGAAAAAACATCATCTGTCCGTCCCAGTCATCACTTGATAATGGCCAGCCGTGATGAAAAACAAGTGGTTGCCCAGTTCCCCAATCCTTGTAATAAATTTCGGTTCCGTCTTTTACTGTAATTTTGCTCATGTTTTCAATTCTGTTAGGTAATACTTTTAATTTTAATTCTCAATGATTTGGCTATGCGAAGCCAAATGACATGCCAAATCCTTTACAATTGATAATAAGGTAATTACATATTTGACTATTGTTTTTGTTTGGTGATATTTCGCTAATTGATTCTGTGATGTTTGTTTTTCGCATAGTAAAACATAGACCGCGCACTCCGGTGCTTTAAAACTATTACCTCGCTGGAATACTTTCAATAACCGGAAGTAATAATTCTTTTTGTCAAGGTAATTTCACCCGAAACTCATTCCAAGAGACATTCTCCTCGATCATGCCGTTGCCTTTGGCCTGGGCTATCCACTACAATCTTTTGCAAAGGATTTCCATTGCTATCCCTAACGGTTCCAGCGGCATTGAAATAGTGCTTGTTTAGTTTTTTAGGCGAAACGGATAAAAAGCGCAGCGAAGACGATCCCGGATTTATTCAGATTTATTTAAAATTTTTTCATTTTATTCGTCCAAAACTGGCCTAAAAACCTAAAAAATAACCAGTGGTAATCTCTCCTGTTAAGGGTAATTAAGGAGCTATAAGAGTCAATAAGGGTCGTTAAGCGACTTAATTTCCCACTCTATTTTACTGTCCCACAAACTACAAAACTTTATAAATTGGCTACTGACCTTTTGCATTTTCTGGGAAGTAATTGGTAGAATTAATATCCACCACACAAAAAAGAGCCCCTGAAATAAAAGCCGGCATTTATATAGATGCAAATATATTAAGCCATTCCCCAAACAGCAATTCATATAATTCTCGCAATTATATTCGATGATCGAAAACCTGCACAAATTTTAGTTAAGAAACGCTCGATATACTTTCGCATTCAGAAATTACATTTGCGCTGATAATAAATTAGAGTAACATGTTTCAATTATGCAAGAGTCTTATAATCATTAACTTAAATTAATGTAACAGATATCCACCACAACATTTCCTGTTTTTTAAACGCTAATTATTTTTAATTCACAAAATAAATTGGTAATTTTACTACAGAGCATAGCGTTTTATGCCTCTCTTAGCTTGAGAGACCTATTCAGAGACCTGCAATAATTTTATTGTTATAAGATATTGACAATCAGCCTAAAGTAGTTTTAAAAAAACTCCCTCCGGCTCCACAAATTACTTACCGTAAGTTGAACGTATGTTTGGCTTACGGTTTTTTGTTACTGTTTAATCAACTAAAGTATCTTTTAATGTCCTCAGTAAATTAGTTAGTCGGTTATCATTTAAATCCTCTAACATATATTGCCTATATGTCTTTTCTCCATCACGTAGAGTTGCTTCAAACTTTTTATCATAAGCTTCAATCATAATATATTTTTGATCAAGTCTTAATCCGTGGTTTACTGATCTGGAAATTAACAAGCGATCCATAGAATTTCCAAGTCGAAAAAATCTATCTTCTCCTTTCTGCTTTAATTCACCAATAAAAATACGAAACGGCATTAGACGTTGAAAACCAGAGTAATTATTGATGAGATCATCAAAAAAGCGCTCAGTTTCAACCCATGAATCGGTAAACTTACTAAGTATTACTTCTGTTCTATTTTGCATATATAAATTTAGAATTAAAATCAGAGTGCCTACTTATCAATTTCCACAATCTTTCTTTCAATTCTATCCCGTATTTCCTAATCCTTAAAACTTGATTTTTCCATTGCTTCAACCATATTAAGCAGATCTTTGATCAAAAGCAAAAAATCCTCGTTTGCTGGCAATAGAGAATAATTTGGTTCTAATTCAATCTCCTTGCCTCCACTGGATTACTTACCGTAAGTTGAACGTATGTTTGGCTTACGGTTTTTTTGTTATTATTCAAATTGAAATCTGTGCAACAGGGTTATATAATACCTTTAAAATGATAGTTTAATATTGTTCCGCCTTTCACCAACACGGTTATAGTGGCGCCTAGTAACAAAAAAATTAAAGGTAAAAGAACAGTTAATAAATATAATAGGCTCCGATTAATTTTCCTATCCTTATATTTTTTTGTCAAATTAAGAATCAATCCTTTTTTGATATATATAACATAAACCGAATAAGTGATTAATGCTAAGATCGAGAAAATTCCTATTATTAAGATTGACTTATTATAAGTAAGGTTGCCATTCAGATATATTTTACTTACCGTTTCGCTTATTGGCAAATAAAAAGCGAATAAAAGAAAAAAACAAAACAGGCTTATATAAAGTGTAATATTAAAATTAGCAGAGTCATTTTTTCTCTGATACTCTTCAAACAATTTGGCAAAAAAAGAAATTCATATACAATAATAAATAAATCGAGACAATAATCTGTCTGATCTATTCTCTTTGAGATTTTTCCATTATTTCAACCGCATCCAGCAAGTCTTTAATCAATATCAAAAAATCTTCGTTTTCAGGCAATAGGGCAGGATTGGGTTCTAACTCAATCCCATTGCGTCCACTTTTAAAACCTGTAAACAACTATAAATTAGTTATTTACGGGTTTTTCATACTCTTGCGGGGCTATTTATGGGGCTAAAAATAGCTAAACTACTGTTGAACAGCGCAAACCCTGGGCATTGGGGAACACCCCACGCTTTTTGCATTTCATTACGCTTTCTTTCCTCTGTGACTTTTATGTAACGTTGAAAGCTTTTATAATCTGAATGTCCAGTGATACCCATTACTGTTTCTGCCGATATTCCTTTTTCTAAAGACAATGTGGCAAAAGTTTTTCTCCCTGTATGGGCGCTAATCAGTTCATGCTTTGGATAGAAATTAGAGATCTTTTCGGCTCCTTTATATGGTATAATTTCGGTTTGTTCATCTATTCCAGCATCTTTGCAAAGTTCTTTTAAGTACTTATTGAAGTTTTGATTTGAAATTATTGGTAATGCCCTAAACATTTCAGTGTACCTGTTTAATATTTCAACGGAGTATTTATTAAGTGGGATATACCCCCTTTTTATTCCATTAAGCACCTCTTTTAGAACACATTATGTCATATACCAAGTCCTAAAATAGGTGTTAGATAATTTCTTCCAAAATACTTTACAATTAACCAAAACATTTTAATTCAGCCTTTACTTAAACCTTTTCGGTATTTACTTATCTTAGTTTTAACGAAGGTTAGTTAGCCCTATCGATACCTATGAAATTCTTTATTACAGTTCTCGTCTCTTTAATTTGGTGCTCGCCTATAATTGCTCAATCGCGTGTTAGTAATGCAAAAGCAGACACGCAAAAATATCTTCTTGAATACAGTCCGGCTGTATTACGCATAAAAGGCAATTCGTTGCCTATAGGTATCATAGCCATATCTGGCAAGGGACAAAAATCACAAACCAAAGGTTTTTTAAATGGTGCTGATAATTGGTCGAAATATAAAATAGAAGTGGATAGCGGAAATTACTCAAATGGAAAAATTAAAATAAAAGGAAGTGGGAAATTATATAAAAAAGGAGATTCACTATCAGTTAATGTTTACACAAAAAAATCCTTTTTATTTTTCAGCAGTAAAGGAAACTGGTTATTCAGTCAAAAAATACCCTATAATTATGAAACTAAGATAAATATTTTAACCACAGGGAATTTATCTAAAGCCCCTGGCGACCATGTTCAGTTTGGTGTGCGAAAATACTTTGATCACAAAATGTTCATTGACACATGGGCCCCGGTGAAGAAGAATTTAAAAGATTTTGCTTTCCTGTTTAACGGTGTTCATATTTCGAAATCAAAAGACGATTTAGAAATTGATAAAGACCCAACCAAAATTAAAAATGATAAAATACAGTTGATAGCTTTATTTGCAAAAAACACCGCTATAACCGATACGCTTAACGTCTTACTCGATTATGTTGCAAACTATCAATGTAACATACAATCTAGCGGAGCAGGGTACGGTTTAAACATAACGGCAGATGTTTATCACGATTCGATTATCAATGCTCAATTGCTAAAAATTAAGATAAAAAATGATGCTACGCAAAAAACCTATAATTATTGGATCAATACAAATGGAGGTTCGATTGATATTTCAAGTAAAGGTGCAGATGGCAGTGATGGTATAAATGGCATAGATGGTTTTGCCGGTACACCGGGCGCGCCCGGAACAGTTTCAGCTGATGTAGAAACCACAACCAATAGCGATGGTACAACTACCACTACTACCAATTTAGTAACCGGTCCGGGTGGAGATGGCGGCAACGGTCAGGATGGCGGGAACGGCCAGGACGGCGGTATGGGGGGTAATGGCGGAAACATTACTGTTGTTTATTCGCCTGCTGTTAAACCATTTCTAAACCTGATTAAAACAATTAGTATTGCAGGTAAAGGGGGATCTGGGGGTAGGGCCGGTAAAGGTGGCATGGGCGGAAGCGGGGGCATCGGAAACCCGAATGGGAATAGTGGTTTAAATGGCCAGGATGGCAGATCCGGTTTCGATGGCTCTGATGGGCAGGCGGGAAATGTGACTTTTACAATGACCAATTAATGAAGTAAACTGAAGCTTTGGACCAAGATGTGTTCGACAGTCGAACATTTTTTGCTGCAATTTTTTTATTAAATGGATATTTATTGATTACTTATTGCTAAAAAATCCGTAGTTAAGAAAACAAAATGTAACACATGAAATAAATAACTTATTGATTTACAATTCACTAACAATCAATAAAAGAGGAATAAAATGTTCGACCTGACTCCCACCCGCTCCACAAAATTGAGAAGCCTGACCGCAATAGCTGTTGGGCTTTTTGTATTTTATTGACTTGGGTTGAGAATGGTTAATACGAAGTTATTGGTTGCAGTGGCAGCACGAGATCCAACAAAGAACAAACCTTATTTCCCGACAATTTTCTCCCGGTGAAAAATTCCCCAATCTGTAAGATTGGTGATGATGGTTTGCAACGTATTGCCGTGTTCCGTAAGTTCATATTGAACCATTATGGGTTGTGTATCTAAAACGGTTCGTTTTATTAACTGGTTTATTTCTAATTCCTTTAATTCTTTGCTCAACATTCTGTTAGAAATTCCTTCTATATCATTCAAAATATCGGAAAATCGCCTTTTCCCGTAACAGCAAATAGACGAAATAATAGAAATTTTCCATTTCCCATTCAGCACGTCCATTGAATCTTGAACGGCTCTCATTCTTTTCTTTTGCTCCTGTTGAAACTCTTCTATTGCACACTTCATAATGTTACTTGGTTACCTCTGTGTTACTGTTACTTTCAAGTACAAAGTTACTAAAAATAACTTTAGTAGTCTACCTTTGTCACTCAAACATTAAATAATAGAAATAATGAGTAGATTAAAAAATAAGGTTGCCGTGATTACAGGCGGCAACAGTGGTATCGGGTTTGGCATTGCCCAGGAATTTAAAAATGAAGGCGCTAAAGGAGTTATTGTCGGCAGAAATCAGG
The DNA here is from genome assembly GCA_026224775.1 of Bacteroidota bacterium. Lineage (GTDB taxonomy): Bacteria > Bacteroidota > Bacteroidia > Sphingobacteriales > Sphingobacteriaceae > Mucilaginibacter. The sequence goes on from JAMFRP010000030.1 coordinate 94,148, forward strand.
AAACTTTAAATAGTTCTGTGGCTCAACTTGGAGATAATTTTATAGCCATAAATGCCGATGTAACCAACCTTGCCAACCTGGAAAGAGTGTTTAAAGAAGCATCTGAAAAATTTGGTAAAATAGACGTGGTTGTAGCCAATGCGGGTGGTGGAACTATAGGAACTGTTGCAGATATTGGCGAAGCCGACTATGACAAGACAATGGATTTAAACCTGAAAAGTGTTTACTTCACTGTTCAAAAAGCACTGCCTTATATGAATGATGGTGGTTCTATTATTCTTATCGGATCAAATGCAGCACATCGAGCACATGCGTCATTTACCCTTTATGGTGCTGCAAAAGCGGCTGTAATCTTTTTTGCAAAAGCATTTTCAAGCGATCTTTTAGATAGAAAAATTAGAGCAAATGTAATAACACCAGGCACAACAGACACACCAGCATTCGAAAAGTTTGTTCCCGCAGAACAAATTGAAGGTCTAAAAACGCACTTTGCAAGTGTAATGCCGACAGGCAGAATTGGGCAACCATCTGACATTGGTAAAACAGCGGTTTTCCTGGCCTCTGATGATTCTTCGTTCATGCTTGGTGCTGAACTCCTTGTTGATGGTGGTATGACCTATTTGGCTAAGTAAATAATTGACCCCAAGCCGGCGCGAGTTTGTAACTCGTGCCATTAAATAATCAAAATAATTTTCAAAATGAGTAAATTAAAAAACAAAGTAGCCGTAGTTACCGGTGCTTCAAAAGGAATAGGTGCATCTATCGCAAAATACTTTGCGGCAGAAGGCGCAAAGGTAGTTGTAAATTATGCCTCAAGTAAAGAAGGCGCAGATAACGTAGTTAAGGAGATAACCGACAATGGAGGCATAGCCATTGCGGTACAGGCCGATGTATCGAATGAAGCCGATGTAACCAGGCTGTTTGAAGAAACAAAGAAGGCTTTCGGCACATTGGATATTTTAGTAAACAACGCGGTCTTTCAGTCATATTTACCTATTGAACAGGCAACCGTAGAAGCTTTTCATCAGCATTTCAATGTCAATGTTTTGGGTCCTATATTGACTATCCAGGCATCCTTAAAACTGTTTGGCGATAAGGGCGGCAATATCATCAATATCAGTTCGGGTGCAAGCAAATACCCTCTTCCGGGAGCCTCGCTGTACTCTGCAACTAAAGCGGCATTAGATGCCATAACGATCTCATTGTCGAAGGAGCTGGGTGCAAAAAACGTTCGTATTAATTCTATTTTACCGGGAGCTACGGAAACAGAAGGTGCAGCTAGTGCGGGCGTCACTGCTGGCAGTGAGTATGAGAAAATGTTTGTTGCCAATACACCGCTTGGCCGCAGAGGCCGGCCCGAAGATATTGCGAAAGCTGTCGTATTTCTTGCTTCAGATGATTCAGCGTGGATCACGGGTGAGCAAATTTCGGTTTCGGGTGGTATGTATGGTTTTTAAAAATCTATAAACTCAAAAAAAATGAAAGACGAAATAACACAAGAGAATCTCCGGATCGTGGAGGACTTATTTGCAGCATTCGGGCGCGGCGATAAGCAAGGTATGCTGGCGTTGTCTGCCGAAGATATTGAGTGGATCACTCCGGGCGAGGACTGGCCGCTGGCCGGCACACGCCACGGGCACGCGGGATTATTGGATTTGGTTCAGAAGTCCACCGAAAAGCTGGAAACTTCATTCCCGGAGCCCCCCGAATTTGTAGCGCAGGGAGACCGGGTTCTGGTCATCGGCTCCAGTAAGGGGAAAGTCAAAGCCACGAATAAAAAGTTCGAGGACCATTTTGTCATCGCAATTACCGTTCGAAATGGCAAAGTGACAAACGTCCGGGAGTATGTCGACACGCAAGCAATGGCGCGTGCTTCCGAGATGCCTACAAACCCAATTTAAAAAAAAATAATGAGTAGATTAAAAAACAAAGTAGCAGTTATTACAGGTGGTAATAGCGGCATTGGGTTCGGCATTGCCCAAGCATTTAAAAATGAAGGTGCTAAAGGAGTTATTGTCGGCAGAAATCAGGAAACTTTAG
>JAMFRP010000031.1 GCA_026224775.1 Bacteroidota bacterium
AGCCAGGATCAAACTCTCCATTGTAAAATGTTTTGTTTGTTCACTGACCCTATTATCAATTAATAGAATCTGTGTATTATTATATATCTTTTCACAGATCCCCTCTTTCTCTCTCGTATTCAAACTACTCCACCCTCCCCTTGCGGTTCCGATTTCCTAGCCTGCTACGCTACATGATTTTCTATTTCTTAAAAGAACTTTTTCCCTCGCCTCACGGTTCGGTTTATTTATGTTTTGCCTTATTGCAAGGCTAACTTTTTTAATTTTGTGATCCGGAAATCGCTTCCGGATTTTTTGCCTCCCGGCTTTTCGTTTCCAGCCTCTCGGCTCTCAACTTTCTGCCTTCCGGCCTTTCTTTTTTTCCCGTTCGATTTGGGATTGCAAAGGTAGAAACCTTTTTGTTATTTGCAAACTTTATTTTTTAAATTTTAAAGTTTCTTTTTCCCGCTCCCAATCCTCTACTTTTCTCCCTCAATTGCGGGCTGCAAAGGTATAAACCTTTTTGTATTTTGCAGTATTTATTTCAACTTTTTTTCACCTGCTAAAAGCAACATCGCGTTACCTTTTTTTGCGGGTTGCAAAGGTAATCACATTTTCATATTCTGCAATGGCTTACCTAATAATTTTTCAATAAAACTTGTAAAGCTTTGCAAATCAGCAAGAAAAATTTACAGAAATATCACCTATCATTACTTATATATTTAAAACATCTAAAAAGCTCCCGGAATAGTAACACATTCAACTGCGTTCAATATCACATCGCACAGTTAAACATACTTAAACTGCCACCTACATTATATAGTATTATATAGAGCTATTATAGTGGAGATACAAGCGAATAGTCATAACCATAAATAACGCGGCTATATTATTATAGTATATAGCTATACGCCACAATGTATATAAGCGAACAGTCATATCGTAAAAGAGCTACCTACATTATTATATACAGTAAATGTGTGCCGGGTAAACGAATGACATAGCCATAAAGCAAATCCCTTATACTATAGTATATATACTGATATATAAGTCGGCAGCGAAACAGATAGTTTTTCCTCTCTTATACTATATAGCAATAACCCCGTTTGTTTAACCTATATAAAGGTTAAAAGATGTTAAATACTATATATATATAACACGTGTACAAAAAAGTGGCTATATATTAGCTGCTTATAAATAAAATAATTGACTGAATTACATTATTCAACTATCTTTGCACGATGTTTAAAAAACAATACTATTTATTAGGGGCTATTTTAATTGTATTACTACTTGCATTTGGCAGTTGCAAAAGCAAGTTTGAGAAGTTAAAAGCAAGTAACGATTACGCCAAAAAATATAAAGAGGCCATCAGGCTTTATAACAAAAAGAACTATAGCAAAGCTTTAGAGCTTTTTGATGTATTGGTTGCCCGCTACCGCGGACAAGAGCAGGCGGAAGATTTATACTACTACTACGCTTACACCAACTACAGGTTGCATGATTATACATCAGCCAGGTACCACTTTAAATCTTTCGCTGATACTTACCCTAACAGTACAAGGGCCGAGGAGTGCCGGTTTATGGCAGCTTATTGCTATTACCTGGATTCGCCGATCTTCTCGCTTGATCAATCGAATACTTTAAGCGCTATTGATGCCTTGCAGTTATTCATCAACTTATACCCAAAAAGCGAGCGTGTTGCTGAAGCAGGTAAACTGATACAAAACTTACGCGACAAGCTGGAAGAAAAATCATACGCTAACTCTAAGTTATATTTAACTATTGGCGATTTCCAGTCAGCGGTTATATCATTCGGTAACTCATTACGTGATTACCCTGATACTAAATATGCTGAGGAAATGGAGTATTTAACGATTAAGGCTCAATACTTATATTCAAAGAAAAGTGCTGAGTTTTTACAGGAAGATCGTTTTACACTGGCTATTACCGATGCCGACCAGTTTAGAGACAAATACCCGAACAGTAAATATTTAAGTGACGTTGCTGTTTTGAAAAAAGATAGTGAACGTGGCATAGCACAAGCTAAAAACATACTAGCCGAAGCAGCTACCGACCAAAGGCTTGCACGTAAAATTGCAAAGAAAGATACGGTAAAATCCCAGCCGCCATCAGAAAAAGGGAATAATGATCAGAAAATACCAAATTAAAAGATATGAGTACTACAAACATTAACAAGCCTGCTGTTGCAAGCAGCACAGTGACACGCGATTTACGTGAGTTGGATACCGAAACAGGCAACATTTATGAGTCGATTGTAATTATGTCGAAAAGGGCTAACCAGCTTTCAAATAATATCAAGGAAGAATTACATGCGAAACTTTCTGAGTTTGCTTCATCTAACGATAACTTAGAAGAGATATTTGAAAACCGCGAGCAGATTGAAATATCTAAATACTACGAAAAATTACCTAAATCTACTTTAGTAGCAGTTCAGGAATTTTTAGATGGTAAGGTATATCACCGTAACCCTGCTAAAGAGCAACAATAATACTTTATCCGCTTAAAGCGGATAACACAAAAAAATATTTTGGAACTCCCCATTGGGGAGTTTTTTTGTTTAATTTTAAATTTATTACCATTGCACCAGCAAAACGGCTATTATATGTTTGAGGGTAAAAAGATCATCTTAGGAGTTTGCGGAAGTATAGCCGCGTATAAATCGGCTTTATTAGTACGGTTATTGGTTAAGGCCGGTGCCGATGTACAGGTAACTATGACCAAAGATGCCACTAGCTTTATTACACCCTTAACCCTTGCTACCCTATCAAAAAAACCAGTATTGGTTGATTATTTTATACCCGAAAGCGGCGAATGGAATAACCATGTGGAATTAGGTTTATGGGCAGATGCTTTGATTATAGCCCCCGCCACAGCTAACACCCTTGCCAAAATGGCTAATGGCTTTTGTGATAACTTGCTATTGGCAGTTTATCTTTCGGCTAAATGCCCGGTATACTTCGCTCCTGCGATGGATCTGGATATGTGGAAACACCCGGCAACTACGCAAAACGTAGCAAAGCTTCAATCATATGGAAACATACTGATCAATCCGGGCACGGGTGAACTGGCCAGCGGCCTGCACGGCGAAGGAAGAATGGCAGAACCTGAAGAGATTATTGCGTTTCTATCCGCGCAGCTAAAAAAAAAACTCCCGTTAAGCGGTAAAAAAGTATTAGTCACCGCTGGCCCTACTTATGAGGCTATTGACCCGGTAAGGTTTATTGGCAACCATTCGTCGGGTAAAATGGGTTTTGCTATTGCTGATGAATTTGCTGCCATGGGTGCCGATGTAACACTTATTTCCGGCCCAACTGCCCAAACCAGCAAACAATACGTAAATCGCATTGATGTTACCACTGCTGCCGAAATGCTGCAGGCTTGTGAAACAAATTATATTAATGCTGATGTTTGCGTGATGAGCGCCGCCGTTGCCGATTATACGCCTATTGATCCATCACCCCAAAAAATAAAGAAACAAAACGGCAACCTTAATATAGAACTGCAAAGCACTGTTGATATATTAAAAACATTAGGCCAGAAAAAACGGGATGGCCAGTTACTAGTGGGCTTCGCGCTGGAAACGAACGACGAGGAGCAAAACGCCATTTTAAAACTAAAAAAGAAGAATCTTGATTTTATTGTATTAAATTCGCTCAACGACGCGGGTGCCGGGTTTAAAGGCAACACCAATAAAATAACCATTATTGACCATAACCTTAACAAAACAACTTTCGACCTAAAAACCAAAGATGAAGTTGCCCGGGATATTTGCCAAAAAGTTGCTGAATTAATAAAGTAATGAAAAAAATTAGCCTTTACCTGTTATTTATTTGTTTAAGCTGCGCCGCTTTCGGTCAGGATTTGAATGCAAGGGTATCGGTTTTATCCCCAAAAATACAAACCACCAACAAGCGCATATTTACTGAACTGGAAACAGCTATGAAGACCTTTTTAAACGGCCACAAATGGTGCGCCGATCAGATTGAGTCGCAGGAAAGATTTGATTGTACATTTGTGCTGAATGTAACCAGTTGGGATGGCAGCAGCAGCTTTAGCGGCGAATTACAGGTGCAATCATCAAGACCGGTTTTTAATTCGACCTACAGCAGCCCCCTAATGTTGCTAAATGATAAGAACATCGACTTCACTTATCTACAAGGCCAAACCATTGATTATTCCGACCAAAGCTTTACCAGTAATTTAAGCTCGATAATGGCATTTTACGCCTATATTATTATAGGTATGGATTATGATACCTTTTCACGGTACGGGGGTACGCAGTACTTTACGCTTGCGCAAAACGTAGTTAATCTTGCGCAAACATCAAGCTATGCTGGTTGGAAGGCCTTTGATAATAACAATGTGAGCCGCTACTGGCTATCTGAAAATCTGAATGATAAAGCCTATGACCCACTGCGTAGCTTTATGTATGATTATCATCGCAACGGGCTTGATATAATGGCCGATAATACCGGCAAGGGCATTAAAGTAATTGCCAATCTGCTACCCGGTCTGCAACAGATCGACCGTACCCGCCTAGGTGCCATGTATCCGCTGGTATTTTATACTGCTAAAAGTGATGAGCTTGTTTCTATTTTTACCAAGGCTGATCCGCAGGATAGGACAGCAGCAATGAACATACTTACCCAGGCCGATCCCGGCGATGGGAATAAATACGCCACGCTGCAAGGCAATAAATAGTATTCACCTTCTTTGTCATTCAGAACGAAGTAAAGAATCTGTAAAATAGTTTACACCGTATAGATTCTTCGCTATACTCAGAATGCCAATCATTTTAACGATAACTTGGGGCGTTGCCTCCGGCCTGGGCTTTACACTCATACTACACAGGCCTTAACCACTAGGCCGGTATCCGTTTCAATCCCTAACGCCACATTCTTCCCACCCTCTTTCCGCCGCAGGCGAAGAGAGAGTCGACGGGCGAAGCAAGTCGGGGTGAGTAGTCTTCATTATGCAACATTCCCAAATATTTCTTGTCTCTTTTGTTAAATAATGTGAAATAATTTGCATATACGAATTCTTTCGTACATATTTGTACGAAAGAATTCGTAATACAGAAAGATGGAAATGAAACCGACAGAAAGCGAGCTTGAAATACTACAGATCATTTGGGAAAAGGGCCAGTGCTCGGTGCGTGAGGTACATGAGGTTTTGGAGAAAACAAAAGATGCCGGTTACACTACCACCCTTAAATTAATGCAGATTATGCACGACAAAGGTTTGGTTGAACGCGATACCACCGCCAAAACACATTTATACAAAGCGTTGATCACTCGTGAACAGGCGCAGAATACAGCATTAGATAAGATCATATCAACTGTGTTTAATGGGTCTTCGTCGCAATTGGTGATGCAGGTGCTTAGTAATAAGCAGGCATCCAAAGAAGAACTGGACATGATAAAAAACTATCTGGATAACTTAGAAAAAAACAATTAGTTATGACAACGAGCATCCTTATCAACGCCCTTGGCCAGGCCATATTTGAGTCTGTTGGGCAGGCACTATTAGTTTATGTTGCATTACAGGTATTGGTGCAACTGTTCCCCGGTATTACCTCAAAATACAAATACGATGCTAATTACCTAGGCCTGACTATTATTTGCTGCTGGTTTATGGCCAACCTGCTCAAAATTTACCTGCACAATGTGGCCATGGCTAATTACGCGATGGTTACACCCGCCAGTAACCTTATTTTAGGCGTAACGCACACACCTTCTTTATTACAACAGGCAGAAGGCTTAATTACACAATATGCCAAATACATAACAGGCTTATATATGATAGGTTTGATACTACAAGCCATTAAATTAACCGGCGGTTTTGTACATATCCACCACATCCGCAAACAAAAAAACCTGCAAACAGATATTTCGTGGACCAACAAGGCGCAGGAAATATGCAAGAATCTAAAAATCGTTAAAACAGTATCGTTGTATTTTTCGGAACATATATCTATTCCTTTAACTATCGGCTATCTAAAACCTATCATTATATTCCCCCTGTCGCTTATCAATAACCTCGATAGCAACCAGGTTGAGGCCATATTGATGCACGAACTATCGCACATAAAACGCCATGATTACTTGCTTAACATTTTGCAATGCATCATGGAAACCATCCTCTGCTTTAACCCATTTGTTTGGCTGATCTCAAAAACCATCAGGTTAGAGCGTGAGCATTGCTGCGATGATATGGTTGTCGATGCTGATTACAACAATTTCACTTACTCCAAAGCGCTGCTGGTTATCGCGCAGCAAAACAGTCAGCATTATGCGCTGGCCATGGCATCTGCCGGCAACAAGAAATATCCATTACTAAACAGAATTAAAAGATTAAACACCATGGAAACGAAAGATTCATTACCCAAATTTAACTTGCTTGTAATTATCACTATAGCAGCTATTGGCACATTGTTGGCCTGGGGTATACCACAGTATAGTGCTGCAAAAACAACCGCGAAAAAAGCACATAAAATACACTTCTATTTAAAGGAGACTACTCCTACTGCCCATTTAACGGCTAATTATCCTATACATACAACTCACAAAAGGAAATTCATTGCACTTTATGCTGATACCGCTACCGCCAAATTGTTGAATGACACCACTAAAAAGAAATTTAAAATAGTTATTGAGGACGATAAAGGCGATAAGAAAGAGTATAACTCCTTAAGCGAAATGCCCGCATCAGACAAAAAGGAATTTTTAGAAGAGAACCCATCGTTTGATTTTAAGTTTGACGATAGCATGCGCTTTGCATCAGCAGTAAACTTTAAGATGACCCCTGAATTTAAAAAGCAAATGTTTGTAATAAAGATGCAGGCTAAGAAAATGCAGGAACAATTCAACAGTCCGCAATGGAAAAAGCAAATTAAAGACATGCAAATTCAGGCTGAAAAAATGGGCAAACAAGCTAACAGTGAAGAATGGAAGAAGCAAAGAGAAGAAATGAAAGACCAGGCTGAGAAAATGAAAGCGCAATTCGACAGTCCTGAATTCAAAAAACAGATGGAAGACATGAAGGTACAGGCCAAGAAAATGAGTGAGCAATATGTTAACAGCCCTGAATTTAAGAAACAAATGGTTGAAATAAAAATACAAGCTGAGCATATGAGTAAACAAGTTAACAGCGAGGTTTGGAGGAAACAGGCGAAGGAAATGCAAAAGCAAGCTGAAAAAATGAGCGAGCAATTCAACAGCCCTGAGTGGAAAAAGCAGATGGAAGACATGCAAAAAAACATACAGGACGAGGTTAATAGAAACCTAAAAAACATACCGATAGACAGTACAAAGAGCGCAAACTAACCAAGCCTTAACAAAGTATTTTGTATTTTAGCGTTCTTATTTTAACGCTATGCTCCAAAGGCTTTCTATTAGTAATTACGCTTTAATTGACAACCTGGAAATCAGTTTTGATAAAGGGTTAAATATACTTACAGGTGAAACGGGCGCGGGTAAATCAATCATACTCGGCGCCCTTTCGCTTATATTAGGTCAACGGGCCGAGAGTAGATATTTCTACAATCAACAAAAAAAATGCGTTATCGAAGGCTCTTTTAAAATAGAAGGGTTTCACCTAAAATCCTTTTTTGAGGATAACGATCTTGACTACGAAGCCGAAACCGTTTTAAGGCGCGAGATCTCTGCCGATGGTAAATCCCGGGCTTTTGTTAATGATACCCCAGTAAATCTTAATTCGCTTAAAGCATTAGGCGAAAAGCTGATCGACATCCACTCACAACACGCTACGTTGGAAATTAACGACCCTGAATTTCAATTACTGATAGTTGATTCTGTGGCCAAGCACGATGATGTGTTAAATGGTTACCGCGCAAAATTCAAAGCATATAAAAAATCCACATCACGCCTGCAGCAATTAATTGAGGAAAGTGATAAAGCAAAAGCTGATTTAGATTACTTCCAGTTTCAGTTTGATGAGTTGGAAAAAGCGACTTTATCTACTGATGAGCAGGAATTATTGGAGCAGGAACTATATGCGCTAAATAACGCCGGTGAAATAAAACGCAACCTGTTAGGCGCTTATTATTTAATGAATGAGGGTGAAACCTCTGCATTGATACAGCTTCGTGAGGCAGCGCATCAATTATCAGCATTAGAGAAATTCAATCCAGAAATTATCGAGATACACCAGCGCCTCAATAGTACCATTATCGAGCTAAAGGATATTGCCGCTGAGATTGATACCATTGAACAACGTACCCATACCAACGAGGCACGCGTTGAGGAGATCAATGTCCGTTTAAGCCTGATCTATAATCTGCAAAAAAAACACCGTGTAAATACCACTGCCGATTTATTACAGATACAGGATGACCTCTCAGGCAAAATACAACAAGCCGTTTTTGGTGATGAAACGATAGAAAAATTAAACAACCAATTAGCTGCCGATAAAAAAGACCTGGAACAATTAGCTGCAGAACTATCAGCTAACCGCAGCAAGATCATCCCACAAATTGAAAAACAGGTACTGGAAACGCTTGCCGAAATGGGCATGGCGAATTCAGCGCTTAAGATTGATACTTCCAATACCGGAGAACTAATTAAAGATGGTATCGACCATGTGCGTTTTCTATTCTCCGCAAACAAAGGGCATGCTTTGGCGGAGATGAGCAAAGTTGCTTCAGGCGGTGAGCTATCAAGATTAATGTTGAGCATCAAATCGCTGGTAGCGCAAAATACCGCTTTACCTACTATCATTTTTGATGAGATAGATACAGGAGTAAGCGGCGAAGTAGCCAATAAGGTTGGACAGATAATGGAAAAACTGGCAGATAACCTGCAGGTGATCACCATAACCCACTTACCGCAAATTGCCAGTAAGGGCCAAAGCCATTATTTTGTTTACAAAGATGATGAAGGCGCAGCTACTAACACCCGCATTAAACAATTAAACGAACAGGAACGCGTACTGGAAATAGCCAAAATGCTAAGCGGCGATAAACCCGGCGAAAGCGCTTTACAGAACGCAAGGGAGTTATTAAATAGTTAATGCATGAAAAGTATTTGCTCATTGCTTTTTCTATTAACTGCCTTCAGTATATGCAAAGCTCAATATATAAGTGTCGATACACCTGTTTATAAAGTTGTACAGCAGGATACGATCAATATTCACGGAATGGTTTATGATGTACTGAACCATCCTGTAAGTTTTCTTCAGATCTATTCTCAAAACAGGCAAATGGTATATTCGGGATACCCTGTTTATACCCAAACAGATTCAACAGGAAGATTTAAATTAAATGGCGCTTTAGTTAAAGATACTTTAGAGCTTTATTGGGACAAAAAGGATATCCGTATAATTAACAACGGAAGCAGGTATGTTGAGATTCATCTTCCGGCAATAACAAGCAACAACCTTGGTGAACCACTTATCGAGGTTACATCAAAAAGAAAAATTAAAAAAAAACCCAAACCAACATTTAAAGTACTTACAAATGCGCATATAATGGATTACGGTGGGATAGGTATAGTATCCGAGGCTGAATATCGTAATGGAGGAAGACAGGGTTTCATTGATCTTATCAAGTCAAATATTTCTTACCCTGATAAAGCCATTGAAAACAATATTGAAGGCGATGTAGAAATTGCTTTTACTGTAGAGAAGGATGGATCTTTAACTAATTTCAGAATAATTCGAGGGCTTGGTTACGGTTGTGATGAACAGGTAATAAATGCTATTAAAAAATCCCCGAAATGGAGAGCGGCTAATTATGTTGGAAGAAGATCAGAAAACGAGTTTTCTGTCACTATCAATTTTAAACTAACTGATAAATAATTTTATAACTTTACCGCTTTATAAAACAAACCAAAACATGGCTTATAATTTATTAAAAGGCAAAAAAGGAATCATATTCGGTGCGCTGGATGAAAATTCTATCGCCTGGAAAACAGCACAGCATTGTTATGCCGAAGGTGCCGAATTAGTATTAACCAACGCTCCTATCGCTTTGCGTATGGGAACTATCAATAAACTGGCAGAAGAGATTAACGCACCCGTTATCCCGGCTGATGTTACCAGTGCAGAAGATATTACCAACTTATTTGTTAAAACCAAAGAACATTTTGGCGGCGGTGTGGATTTTATCCTACATTCAATAGGCATGAGCATTAACGTGCGTAAAAACATACCCTATACCGAAAACAATTACGATTTTACCCATAAAGGCCTTGATATTTCAGCGATCAGCTTACACCGTGTATTACAGATAGCTATGAAAGAAGATGCGATTAACGAGTGGGGATCTGTCGTAGCCCTTACTTACATTGCAGGCCAGCGCGTATTCCCAAGCTATAATGATATGGCCGACGGAAAAGCAATGCTGGAAAGTATTGCACGTAACTTTGGCTATTTCTATGGCGTTGAAAAGAAAGTTCGTATCAACACCGTTTCTCAATCCCCAACCCGTACCACTGCTGGTTCAGGTGTTAAAGGATTTGATGGATTCATTAGCTATGCTGAAAAAATGAGCCCGCTTGGTAATGCGACAGCGGATGAGTGCGCTGATTACTGCGTTAGCTTATTCTCTGACCTAACCAAAATGGTTACTATGCAAAACCTCTTCCATGATGGCGGATTCTCCTTCACCGGCGTTTCACAAGCTGTTATTGAACAGATGGAGAAATAGTGATTAGTAAATGGAGATTAGTTTCAATCTAATCTATCCCTAAGCATATAAAAAAAGCCTTCGATATTATATCGAAGGCTTTTTAATTTCAATAGGATTGCTGAAACTAATCTCTAATCTCCATTCACCAATCTCTAATTAGCAGCTACTAAAACTAATTTTACAGTAATGTCTTGTGTTGGCAAATATGGTGTAGTACCGCCAGCATCTTGTGAGTATAATACTAAATTTCCAGCGTCATTGTAATAGCTGTATGATACATTGTTATATACCTCTGGTATTTGCTCATACACTCCTTCGAAAAATGAGAAATAAACTAAAACCGCACCTTGTTGGTTAAAATAATTACCAATTTGCTTTGCAGGTAGTGAAACAGAATCTGATTTACCATCAGCGGTTACACTCCAATCACTTGGTTTAACAACAGCAGTATAATGTTGGTTGGGTTGAACAACGTCATACCTTTTTGTACAAGAAGCGGTAAATAACGCACCGCCGATAGCTAATAAAAATAAGATTTTTTTCATAATGCAAGATGTTACTTTTTTATATAGACCAAAGTTCCGTAAAAAGGTTTAAAGTAAATGTAAATTTTTCTTCAAAAGACATTTAAAGACGCCTCTTTAACATTCTTTAACAAAAAAAGCACCTATTTATTGTAGGGGTTAATAATTTATTGCGACACTATATACTTATCAAATTGTAAAAATTTTCATACGTACTAAAGAGCTTTACAATATTCCTTAGCTTTATATTACTAAACTCAATATTATCAACAGCAATTATACCCCCATTTACTCATGTTTAAATACCTTACAATCTTCTTAATATTTATAGCATTTAACAGCAACGCCCAGTATACTATTACGGGCAGGGTTATAAACACAACCGACAAAACCCCTATACGCCTAGTAGTAGCTTTTATTAACAATACGATGATTTCTACCAGCACTAATGATGACGGCGTATTCAACTTACACCAAGTACCTGCAGGTCGTTGCCAACTTTTAGTAACTATTGTTGGTTATGAACCCTATCATACAATGCTTAATGTAACTGGTAATATCGATTTAAAAGATATAGCATTAAAGTCGTCCAACAATAATTTAACAGAAGTGGTTATCAAGGCTAAGCCTAAACTTTCTCCCTGTTTTCCTATGTTTGAAACAGAGTTTTTCGGTAATTCAATTTTCGCGAGAGAATGTAAAATACTTAATCCGTACGAGGTTAAATTTTACGATATCGATGCCCGTGGTGGGTTTAGCGCACGATCAGATAAATTTATTGAGATAGAAAACGATGCATTAGGTTATAAGATTAAATTCCTGCTTAACTTTTTTGTTAAGGACATAAATACATCCAACGTTTACTTTGGAGGAGAATCTTATTTTGAAGAGATGAAGGGAACTCCGAAGCAGCAAAAAGAATGGCGAATGAACCGGTTAGAATGTTATCAGGGTTCAATGATGCAGCTTTTCAGATCAATAAAAAGTGATAGCCTTTCCGAAAACGGTTTCCGTATAAAGCGTGCCAGTCGCGGAAAAAACCCTTATTATAACAGAAATGCTATTACAGTAGATCCTTATGATCCGCAGGCTGCAGCAGATGTAGATGCCATGTCAGATAATTTTGGTATCGATGCTGACTATGATAACTCTACTTATAGTGCTCAGCTTCAAAACGGTTTTTTAACTGGTAAAGAGCTACTTTTAAAAACTAATCAAAAGGATATGTATGCCATAAAGGGTACAAGCGCAAAAGATACTTCATTAAACAGCTTGTTTATAGAGCATGTAAAAAACATTGTGCCTGTTGTTAATGGTAATCCGGTTTCTCCTTTCTGGATATGGCACAGTTCAATAACGTTCTTTATGTTTATTAATAAAAACAAACCGTACCTTGTTTTTAATAACAATGGTAAAATCCTTAATCCTGGAGTAATAAACATAGATGGTTATATGTTATTGCAGACACGAGTAGGAACTATGCTTCCTTATGATTATAGGCCAATACTATAATAGCTAATAATATTCATAAAAAAAGCCTCCAAGAAATCTCTGGAGGCTTTTTTATTTTATTCGCAATAAAATTATTTCTGTTCTTCTTCCTCTTCAGGCTTTTTGTTTTCGCCTTTACGGTCAGCTATAGTAATTTCGTTGGTCTCTTTATTAAAGTCAACCTCCATCGTATCGCCTTCGCTCAATTCACCTTTTAATATTTCTTCAGCAATTGGGTCTTCCAAATATTTCTGGATGGCACGTTTTAAAGGGCGTGCACCAAATTGTGAATCATATCCTTTATCGGCGATGAATTCTTTGGCAGCAAGTGTAAGTTCAATTTTGTAGCCTAAGCTGTTTACACGGCCAAATAATGAAGCCAATTCAATGTCGATAATTTTGAAGATCTCGTCTTTACCCAAAGAGTTAAACACGATCACATCATCAACACGGTTCAGGAACTCAGGAGCAAATGCACGTTTTAAAGCGTTTTCAATTACACCACGTGAGTGTGAATCTGCCTGGGTAGTTTTTGCATTAGTACTGAAACCAACACCCTGACCAAAATCTTTCAATTGGCGTGCACCGATATTAGAGGTCATGATGATGATGGTATTCCTGAAATCAACTTTGCGTCCTAATGAATCAGTCAGCTGTCCTTCATCCAACACCTGTAATAATATGTTAAAAACATCCGGGTGGGCTTTCTCGATCTCATCCAATAATACTACCGCGTATGGTTTACGACGTACTTTTTCAGTCAGCTGTCCACCTTCTTCGTAACCAACATAGCCCGGAGGCGCTCCAACTAAACGGGATACCGCGAATTTCTCCATGTACTCGCTCATATCAATTTGTATCAGCGCGTCTTCAGTATCAAACATAAAACGGGCAAGCTCTTTAGCAAGCTCAGTTTTACCAACACCAGTTGGGCCTAAGAAAATAAATGAACCAATTGGTTTTTTAGGATCTTTCAGTCCGGCACGGGTACGTTGTATAGCACGGGTTAATTTTTTGATCGCATCATCCTGACCAATAATCTTACCGGCAATGGTATCAGACATGTTCAACAACTTTAAGCTGTCGGCTTGTCCAACCTTTTGCACCGGGATACCGGTCATCATTGAAACAACTTCGGCAACATTATCTTCAGTTACAGTATAACGTTTTGATTTTGTTTCCGCTTCCCATACAGATTTTGCCTGATCAAGTTCTTCTAACAGGTGTTTTTCAGTATCGCGAAGCTTAGCTGCTTCCTCATATTTCTGGCTGCGAACTACTTTATTCTTCTCAACCTTAATAAGTTCTATCTTTTGCTCAATATCCAAAATATTCTGTGGAACATGGATATTGGTCAAATGCACTCGTGAGCCTGATTCATCCAAAGCATCAATAGCCTTATCCGGTAAAAACCTGTCGGTAATATACCTTGTGGTTAATGCAACGCAAGCGTTTATAGCTTCAGGAGTATAAGTTACACCGTGGTGCTCTTCGTATTTCTCTTTGATCCTGTTTAATATTTCAATGGTTTCATCAGGAGTAGCAGGCTCAACCATTACTTTTTGGAAACGACGGTCTAAAGCGCCATCTTTTTCAATGTACTGGCGATACTCATCTAATGTTGTCGCGCCAATGCATTGGATCTCTCCACGAGCCAAAGCCGGTTTAAACATGTTCGAAGCATCAAGCGAACCTGAAGCACCACCTGCACCAACTATAGTATGTATCTCATCAATAAATAAAATTACATCCGGAGATTTTTCCAACTCATTCATCACCGCTTTCATGCGTTCTTCAAACTGGCCACGGTATTTAGTACCTGCAACCAATGAAGCCAGATCAAGCGTAACCACACGTTTGTTAAACAACACACGTGATACTTTACGCTGAACTATACGCAATGCAAGTCCTTCAGCAATTGCTGATTTACCTACACCCGGCTCACCTATTAAAATAGGGTTATTCTTTTTACGACGTGATAAGATCTGCGAAACACGCTCAATTTCTTTCTCACGACCAACGATTGGGTCAAGGCGGCCATCTTCAGCAGCTTTGGTTAAATCGCGGCCAAAGTTATCAAGCACCGGTGTTTTTGATTTGATGTCAGATACTTTTTTAGGCTGGCTAAAAGAGTCATCATCTTTAAATTCATCCTCACCGCCAGTTGGCGATCCAGGCATCTCATCGGTCACATCGTTTTTATGCGATTCAACTTCGCCTTTAAATATTTCGTAGTTAACATTAAACTGCATTAATATCTGCGATGCGATGTTATCCTCATCACGTAAAATCGATAGCAGTAAATGCTCTGTACCAATTACATCACTTTTAAATATTTTAGCTTCAAGGTAAGTTATCTTCAATACTTTTTCTGCCTGTTTAGTTAAAGGTATGCTACCTATATGTACATTAGTGCCCACGGTGCCTTTTACGGCATCTTCAACAGCACGGCGCAATTTGGCGGTATCAACAGTAAGCTCTTTAAGTAATTTAATAGCTACTCCGTCCCCGTCGCGAATTAATCCGAGTAGAAGGTGTTCTGTACCAATATAATCATGGCCAAGGCGTAACGCCTCTTCCCTACTATATTGTATAACATCCTTAACCCGTGGCGAAAATTTAGCTTCCATATTATACCTTTCTAAGTTTGTACGTTCCTAATTTAAAAATTGTTTTTATCAAAAGGAACAAGTTCTTTTTACACTTATCAACAATATTATTGCCAAGTTTTTAAACCGTTTAAAAACAGACATTGTTATGATGTGCAATCTATTAATTTACGCATTACACAAAGAATTTTATTTATAAAAACTGATATTATTAGCTATAAATGACAGAATATCAATTGTTAATAATTTTTAGATCCCTTTCAGCCTAAATAGTTTAATATATTAATGCTTTCTACCCCTAATTATGACAAATATGGAATATGCGGCACATTGTTTATGCCATTACGACATACAAACGTGCTACGGTTGCCCATTATTATTAAATATACGTAAAATCTATGTATATTGATTTACCAGTAACAAATTATAATGATTGTTCCATAAATATGAAAAACATAATTAGAATTATTAATTACCTATATTTAATCAATAATTCTTAAATCCTTTCACTCCAATTAACCAATTATGGAAACTAAACTTTTCACAAAATTCTCTGCCGAGTTTTTCGGCACAATGGTACTTGTTTTAATGGGATGCGGTAGCGCGGTACTTGCAGGGGCAAATGGCACTACGGGCGTGGGTATTTTAGGTATAGCATTTGCTTTTGGCTTGTCGGTTGTCGCAATGGCTTATGCAATTGGGCACATATCGGGTTGCCACATTAATCCGGCTATTTCAATAGGTATGGTAGTAGCCGGGCGCATGCCAGCAAAAGAAGCCGGTGTTTTTATCATCGCGCAAATATTAGGCGCAATTGCGGGGGCTGGTCTGCTTTTCCTTATTGCATCAGGTAAAGATGGATATTCGGTGGCAGCAAACGGACTTGGGCAAGATGGTTATGCCGCGGCATCGCCGGGTGGTTATAATTTATTATCGGGCTTTGTTGCCGAAACCGTATTTACATTTATTTTCCTACTGGTTATTTTCGGTTCTACCTCTACCAAGAATATACATGGTGGTTTTGCCGGATTAGCAATAGGCTTAAGTTTGGTGCTTATACATATTGTAGGCATACCTGTTACAGGGGTATCGGTAAATCCGGCCCGAAGCATTGGCCCGGCTTTATTAGTTGGCGGCACAGCTATTAGCCAGCTATGGTTATTTATTTTAGCCCCTATACTTGGCAGCGTGTTAAGCGCGGTTGTGTGGCGATATCTTTTAGAAAGAAAATAACAACAAGCCCCACCCAACCCTCCCCAGAAGGGAGGGCCTTAAAAAAACCTGAAGCTAAAGTCTCCCCTTCTGGGGGAGATTTAGAGGGGGCTTCTTTCTTATATCCGCTGATTTATTGCCCCGCCGAATCAGTGGATATTTTATTTTCCGGAAACTTAATTACCAATTTGATTTAGGTATTCCATCAATTTTCATTCATATTTGCCTCTATATTATTGATACAAATACATGGCAGACGAAAAGATCATATTTTCAATGGCCGGGGTGAGCAAGGTATATCCCCCGCAGAAAACAGTTTTAAAAAATATATACCTATCCTTTTTCTATGGCGCCAAGATTGGTGTGATAGGTTTAAACGGATCGGGTAAATCATCATTATTAAAAATTATAGCTGGTATTGATAAAACCAATATTGGCGAGGTAGTATTCTCCCCGGGTTATACTGTGGGCTACCTGAGCCAGGAACCTGAACTCGACCCTGAAAAAACAGTACGTGAAGTAGTTGAGGAAGGTGTTAGCGAGATAACCGCCCTGCTTAAAGAATACGAAGAGATCAACGAAAAATTTGGTTTAGAAGAGTATTATAGCGATGCCGATAAGATGGATAAGCTGATGACACGCCAGGGTGAACTACAGGATAAAATTGATGCCGTAAATGCATGGGAACTGGATACTAAGCTTGAAAGAGCAATGGATGCCTTACGTTGCCCTGAACCTGATACCAAAATCTCGGTACTGTCAGGCGGTGAGCGCCGCAGGGTGGCCCTTTGTCGTTTGTTGTTGAAAGAGCCGGATGTTTTATTGCTGGATGAGCCTACCAACCACTTGGATGCAGAATCCATAGATTGGCTGGAACAACACCTAAAGCAATATAAAGGAACCGTTATAGCCGTAACCCACGATCGTTACTTCCTGGATAATGTTGCCGGTTGGATTTTGGAGCTTGACCGTGGCGAGGGTATCCCATGGAAGGGAAATTATTCCTCATGGCTGGATCAAAAGGCGAAACGTTTGGCACAGGAAGATAAAACCGAAAGCAAACGCCAAAAAGCATTGGAGCGCGAGCTGGAATGGGTACGCATGGGGCCAAAAGGCAGGCATACCAAATCAAAGGCGCGTTTATCCAACTATGACAAATTAGCATCTGAAGAAACAAAAGATCGCGAAGAAAAACTGGAGCTATTTATTCCACCAGGCCCACGTTTGGGTAATGTGGTGATAGAAGCCAATGGCGTAAGCAAATCATACGGTGATAAATTATTGTTTGATAACCTGAACTTCTCCTTGCCACCAGCTGGTATAGTGGGTATTATCGGTCCGAATGGTGCGGGTAAAACGACACTATTCAGGTTGATAACAGGTCAGGACAAACCGGATTCAGGTACTTTCCGTGTCGGCGAAACCGTAGCCTTAGGTTATGTTGATCAATTGCATGATGATCTCGATCCGAATAAATCGGTTTGGGAAAATGTTACTGGCGGTTTAGAAACCATTATGGTAGGCAACCGTCCGCTAAATTCAAGAGCTTATGTATCGCGTTTTAACTTTAACGGTGCAGATCAGCAGAAAAAAGTTGGCGTATTATCCGGCGGAGAGCGTAACCGAGTGCATTTATCCATCACCCTAAAAAAAGGCTCCAATGTTTTATTGCTGGATGAGCCTACCAATGATATTGACGTAAATACTTTACGTGCCTTAGAAGAAGCCTTAGAAGATTTCGGCGGCTGCGCGGTAGTAATTAGCCACGACCGTTGGTTTTTAGATAGGATCTGTACCCACATCCTGGCATTTGAAGGCAACTCGCAGGTTTACTTCTTTGAAGGTAACTATTCCGATTACGAAGAAAACCGTAAGAAACGTCTGGGTGATGTTACACCGAAGAGGATTAAGTATAAGAAGTTGACGGTGTAAATTATTCATCGCATCAATGCACGCTAACAGTTACGAAGTTTTTAAAACTTCGTAACTGTTTCGATATAATAAATAAAACCTTATCACTTCATGGCTAATACCTACACCCAAATACATATTCAATGTGTAATGGCAGTAAAATATCGTCAATCACTTATCCATAAAGAATGGAAAGAAAGATTGCATAAATATATTACCGGTATCGTGCAAAATCATGGGCATAAACTGCTTTCCATTAATAGTATGCCCGATCATTTACACATGTTTTTGGGATTCAAACCCAATCAATCAATAGCGGACCTGATGCGAATCGTAAAAAGCGAATCTTCTGAATGGATTAATTCGCAGAAATTTAATCCGGCACTTTTTAGGTGGCAAGAGGGATATGGTGCATTTTCCTATTCACGTTCACAGGTGCAAACCGTTAATAATTATGTATTAAATCAGGAAGAGCATCACAAAAAGAAAACATTTACTGAAGAATACGAAAAATTCTTAAAAGCCTTTGAGATCGAATATGATGAGCAATACATTTTCAAACCGCTCGAATAATTGATTGTAGAGAGTATTGCCCCTACGGGGCAAAGGATATTCATTATCCAATTATTTCTACCAACATTTAGCTCCTACGGAGCTTTAATAATGTTCAAATAATTCTGTAGATTAAATCTTGGTATAATGTATTGCCCTTACGAGGCAAAGAATAATGTTATGATATTTTTCACTACCAACATTTGGCTCCTCTGGAGCCTTTTTTAACTTTTTGTTTGCGGAAAAGGAATCCCGTAGGGATCAAATGTTGGTAGCAAAAAAATGATTAATAAAATTCTTCGTGCCGTAGGTACGCAACCCGGTTGCTAAATCAATCAACAATTATTCACCTATCAATTCTTCCAGTTATCCTTCCCACTACCCCGCCACTGCCCTAAACTCATCAAGGAATCTGTCTTTATATCCAAATAATGCACCGACTGATCTTTGGCGTTAACATAAAAATGCTCCAGGTCTTCAAAACGGTCAGGATGATCCACTCCAACTTTAACCCAGTAGTAGTTAAACCCTTTTACCGGCTCCTGGCCAATAATAACACCGATATGGTTGGTAGTATCTTTATTATTCTTTTGAAACCACTTCAGGATATTGTTAAACTCGGGCAAGGCGGTAACCTGCGCTATGGCTATACTATCGTTTTTATTGCTATCCGCAGCGGTTTTAGGATTTAAATTTAATTCGATTTTAGGTGCAGTTACCGTTTTTTTAGAACTGGAATTACATGACCATATGGCAAACAATAAAACGAACAAACAAGCAACTTTAAATACATTTTTCATAAACACAAGCAAAATTTATTTCCATACATCACCAATCACACCTGCGCTTTGTTTATCATCGGCAGGCAGCTTGTACATAGCCTCAAGGGTGTGTAGCACGTTGTAGTGTGTAATGTGCTCATTGTATTTGCCTGTTTTAACGTGGGCGCCATAAAATATAGTTGGTATCTGGTTTACGGCTGTACGGCTGTCATCTTCATCAAAAGTAATAATCAGTAAGCTATCATGCTTTTTGGCCCACTCAGCATATTTGCTGATATACTCCTTCAGCCATTTATCTCCACGCTGAATGGCGGCATCATCGCCGGGTGCGCCAATATTGTGCATATCATTATCCATGTTGGGTATAACAAATGCTACGGTAGGCAATTTGTTATAATCCGTAGGAAAATCAGTCATCGGCAAACTTAACGAAGCCGGGATATTATCCTTTTTAGTGCCGATCCAGTTTACCCATGGCGCATGTTTACGTCCATATAGATAACTGCCGGTTAGGGTGCTTTTTTGATAATAGCAAGGCAGGTACCCTACCGATGGCATGGTTTCGGCATAGCCTTTAAAGGTAAATCCGTTGTCTATTAGCGCTGCTCCTAAATTTGGTGTGGTATAAGGCGTTTCGCTCATTAAGCATTTATCATCTACAACGCCCTGTACATCCCCCGCAAATAAAGCCAGGTAATTAGGCTGGCTCGGGTGTGTTACGCCATGCGAATCAGTAAATAAAGCCCCATTCTCTGAAAGCCAGGTAATATATGGCGAATTCTTCGAACCAATAAGCGCGTTATAGTCGTGATTTTCTTCAATTATCACAATAATATGCTTGTATTTAGGCAGCGGGGTTGCCGACTTATAGTTGATAAACGACAGACAAACAGCACCTAAAACGGCAGTGCCTACAAATGCGGGAATTAGCTTCTTCAATGATTTCATGTCAGTATTTGATATGATAAAAGTATTGATAAAGCATTTATTAACGATGATTTATCTCTAAAATCTTACAAAAAGAGCTAACCTGTTAATAATCAAATAAATGTTAACAAATAAATCACATGTATTTAACGTTAATATGAAAGCGTATCGCTTATTTTTATAAACCTGAAAATCAGGTTATAACAAATTAACTAAACCAAATTTTTATGACCTGGAGAAAATTCAGCGGCGAAATCATCCAATCGCCCATAATGGAGGAAGTTGAAAGGGCTATTGAACGCGAACACCTGCTGGGCAATAAACTCAAAGTTTGTATCGGTACCGATTCGCAGGTAAAAGGCGCTGTTACTGATTTTGCTACCGTAATTGTGTTCATCCGCGAAGCCCGCGGCGCATTCATGTTCATCCATCAGGAGCGTACCTCGCAAAAAATGACTATTAAGGAACGTATGCTTTGCGAAGTTCAAAAATCAATCGACATTGCCTACAAACTTTGTGACTTGCTTGATTTATATGAGGTAGATTTGGAGGTACATGCCGATATTAATACCAACCCTATGTTTAAATCAAACCAGGCTTTACACGAGGCTATGGGTTATATATTGGGTATGGGCTTTGTATTTAAGGCTAAACCAGAAGCATTTGCCAGCTCGTACTGCGCTAATAAAATGGTACAGTAATGGCATAATTTTTCGGTGATGTTTTTATCTTGCAGAAAAACATCGCTATGAAAAAGCTATCTGCTCTTTTACTGCTTTGCTTTGCGATATTATTCAGTAACGCGCAGCAAATTGATACCACTACCCGCACTAAAGTAGGTGATTTGTCGCCCAACTTTAGCTTTAACATCAGTAAGGACAAAGTTGCAAGCCTTTCGGATTACAAAGGCAAAATTGTGGTGCTTGATTTTTTTGCTACCTGGTGCCCGCCTTGTCGCATGGAACTTCCACGGGTTCAAAAAGAGCTATGGGAGAAATATAACGCCAATCCCAAGTTTGCCTTATTTGCTTTCGACCGTGAAGAAAACTGGGATAAGGTATTACCCTTCAAACAAAAAAATCACTTCACCTTCCCGATGATACCCGATATGGGCCGGGTGATATTCAGCTTGTATGCTTCTCAATCTATCCCACGTTTAATTGTTATTGACGAAAAGGGGAAAATCATTTATCAATCCATTGGCTATACAGAAAAAGACTTTAGTGAGCTGCTTGCCTTACTATCATCAAAACTAAAATAGCTATATGGAAGACAATTTTCAGGATGGATATTAAAGCTTATGAAAAAGTTGGTTTTAGCAAGTTGATGATAGAAATGAGATTACCAAACGACTAAAATTTGACTAAATAATCAAAACAATTAAGCCTGCTGCGGCTTATCATATATGTGAAGACATATCAATTAAAATTTGAGCAGTATCTCCCTATACCTTTAGCCGAAGCCTGGGATTTCTTTTCATCGCCATTTAATTTAGCAAAAATCACCCCACCCGAAATGAAATTTGTGGTTACAAGTGATTATGATGCAAACACGAAAATGTATCCCGGTATGATCATTACTTACAAAATCACCCCAATATTCGGTGTAAAGATGAATTGGATGACGGAGATAACCCATGTAAAGGAAAATGAATATTTTGTGGATGAGCAGCGCATCGGACCGTATACATTATGGCATCACCAACACCATTTTAAAGAAGTTAAAAGCGGCGTGCTAATGACTGATGTTTTAAACTACGCCATCCCCTACGGCATCATTGGCAGGGCTGCTAATGAAATAGTAGTAGCTAAACAGATATATAAAATATTTGATTATCGCACTAAAGAAGTTAACAAGCTATTTGGTACTTATAGGGGTTAGTGAATGGTTGATTAAGTTGATTTGTTAGTTTCAACTATCAAATAGTAAACTTAATATACTAATCAACCAGTCAACTTAATCAACCTACTTAGGATGATATTTTGAATCAGTTAAAATTTGTTGCGGATCGGTACTGGCCATTAATTGCGGCAAGGTAACATCCGGATGCTTATCCATATAGCTTTTTACTATTTGCCAACCTTCATATAACCCTAAGCGTGGTGCGGCCTCATTATTCTCGCCGATACCCGATGTAAACGGCGCTACATCAATAAACTTCTTGATCTTGTTATAATCCGTTTCGTACAATAAATTCTCGTCCAGTAAATATCCCCAGATGCTCGGTTCATATTTCTTGCACCAATCCAACTGTTTGGCGGTATAGCCTATTTTGGTTGAATCCGGCACATCAGGCAACACCTGATCCATAAAGTATAATATCTTGCCATTATATATCATTTTAGTCAGCAACGATTGATCAACATCCTTTTCAGGAAACATCTCGTTACGGGCAAAACCCTCAATAACACGTGGGGTAATATTATCAGGCGTAAAGAATTGCGACAAATAATGCGGGAAAGCTTTGGTTAAAGATGGATAAAACCTTGAATTAGCCCCCAGGAACAAATCCAAACCAATACCAAAGTAGCCATCGCCGATAGAAGTTTGTGCTTCGAAACCCGAGAAATAAGCATAAACCTTTGGTATGCGCTGCTGCGGATAATAATACTTTACACGGCGAAATGCATCTGTTAATTCTGCATTCTGCTTATCCATATTGGGGTACACCGAATCAACATCATGCTCCAGATCTTTATAGGGCTGAGCATTTACAACTTGGCGGATCACATTATAATAAGCTGTATCGGTAATGGTTCCGGCCTGTAATATCTGCTCAATAAAATCTTTATAGAAAACGCCATATTTATTTTGAAGGATGGCGGCCTCCTGCGCGGTTGGTTTTGTGCGGATGGCATCAAAATCTTTATCAAAGCGTTCAACAGTAATATTAACATCAATATTGCTTACATCAACTTTTTTACTGTGGCTACAGGCTGTTAATAGCAGGCTGATGAAAAAAAATAAATAAATTTGCTTTGTCTTGTTCGGAGTAGCCATCATTTTTATACTTTGGGCAAAATTAGGTTTTTTCTTCATATCTGTTCATACTATGAAAATTGCATTAGCGCAACTCAACTATCATATCGGAAATTTTGAATCGAATACTGCTAAAATCATCGATAACATTAGCAACGCGCGCCAAAACGGTGCCGACCTGGTAGTTTTTGCCGAGCTATGTGTATGCGGCTACCCATCCCGTGATTTTTTGGAGTTCGACGAATTTATTGAGTTATGCGAAGCATCGGCACAACAAATTGCTGCTGCCTGTACCGATATGGCCTGCATAATAGGCATCCCAACCTTTAACAAAGGCACCGAAGGCAAGGACTTGAATAACTCTGCTTATTTTATTGAGAATGGCAAAGTAAAAGCAGTAGTTAACAAAGCCCTGCTCCCCAACTACGATATTTTTGATGAATACCGCTATTTTGAACCTTCAACCGTATTTAATTGCATTGAATTTAAAGGTCACCGCATAGCGCTAACCATTTGCGAGGACTTGTGGAATAATATTGAAAATCCGTTATACGTTACCCGGCCAATGGATATCCTCATCAAACAAAAACCTGACGTGATGATCAACATCGCGGCATCTCCTTTTGCGGTAAAGCATGATGATGAGCGTATCGACATTTTGCGGGATAATGCCAGCAGGTATAAGCTCCCTTTATTTTATGTAAATCAGGTAGGCGCACAAACAGAATTGATTTTTGACGGCGGATCATTAGTTTATGACAAAACAGGTAAATTGATTGATGAGTTACCTTATTTTGAGGAAAGCCTTGCTTACTATACTTTAGGCAAGGATGCTACCATCACTTTAGAGCAACCAGCGACTTTAAAGGCTGAACGCCCAGCAGATATTGAACAAATTCATCAGGCGGTAATATTAGGCATTAAAGATTATTTCCATAAATCAGGCTTTAGCAAAGCGATACTGGGCTTATCCGGCGGGATTGATTCTGCCGTAGTTTGCGCTTTGGCTGCCGAGGCTTTAGGGCCTGAAAATGTGATGGCTGTGTTATTGCCGTCTCGCTTTTCCTCAGACCACTCTTTAAAGGATGCGGAAGATTTAGTAACTAATTTAGGTTGCAAAAGTGAGGTTATCCCTATTAAAAATGTAACTGAAGCTTTTGAAACTGCTTTATCGCCACAATTTCAAAATCTGCCATTTAATATTGCCGAAGAAAATATCCAATCGCGCAGCAGGGCTATTCTATTAATGGCGATGTGCAATAAATTTGGCTACATCTTGCTGAACACGTCCAACAAAAGCGAAGCTGCGGTAGGTTATGGTACTTTATATGGCGATATGTGCGGCGGTATATCTGTTATTGGTGATGTTTACAAAACGCAGGTATTTGAATTGGCCCGCTACATTAACCGCGAGCGTGAGATCATCCCGGAAAATTCCATCATCAAGCCGCCATCTGCTGAGTTAAGGCCGGATCAAAAAGACAGCGACTCCCTGCCTGAATATGATATTTTGGATAAGATCATCGCTGAATATGTGGAACACCGTTGCTCATCAGCCGAGATAATCAAAATGGGATATGATGAACATACTGTAAGGCGTACCATCCGCTTAATTAACCTTGCTGAGCATAAAAGATATCAAACTCCACCGATATTAAGGGTGTCAAACAAGGCGTTTGGTATGGGTAGAAGGATGCCGATTGTAGGGAAATATTTATCGTAATATCCATTTATCAAATTGCCATTAATGACAAAAGGGTTTAAGTATCCTATTAAAGATGTCATGCTGAGGCACTCGAAGCATAAGCGTAAAGGCCTTTGCCCACATACTTCGAGTGCCTCAGCATGACACCCGTTTCTATTATTCTATCCCTGATAAACAAACTTATACCCAATCCCCCTAACCGTTTGCAGGTATTGCGGTGAATCAGGGTTGCTTTCTATCTTTTTACGCAGGCGTACAATGTGCATATCCAATGTGCGGGTATTTACATCAGCATTATAACCCCAAACTTCCATCATCAATTCCTCGCGGTTGATAACCTTGTTTTGATTTTTAAGGAAGTATAGTAAAATCCTGTTTTCCAGTATGGTCAACTCAATTTTACGACCATCTTTTATCAGCAAGTGAGTATTTGGTAAATGCTCAATATTGGCAAACTTGTACGACTCTGATTTCTCGTTATTTAATGAGAATTTGATTTTGTTATCAATCATCGCCACCAAAACATCCATATTAAAAGGCTTGGTGATGTAGTCAGATACGCCAAAGTTATATGCCTCTATCTTATCTATATCCTGACTTTTGGCGGTCATCATAATAATTAGTTTATCAAATCCTTTGGCGCGTACGTTGTCGCATACTTCTGAGCCTGGCTTGCCCGGCATCATCCAGTCCAGCAAAACAATATCAGGCTGTTCTTCCAATATCGCGGCTTCAGCATTATCGCCATTGCTGGCCTCTAATACTTTATAACCTTCAGATTGTAAACGTTCTGCCACCAAAAAACGTAGGTTCTCGTCGTCTTCGGCTAATACAATTTTTATTTCTTTGTTCATTTTCTAATTATCATACGGAAGCGTAACAACAAACTCAGATCCTTGGTCAACCTGGCTGTTTACTATTATCTCCCCGTGCATAAAATTAACTAATTCCTTGCAAAATGCCAGCCCAAGCCCAACGCTACCATTTTGATTATATTTATTTTCTATCCGGTAAAATTTATTAAAAACATTGGTCAATTCCTTTTTCGGGATGCCAATTCCTCTGTCCTTAAACGAAAAAATAACGTTTCGCTTATCCCTGCTAATATTTATGTGCAATTCCTTTTTCTCCGGATGCGAATATTTGTAAGCATTTTCCATCAAATTCTGGAATAAGCTGCCCAACAATACTGGGTCGGTATGTATTATGTTCACATCCTTAATTTTGCAACTCAGCTTAAAATCAGCGTATTTAATCCTGAAGCTGGCTATATACTTGTCAACAAAATCGTTTAATACAATCTCCTCAATTTTTATGTTGATAGATTTATTTTCGAGCTGCGTGAATGATAACAACTTATTCATCAAATCGTTTAGCTTATCTGCTTCTTCATCCAAAATTTTACCATAATGTTTCAGCTGCCGTTCAGACAAGCCACCCTCGCCACGCAAATTTGATCCTGCTATTTTAATTACGCTAACCGGCGTTTTAAACTCGTGGGTGAAATTATTTATAAAATCATACTGCAATTTAAACATCTGCATGTTTATTTTAAGATTACGGTAGATCAGGTAACCTATCAAAATCAAAAACATATAAATCAACACTACAATACCGCCAATAGGCATAAACCGGCGGTTGGTTTCATCAATCAAATAACCTTTGGTCGATTTAAAAAACAATTTATAATCAGAAAAAGCTCCCGGCAAGGCTACTTCCGTTATCATATTATTACTGGCATCATTCTCAAGCGGATAATATACCACAGGCCTGATAGTTACACTTTCATAAAGTTCTTTATGGATATTATTAACTTTTAAGTGATATGGATCAAGCAAAAAAGTCATCATATTTTGGCGATAAATGACGCCCGGTTGTACATGATCCTGTAAACCGCGATATATTTTTACATCCTCGCGCCTTAATATATTCAGGTAGCTTATTTTTTCGGGTTTAACATCATAAAATGTTTTGAAGATCTCATCCTGTGTGGCTTCGCGCGATGTATCAGAATAGGCTATAAAATCATTTAGCTTGTCGGCCATGTTCCTAAAATCCGCTTCAGCGGTAAGTCTTTTTTCGGGCGCGCTGTTGATTATATTTTTATGCCTTTTAAATTGATACGCAGATTCAATGTTTATCGACAATTTATGCTCCTGTTTACTTGATTTTGCAGCACTGCCTATAGCCAGTTCGTAAAAAATGATATGCCTCACAAAGGGGTAATCATTAAAAACAGATTTAGAATAATCGGATGCTGAGTTAAAGGTGAGATAGCCCTGATAGGACGTTATCTCAGGTATTTTATTCAGAAAGAAATCGTTATAAGGCTTGATGGTTTCTTCTGATACATCAATCTTTTTTGAGGCGAACTCATCCTGTACATAGGCCGAAGTTAAGTTGTAAGCCACAATAAGCGCTATCACAAACGATATCGAAATCAGTACCATAAAGATAATGATCAATGAAAAATTCTTCCGGTAAATATTGCTGTGTGGCTTCATTAACAAATGGATTACCGTTTAACCCGCATGTTAGTATCTAAAAACTTTTCAATTTCGGTGTACATTTGCATCCGGTTACGTTCACTTCTGAAAAATGCACGTTCATTTTCCTTTAAAAAATAGGATACAGGTACGTTTTGTTTGTGCAGTTCAATTACAAACTGATTTAATTCGCTTATGTTGGCCTTGGGGTCTTTGGCTCCTTGAAAAATGAGTAATGGCGCTTTGATCTTATCCGCATGAAAAACCGGCGAAATAGCTCTTAATTGATCGGCATCCGTTTCGGGGTTACCAATCATCTCATATATCATTTGCAGCGATGGTTTGAAAAAGGGCGGCACATCCTTTATATAAGTAAAAAAGTTGATGACACCATTTTGTACAATAGCGCAGTTATACAAGCCCGGATGAAAAGACACGCCATACAAAGCCGAAAAGCCGCCAAACCCACCGCCAAAAATGGCTATCTTTTTAGGGTTAGCCGTTTTATTAGCAATTAGCCAGTTTACACCATCCGTTATGTCCTGCTGTATTTTACCGCCTACCTGCTTAAAGCCTGCACTATGGAAAGCCTTTCCATAGCCTGTGGAACCACGATAGTTAACCTGGAAAACCGCATAACCCCTATTTGCCAAAAACTGAACTTCGGGGTTATATCCCCAGGAGTTACGGCTCATAGGCCCGTAAGGCCAATCATGCGGCATAACCACAACCGGTAAATTAGTTGAATCCTTACCTTGCGGATAGGTTAAATAGCCGTTAATCAGCGTACCATCACTTGCTTTGTAGGATATTGGTTTCATGGCACATAATTCATCAGGTTTAATGCACGAATTAATATCTCCAAGTTTAGTTAGCTTACACTTTTTACGTTCAAACAAATAAAATGAGCCAGGGTCACGGTCGGTATAGCTATTAATGATGAATCTATTTTCGGCGCTATCCCTGTCAACAATCCTGATCTCGGAGCCTTTAAGTTGGTCTTCAAAATTTTTATAAATGCTTGCCATGCATTTATCCAAAAAATGCTTTTGAGGATAAGCTTCTTCCCATGAAGCGTATTCAACTTTATGCCTGTTTTTTGAATATTCAACGCTCATAATATCGGCGTTGTTATTGGCATATATTACTTTTACTTCTTTGCCTGTTTCCGCGTCAATTTCAACCAATGCGGTTTTATCCCGGTTAACATTTGATAGCGCGTAAAAATCATTTTTTATACCTGTAAAGGCAATTGGTTCAACACGTGTTTTAAAGTTATTGGTGATGATTTGCTTAAACGGACTATTATCATCAGCGCGGTACAATATCGTTTCATTTACACCATCAGATGCCTTAACAAGCCTTATTTTACCATCCGGGTCAGGGAACCATTCGGTAAAATTACCCGGATTAACCAGGTACAACTTTATCTCGCCTGTTTTAATATTAAGCCTGTATACATCCGTGCGGGTTGGGTCATCTTTATTCATCGCCACGTTGATGATATTCGGATCTTCCTTTATCCGGCTGATCACCCGCATGCGCACCTTATCCCCTGTCATTAACAAATGGAGTTTCATGGTGGTTATATCCAACGCGAATACTTTCAGCTGATCAGTTTCTATTACATCCTGACTAAAAACCAACTGATCGTTATACGTCCAATAATAATCATGCAGCGAATAATCAGTAAAAGATGTGGCCATACGCTCTTCACCATCGGCTAATGATTGTACAAACAGGTTTAAACGACCTTTATACGGCTTTAAATAAGATATGTATTTACCGTCGGGCGATATTTTGAAACCGCTTTTTTGAGGCGTCCTGAAAAATTCATTTACAGGTATTTGCACAGCACCATTCCGCATACAGGAACTGAACGCCATTGCCATCACCATAAATAAACAGAAACAAACCCTTCTTAACATCTTAAATAAAAGTATAGACGCTCAAATTATGCAATTTAGTTTAGGTAATAATTAATGTCACTATAATTTTACCCGTAAACTTATGTTAAATATTAAATAATACTTGAAATTGGATTGGTTTAAATTAGTTATTTTTGGATAGATGAAGTGGTTTTTCGCGATTATTATTATTGTTTTTATCGGCTCATACTCAAAAACTTATGCACAGACCGATGATTTACCGCTGGCTAACCAGTACTTTGCTAACGGCGAACAGCTAAAGGCGCTTGATATTTATCAAAACTTATTTAAAACTAACAACGAGGCTTATTATCCATATTATATTAAATGCCTGCTAGCGCTTAAAAAGTTTGATGACGCCGAAAGTATCACAAAAAAAATGATGCACAGATATCCGGGTGATAATACTTACCTCATCAACCTCGGTAATATTTACACGCAGACCGGCAATAATGATAAAGCCGACGCCCTGTATAATGACCTGCTAAAAAAACTCCCTGCAGATCAAAATGCCATTAGTGCTTTGGCCGGGCAATTCTATCAGAATGCCAATATTGATTATGCCATTAAAACGCTTGAAGAAGGACGCAAAACTTTGAATAACGATAAAGATTTTTCGTTTGAGCTCATCATGCTTTATAAGTATAAGGGTGATAAAACTTCGATCATAAATGAGTACCTGAATTTCTTACCCGCAAACCCAGGCTATCTGGCGCAAGCCGAGAATACCTTATCAAACATGTTTGAGGATAATGATGGTTACGATCTGCTGAAAACAGCCTTATTAAAAAAGATACAAAAAGAGCCCGAACAAACCATATATACCGAGCTGCTGATATGGCAATGTCTGCAACAAAAAGATTTTGACCAGGCGCTCAATCAATCACTGGCATTAAACAGGCGCAGTAATGACGATGGCAGTAATATTTACGCGCTGTGCCACACCCTAACAGCTAATAATGCTTATGATGCCGCCATCCGTGGCTACCAGTATTTAATTGATAAGGGTAAGGATGCACCTTACTACATTCCGGCGAAAATTGAACTCATCAACACAAAAAATATTAAAATTACAGCAGGTAAGTACACACAGGCTGACCTGATTGAACTGGAAAAGAACTACAAAGATCTGTTAGCCGAATTTGGCGATATTAGCAATACAGCCTTTGCAGTTGAACAGTTGGCGAAGCTACAAGCATTCAAATTACATAAGTTTGATGAAGCCGAGCAGTCGCTCGAACATGTAATTACCATCCCCGGTGTACGCCCGGAACTATTGGCGCAATGCAAAATTGATTTGGGTGATGTTTATTTAATTACCGGCAGACAGTGGGATGCTACCTTATTATATAGCCAGGTTGAAAAGGATTTCCCGAATACCGACATCGGGCAAGATGCAAAATTCCGCAATGCAAGGCTGGCTTATTATACCGGCGATTTTTACTGGGCGAAAAGGCAATTAGATGTACTCAAAGCAGCCACTTCGCAATTGATAGCAAATGATGCATTGAACCTGTCCTTATTAATAGGTGATAATTTAACTGCGGATAGTAGTGGCAATGCACTAAAGGTTTATGCCCGTGCTGATTTGTTGATTTTTGCAGAAGAGCCGGAGAAAGCAGTAAAAACTTTAGATAGCATTGATAAAAAATACCCCGGCAATGCATTGAGTAACGATATATTGATGGCAAAAGCTCGAATCCTGATCCAGCAAAGGGATTATACCGACGCGATACCGCTGTTAAAGAAAATTTACGAGGATAGCCCAACCAACCTTTGGGCTGATGACGCCGTGTTTATGCTGGGCGACATTTACGACAATCAGCTAAATGATAAAGCGCAGGCAAAAATCTATTATCAAAAGATCATTACCGATTACCCCGGCAGTTTATGGATAAACGATGCCAGGAAAAGATTTAGGGTGATAAGGGGGGACTCGCCGACGAGTTAACCACAGCATGACATCCTTTCTTTATAACGTCATTGCGAGCGAAAGCGCGGAAATCCCCGACTTGTATATTCGCCTTGTAATGTTTGGGATTGCCACGTCGTTACACTCCTCGCAATGACGATAGTTTTCGTATTTTTGCATCATGATCGTATACAACGAAACACTTATTGTTGAAGAAGGCGCTTACCCGGAATGGCTAAGCTGGATGAAAGAAATACATATCCCAGCTGTAATGGCCACCGGCTATTTTGAAAGCTACCGCATTTTAAATGTGATCGACTCACCAAACGAAGGGGTAACAGCCTGCATTCAATATAATACCGATAGCGAAGAAAAGTTCGGACAATTTTATGAGCAGCATTTACAGGGCCTTCATATCATTCACAACCAGCGTTACGAAGGCAAATTTGTGCTTTACACTACGCTGATGGAAACCATCGATTAGTTTATCCGCAGATCCTTTGGCATACGGCCGTATAGTAAAAACTTGGCAGCATTAGCATTACCGTGAGCTTTGGCTTGCTGTGATGCAGCATTCCAATCATAAGCACAATTAATTTGTTCAATGCTAATGGCATTACCCTCAACAGTTATAATGGCATACTTGGCATGTGGCGTCATGGATTCCATGGCGAAGCGGTATTCGCCGTTACCCAAGTAAGCAGGCAAGCCAACACTACCGGGATTAAGGATTATTTTGTTGTTTGATAGATAAATCACCCGGTTTACATGTGAGTGTCCGCAAAGAATTATACGTTCTTTGATGTGTGCCGTTTTCGCGATCAATTTTTCATCGTTATAAACAAATACACCGTGTTCGGTGACTTTCTCTAAAAGATATTCATTGTCGCTTTCGGGCGTACCATGGCAAACGAAGATGAGGTCATCAACAGTGGTGGTATTTGGCAGAGTCTTTAACCAGGCTATGCTTATTTCGGATAGATCGGCCACTACCCTTTCCATATCCGCCTTTTCTGATTTTTTAGTAAAGCTTTCCAGTATTTCTCTGTCGGTATTACCACTAATGCATATCATCGGCGCAGCACGCAGCAAATCGGCAGTAGCTTCGGGCTCTAAAGCGCCGAAGAAATAATCACCCAAATTGATGATCGTTTCAATATTCCGGGCTTTTATATCCTTGAGCACGGCAGTCAGCGCTAAGGCGTTTCCGTGGATATCTGATATGATGGCGTATTGTTTCATGACAATAAATTTATATACCCCCTGTCATTCTGAGCGCAGCGAAGAATCTATCCGTTATATATGGCGCCAATGTCTATCGATAGATTCTTCGCTCCGCTCAGAATGACAAGGAATATAACATTATCTATCTATAACAAAAAAGCCTCCCAAATGTCAGGAGGCTTCTTAATTATTTAGTGATTAAATTATACAGCTCATCCAGCTTAGGGGTAAGCACAATCTCAATGCGCCTATTTTTGGCTAAAGCCTCAGGTGTATTGCTTGGGTCGATAGGTTGGTACTGGCTTTTGCCGGTTGCGGTTAACCTGTGCGGATCAACACCTTCAGTTTCGCTCAGGTAACGGGTTACCGATGTTGCACGCAATACGCTCAAATCCCAATTATCTTTTATCTGACCAAGGTTAATTACCTTTTTGTCATCGGTATGGCCTTCTACAGCTATATTAATATCTGGTTCTTTGTTCAATACGGCGGCTAATTGCTTTAATGCTTGTTTTCCCTTATCATCAATAGTAATACTGCCTGAAGGGAATAACAATTTATCAGTTAACGATACATATACTTTACCGTTACGAATATCCACCGTTAAACCATTTTGTTGGAAGCCTAATAACGCCTGTTGCAATTTATCCTTCAAAGCCTGACTAGCAGCATCCTGTTTATGCAAAATATCTTCAACCTCTTTTAAACGCGCCTCACGTGCCTGCAAATCACCCGATAACTTGGTTACCTTGGATGAAGTAGCATTGTAATTATCGTTTAATGTATTGTAGTTACCGTTAAGTGTATTGTATTTATCGTTTTGTGCTGCCAATTGCCCTTTCAGATCGGCAATTTCGCGATGCAGGCGAGCGGTATCTCCTTGCAAGCTCGATACTTCAGCATCCAGGTTAACCGTGCGGTTTTGCAACGAGTCGCGATCAGCAACCAGTGCTTTATATTTTTTAGGGGATAGCACCACACAGGAGTGCAGTGTTGTGCACAAAATGGCGGCAAAAAAATAGTGTTGTATTTTCATTGTATGGTGAGTTTTTAATTAGGCAATAGCGTTTCTTAAGAAAACTGTTAAGGGGTATAGTTTAGTACAAACCTGCGCCACATAATCTATGGCATCCGCCTTAAACAAATCCTTGTCTTTTATTTTATGTGAAACTATAAAACTTTTTAGTTTTAACAAGTCGATATTTTCATTATCGGCATCATAACCTTTGGGTACGGTCTTTAACCTATCTTGCTCACGAAAGTCACCAAAAAGCTTCACAAATTCCGGATCATTAATAATAGATTTTAGATCGTGGGCGTTGTAATCAATCTCCTGCCTGATGGCCTTTAAATGCCCTGCCTCCGGCATCCAGTAGCCTCCGGCAATAAAGGATGCACCGGGCGTCAAATGAAAATAATATTCAACTCCGCCAAGCTTTGAGCCTATAGTTGGGATGCTGATACCGAAGTTGTTTTTATACGGAGCTTTATTCTTGCTGAACCTGATATCGCGGTAAATGCGCATTACGCATTTTTTAGGATCAAGATTTTCATCAATCGTTGGGTCGATCTTTTGTATTTGCTTGATAAGCTTGCCAGTAAAATCAATCACGTTTTCGCGGGCCTTATCATAATCCGCTTTCCGGGTTTGAAACCACTCGCGGTTATTGTTATCAACAAGCTCTTTTAAAAAATCAATGGTTTGCGGGTTTATCATCAGTATCTAAATGTGGATAGTAATGTATTTTGGGTGATAACCAGTATAATAAAATCACCCTTGAATATCGGAAATTCAGCGGAGAAAGCAATAAGCATCCGCTAAATATAACACCTAAATATAGCCAGGGCGATGTAGTATTTTGGGTGATAACACGGGTTGCCAATGCTAGCGCTACCGATTCGGCAACATTCATGGCGTAGCTTACATACATTGCTGCATAAAAGTAGCCCGGTTCAATCTCGAAGTATAAATTACAATGCGGGCAATTCAGATTTATCTTACCAAAGCTGTAAGTTCCTCCATTAAACATATTACCCCGACGGCAACGTGGGCATTTGGCATGCAACATTGCCCATGCTTTGGGTGTGGTGGCCATAATTACGTATTAACGGTTTAAAGCCGGCTGTTATTAATTCAAATGCAATTTCTCGCTGCGCATATTCAGGTCGACGTTTTTACGGCGATATTTTTTGTACCAGATGATACCTAATGCTGCAATAGCAAGGTATGGCGCACCCAATAAATACATAATACCGTGATTCAATCCGTCGGCTGTTTTGCGGCCATCTTTAACATTTGAGGCAACGTTGGCCGCGCATATAGCACATTGTGCTTTTACCGGCTGATAGCTCAGCGCTGTAAAGCCGAAGGCAATAACAAACAAAAATATTTTTAAGCCCTTTTTCATGCTGCAAATTTAGCTAATTATAACTTAGAAATGGTAGTAAGGCGAAATCATTAAATAAACTATAACCCCGGTTATAGTTACATATAACCATATCGGGAATGCCCATCTTACAAGCTTTCTGTGCTTCTCCACCTGCATTTGCAAGCCACGGTAAAAGCTCAGTAATATTAACGGCAAAACGCCTGCGGCAAGTATAATATGGGTAATTAATAGCACGTAATAAAAGTAACGGGTATTACCAGCTGTAATTTTTTCCGCGGCAGATAGTACACCATCGCCGTTAAGATCGCCATACTTAGTTTCTGGTGCTAACCAGTGAAATAAAATATAAGATACCAGGAAAAGCGACGACAATACGAAAGCTAGAATATTAATGCGTTTGTGCATGGTAATATTCAGTTTTTTGATGTAGTACAGGGATATAAGTAATAGCACGCTGCAAGTACCATTTAAAATGGCATTAAGCTTTGGTAAAAAAGGCATAAAAGCTGGCATCTGCGCTGGCTTAGGTATAACCTTTAAACTTAAAACAAACACAACAACAAATACAAAAACAGATACTGCTGCTACAAAACGGAATATAAATTTATCAGTCATAGTTTTTTGAGAATCAAGAGTTAAGATCCAGGAATCAAGACTGATTCGTTGTGTCTTTAACCTCAATTATGATTTAAATTTATTGTAAAATCTTGATTCTTGAATCTTACTTCTTGAATCTAATACATAGAGTGATCATTCTTACGAATTTCTTCGGCTATCTGCACTTTGATCTCATTATCCAGCCTCAACATATCATCATCGGATGTACCGGAGTAATAACCACGAATATGACGAGCTTCGTCTATCAGTATAATTTTATCGCTGTACACAAAATTGCCGTTGCCTTCATCCAAAGCATTCACTAAAAAACCTTGTCGCGCAAGCGGATAAATAACAGACGTATCACCGGTTAAAAACAAACGACGGGTACTATCTGCATTAAACTTGTTGCTGTATTGCTTTAAAGCGGTAACATTATCGCGCTGCGGATCTACCGTGATCGAAATAAACTTCGTGATCTTATTATGCGCATACTCCGCTGCCAGCTTAGTAATATTTTGATTTACCTGGCCACAAATGTTCGGGCAATCGCTGTAAAAAAAGTTAACGATCAGTATTTTGTTGGTCAGCGTTTTTAATGACACCTGCTTGCCATTCTGATCTTGTAAATTGAAATCAGAAATGTTATGATAGATGGTATCAGGGATTGATTTACCTTTTACCATGTGGCTGGTTGTAGCCAGTTCTTTTGGGCCGAAGTACGGTAATGGATCGTAACGGTTTTTGCCCTTAGCGGTAAGTAAATAATATAAAAATCCCGGCAATGCCAATATCAAAGCCAGGATTACTATTTTTTTTAGGATGTTGCTTTTGCTCATTACCCCCTCAAGGTAATCCAGTGGTGGCTCTCGTTAGTGAGTACCAGGATCAAACCGATAATAAACAGAACAGGAACAACTATTGATATAATAAGCCCTGTTTTTTCAAACTTTAAGTGCATAAAATATGCAATTATGTAAAACGCCTTAAATAATGTTAAAACGATGTATAAAGGATTTGCGATGTGCCCAGGGATAATTCCTTTGGGTACTAAAATAAGCGCTATAATAAACTCAACACATGTAATGCCCAGCAATATGAAAAACACTTTCCATATTTTGCCTTTGGTCATTGATTCATGTTCTTCGCCATGCTCTGCATGTGCGTCTGTAGCGTGTGATGACATATGATTTGTGATTAAAAGATCAAACTAAATAAAAGAATGTAAATACGAATACCCATACCAAATCTACAAAGTGCCAGTAAAGGCCAACTTTTTCGATCATTAAATAGCTACCGCGTTTTTCATAAGTACCCAGTAATACGTTAACGGTGATAATGATATTGATCACTACGCCTGTAAATACGTGGAAACCGTGGAAACCTGTAATGGTAAAGAATAAGTTAGCAAACTGATGAGCCGAAGCTGCCTGTGCCGCATAAGGTACCCCTATTGCAAAAAACTCTTGTAGTTTTTCAGGACTTGTTGGGATACTGCTCCACCAAAAGCCTTCGCTATGTAAGTGATTCCACTCCAATGCCTGGCATCCTAAGAACATTAAACCACCAATTACTGTGGCTATCATCCAGCCTATAACCTCTTTACGAGCATTACGATGACCGGCCTCAACAGCCAATACCATGGTAACAGAGCTCATGATGAGGATAAATGTCATTAAACCTACAAACACCAATGGTGCGCCATGCTCAATTAAGCCCGGTACTGATTGGAAAACCAATGCAGCTGATGGCCATGCATATGCGCTGAAACGCAAAGCACCGTAAGCAATTAATAATGATGAAAATGTGAATGCATCCGATAGTAGGAAAAACCACATCATCATTTTTCCGTATTCAACGTTGAACGGAGATCTGCCCCCCGACCATGGTGTTGATTTTACCTCATCAATTTGTGATACTGCTGCTGTACTCATCTGTACTTATTATGGGTTGTTAATATTGGTTCAAAAGTAAAAAAACATACAGATATATCCATATAATATCGACAAAATGCCAAAAAATACCGGACATCTCCATTCCAAACAAATTCTTTGCCTGTGGCACATTTTTGTAACTGCGCCATAGGGTGTTAATTATCAGTAATAAACCTGCAAAAATGTGTATCAGGTGCATACCGGTAAACACATATA
This sequence comes from Bacteroidota bacterium, assembly GCA_026224775.1. Classification (GTDB taxonomy): domain Bacteria; phylum Bacteroidota; class Bacteroidia; order Sphingobacteriales; family Sphingobacteriaceae; genus Mucilaginibacter. Next base: position 38,031 of record JAMFRP010000031.1, read on the forward strand.
TGAACGATTGAGATGCATTTGGGTTTATAAAATATACGCCCATTTTAATTAAAATGCTCCAACCGTAAATCTGTATCACAAAAAACAACACACCTAATGCCAATGTAAGCCATAAAAACAGGCGTTGCTTGCCAAACTCCAGTCGTTTTGCTGCCCTCGAGGCAATAAACATGGTAATACTGCTGATGATAATTACCGTAGTGCTATACATAAACGCCCTTGGCAGTATAATGTTAATAGCATGCTCGCGACCGCCGGTATAAACTATAAAGCCGCTGGTAAGCGCCGCGAAAAACATAAACGATGTGAATATGAATATCCACATATTGAATTTTTTGGGGGCGAGGTTATATTTATCTTCCTGAATCTGAGCCATCATTTCGCTTTTCCTATAAAATCAAATAAAAACATAAGCTGCACTATGGGCAGGTATAAAAACGACCCATACATGAGTTGTTTTGCCGACTTAATTGTGCGTGTACGCAACAACGTGAAAGCCTGGTACAAAAATACTAAACTGCAAATTAACGACACCACGCCTACATAGTAACCACCGAAATGATAATAAGTTGGCAACCAGCTTACTGGTATTAAAAATATGGTAATCACAAATACAATCAACGCGCTGGTAAAATCGCGTTTGCCAGTTGGCAATAACCTGAAACCAGCCAGTTTATAGTCATCATCCAAAACCCACGCAATAGCCCAAAAGTGGGTAAACTGCCAAACGAATTGTATCCCGAACAATATTAAAGCTACCTGGTCAATAGTTCCATAACCTGCAACATAACCAATAAGCGGTGGCAATGCGCCGGGAATAGCACCTACAAACACTGCAATAGGCGATTTACGTTTTAATGGTGTATATGCAAAAGCATAAAGTATTATCGAAAATACCGATAGTAATCCTGTAGTTAAATTTAAGCTGCCCAACAAGTAGGTGCCTGCTATCGCCATAAATAAACCTAATACCAATGCCTGCCCGGTGGTCATGCGTCCGGTAGGTATTGGGCGGTCCATGGTACGCTTCATCAATTTGTCGTAGTCTTTTTCGATAATCTCGTTGAAGCAGTTTGCCGCTGCTGTAACTAAAAACCCACCCACAATCAGTATTACCCAATTTTTCCAATTGATAACGCCATGAGTTTTAGGGTTTGCCATCCCCCCGATCAAAAATGATATAGAGGCGGAAAATACCACCAAAAATGTAAGCCTGGTTTTAATCAGTTTCGAAAAATCGCTCAACTTCATTTGCTTGCTCCCTGTAAACTAACTGATTTGTGAAAATTGAGCAGTAGATAAAACTGTGCTCCAAATATTAAACTCGCCAACACAATGTGTAATGCCTGCGCATATGGCGGTAATGCTAAATATGATAACAATATGCCGGTAACTATCTGCAGCATGATCATCAAAAAGGTAAAACTCATCAACTGCTGCTGAATAGAATGGCGGGTAAAGGTACGCCTGATCAAGGCATATAATATTACGTTTATTATCAATACCAACATAGCTAAAGACCGGTGATCAATAAAAATACTGCCCGCATCAGCTATCCAGTCGCCGCGATAACCGCCTTGAAAATGGCTTGATACTTCATCAATTTTCTCGCGAACTTCTGTTCCTATAATAATCTGTATTACGCTTATCACCAAAGCAATAAGTGTAATAACATATACCAACGGACTAGTTTTAATGCGGTTCTTATCATAAACCTTCGCCATAAAGTAAGTACTAATGGCTATGGCTAATATAGCTAACGCTAACAGCATGTGTACCGTTACAATACCGGCAACCAAATTAGTAGAAACCACAATACCACCTAACCAAGCCTGGAAGCCCACCAGTATCAAGTTAAATACGCTTAGGATAGCTATCATCATACTATACCTAAAATAGCTGAAGGAATATATTGCAGTGAATAATAGAAACAAACCTGAAATAGCTCCTAATAAACGGTTAATATATTCCGTCCAGGTTCTGGTTGCATTAAATTCTTCAGGAATCAGGATAGATTTATCGTTGCGGATCCGCATAGCCAGTTCGCTGTAACCAAATACATCAAGCGTTTTAGCAAACTTTTGATTTTTTTTGATACGACCGGCAACGTATTTCTCTTTGTAGTCTTTTGGTAGCTGGCTAATATCTGTTGGTGGGATATAACCGCCGAAGCACTTAGGCCAGTCGGGGCAACCCATGCCAGAGCCTGAACTACGTACCACACCACCAGCTAATATTAAAACAAAAAGCAGAATAATAGTTAAGAGGTTAATCTTCTGGAATCTGTTTTTTGATGCGGATATACTCATTTTATATTGAGTGATGTATGAATTAGTGATTGAGTGAGTGGATCATGCAATTAATTGCTGAACCACACAATCACTAATTCACTAATTCACTCAATCACTAATTAAATTTATTTTACTTCTTGATTACTATGGGTATTTACCCATTTAGTATGTTCTGCCAAACCAACAGGATTATCTTCAAAATCGTGTGGTAAGTTTGAACTCATGGTTTCAGACAATGGCGTAGTTTGCGGGATATAATCATGCTCTGCACCTGGTTTGCTGTAATCATATGGCCAACGGTAAACTGTTGGGATTTCGCCCGGCCAGTTACCATGTATGCGCTCAATAGGTGTAGTCCACTCCAATGTATTAGCTTCCCATGGGTTTTGTGTTGCTTTTTTACCCCAGAATATAGAAGTAATAAAGTTATATAAGAATGCTACTTGTGCCAATGCCGACATAATAGCAGCCCATGTAATGAATGTATTTACTGATAACCACTGTTTCATTGACTCAAACTCAGTGAACGCGTAGTAACGACGTGGCACACCATCTAAGCCCATAAAGTGCATTGGGAAGAATACCAGGTAAGCACCTATAAATGTTAACCAGAAGTGCAGGAAACCAAGTTTCTCATCCATCATACGGCCAAACATTTTAGGGAACCAGTGATATACACCGGCAAGCATACCAAATATAGCTGCCGAACCCATTACCAGGTGGAAGTGGGCAACAACAAAGTAAGTATCGTGTAAGTTGATATCCAAGGCGGCGTTACCTAAGAAGATACCAGTTAAACCACCAGAGATAAAGAAAGATACCATACCGATAGCGAATAACATAGCAGGTTTAAACCTGATGTTACCGCGCCACAGCGTAGCAAGCCAGTTGAATGTTTTTACCGCAGATGGTACAGCTATGATCAATGTAGTGATCATGAATACACCACCCAGGAACGGATTCATACCTGTAACGAACATATGGTGACCCCAAACGATGAATGATAATACGGTAATACCGATTAGAGAGTAAACCATTGCGTGGTAACCGAAGATCGGTTTACGTGAGTTTACCGACATAATTTCGGACGATATACCCATTGCAGGCATAATTACGATGTATACCTCAGGGTGACCTAAGAACCAGAATAAGTGCTCAAATAATATCGGGCTACCACCTTCAAAAGGCATTACTTTACCATTCAACACGATGTCTGATAGGTAGAAGCTCGTACCCATGCTGCGGTCAAATATTAATAGTACAACACCTGCAACCAATACCGGGAATGATAATACACCCAATACAGCGGTTAAGAAGAATGCCCAGATAGATAAAGGCATTTTCCAAAGATCCATACCTTTTGTACGCATGTTTAATACAGTACTTACATAGTTGATACCACCCATTAATGATGATGCTACGAAGCAGATCATACTGGCTAACCATAAAGTCATACCCATTTCAGATCCCGGCATTGCTTTCGGTAAAGCTGATAACGGCGGATATACTGTCCAGCCACCGCTCGCAGGGCCTTTTTGTACAAAAAATGAGCTTAACATGATAACACATGCTAAGAAGAAGAACCAGTATGATAACATGTTCATGAACGGAGATGCCATATCGCGGGCACCTACCTGAAGAGGTATCAGTAAGTTACTGAACGTACCGCTCAGGCCTGCTGTTAGTACAAAGAATACCATGATGGTGCCGTGAATGGTAACCAACGACAGGTAAAAGTTTGGATCTAAACGGCCGCCCGGTGCAAAACGACCTAATAAAGTTTCCAATAAAGGAAATGCTTTATCAGGGTATGCTAACTGGATCCTGAACAAGATAGACAAGGTCATCGCGATAACCGCCATAGTAATACCCGTAATCAGGAATTGCTTAGCGATCATTTTGTGATCCTGGCTAAATATGTATTTTGTTATAAAAGTATCATGATGGTGTTCGTGACCTTCTTCGTGATGTACTACTCCGTGATCGTGAACTGCTAATGTTGACATACTCGCTAATCTTATATTAATTATTTAACGCTAATCTTTTCTGTGATGCTGTAGTATCCTGTGGTGCGGCGGCTGGTGCTACGGGCATATTCCATTCTTTCCTTAACGCGTCGGTTAAGTAAGGTTTTTGTTTTGCTATCCATTGCTGATATTCAGCTTCGGTTACCACACGTACTACTTTTTTCATGTTGTAGTGAATACCACCACATATTTTGTTGCAATAAAGCAAATATTCAAAATCAGGATTATTCAGCCTGTTACGCATATCAGCTGTGGTAATAGTAGGTGTAAATTTAAAGAAGGTAGGTAAACCCGGTACAGCGTTCAATTGCACACGGAAGTGTGGCATATAGCAGCTGTGGATCACATCCTGCGCACGGATATTTAACCTTACTGATCTGTTTACCGGTAAATACATGGTATCAGCCTCCAAATCGTCAAAGCTGTTCCTATCTTTAAAATCAATACCTAATTTATTGTCACCGGTTACTAATTTATAATTCACATTACCTAGTTTCAAATCTTTACCAGGGTAACGTAACTCCCATGCAAACTGGTGACCAGTTACTTCAATATTTAATGAAGGGCGATCTCCTTTAGCATCAGCGCTATTGGTAATTTCCTGCCAGGTAAAGAAACCGAACACTACCAATATGGTTAAAACCATAGCAGGCAATATTGTCCAGATTTTTTCAATAGTATTGTTATGTGGTAAAAAGAATGCTCTGCGTTTGTCGGAATGTTTGTACCTGAATAAGAAGGTGAACAACAATATCTGGGTAACAAAAAACACGAACATGGTGATCACAGTGGTAACAGTGAACATCTCGTCGATTTTAACACCGTGTGCTGATGCGGCCTCAGGTAAAGTCATGCTGCCTTGAACAGTAAATGACCAGTAAGCGCCGTATAATCCAAATAAAAGGAACACCAGGCAAATCACCGCCATCAGGTTATTCCAGTTCAATTCTTTTTTACCCTGCATCTGGCGGGTTAAATCGTATACTTTCAAAATTTTGCCTACGATGGCAATAACCACACATAGTAAAAGGAAAAGCAACACATAGTAACCGGCACCCATCCACATAACCGATTTATCATCAGTTGCCGCAGGGGTAGCAGCGGCAGCAGTTTGCGCCATTACCAGGTTTGTACCGGTAAGCATAAATACCGCTAATAGTGAAAGTATTTTTTTAGACTTTATTAATTTTTTGAATCCCATTTTGTTGTTCGTTTGGTATTCTGTATTTGGTTGCGAATTTAACAATTATTATACGTGATGGTGAAGACTCTCTTCCAAAAATGGGTGATTTTTTGGAACAAGAGATTTAAATTTACTTAGTGCTGTTGACACCATGTAGGCAAATAAACCTGCAAATCCAATAAATGTACCTACCTCTTCGTATGAGAAACCTCTGCCGTTAGGGCCTACAGTTTCAGGCATAATCATCACATAATAATCAAGCCAGTGGCCTAATATCAATATGATACATACGACCTTTAATACTTTTGTTTTACGTTTGGCATCACGAGACATTATGATCAGGAATGGCGCCATGAAGTTGATCACGATATTTAACCAGAACCATGGTTTAAATTCAGGCTCCCATCTTTTGTAGAAGTAAACAACTTCTTCAGGTAAGTTGGCATAGTAGTTTAATAAGAACTGTGCAAACCAGATGTAAGTCCAGAATATTGAGAATGCGAACATGAACAAGCCCATGTTGTGCATATGGTTCTCATTTAACCATGAGAAATATCCTTTTTCACGTAATAATATAATAGTAAGGGTGATAACCGCTAAACCGCTAACCCAAAGGGCGGCTAAGTTGTACCAACCAAACATAGTTGAATACCAGCGAGCTTCTAACGACATGATCGCATCGAAACCAAAAACCGGATCAGTCATACCAAAAACAAGCAGGAATACGCAAGCGATATTAAAGCTCTTTTTGTAATTAACCATTCCACCGATTTCATCTTCGTTTTCAGAATATCTTACCAGCATTCCTGCTAATAATGAATATAACCCTAAGAACACTATTAAACGGATAAAGAAAAAAGGAATATTTAAGAAGCCTGCTTTACCTGCAACAGTTGAATCATAATTCGGGCTATGAACATCAGACATACCAGCGGTTGCCCATTGTGCATATAAATAAGGCTGTGCTACTACTCTATCGTTAACTATTACATTATGTGTAAAGTGGATACCTGCTGCTATTACAATAAGTAATATTAAGGATGCATAAGGAATTATTTTAGCGAATGCCTGTGGTATACGGATCATCGAAGCCGACCAACCTGCCTGTGCGGCATATTGTATCGCACAAAAAACAGCACCTGCGCAGCATACGCAAGTAAGATAGTAGGCCATTAACAACAAGTTCGAAAATTCGCGGTCAGCATTAAAGAAAAGACCGGCTATAATGCTGATAACACCTATAACAATTGCAATCAGGCTCCAGGTTTTTGCCCGGCCTTCAAATACAAATTGATCGTCAAAATTATTATGAGTTTTCATTAAAAAATCAGCTTATAAGGTTTGTAAATGGTGAACATACATGATTACTTTCCAGCGTTCGCTTGGGTCAAGCTGTGAAGCATAAGAACCCATCGCATTTAATCCGTAAGTAATAGTATGGTATATTTTACCGTCTGTTAAATCTTTCATTGCACCACCACGTGATGATTGACCTTTTGAGTAAGACGGCGGTGGTGGAAACCCGTGTTGAACTACTAAACCATCACCCTGGCCATTTTGACCATGGCAAGGAGAACAGAAGTGCAGGAACAATACTTTTCCATCGGCAAAGTTAGCAGCTGTTTGTGGCAGTGGGCTTTTTACTTCGGTACTTGCAAGTTCATATCCATCATGGGTATTAGGGTAATCAAACTTAACCCAACCAATAGGTATAGTACCAGCCGGCGGAACCTGTGCCGTTTTACCATCCTTAAAGTTGCTATTCGGTTGATCCGGGTCATACGCAAGGTGTTCGTACATGTTAGGAGCGTATTCCCAACCGGTGCTTCTTTTATCTTTGCACGATGATATTACAACCGTGGCAGCTATTGCTATAATTAATACACCTAATATTCTAAATTTATTCATAGCTAACATATTTTCTGTCGTTATGCTTAACTTCTACAGCTCCCGCTTCTTTTAACAAATTGTTTATATCCTCGTGCGGAATATTGTTCTTTTTAACATCAATGGCAATCACAAACCTATCGTTAGTAGCCCTGTAATCCATAACCCTTGGCGTACGCCCCGGGAAAAGGTGAGTAGCGAAAAAGAACGTAGCAGTTGTACCCAAAGCGGTGTAAAGTACCGTCCACTCAAAAGTAATTGGAATAAAATCCGGAACCGCGAATGCAGGTTTACCGCCAATATTCATAGGCCAATCGTGTACCATGGCAAAATAAATTATGCTGAAGATAACAGTTCCGCCAAGGCAACCGAACATAAAGGCTGCATAACCAAGGCGTGAATCTTTTATACCCAATTTCGCTTCGATGCCGTGGATAGGCATTGGAGTGTACACGTCGTAAATAGGAACACTGTTCTGTTGAAGTGCAGTTATTCCGTCCATCATTTCATCGGGATCTTCGAAAAGTCCCAGTATAAATTTAGTGCTGCTCATTTACTTATACTTTTTCGTATTCAGCAATATCAATTGCATCAAACTTCGTTAACGCGTCTTTATAGAATGCGCCTTGTGTGGCGTCTATATGGCCGCTCTGTAATATTTTCTTCTTCTCTTGCTCACTTGAACCTTTCAGTAACAATTTAACTTCGGCGATTGCTATTGAAGGCAATACACGCAGGAATAAAAGGAACAAGGTAAAGAACACACCTATCGATCCAACAAACACGCTCACGTCGATCCATGTTGGATAGAACATTGCCCAGCTTGATGGCAGGAAGTCGCGGTGCAATGAGGTTACGATAATTACGAAACGCTCAAACCACATACCTATGTTGATAATGATTGATAGGAACCAGGTTGCAGCGATACTGGTTCTAACCTTTTTAAACCACAATACTTGCGGGATAATACAGTTACAGCAAAACATTGACCAGCTAGCCCACCAATATGGACCGAAGTAACGGTTAATGAAAGCGTATTGCTCATACTCTACTTGTGAGTAGTAAGCGATGAAAAACTCAGTACAATAAGCCACCATTACTATTGATCCTGTTAAGATGATGATCTTATTCATCGCCTCAATGTGGAACATGGTGATGTAATTCTCTAACCCTAATACTTTACGTGCAATTAATAACAGTGTTTGCACCATGGCGAAACCTGAGAAGATCGCACCCGCAACGAAGTATGGAGGGAAAATAGTTGTGTGCCATCCCGGTTCAAGGGATGTAGCAAAGTCCATTGATACGATGGAGTGAACCGAAAGTACCAGCGGTGTAGATATACCTGCTAATATTAATGATACCGTTTCGAAACGCTGCCAAGTTTTTACTGAACCTGTCCAGCCGAAAGACATAAATGAATATATTTTACGACGAAGACCAGTAGCGCGGTCACGGATAGTAGCGATATCAGGCAATAAACCTGTGTACCAGAATACTAATGATACGGTAAAGTATGTCGAGATCGCGAATACGTCCCAGATCAGCGGTGAGTTAAAGTTAACCCAAAGTGAACCGTACTGGTTGGGTAATGGTAATGAGTAAACTGCCATCCATGGGCGGCCCATGTGAGCTACAATGTAACTGGCGGCGCAAATTACCGCAAAGATAGTCATCGCCTCAGCAGACCGGTTGATGGAGTTACGCCATTTTTGACGGAACAGTAACAAGATTGCCGAGATAAGCGTACCAGCGTGACCAATACCTACCCACCACACGAAACCAGTGATATCCCAGGCCCAGCCTACTGTTTTATTTAATCCCCATGATCCGATACCATACCAAAAAGTATAACTTACCGCGAATAACCATAAGGTAGCACCCATAGATGCAACGCTAAATCCTATCCACCAGGCTCTTCCGGGCAATTTTTCAACAGGGCGCAATATATCCTCAGTGATCTGAGCATACGTGATGTTGTTACCCGTAATTAACGGTTCCCTGATTATTGATTCATTATGAGATGACATATATTAAATCTCTATTTTAAATTAAGCCTCTAATTCAGTTCTGTTTCTAACTTTTACCTGGTAACCTACACCTGGTTGAGTGTTTAACTCTTCTAACACGTAGTAAGTACGCTCGCTCTTCAATGCTTTCGCAACTTCCGAGTTTGGATCATTAACGTTACCAAATACGATAGCGTTAGCAGGGCAAGTTTGCTGGCAAGCAACTTTAATGTCACCGTCTTTTACAGAACGTTTTTCCATTTTAGCTTTCAGCTTACCTGCTTGTATACGTTGGATACACATTGAACATTTTTCCATAACACCACGGAAACGTGTTACCACATCCGGGTTAAGTACTAATTGTGTATGCTCACCTTGCAGGTAGTTATCAAAACGTGCATCATTCCAGTAGTTAAACCAGTTAAAGCGACGTACTTTGTAAGGGCAGTTGTTAGCGCAATAACGTGTACCGATGCAACGATTGTAAGCCATGTGGTTCAACCCTTCTGATGAGTGAACGGTAGCTAGTACCGGACAAACAGTCTCACAAGGTGCGTGGTCACAGTGCTGGCAAAGCATTGGTTGATAAACAACCGATACATTGTCCATATTAGCATCTGATAACTGGCTAATTTCGCTTTCCTTGGTTATCAAATCACCGCCTTTGTTAAAGCTGTAATAACGGTCGATACGAATCCAGTGCATTTCACGGCGGCGGCGAACTTCGTCTTTACCAACAACCGGAACGTTATTTTCAGCGCTACAAGCTACAACGCAGGCACCGCAACCGGTACAAGCATTAAGGTCGATAGCCATAACCCAGTTGAAAGTAGGATGATCATATTCGTCCCACATTGAGTAGGTTTTATGCTCATCAAAATGACCGCTGGCCGCGTATGGATTCTTTTTGTATTCAGTGAAGGTAGTTTCGCGGATGATGCTGTTACGGCCTTCGTATGAATGGTGTGTTTGTGTTTGTGCTAATTCAGACTGATCGCCTGTCTTATCAATCGTAGCTACCGCTGTACCGATGAAAGCACCGTTGCGGAAAGTGTTGAAAGGAAACGCGTTCTCTCCTTTACCTTCACCTACCGGGCCTGCCAATGTACGACCGTAACCTACCGCTACTGATATAGTGCCTTGCGCCTGGCCTGGTTGTAATAACACAGGTAAAGCAATGCTATAACCATTTGCAGTTATCTTGATCACATCACCTTGCTCCAAGCCTAAGCTCTTAGCATATACCGGTGATAAAGCCGCGAAGTTTTCCCAGGTAACTTTAGAAACCGGATCAGGCAACTCTTGTAACCAAGGGTTATTAGCACGTTTACCATCACGTAATGCTATTGACTGATAAAGTTGTAATTCAACTTTACCACCCGCAAGCTCGGCGCTGTGTGCTAATATAGTTTGGGCTGCTGCGGTAAGATCATGGTTGGTGGTGTATGCGGTAGCTGTTTTATCAGCAACTTTAACATAACCTGTTTGTAATAAAGTTTCCCAACCTTTTAAGCCTGTTAGGCCACCCAAGGCAAGTAATTTTTTATCCCAGTTATCTCTTACGTAAGCATAGTATTCTTTAAATGTACCGTTGCTCCACGCTAATAAGCTGGTTTCAGCCTGGCGGGTGTTGTAAACCGGGTTAATGGTTGGCTGTACTACAGTGTAGTAACCTGCCAATGCATTGCTATCGCCCCATGACTCTAAATAGTAATGGTTTGGCGCAACGATATTACAAAGGGCAGCAGTTTCTTCTACATTTCTTGCGAATGATACTCTTAAACGCACTTTTTTCAAAGCTGCTTTAATCGCATTCGGGTTATGATAATCGTAAGCAGGGTTAGCATCAAGGAAGAATACCGCGTCAACCGCGCCATTGTTCATATCGCTTACCAATGCAACAAATTCAGCATCGTTACCGGCAAACTGATTTGAAGCGTTATCCAAATCGATAGTTGAACCGTAACTGCCCAATAAGCTGTTAATGCTGTTAACCAAAGTTTGAACCGCAACATCATTAGAACCAGCAACTACTAAAGCTTTACCTTTAGCCGCTTTCAATTCTGCTGCTGCTACCGCGATAGCGTTTTCAGCAGGAAGATTATCTAATTTCTTTGATCCCGGTAAAGTTGTGCCAGAGATAGCATTGTATAAGTTGATTAATGCGATGCCTTCTTCAGATGGTTTGATAGGAATGCGAACATCGGCGTTTGAACCGGTGTTGCTCATTCCGCTTTCAAACTGAATGTGGCGAGACATTTTTTTGCTTTGCAGCGATTTGTTGTTACGATTTTTAACGTACTGACCAATAAATTCGGTTGGAGAGATCCATGTACCTAAGAAATCAGCACCAAAGCTTACAATTACATCAGCATTATCAAAGTTGTAGTGAGGCAATACTGCTTTACCAAAACTGTTTTGATTTGCCTGGATGATACCGGTATATGATACCGCATCATAGGTAACGTGTTTTGCTGTTGGGTAAGCCGCAATAAAATCAGCAATTACTGATAATGTTGAAGGGCTATTGATAGTTGATGTAACGATAGCGATTTTTTTGCCACCTGCTTTAATCGCAGAAAGCTCACCTTTAATAAAGGAGTCGATGCTATCCCAATCAACTTCTGCACCATCTTGTTTCGGGTTTTGTAGGCGATTTGAATCGTAAAGATCCAATACTGACGACTGCGCCTGCGCACCTAAACCACCTTTTGATAAAAGATCGTTCGGGTTACCTTCAACTTTAATAGGGCGACCTTCACGTGTTTTCACCAAAATAGCGTGGCCATCAAAAGATGATGAGTAATAGTTTGCCACACCCGGAGTTACCTCCTCGGGTTTAATTAAGTAAGGAATTGATTTATGAACCGGCACTTTTTGACAAGCGGCCAGGGTAACCGCGCCAACTCCAAAGCCTAAGGCCTTTAAAAAGTCGCGACGGGGAGTTTTACCAAATAAACTGCCGCCTTCTAAAACCTCTTCCACCGGAATCGGCTCTGCGAATTCATGTTTATTTTTCTCAACAAATTCTGGCGTTTTGTTCAGTTCTTCTAAACCTTTCCAGTATTTTTTATTGCTGTCCATTTAAGCTATATAAACTGTAATTGCTAAGTTCTTAATCTCTAAATATTAGTAGTGGCACTTGCCGCACTCAATACCCCCCATTGATGCCTCGGTAACTTTCTCGCCGCGTTTGATGCGATCGTGAACAGCTATCATGTTATCATAGTAAGCATTTCCTTTGTGTCCACCTTTACTAAAGTCAACCTCTGTACGTTTGTGGCATTGTATACACCATTTCATGGTAAGCGGTGAGTATTGGTAAATTTCTTTCATGGTTTGTACCGGGCCGTGGCAAGTTTGGCATTTGATACCACCAACCTTCACGTGTTGTGAGTGGTTGAAGTATACCAAGTCAGGCAGGTTGTGTACCCTTACCCATTGAATTGGCCTTGATTTGGTACTGTCATATTTCTGCGTTTTAGGATCGTAACCTAAAGCAGCATATATTTTTTGTATCTCCGGAGAATCCTGTTTAACTACTTTATGGCAGTTCATACAGATATTCAACGACGGGATAGTAGCGTTTTTAGATTTGTACGCCCCTGAGTGACAGTACTGGCAATCAATTTTCATTACACCAGCATGTAAGTCATGCGGGAAATGGATTGGTTGCTCTGGCTGGTAGCCCTGGTGAACATTGGTATTCCAAAGGGTAACCCATGTCCAGCTTCCGCAAGCGATAGTACCGCAAAGGATCACGAAGAATATAAACTTCTTATTTTTAGCAAGATGTTTAAGGCCTGCCATTTTATCAACAGGAACTTTCGCTACACCGTCTTCAGTTTCTTCTTCTTCAAGAACAATACCTTTGTTTCTTAGTAACAGGCGCTCTAAGGTGCCTATTACTTTGTTTAGCACTATTATAACTATAAAAGCTACAACGATAACGCCTAACAAACCCCAGATCACCAAACTACTTGGGCCAGAATCAGCAGTTGCTCCGGATGCACCGGCAGCACCTGCCGCAGGAGCAGCAGCTTGTTGAGTTTTCCAATCAGCGCGGATGTAAGCTAAGATGTTAGCCACATCACCATCGCTAAGGCTACCGAAAACGGTCATGCCCTGTTGGTTAAACTGGTTGTAAATTTTTAATGCTTTTGGATCTTTGGCTGCAATTAAAGCCTGATTGTTCTGTACCCACTTGGTTAGCCACTTGTCATCAGTTTCGGCAGTAACCAACGGACCCAATGCAGGGCCTATTAATTGCGACTCGATTTTGTGACACGTTGTACAATTGGCCTTAAACAGGGCCTCGCCTTTAGTAGCGTCTCCTTGTGCGTGAGCAGAAAATCCCAAAATTGCAAAACCGGCAGTTAACAATACCGCTTTTGAAAATTGCTTGAAAATCAATGAGATATTTCTCATAAGGTGTATTTATGCTGAATAATTCTTTATTTAATGTATTAAACAAAAGGTGGACAGGTTGTCAGTTCCACATTTTCAGCCACAAAAGTATAATTTATTAAACAATGGCTGACAAATAAATGACAGTAAAACTTAATTTATAATTATTCTAAATAAATAATTTTTACTGTAAAAAGTTAATAAAAACAGGGTGGAAAATTCCGGAGATTTCGACCTGAAAAAAGTTGAGGATGCTATTAAATATCAATTATTTATAAATAAACATTTAATTCAGCATCCTCAATGCAACAAATCCTAAAAAAGATTATTGTTTTAATAACCACGCGAAAATCAATGGCGCAACTATAGTAGCGTCAGATTCTACAATAAATTTTGGTGTATGGATATCTAATTTACCCCATGTAATCTTCTCGTTCGGCACCGCTCCGGAGTATGAACCATAAGAGGTTGTTGAGTCAGATATTTGACAGAAATAACTCCAGAATGGAATTTCAGGCATTTCCATATCCTGGTACAGCATCGGAACAACACAAATCGGGAAATCGCCGGCAATGCCCCCACCTATCTGGAAGAAACCAATTCCTTTACCCGATGAGTTTTTCACATACCAATCAGCAAGCCATGCCATGTATTCAATACCACTCTTCATGGTGGTAGCTTTTAACTCACCTTTTATAAGGTATGACGCGAAGATGTTACCCATGGTTGAGTCTTCCCATCCCGGTACAACAATCGGCAAATTCTTTTCGGCAGCAGCCAGCATCCATGAGTTTTTTGGATCGATCTCGTAATATTGTTCCAAATCGCCGCTAAGCAACATTTTGTACATATACTCATGCGGAAAATAACGCTCGCCCGCAGTATCAGCATCTTTCCATAATTTATGGATGTGTTTTTGCAAACGGCGGAATGCTTCTTCCTCCGGGATGCAAGTATCGGTTACCCGGTTATAGTGATTCTCTAACAAATCCCATTCATCCTGCGGGCTCAGATCACGGTAATGCGGCACACGTTTGTAGTGCGAGTGTGCTACCAGGTTCATGATATCCTCTTCCAGGTTAGCGCCTGTACAGGAAATAATGTCGATTTTACCTTCACGGATCATCTCTGCAAGCGAAATACCCAATTCGGCAGTACTCATGGCTCCGGCTAAGGTTACCATCATTTTGCCACCTTCAAGCAAATGGGTTTCGTAGCCTTTGGCTGCATCCATTAACGCGGCTGCGTTAAAATGCAGGTAGTTTCTTTCAATAAACTGAGATATAGGTCCTCTTGTAGTGCTCATAGTTAATATTATTGTCGAGCTGCAAAAGTATATAAATAAGTTCTTTTGTATTGATAGAAAAGAACCAAAATATGTTAGAAGCTTTATAAGAATGATAAAACTATCGTCATGATTTTAGTTTTAACAATTTTCTAATATGCGGCAAAGGAGTCGGGATGAAAAAAATTCTATCTTTGAAAGCACCCTATGAAGAAATATCTTACACTGCTGTTTATACTCATTTTAGGTACTTGTCAGCCCCTATTTGCCCAGGAAAGCTTTGCTAAGAAATTCTTCCGGAAAATGTATTTAGATAAGGATAGTACTAAAAAGAGCAATTTTGTTGTAGTACCCGCTATTGCGTCATCGCCCGAAACAGGCTTTGAATTTGGCGGAGCGTCCTTATTTTCTTTTTATACCGATACGGTAAGACATAGCATTACACGTGTATCCAGTATATATGGGTATGCCAGCCTGACTACTAAAGCGCAGGAAAAGGTAAGCCTTAATGCCAGTTATTGGGAGCCACAAAACACCTGGCATTACACTGCTAATATGAGCTTTTACAATTTCCCTTTTGATTTTTATGGAATAGGCAACAACACAAAAAAAGCTAATGAGGAACTGGTTGATGAAAAACGCACACGGGTTATTATTACCGCGCAAGCATTAATTGCAAAGTATTTTTACGCGGGCTTTAATGCCGGTGGCTTTAAATATTATTACCATTCTGACCCGCAGAACGAAAACACAATATTAAAAAACGATCCTGCAATTCAAGATCCAAGCGGTGGCTCGAACCTTACTGCCGGCCCTGTTTTAACTTTCGACAGCCGTAATAACAATACCTATACTACTAAAGGAATTATTGTAAATACTTATTTAAACTTAACACAAGGGGTTTATAGTAATAGCGGTTACACCGGTGGGTTTTTCAATTTTGATTATTCACAATTCTTTTTATTGCAAAAGAAGCTGGTTTTAGGGTTGGATATTAAAGAACAAAGTTTGATTGGCGGAGCATCTCCTTTTTATTTACTGCCACAGCTTGGTAACGACGCGTTAATGCGAGGTTACTATACCGGCCGTTACCGCGACCGTAACTTAATAGCCGGACAAGTAGAACTACGCTATCGTTTTACCGAACGCTTTGGTGCTGTCGGATTTTTAGGAACAGGCGAAGTGGCAAATAACGCGTTCAGCGCAAGTCAGCTTAAACCAAATTATGGTGGTGGATTACGCTACTTTTTCGATCTGCAAAAGGGCTTAAGCATACGCGCTGATTATGGTTTTGGTGAAAAACCTGCTAACGAGCCGAGAGAACAAGGGTTTTATATCGCGCTGGGGGAAGCATTCTAAACCGCTGATTTTATTGATTAAATGATTTCGTTAATAAACTCAATAGACATCAACGAAATCCAAAAATCACTCTAATCAACGGTTATATCTTTATCAAAAAATCTTCCTTCGCCTGCCCTGATTTAAAGAATACTAAACCTATCCAAAACAAATCAATAGTTACTTTTACCTGCGGGTGCGCTTTTATTTCGGCCCAGGCTTCTTTCATACCTTCACTCCAATAAATATCATCGAAAATAAGCATAGTATCTTCATGTACTTTCGGCAGGCACCAGTTAAAGTATTTTAGGGTAGCATCCTTTTGATGGTTGCCATCTACAAACATAAAATCCAGTTTATCTAAGCTGTTAATAATACCCGGCAGTGTATCATCAAAATTTCCTACAACCAGTTGAATGTCATTTAAACCGGCTTTATCAAATGTCGCCTGTGCAACCGCGGCAGTCTCCGGTGAGCCTTCAAGGGTATATACTGTGGCTTGCGGCGCAGCTTTTTGCAGGTAGATGCTGGTTACACCCAGGCAAGTACCCAGTTCTATAATATTTTCAGGTTGCAGGTCAGCTACCAGGCGATAGAGTAGCTGCGCCATCTTAGGTGGTTTCAACGCATGGGCGGCTATATCGCTTATTTTTTTCTGGCGATTGTTATTTACGTGCGAACCAGCACCTAAATCCAGAATGGTGATAGTATTGTCATCGGCGAGTAAATCCTTGCGGATGCTTTCAACTTCGGTATATACTTTTTTGGGCGATTTATCGTAGATAATAGTATCAACCAGTCGGTATACAAAGGGAGAATGGGTGCCGTGGCGGCTTTTAGCGTGGAAACGATGCGAAAGGTAATCTTTAGCAAACCTTATATTGAACATGGTTGTAAAAATATATAAACTTTAGTATTTTAGCATTAAGCATGATAAATGAAACAGAGGTAAATTCACTAATACGCTTGCTGGACGACCCCGACCAGGAAATATACAACCATGTACACGAAAAATTGTTGTCGTATGGGAGTGAAGTGATCGATTACCTGGAAACAGCATTCGGCGAAGCTTTTGACCCTATACAGCAGGAACGCATAGCTAACCTGGTACATGAGATTCAATTTGATATTTTAAAAAACGATCTGCGGCTTTGGCAGCATAGCGGTGCTTTTGACTTGCTGCAAGGCATACTCATCATGAACCGTTATCAATACCCCGATCTGGACGAGCAGAAGGTAATTAACCAGATAGAAGCTATTAAGCGGGATATTTGGATACAGATGATGAACGAGTCCAGCCCGCCTGAGCAAATCAAACTGATCAACCACGTATTTTATAGTATTTATGGATTCAGCGGTAATACTGCCAATCATCTCGACCCACAAAATAGCTATCTGAGCCAGGTTTTAGAAACAAAAAAAGGCAACCAGATTTCGTTGGCTATTATCTATTCCATCATCGCCCAAAAACTGGATATACCCGTTTATGGTGTAAACCTACCGCAGCATTTTATTTTGGCCTATATGGATGAAGGTCGACAAAGCGAGTTTGAAGGGGGGGTACTGTTTTATATTAATGCCTTTAACAAAGGTTTAATATTCGGTCGCCGGGATGTGGACATGTTTTTAAAACAGCTGAATGTGAAGTATGACAAGCAATTTTATGAACCTTGCTCTAATACCGAGATCATCAAAAGGGTATTACGTAATCTCATTAGCGCTTATGAGCATTTAGGCTCACCGGAAAAGGTTGCGGAGTTGAATGAGTTGTTGGAGATTCTTGATTAGTCTTCAACCTTGTCATTCTGAGCGCAGCGAAGAATCTATCCGTTGTGCAAAGTGTTGAGCAAAGTTATTAGATTCTTCGCTCCGCTCAGAATGACAAGCGGTAAAAAACATCTATAAAATAATAAAGCCTGCATATAGCAGGCTTCGTTTTGTATATATTTTCTCCCTTACGGGAAAGTATTAGGGCAAATTATTTAGTTACATACATAACTTCTTTTACCGCTTTAACTACCCTTTCAGGGTTTGGCAGGTATTCCTGGATTAAAGTAGGTGCGTAAGGCAATGGAACGTCGCCACCCATGATGCGCAATACTGGAGCATCAAGATAATCAAACGCGTCTTTCTGTACTTTGAACGCAACCTCGGTAGCAATTGAACCTAAAGGCCAGCTTTCTTCAACTATTACCAAACGGTTAGTTTTTTTAACTGAATTGATCACCGTTTCGTAATCAATAGGGCGAACTGTACGTAAGTCGATCACTTCCGCATGGATACCTTCTTTTGCAAGCTCAGCAGCAGCAGCTATAACCACTTTCATTATTTTACCAAAGCCTACCAAAGTTACATCAGTACCTTCAGTAACCACTTTAGCTTTACCTATTTCAACGTAGTATGTTTCTTCAGGAACTTCACCTTTATCGCCATACATTAATTCCGACTCCATGAAAATAACAGGATCTGGATCAATAATAGCTGATTTTAACAAGCCTTTTGCATCATAAGGATTTGATGGTACAACCACTTTTAATCCCGGGCAGTTAGCATACCAGTTTTCGAAACATTGGCTATGCTGTGAGCTTAGCATACCCGCGTTACCTGTTGGGCCACGGAATACAATAGGCACAGAGAACTGGCCACCACTCATCGACATGATCTTAGCCGCGCCATTGATGATCTGATCGATAGCTACCAGTGAAAAATTAAAGGTCATGAACTCGATGATAGGACGCAGGCCATTCATAGCCGAGCCTATACCGATACCCGCGAAACCTAATTCAGAGATAGGAGTATCAATAACGCGTTTAGCGCCAAATTCATCCAGCATACCCTGGCTCACTTTATAGGCGCCATTGTATTCGGCAACCTCTTCACCCATAAGGTATATGTTTTGATCGTTGCGCATCTCTTCTTGCATTGCTTCACGAAGCGCTTCTCTGAATTGTATTTCTCTCATCGTATTAAAAAAAATTTAACGGCGCAAATATAGGGAATGATGTGTTAAAAACAATTAGTGGCGATGGGTATTGATTTTTTTATTTGATACACATTACACTGTTGTAAGTAACAAAGCAATTACGAACCATATAAGACGGCTATTTTCCCTTGCGATTACTTCGTTACTGACAATCACAGCGACTTGATTTTTTATATATTAGCACACAAAATTTTACCTCAATTGGACAATAATCTACCTAAAAAAATATGGTTTTTATGGCTGCAAGGCCTTGATAACGCACCACTGGTGGTTAAGAAATGTTATGATTCCTGGGTTAAACATAACCCCGACTGGGAGCTTATCTTATTAGATGAGCAAAGTATCGGCGAATATATTCCTGCATTTAAGGATGGGGTAACCAAACAAGCATTATCAGATATATTGCGAATAAATTTACTGGCTAAACATGGTGGTATATGGGTTGATGCTACCTGTTTTTGCATGAAGCCTTTAGATGAGTGGCTGTATGATAATATGCAATCCGGCTTTTTTGCTTTTGACAGACCGGGGGCCGACAGAATGCTATCGAGTTGGTTTATTGCCTGCAACAAGTATAATTATATAGCCAGCACCTACCAAAACATGGTAAATTTATATTGGCAGGAAAACCCTCATCTTAAATTTATTGAAAACTCGGGCTGGAAGTTTTTGAATAAGAGGCTGCAAAAATTAAATACCCAGGTATGGTTCAGTGCTTTTGTAACCAATACATTAAAAGTGTACCCGTATTTCTGGTTTCATTATATGTTCTCCAATCTTTACCTGCGGATAAAGGAGTTTCGTGATTTATGGGACATCACCCCTAAAATTAGCGCCGATATACCACACCGGATACAGATGACTGGTTTATTAGCATCCATGAGTGCTGAAGTTAAACAGGAAATAGATAACAAAGTAGCCCCGCTTTATAAGCTCACCTGGAGATATGATACCGAAACGGCACACAAACCGGGTACTGTATTGGATTATCTTTTTAACTCTTGACAAGCTCTTTGTCATTCTGAGCGCAGCGAAGAATCTATCGATAGGCATTTGCGCCATATATAACGGATAGATTCTTCGCTGCGCTCAGAATAACAAAAAAAGGAAAGCCTGCAAAGTGATACTTTACAGGCTTCTTTTATCTTCAATAAGAAACTTACGAAGTTTTAAAAACTTCGTAAGTTTAAATAATCTTTAATCATTTTTTTTGCGCTCACCTTTCATTTTTGAGGCTATCTCTAACGCTTTATATGCATTTACTACACCGCCTGTTTTTGACAGGGTTGTAAAATCAACCAGATCATGTGTACCCGGTTTGTAAACCATAACACCTTTTAACGGAGTTGCTGATGCTAAAATAGCTTCTTTCACCTGCGCGGCGGTTAATTTTGGATAGTACTCTAATATCAACGCTGCAATACCCGCTGTTATCGGCGAGGCAAAGCTGGTGCCATCGGCTGTATTGAACTCTGCGTCTTCATCAATAGAAGTTACTTTCACACCGGGAGCAAACAGGTCGGTATTTTTTCCATAGTTAGTAAAGTTTGCCGCCAGGGTAGTGTCCTGTTTCCATGCAGAAGCATCAACGCTGATCAGGTTATCACTGGTCGTTCCATCCAGAAAATGGTCATTAGGGAACTCCGGTTTATCATCAATGTTTTGGTTATCATTACCTGATGCCTGTACCAGCAGCACATCTTTATCAGCGGCATATTTTATGGCAGCATCAACCCAGTCTTTATGTGGTGATATTTTCTTACCGAAGCTCATATTGATCACCTTGGCACCATGATCTACCGCGAAACGGATAGCATTGGCAATATCCTTATCATACTCATCGCCATTAGGTACTGCTTTTATCGACATGATGCGCACATTATCCGCCACGCCATCAATACCATAGCCATTGTTACGTTTAGCGCCAATCAGTCCAGCCACTCCTGTACCATGCGAAGCGTCAGGGTATTTCAAGATGTTGTTACCATAAGGCTTGCCATCCATCACATCAGGATTATCGCCTACTATTTCCTTACGGGAGTTTAAATCCGGATTGACATCGTTGCTTAACTTCTGTAAGTATTCACTCAGATCTTTTAATACTTTCGCGTTTGTAGACCCACCCCCCTCTTGCGTTAAAACCATGTTCCACACATATTTGCTGCGGCTAACGGTATCATTAGTACTTTGGATTTTATCCAGATCATGAATATCAAACGTAGCATCCGGACCTAATTTAAGCGCGCTTTTGATGTATCCGTTGGTAATCATCAGTACATTCATCTCCGGCTTTAATTCGCTTAATTCTGTAGATGATTTATTAACGGTTGAATCATGCGTAGCTTTAACTACCAACCAGTAATTATATCCTTTTTCATCCCCGGCAGGTGCCGAAGTTAAACTGGCGTATTTGCCTTGAAGCTTAGCATACTCGCGCACCTCTTCGGTAGTTTCGGTGTAATCACATTTGCCATTTTTACCGCCTAAAAAGTTCCAGCCATGTACATCATCTACATAACCATCATGGTCATCATCAATACCATTGCCCGGTATCTCTTTCGGATTTACCCAAAGTATACCCTGTAAATCTTTTTGGGCTGTATCAATACCACTATCAATGGTAGCAACCAATACGGTTTTACTTTTTTTGCCTTTAACAAATATGTAAGCCTGGTTTAAACTGATACCGAAAAACCCATCGGTACTCAAATCCATAGTATGCCAGTTTTTTGGCTGATCGACAGGCGGTATTGGCGGCGCCGTTTGCGCCATTGATCCAAAACTCATTAACAATGCGCCGCAAAGCGTAGCGCCAAAAACATACTTGCTAAATTTCTGCATAAATTATATTTAGTTGAGTGGTGAGTGGTTGATTAAGTGAGTGGTTGATTTTTTAACCTAATCAACCCAACCAACCATTCAACCAATTAATTACAAATCAAATTTAATTCCCTGTGCCAATGGTGCTTTAACAGAATAGTTTATGGTGTTGGTTTGTCGCCTCATATAAACTTTCCATGCATCCGAACCCGACTCACGACCACCACCAGTGTCCTTTTCGCCACCGAAAGCGCCGCCTATCTCTGCTCCTGATGTACCAATATTCACGTTAGCTATTCCGCAATCAGAACCTCTGCTCGATAAAAATTGTTCTGCCTCGCGCAAATTAAGTGTCATTATGGATGATGATAATCCCTGCGGAACACCGTTTTGTAACGCTATAGCCTCATCTAATGTTGTATACCTAATTAGATAAAGTATCGGGGCAAATGTTTCATGTTGTACAATTTTAAAATTATTCTCCACCTCGGCTATGCAGGGCTTCACATAACAGCCTGATGCATATTGCGCGCCTTCTAGCTTACCGCCTTCTACCGCGAACTTGCCACCTTCAGCTTTACATTTTTCGATAGAGTCCAGGTATAAAGCCACCGCATCCTGATCAATCAGCGGGCCCATGTGATTATTTTCATCCAACGGATCACCAATACGAATCTGCTTGTAAGCATTCACCAGTTTTTGTTTAAAAGCATCATAAACACTTTCGTGGATGATGAGCCTGCGTGTACTAGTACAGCGCTGGCCTGCGGTACCCACCGCGCCAAATACAGCGCCAACTAACGAAGTATCCAGATCAGCATTTTCGCTGATGATAATGGCATTATTGCCACCTAATTCCAGCAAACTTTTACCCAACCTTGCCCCTACAGCTGCACCAACAGCTTTACCCATGCGGGTTGATCCCGTTGCCGAGATCAATGGCACTCGTGTATCATTAGCCATCAGTTCGCCAATGTTACGGTCGCCGATGACAAGGCAGGATACGCCTTCTTCTATATTATGTTTTTTAAATACTGCTTGCGCGATATGCTGACAGGCGATAGCTGTTAAAGGTGTTTTTTCGGATGGTTTCCAGATGCAAACATCCCCACACACCCAGGCCAGCATAGCATTCCAGCTCCAAACCGCAACCGGGAAGTTAAATGCAGATATGATCCCTATAATCCCAAGTGGATGATATTGCTCATACATACGATGTTCTGGTCTTTCAGAGTGCATGGTTAACCCATATAACTGTCGACTTTGGCCAACAGCGAAATCGGCTATGTCAATCATCTCTTGCACTTCGCCATAGCCTTCCTGCAAGCTTTTACCCATCTCGTAGGATACCAAAGCGCCTAACTCATGCTTGTTAGCACGCAGGGATTCGCCTATCTCCCTAACTATTTCGCCACGCTTTGGCGCGGGTACAGTACGCCAGTTTTTGAAGGCTTTTGCTGCGGTTTCAATAACATGGTTATAATCGCTATCAGTAGCAAATTTTACCGATGCGATCTTTTTACCGTCAACCGGAGATAACACATCTTTTATAGCTGAATTGGCACTGCTCCCCCAATTGCTGCCTGTACTAAACGCCTCATTTATGTCGTTTATATGTAAATGGTTCAGAATTTTTGTTATATCGATGCTCATAATGGTTACTTTTGTCAAAGGTAAAAATCTTTAAGGCAATTTATTATCAACTCACCGCTTGCCACAAAATGGTTTACATTTATTATCAGGCACTTGTATAAGCCGCTGTTAAATAATGTGTGTATGTTGAAAACTTAATTGCATCTTAAGATCTTTATTATTTGTAATTTAATCTCGGTTAAGGATTAATAGCCCCACCCAACCCTCCCCGGTAGGGAGGGCCTTAAGAGAAAAGTCTCCCCTGCCGGGGGAGATTTAGAGGGGGCTTAAATCTTAACTGAAAACGTGTTCTGCAAACCTAATTGAATGGAAGAAGAATTTGAATTTGGTTTTACCGAAGACCCAAAATTTTCGGTAGAACGGTACGAGGAAATGATTCGGAATCACGACCAGTACTTTTTTGATGCCCAGGCGTTTGAGAACATTATCGACTACTACATCGAAAAAAATGATCCGGCAAAAGCCCTGCAAGTATCCGAGTATGCGCGCAACCAACACCCGTTTGCCGCTGTATTTTTAATAAAACAAGCCCAGCTTTTAGTGGTAACCAATCGCTCGGTAGAAGCATTTGATGCTTTGGATAAAGCCGCTATGCTGGAAGCTTCTGACCCGGATATATACCTCATCCGTGGTAATTTATACGAGAGTATGGAGCGTTTTGACGAAGCGCTGGAGAACTACGAAAAAGCTTTAAGTCTTGCCGAAGAAACCGACGAGATATTGCTGCATATTGCCTACGTTCATCAGAATATGGGTGATTACAATACAGCTATCGGTTTCCTGAAGGAATGCCTGAAACAGAATATGGAAAACCAGGACGCTTTATACGAACTGGCTTTTTGTTACGATGTAATGGACAACCAGGAAGAAAGCGTGCAGTTCTATCAACAATATATTGATAATGAGCCGTACAGCTATGCCGCGTGGTATAACTTGGGCAACGCTTTTACTAAGCTTAGCTTATTTGAGAAAGCGATAGATGCCTATGATTATGCCATCCTGATTAAGGATAGCTTTGCATCAGCCTACTTTAACAAAGGTAACGCCTTGGTTAATTTAGAGAAATATGCCGAAGCTATAGAGGTTTACCGCCAGACTTTCGAATACGAGCAACCTAATGCCGACACTTATTGTGCTATTGGTGAGTGTTACGAAAAGCTGGAGCAGATGGATGATGCGCGGGCTTTCTATAAAAAATCGGTTAAAATGGATCCAAAACTCGCTGATGCCTGGTTTGGTATAGGTGTAACCCTTGATTTTGAAGAGCGTTATTTTGAAGCATTGCATTTCTACAAAAAAGCACTTGACCTTGATATAGCTAATGCTGACTACTGGTTTGCTATTGCTGATGCTGAATACAAGTTGAAGCACCTTGCGGAATCAGAGCAAGCTTACGAGAAAGTAGTGGAGCTTAACCCGCTTGATGTAGATGCCTGGCTAGACTACTCCTCTATATTATATGAGCAGGATAGGTTGGTTGATGCGATAGAAGTTATGTCGCAGGCTATAAAGAACAACCCCGAGGCAGCCGAATTATACTACCGCATGGTGGCCTATTTATTTGCCAAAGGCGATTATAATGAAGCGCTGAACCACCTGGAACTGGCCCTGACATCAGACCCGGAAAAGCATTACATTTTGTACGATTACCTGCCGCAATTGCAAAAGAATAAAGTGATTGTAGATATTATTAATCGTTACACGAGATAGTGAGTGGTTGAATAGTTGATTAAGTGAGTAGTTAATAGGTTTTACAACTACTCTCCCAATGAACTACTCACTTAATCAACTATTCAACTCAATCAACTCAATATAACCAAAAACTTACCTTGCTTTTTGGTTTTTTTTTTGAACTTTGCGGCCGAATATTTATTAGCATCAGGCTACCTACTTTGTTTTTATGAATTACCACATCAATAATATCCCCGAGCGCACTTTTAAACCCCGAAACAGTGGCATCACCATGGTTATGGATAAAGGCCTTAGCGTACGCCAGGCCGAGGATTTTATCGAGGTTGCCGGTGTACATAGCGACATTATTAAATTGGGCTGGGCCACATCATACGTCACCCCTAAGCTTGATGACAAACTGGCTTTGTACCGCGAAGCAGGCTTGCCGGTATACTTCGGTGGTACTTTATTCGAGGCATTTATCATCCGTAATCAGTTTGATGATTATTGCAAAATACTGGATAAATACCAAATGCAGTATGTGGAAGTATCCGATGGCTCTATCACTATTGAGCACGACATCAAATGTGAATACATTCGCAAGTTGAGTGAAAACTTCACGGTAATATCTGAAGTAGGCTCCAAGGATGTACAGAAAATATTCGCCCCTTATAAATGGATCAAGCTGATGCAGGCCGAAATTGAGGCAGGCTCATGGAAAGTAATCGCCGAAGCCCGCGAAAGCGGTAACGTGGGTATCTATCGTGATTCAGGAGAAGTAAGGCAGGGACTGGTGGATGAGATATTAACCCAGATACCCGAAGAAACCATTATTTGGGAAGCTCCTCAAAAAGCACAGCAGGTTTGGTTTATTAAATTAATTGGTGCCAATGTAAGTTTAGGCAATATTGCACCTGCCGATGTAATACCGTTAGAGACTTTACGCCTGGGTATCAGAAGTGATACTTTTGATCATTTTTTGTAGAAAAAACAATACTTTTAAGCCATATTTGTGAAAAAAAACGAGGAATAGTGATGCTGTTGACGCTTAAAAAGCTCATTTTCGCCCCGCAATTGACTTTAAAAAGCTACTTTTCACATCGAATTAAACCGATTTTCGCATGAAAAAGCTATTCATATTTTTTCTGCTCATCATTTCTGTGGGTACAGGCTTTGCCCAAAATCTGCCCAAATTCGACCAATATAAATTTAATCAAACCAGCGATTACAAGTCAGCAGATAGCGCTGTATTGCAAACCGCGATTTTCTTGTTATCAACCCCAATCGACCAAAACGCCCATACCCGCATCAAAGCCGGGCAATTTGTAATGCGATGGATGGAAGGCACCCCTGATTATACTTTTTCGCTGGAACAAAACGCGATCAAATACATCTCAGGCAATGTTGATCTGATGTTGCTTTATATGACGTCGATGGCTAAATACGCGTTGGAGACCAAGTCTAACGATGTTAAAGCAATCACCATTAATGGCGTTAAAATATTATTGGCTTATGTAAATAACCCCATAAGCAATGTTAAAAAGGACAAAACCTTGAAAAAACTTTCCGACGCAAACGACAAGGGCAACCTGGAAAACTTTCTGAATCTGTAATTTTTATTTATTAAACAACGTAAAGAAATATTCAGTTGTTATTTTAACATTGCATCATGAAAAAATACGGGCTAATAGGTTTTCCGCTTACACATTCGTTTTCAAAAAAATATTTCACCGAGAAGTTTGAGAAATTGCACATCAAGGATGCTCAATATGATCTTTATCCTATTGAACATATTAAAGATTTGCAGGATATGCTCGACCTGCATCCCGATCTATGCGGCCTGAATGTAACTATCCCCCATAAAGTAAATGTTATTAAATACCTAGACTGGATTGAGCATGATGCCAAAAACGCAGGTGCCGTAAATTGCATTCGTGTGGTTGCCGAAAGTCCGATACTGGCTTCGTTTTTAGGCGAGGTTGGTGTAAAGGGGCATGATTTCAGACTAGAAGGTTTTAATACGGATATTTACGGTTTCGAAATGTCGTTAAAGCCATTATTAAGAGAAGGTATGGAAGATGCCCTGATTTTAGGTGATGGGGGTGCCGCCAAAGCGGTAAAATGCGTGTTGGATAACCTGAACATTAACATTACAACGGTTACCCGTAAACCACATCCCGGCAACATTCTGTTTAAGGATTTAAAACCGCATCATTTTGAAAAGAACAAGCTCATCATCAATACTACACCATTAGGCACAGCCCCTAATTTTGATGAATGTCCGGATATTCCTTATGAACTGATCACGCCGCAGCATTTGTTGTACGACCTAATCTATAACCCCGAAAAAACCCTGTTTTTAAAGAAAGGCGAAGAACGGGGTGCCCGGATTAAAAATGGCTACGAAATGCTTACCTTGCAGGCAGAAAAATCGTGGGAGATATGGAACTCACAAACAATGACTTTATGAGGATACTAGGCTTATTGCTGATTACAACTTTACTTTTTAGCGCCTGCAGCAATAACAACCATGATTATTCGCCAAAACCGCGTGGATATTACCGTATCGTTTTCCCCAAAAAACAATATGTTGAATATAATGGGCCATACCCATTCACTTTTTTATATCCGGCCTACGCCAATATTGTACCTGATTCAAACACAGCACCTAACGGCAATAAAAAGCTGATTAATATGAAATACCTGTTAAATATGCAATTCCCGCAGTTTAATGGTACCCTGCATTTAAGCTACGAGAGCATTACCTCCCGCAAGGTATTTGATGAATTGATTGAGGACGCGCACTCCTTCGCCTTTAAACATACTGTAAAATCTACCGGTATTGACCAGGCACTGATCTATTATCCCGACAAAAAGATCTTCGGTATCTATTATACCATCAACGGCAACGCCGCTTCATCCGCGCAATTTTTCCTGACTGACAGCACCCGCAACTACATCCGCGGTGCCCTCTATTTTAATTCCGAACCCAAGCTTGACTCCATCCAACCCGTACTTGATTTTGTAAAGAAAGATATGAATGTGATGATCAAAAGCTTCAAGTGGAAATAATTCGATTTTAGATTTTTTGTCATGCTGAGGGACGAAGCATCTGCACTGATATAAACTACCTTACAGATTCTTCACTCCGTTCAGAATGACAAGTGAATAATATAAAGAATTGTCATTGCGAGGAACGAAGCAATCGCGAACCTTGCAAAAACATTTTTCTTCGTGCGGTTGCTTCGTCCCTCGCAATGACAGATAGGTAAAAAACATTACGAATTAAACACCACCAAAGCATGCTCAATCCTATTGATTGTTTCATCCTTACCCAACAAAGCAGCAATATCAAACACATGCGGACCAAACTTACCACCCACCAGCATAATCCGGAATGGCAACATCACATCGCCTGCCTTTAACGCTTTCTCTTCCATGAGGGCTTTAAACTGCGCTTCAAATACAACCGCATTAATAGATGCTTCATTCTTCAATAAGCCTATCAGCACATTAAAAAACTCATTCTTAGCTTCGTTCCATTTTGGTTTAACCGAGTTTACATCATACTCCTTAGGCACTTCAAAAAAGTAAGCCGACTGCTGATAAAAATCAGGCAACAAAATACAGCGTTCTTTAACTGCGTCAATCACAGTTACCAGGTAAGCATCATCCTTAACGGCAAGGCCTTTATCAGCCAAAACAGTAATAACTTTATCTTTTAAGCCTTCAGCCGAAGTTCTTTTGATCCACTCGGCATTGTACCACTTGGCTTTTTCGTAATCAAATTTTGCGCCTGCTTTACTTACACGGTCTATCGAGAATTTCTCTATCAATTTATCCAGTGTAAATATTTCCTGGTCGCCGCCATCGTTCCAGCCTAACATGGCTAATAAGTTCAGGAATGCTTCAGGTAAAAATCCAAGCTCGCGGAACCCGGGGGTAAACTCATCAGCTTTAGCGTCATACCACTCCATAGCATAAACCGGGAAACCTAACCTTGCGCCATCGCGCTTGCTTAATTTACCGTGACCATCAGGTTTTAATATTAGTGGCAAATGTGCCCATTGCGGCATATCAGCCTTCCAGCCCAAATACTCCCAAAGCAGCAAGTGTACCGGTGCCGATGGCAACCATTCCTCGCCCCTGAAAGCATGCGATATTTTCATCAGGTAATCATCAACCACCACCGCTAAGTGGTAGGTTGGCATACCGTCGGCTTTTAACAAAACCTTATCATCAACCTGGTTAGTTTCAAAACTAACGTGGCCGCGTATCATATCATTAAAACTGATGGTTTCATCAGTCGGCATTTTTATGCGGATAACATGCGGCGTATGCGCGTCTAACAAAGCATCTACCTCATGTTCAGATAACGATAAAGAGTTGCGCAATTCATCGCGATGTGCATGCCCGTATTGAAAGTTAGGTATTTCTTTACGTTTGGCATCCAGCTCTTCCGGAGTGTCAAAAGCGTAATAAGCATGGCCTTCCATCACCAGCTTTTCAGCATATTGGCGATAAAGGGCTTTACGCTCGCTTTGGCAGTATGGCGCATACTGGCCACCCACAACCGGGCTTTCATCAGGTGTTAATCCACACCAGTTAAGGCAATCCAAAATATATTGCTCTGCACCCTCAACATAGCGGTTTTGGTCGGTATCTTCAATACGTAAAACAAAATCACCTCCATGTTTTTTAGCGAAAAGATAATTGAACAACACGGTACGAACACCGCCTAAATGTAAACCGCCCGTAGGGCTTGGTGCAAAACGAACTCTAACTTTTTTATCTGCCATTATGCCGCAAAGATAATCAAATATTAGCCTCACCCAACCCTCCCCGGAAGGGAGGGCTTTAAAGTAGTAAGATCAAAAGTCTCCCCTACCGGGGGAGATTTAGAGGGGGCCTGCACTTTTAATTTCAAAACAGGATACTTACATCTCAAATTAGCCGTTCTTCATCAGTTTTCGGAGTATTTATGTAATTTGGCAAAATACAGACTTACGGTCTTTTCCGACTTGCTGACTTTTTATAATAAATGAACCCATATCAACAGAAAAAACGCTGGAAATACATACTCATCACCTTCGCGATAATTATCGCAAGCGGGTCATTACTTTATACCAATTACCTGGTTAAAAACATTGCCAGATCCGAGCGTACACGGGCGCAGGTTTGGGCATTGAGCATGCGGCAAACCACTACATCCGATGATAACGACTTCCTGCAGTATGTTTTTGCTGTACGCGATAGCTCGTTAGTACCTGCTATAGTGGTTGATGAAAAGGGCGATATTAAATATACCCGCGGACTGGACTCCACCAAAACCAATATCAACATACCGGGGAACGACAAGGTTAAGGGCTCTCCAAAGTACGACCCTGCTTATTTTCAGCATGAGCTCGAGTACATGAAAAAGCAGCATGCGCCAATACAGCTAACCATGTTAAATACCAAATACCTGGTTTACTACAAAGATTCGGCACTGTTACATGAACTTAAAATCTTTCCATATATACAGCTTTTAGTTATCGCTATATTTTTGTTAGTGGCTTATACGGCGTTCAACTCCTCCCGTAAATCCGAACAGAATCAGGTTTGGGTAGGTTTAGCTAAGGAAACAGCGCATCAATTAGGCACGCCAATATCATCATTAATGGCTTGGGTCGAGCTGATAAAAGATAAGTTCCATGCCGAAAAAGACCCCTTAATGGCGGAGATGGAAAACGACATTAAACGACTGGAAATTATTGCCGACAGGTTCTCCAAAATTGGCTCAAAGCCAAAGCTGGAAAATCGTTCGGTTTATTATGTGGTTAAGGATTTTGTTGATTATTTCAGTGTACGGGTAAGCAATAACATTAGTTTTGAAATTACCGGCAACCCTTACTTACAGGCTGGTTTAAATGTACCTTTATTTGACTGGGTGCTGGAAAATCTGCTAAAAAATGCCGTAAATGCCATCGAAGGCCGTGGTAAAATAAAAGTGGAGATAAACGCCAGCAAAACCAAAAAGAACCTGATATTGATTGATGTTACTGATACAGGCAAAGGCATTCCACGCTCAAAATTCGATACCGTATTTCAACCGGGATATACCACCCGCAAACGTGGCTGGGGATTGGGGCTATCGCTAACCAGGCGTATTGTAAACAACTACCATAACGGTACTATTGCTGTGCGCGAATCAGAAATTGGCAAGGGCACAACCTTCCGCATCACCCTAAAAAACTCAAAAAATGATAAACAAACCGCAACCCGGTGAATACGCTCCATACGCGGCAGGCTATATAGCCAAAGTGCCTAATGGCCCCGTGATAGAGATATTAGAGTATTTAAAACAAAGCACTTATAACTTTTTTTCGCGGATAACAGCCGAGCAGGCCGATTATGCCTATGCGGAAGGTAAGTGGACGCTAAAACAAGTTTTAGGCCACATGATTGATACCGAAAGGGTATTCTCATTCCGTGCGCTATGTTTTTCTCGTGGAGATAAAAACCCACTGCCTGGTTTCGATCAGGAAGAATATGTAGCTGCTTCAACCTTTGATACCCGTACTATACAGGATTTAGCCAATGAATTTAAGGCGCTACGCGAAGCCAATGTATATTTATACAGCTCCTTTACCGATGAGCAGAGCCAGATGATGGGCATTGCCAGTAACCACCCCGTTTCAGTTAGGGCATTGGTATATATGACCGCCGGGCACGAATTATATCACCTCGACTTAATTAAAGAACTTTATATAAGGTAAAAGGTGAAAGGACAAAGGTAAGAAGTTTTGTCCTTTCGCCTTTATCCTTTTACCCTATCACACACCTCCTACTTATTCCTGTTCTATATTATTTTGAGGTTCCGCTTTTCGCTCTATAAGGAACGATATAAATAAACCCAGTCCGCCAAATAAAGCTATCAGAGCAAAATATATAGCCGGGTTATTTTCATCTCTATTCATACTTTCAAACCATGTATGGTCTAGTACATAGGCTAAAAACAAGCCCAAACCCGCACCTATTAATAACATACCCCATTTTAAGGTATTATAAGTTTGTGAGCGTGGTTTATAGCTACGCGGGTCCATACCACGCTCAATCATCGCCATACGTTCGCGTTTGTGTAAATACACTATACCAAAAACCATTGCAAACATACTGATGGGAACGAAAATCGGTATTAATACCGCTAGTGAATTTGAGTCCATAATATTAATTATTAATTTGATAAATCATCTTGTTTCATGCACCATACTGGTGTATTTGTAAGCTATGACTACCTGTTTTTTGATGAGGTTACAGGGAAACTAAAAATTTATCAAAACTGTCCGCCAGCATATTTACTCACCCGGCTTAGCTTCGCTCGCCGACCTCTCTTTCGCTGCGCGACAAAGAGGTGAAAAATATAAACTCTAAGCCTTCGGTACAAAGAGGTAAAAATAAATATCCAATTTCCCTCTTTAGCGCTTGCGCTAGAGAGGGTGGTCGAGCGGAGCAAGACCGGGTGAGTCACCTAGTCGCCATATTCGTCATTATGAGCCTTACGAAGTTTTAAAAACTTCGTAAGGCTTCCCTCAACTCACAATGACAAGATAAATATTACATGCGCGCAAAAGTCCGACGGAAAACCGGGCCGGGAGAGTTGGCCTGTGGGCAGAAGGTTTTTTCCGTCTTGACTTTTTGGTTCTTTTGTGACAAAAGAACTAGCCCAGCGGCAATGAGCGGTCAGAATATTTTTATTAAAACGAAAGTATCTCTGCTGAGGAACGAAGTATCCTTATCAGCATAATAAAATTTATCTTTACTACTGTAACCTCTACCCCAACCATGTAGTCATAACCACATAAATGCAAAGCAAGCTTTCGGATATCAACTTAATTGAACAAACACTGGCAGGCGATCAGTCGGCTTATGCTGATTTGATTAAACGGCACCAGCGTTTCGTATTCACGTTGGCTATGCGCTTTGCTAAAAGCAGGGAGGATGCTGAAGAGATTGCCCAGGATTGCTTTGTAAAAGCCTATCGATCACTGGAATCTTTCCAGCGGCAAGCAAAATTTACCACATGGCTATATAGTATAGTTTATACCACTGCCATGACTACCCTGCGTAAAAAAAGGATAGCAACAGATTCGATAGATGATGAAGATACTTTTATACAGGTTGAAAATAAACCAAGCGGGTATGATGAAAATAACGTGGAGAATAAATCACGCTCGTTTTATTTAAACCAGGCTATCGATCAATTATTGCCGGATGACGCGACCATCATCACCTTATTTTACAAGGGCGAGCAATCGTTAGAAGAGATTGCCCAAACAATGGGTATCGAAGCTAATACCGTAAAGGTTAAACTATTTAGGGCGCGCCAGCGTTTGAAAGACAAGCTGGAGCGTAATTTAAAACATGAAGCTAAAGAACTGATATGAATAACATAGAAGAACAACTTTGGAACTATATTGATGGTACCAGTAGCCCCGAGGAGCAAAAGGCCATTAGTTTGCTTATTGAGCAAGACGAAGTATACCGGAAAAAATATAAAGAATTACTATTGCTAAATGCCGAGTTTTCAGCAATAGAGCTTGACGAGCCGCCTATGGCTTTCACTTACAATGTGATGGAGAGCATCCGTAACGAGCATGCGCAAGCACCGCTTAAAGCAAGGATCGATAAACGTATTGTAAACGGTATCGGATTATTTTTTGTGCTGACGATCTCCGCAATTCTGATTTATGTGCTGGCAAATGTTCAATGGTCGGCAGGTCTATCTGGTAAAACTACTTTGAATTTTACCATGCCACATATCGCTCAATACCTTACCAACCCCCTAATGCAAGGGTTCTTGTTTTTTGATGTGATACTGGCGCTGTATACTTTTGACAGCTATCTGCGCAGAAAAAACCTCACAAAAACATACACAAGTGTTCAGTCGGGTGGACAGCAAAAGTAATTTTGGCAGCTACTAAAATATAATCAACTGCTGACTAAAATGAATAGTCATCATATAATAATATAATAACCTGATTTTAACCTTAAGTAAAAAAATATAACTCCACAATACCATTTTGGTATAGTAATTGATATATAATACCTGAACTGGCATCCTTGCCAGTTTAATTGTGATAAGGTTTAGGTTGAAAGTCTCCCGACGCAAGGTTGGGAGGCTTTTTCTTTTTAAAGAGGAAATATACGCAACTAAAAGGGTGTCATACTGATACTTGAAGTATGAGCGTAAAGGCCTGCCCACATGCTTCGAGTACCCTCAGCATGACACCCGTATATCGTATATAATGTATTACTAAATATTAAGCTCGCAACACTATCTTCCCAAACTGCGATGAATACTCCATTTTCTTAACCGCCGCGTTAGCCTCACTCAAAGGAAACACTTCGTCTATTGCAGGTACAATTTGATGTTCATTCACCAAAGCCAGCATACCTTTAAAATCATCAGGATTGCCCATCATGGTGCCTAATATTTGTATCTGTCGCCAAAATATTTTGCGACCGTTCAGCTCAGGGATATTTCCGGCTGTGCCGCCAAAAATTACAATTCTGCCTCCGGGGTTACACAAGTCAACCAATTTGGCAAAACCATCTCCCAGGGCACTATCAATAATTACATCAAAACCGCCTGCTAGTTGTGCCAATTGCTCGGCCCAGTCCTGTGCTTTGTAATTTACTCCTGCAGCTGCACCCAAATGCTTTGCCCTGTCAAGCTTATCACCCGAACCCGATGTTACAAAAACCTGGCACCCTGCCGCCACCGCCAATTGCAAAGCGAATGCGCCAGTACCACCGCCAACACCGGTTACTAAAACTTTACTACCTTTTACAGCCTTGCCTTTAATAAACAAAGCACGGTAAGTAGTCAATCCCGCTAACGGAATCGCCGCAGCCTGCTCCCAATTTAAATGGGCTGGCTTAGTATGCAAGTTTTCTACAGGTACTTTCACATATTCAGCAAAGGTGCCATCAGTAGGTAAACCCAGTATCTTAAAATTATCCGATTGAAAATTCGGGTTATCGCCCCATCCCGAAGCCGGGTCAATAATAACTTCTTTATCCAGCCAATGTTTATCTGCATCGCTGCCCACTTCGGCAACAATACCTGCGCCATCGCTGCCTAATATGGTTGGATACTTGATGCCTGCATATTTGCCCACCGTAATCCAATAATCACGACGGTTAAGCGCGGCGGCTTTTATTTTCACCAACGCTTCGCCCGGTTGTAACGTGGGTTTATCAACATCTTTGTAGACTAATGGTTTATCAGCGGCTTCTAATACTATTGCTTTCATAAATTTCTGTTAAATAAAAACGGCAGAATTAATATTAACTCTGCCGTTTCAATAATTGTTCCTAATCGGGATTAAATTTATTTTGCTTTCGCGTAAAGCTCAGCAACTTTAGCCCAGTTAATCACATTCCAAATCGCCGCTAAATAATCAGGGCGACGGTTTTGATATTTCAGGTAGTAAGCATGTTCCCAAACATCGATACCTAAAATTGGAGTACCTTTTACTTCGGCAATATCCATTAAAGGGTTATCCTGATTAGGGGTTGATGTAACCGCTAATTTTCCATCAGCAACAATTAACCAAGCCCAGCCAGATCCGAAACGGGTAGCACCAGCTTCAGATACTTTAGTTTTAAAATCTTCAAATGAACCAAAAGTTGATTTGATCGCTTCAGCTAATTCGCCTGTTGGCTCGCCGCCACCGTTTGGTGAAAGTAATGTCCAGAATAAGCTGTGGTTATAGTGGCCACCGCCGTTGTTACGTACCGCCGGCGCGAACTTTGAAATGTTAGTAATGATATCTTCAATGCTGCTATCAGCCTCAGGTTTGCCTTCTAACGCTTTGTTAAGGTTGGTAACATAAGCCTGGTGGTGCTTGCCATGGTGAATTTCCATAGTAGCTTTATCAATGTGCGGTTCTAACGCATCAGTAGCGTAAGGTAACGCCGGTAGTGTGAATGCCATAATATTAAGTTTTTAATTTTTAAGATAGTGTTCGAGACAAATATAAGGTTTGAAACATGTTTTTTGTTCTAAATAAATGTCATGTTTTTGTTAGGTGATTGACGTTCATCCTTCGCCTCTGTTCCGATGCAGATTACTCACCCGGTTTTCGCTCAGCCGCTTAACCTCCCCTCTCTTCCGCTTTGCGGTAAAGAGGGCAAAAAATCTTTCTTCCCCTCTATGCGCCACCGGCGGAGAGAGGGGCGACCAGCGCAGCGTAGTCGGGGTGAGTAAACGGAGCGCGAAAAAGCTTTGGGCGTTGCCTCCGGCCCGCGCTATCCGTTCATACTGCGCAGGCATTACGCTCATGGCGGGTATCCACTACTATCTCTAACGCAGAAAATCGGTTTTGTTGGTGACAAAAGCAATAAAGGTCGCAATTCTTGAATATTCATACAAAATTACATTTCTTGCATTAATTTATAAGCAGCCTAAATTTTCATTAGGTTTGTATACAAATGCCAATGAATCCTCAACAAAAAATCAGTTGGACCAAAACGAGCAAATCTATCAGGCTTATGTTACTGTAAATAAAAATATTAAAAATGTTTTTAACAACAACCCCATTATATAGACTGTCAATTTTAATAATGCTAATTGTTGCATTTCTCAATTTGACAAGTTGTTTGGATCATTTACCATGGAATCAAGAAAAAGATTTTGAGAACGATATGGTCAAAGCCTTAAATCTGAAATTTATCAGCAGGGATAATGATTATGAATATTCGCCGTTACGAGTGTTTAATGATACCCTTGTTGGAAAATACAGTCATTTTGATAATCATCAAATGGAGTATCATTATTTTATTCAAAGTCTAAAAAATCCAAATTATAAAGTTGTATTTAATAATGAAGACTTAGATGTCCCATTAATAAGTCCAATTGATTATTACAGGAACGGATGCATATATTTTGGTAAATACCAGGGAGTGTTCATGCAAAAGATATGTATCGACGGGTCACTAACTAATTATTTTAACAATAGTACTGACACAGATCAAATTAAGCCTTCTTATGAGAGCAAAGTAATGATCTACAAAAATCAAGCAGTATTATCACTTATTAACGGGTTATTTGTTTTTGATATTCCATCTCAAAAACTGATTTGGAAATGGCACAGAGGTGATAATGCCCTTCCCTTAAGTACAATAATAGGCAATAAATTAATATTGTCTTTGGCTTATAATGGTTCAATGGACGTGACTTGTTATGATCTCGATAAAGATGAATTATTGTGGATAAAAAAAATTAAAGGTAAAGATTCTAATGCATCAGCTCTATCAGAATATGTACCCAGCCATCCATTGTTTCATGATAATAGTAATGTCATCATTCCTGGCAGAATCAACTGTTATTTGATAGATGTAAATTCGGGGATAGTAACTGACACGATAAAATGGAAGAAATTTTTTAAAAATGATATGGTGGGCAATTTTAAGATCGAGAATAACAGATTATATACTACTAATTTAAATGATGACAAAGTTGGCTTATTATGCCTTGATATTAAAACAAAAAAGATAATCTGGAATTTAAAAGGTGTATTTCTGAGTGACTTTTATAAAAATGAAGTTATAGGCTACACACTGGGCAAAACTCACAAATATTTTATAATTGATAAGAACACCGGAGCAGTAAAAAATACAATTACCGATCCTGATGATGGTCGACAAAATTTTATTGTAGTTGATAACTACGTTTTAATTAATAATAATACCATATATCAATAAATTTCTCTGTTCTTTGCTCTTCCATCAACTATCCTTTACCTCTTCTTTCTAAAAAAATCCTTCACCAGTTCCGAGCATTCATTCTCTTTTATCCCACCGGTAATAACCGTTTTAGGGTGAGTGATCTTTTGGTTCAGCCTGCCAAAACCCAACTTCGTATCATAAGCACCAAAAACTATTCCCCCCAGCTGAAACCAATAGGCTGCACCCGCGCACATTACACAGGGCTCCATGGTTACATATAAAATACATTCCTTCAAATATTTACCGCCCATGTAATTAGCCGCCGCAGTAAGCGCCTGCATTTCCGCATGGGCCGATACATCAGTTAAACGCTCAGTGAGGTTATGCCCCCTGCCTATTATCTTTCCTTTGCAAACAACCACAGCGCCAATGGGTATTTCATCTTCCGCCAGCGCTAATTTTGCTTCTTTTATCGCTTCATTCATGAAAAACTCATCCGGCGACATAGCCGCGGGTTCATTCTCAAAACTTACATACCTCATTTCCGCCTCTTCTTAATCTTATTTTTGAATTTATTTGCCAGGTATTTCTCAGTAGCCATGGTTGATAGTATACCTATACCCATCGCCCCGCCAAATAATACCACATATTTTATCATGTTTTGCTTATCATAATCAGCCACATATATTACTGTTATGGCGTTAATTATAAAACCAATTACATAGTATATAGTGCCCAGCTTCATCATGTAAATAGCCGAATATCTGTTTCCTTCGTCCCAGGTTTCCTGGTCAATACGGGCATTTTGCGTGCGGTAACCATACCAGCGGTTTATCTTTTTTGGCGGCAGGAAACGCTGCAACAAACCAATCACAATAAATAACACGCCAATTAATTGCGGACCGATAAAAAAGCTCAAATAATAATTCATCTATATTAATTTACTGCCGTTAGGCACAGGTTTATCAATTGTCGCTAACACTATATCGCCATGCTCGTCGGCCAGGCCGGTTACCAAAAACTCCGACATAAAATTCGCGATCTGTTTTTTGGGGAAGTTAACCACCCCCATAATCTGTTTTCCTACCAATTCCTCTTTGGTATAATGCTTAGTGATCTGCGCGCTCGACCATTTAACGCCTAATTCGCCGAAGTCGACCTTCACCTTATAAGCAGGTTTGCGCGCTTCCGGAAAATCGGCAGCTTCTAAAATAGTGCCGACACGTAGTTCTACTTTTTCAAAATCATGCCAGCTGATGGGTTCCATATAGCAAAGATAAAAACCTGCGACAAAAATCAGATTAAATTTGCGCAACCGAATAATTGCATTTATATTTGCAACCATATAGTTGCAAATAAATGAGAAGAGACATTTTCCAGGCCATTGCCGATCCTACCCGCAGGGCTATTCTCGCGCTGATAGCCTTACAAGCCATGACGCCAAATGCTATTGCCGAACATTTCGACAGCACCCGGCAGGCAGTATCAAAACACATTCAAATTTTAACGGAATGCGAAGCGGTAACGCAACGGCAATCTGGGCGGGAGATCTATTACCATATAAACTTTGAAAAAATGAAAGAAATAGACAAATGGCTCGAAGATTTCCGCAAAATGTGGGATGACCGCTTTAACCAATTAGATGACTTATTAAACAACATTAAATAAAACTAATCATGACTAACAAAACAGTATTTACCAAAGATTTAGCTAACAAAAAGCTACATGTTACCCGGGAATTTGCTGCACCTGTTGAAAAGGTATGGGCAGCGTGGACAGAAAGCGATTTACTTGATAAATGGTGGGCGCCAAAACCATGGAAAGCCATAACCAAATCGTATAGTTTTACTGAAGGTGGTACCTGGCTTTATTATATGGCAGGACCTGAAGGCGAAAAACGTTGGAGCAGGTGTGATTTTGAAACGATAACACCTACGCAGAGCTTTACACTTACCACAAAGTTTTGTGATGAAAATGGAAACACTCCCAGTGATTATACCGGTATGCACTGGCACAATCAATTTTATGCCACTGAAAATGGCACAAGGATTGAAGTTGATCTAACATTTGAGGATGTAGCAATCTTTGAAAATATTCTTGCGATGGGCTTTGAAGGCGGCTTCACCATGGGATTGGGTAATCTGGATGAATTGCTGGCGGAGATGTCTTGATTATCGCCACCATGTCATTGCGAGGTACGAAGCAATCGCACGTAGGCAAAGCGGATATGTAAAGTTCGCGATTGCTTCGTACCTCGCAATGACAAATTGGTGAGTCGAATGCACAATATTGCTGTCCGAAATTTAAAATTTGGGACAGCAATAGGCTTAATAACCTGAATAATTTGCTTGCATAAGCTTATTTATATATTTAACTTAGGGGATACTACATGCATAATGTAGCATCCTTTTTGTTTTTGGGTAGAGTATATTTGTATAAATGGAAACGCCACCGCAGCTATCCCACCGAAAGATCATCCATATTGACATGGATGCTTTCTACGCGTCGGTTGAGCAGCGCGATAATCCGGAACTTCGTGGCAAACCATTAGTTGTTGGCGGCCTGCCCGAAGGCCGGGGTGGTGTTGTGGCGACCGCCAGTTATGAAGCTCGCAAGTTCGGCATCCGTTCGGCAATGCCATCCAAACAAGCCCTGCAGCTTTGTCCGCATGCTATATTTGTACGTCCGAGGTTTCCCGCATATAAAGAAGCCTCGCAACGCATCCGCGAAATATTCGGCAGGTATACCGATCTGATAGAACCACTCTCATTAGATGAAGCCTACCTTGATGTAACCAACGATAAATTAAACATCGGCTCAGCCATTGAAATTGCCAAACAAATAAAACAGGCAATCAAGGATGAATTACAGTTAACCGCATCTGCCGGGGTATCTATCAATAAATTTGTCGCTAAAATCGCTTCAGATATTAACAAACCGGATGGATTAACTTTTATTGGCCCTTCTTCCATCGAATCATTCATGGAGAAACTACCTGTTGAAAAATTTTATGGTGTAGGTAAAGTCACCGCCAAAAAAATGAAGAACCTAGGGCTGCATCTGGGTGCCGATCTTAAAAAATTAACGCATGATGAAATAGTGCGCCATTTTGGCAAACCAGGCAGATTTTATTACCAAATAGTAAGAGGAATTGATGATCGTGAAGTACAGCCCCATCGCGAAACCAAATCATCCGGTGCGGAAGACACCTTTGCTTATGATCTTACTACCATTGAAGAAATGGAAACTGAGCTGGACAAGATCGCAACACTGGTTGCAGATCGCCTGCAGCGTTATAACCTAAAAGGCCGAACCATCACTTTAAAAATTAAATACAACGATTTTAAACAAATTACCCGCAACAAATCGTTCCTATCACCTGTTGCTGATTTAGAGACTATAAGTACTACGGCAAAGCAGTTATTAGCAGCCACCAATCCACAAGACAAAAAAATAAGGCTACTGGGAATCTCCTTGTCAAATTTCGGATACATACCTGATAAGCCGATTGTTGAGAAAGCAAACGACCAATTAAAGCTATTTACTTTATAAGCATCTGCCTACAAGGCATTTACTTATAGATTTATAAATTATAGTGATACTTTAAATAATACTAAATCTATACTAAGCCAATATACTTTTTAAATTATTTTAATAAGTGCTTGTTTTTTTGGGTGGAAATTTATTAAGTTTGTTCTACTGACGTGCCAATTATTATTATTTACCATGGAATTAAAAACCAGGATTGTCAAAAGCGCCGAATTAAAGAACTCTATTATTAAGCGTCTTTATTTTGACAAGGCTTTATCTTGTGCCGACCTGAGCGAAGTTTTAGAAAAAAGCGTTCCATCCGTTTCCAAAGCTATTACTGAACTAATTGAAGAAGGCTTCGTAATGGAGCAAGGTTATGCCCCGTCGAGCGGTGGCCGCCGCCCGCTGATGTATTGTTTGCAGCCTTCGGCCATGTATATTGTTACCGTAGCAATGGATCAGCTGTCTACCCGCATCCAAATGCTCGATCTGCACAATAACCCAATAGCAGAAACGGTGATGACCGAGCTTAAGCTATTCAATAACCCCAAGGCGCTGCCCTTACTGATAGAATATATTAATGACTATATAAATGCTTCTGGCGTAGCCAGGGATAAAATAGTCGGGATAGGTATTGGCATGCCCGGTTTTATTGATTCTGCAAAGGGCTTTAACTATACTTATCTGGATTCCGCCGGGAAAAGCTTAACTGAATTAATTGCCGAGAAAACCGGCGCACCCGTTTACATCGCCAATGATTCCAGCTTAATAGCTATTGCTGAGCAAAAATTTGGTATCGCTAAAAACCACAGAGATGTAATGGTGATCAATTTAGGCTGGGGCATCGGGCTGGGCATGATCGTAAATGGTGAACTATATAGCGGTCATAGCGGTTTTGCAGGAGAATTTAGCCATATCCCACTTTTTGATGATGGCGCTTTGTGTACCTGCGGTAAACGCGGTTGCCTGGAAGCCGAAGCATCAATGCTGGTAGTGGCCGAAAAAGCCATACAGGGAATAAAAGACGGGCATATATCCAGCTTAAAACATACTGACAAAGACCCTTATAAAGTAGTAGGCAATGCCATAATGGAAGCCGCCAATAATGGCGACCAGTT
The DNA here is from genome assembly GCA_026224775.1 of Bacteroidota bacterium. Taxonomy (GTDB): domain Bacteria; phylum Bacteroidota; class Bacteroidia; order Sphingobacteriales; family Sphingobacteriaceae; genus Mucilaginibacter. The sequence goes on from JAMFRP010000031.1 coordinate 80,948, forward strand.
TGCTATTGAGCTATTATCAGATGCAGGATATAAAATTGGTAAAGCACTGGCTATCCTCATCCACATCATGAACCCTGAGAGCATCGTACTAAGTGGCCGCGGTGCTATTGTTGGTAAAATATTGCTTGCCCCTATTCAGCAGGCGCTTACAAAATATTGTATACCAAGGCTGGTTAGCAGCACCGAACTACTAATTTCCGCTCTGGGTTTTAACGCCGAACTTATTGGCACGGCTGTACTGGTTATGGAGAATTTCGATAAAGACAATAAAAATCAATCACTCACCACTAAACAATTAAGCATGGAGAAAACAAGCAAAAACTAACCCCACCCAACTCATTTACACTAAACTAATTCAATCATCATGAAAAAAATATTACCACTAATATTATTAGTGCCATGTATTGCTATGGGGGCAAGCAGCCATCCAAATGCCATTAACAAGGCCAACATTACCATCAACGGCGTAAGCCGAAGCATGAAAGCACAAACCCCTATCACGGGTATTGTGAAAGACGAAACAGGTGCAGCCCTACCAGGTGTAACCGTAGCAATAAAAGGCACCCAAACAGGTACTCAAACCGATGTAAACGGAAAGTTTAAATTAAACGCAAATCCGGGCGATGTTTTGGTTATTAGCTATGTAGGCTATTTAACCAGACTAATTACGATAGGCAACAATACTAATTTTGATATTACGCTGGCTCCTGATGCCAAAAGCCTTAATGAAGTTGTTGTAACAGCATTGGGTATCAAAAAAAGCCAGGCATCATTAAGTTACGACCAGCAAACAGTTAGTGGCAAAGAGCTAGAAGTTGCCAAAGACCCAAGCTTTATTAATAGCCTTGATGGTAAAGTATCCGGCTTACAGATCACGCAAAGCTCATCAGGCGCTGGTGGCTCAACAAAAGTTGTTTTAAGGGGTAGTAAATCAATATACGGCAGCAATAACGTATTGTATGTAATAGATGGTGTGCCATTGCAATCACTTACAAGCACGCAGCCAACTGGTGTATTCTCTTACGGTGGCGATGGCGGTGATGGTATCGCTAACATCAACCCTGATGATATAGAAAGCATTAGCGTTTTAAAAGGAGCATCGGCATCAGCATTATACGGGAGCCAGGCGGCTAATGGTGTTATACTCATCACCACCAAAAAAGGCAAAGATGGGAAAACAACCATCAGCGTGAATTCAAATACTACTTTTGACAAACCGGTACTTTTGCCTAAACTGCAAAACTCATATAGCGCTGGTGATGCAGGTGTTACTAGTACTACATCAGTTAATTCATGGGGTGCAGCACAGCCGGCAGGAACACCTAATTATAATATTGCCGACTTTTTTAATACCGGTGTTACTGCAACAAACTCTTTTAATTTAAGCACAGGTACTGAGAAGAATCAAACGTTTATTTCGTATGCAAATACCAATGCAAACGGTATCATGCCAAATAATACATTTAATAGAAACAACATATCTATTCATAATACAGCCAAAATGCTGAACGATAAACTGACGCTTGACATAAGCGCAAGTTATATTTTCCAGCATACAATAGACCGTCCAACCTCAGGCACTTATTATAATGCATTAACAAGTCTTTATTTATTCCCAAGAGGTAAAGATTTTACGCCTTATGATAAAGACAATTATGAATCGTTTAATGCGCAAAGAAATATTGACCTGCCAAACTGGATACTACCTTACGTAGGAGGAGGCTCGGGCCCGAACCTGGAAAATCCATACTGGGTACAATATAGAAACCCGTTGGACCAAGGACTTAACCGTTTGCTTGCAACAGTATCAGCTAAATATGAACTGACCAGTTGGTCAAGCATCCAGGCACGTGTGAATGTAGACAGGGCCGACCAAACCAGCGATCAAAGGCTTTATGCTGGTAGTACAGAGCTATTAGCCGATAGTACTGGTGCTTATAATTACAGTAATTCAATCCATACACAGGTTTATGCCGATTTATTATATAATGTTAACAAAGACATTTCGCATGATTTTAACATTAATGGCACTTTAGGCGCCAGCTTACAGGACATGCAAAATAGTGCATTAGGCTTTGGTGGTAAACTGGGTACCGTTGATAATTATTTTAATGTGAGCAACATAGTTGTCGGAGCCGGTAATACACCTTATACCCAAACTAATAATACAGAGTCACAGGTGCAATCACTTTTTGCAAGTGTTGATTTTGGTTACAAAAAATATCTATTCCTGGATGTAACCGCACGTAACGACTGGGCATCGGCTTTAGCTTTTACGCCAACTGATCATTTCTTCTACCCATCAGTAGGTTTAAGTGATGTTTTAAGCAGCATGGTAAAAATGCCTGATTTTATTTCTTACAGCAAGTTCAGGGCTTCATATACCATTGTAGGTAACAGCATACCAACATTGGTAAGTACAACACCTGCACAGTATACTTTAAACAATGGTTTCGTTAACATCAGCGGTATTACGTTACCACTCGGAACTTTAAAACCCGAATCAACCCATTCATTTGAAGCCGGTATGGAGTGGCGCTTCTTAAACGATCATATTAATTTCGATGCAACCTACTATCATACCAACAGCTATAACCAGTTGTTTAATGTTGCAACCTCAGTTGCAGGGCTTGGTTATTCAAGCCGATATATTAACGGAGGCAATGTAAAGAACGAAGGTTTTGAGGGCAGCTTGGGTTACCAGGGTCATATAGCTCATGATCTATCCTGGAATACAAATTTTACGTTCTCCTTGAACAGGAATAAAATATTAGCACTATATACTGATAATTCATCAGGGACGCCGGTTGTAGTAAATTCATTTAATTTTGCTAACTCAACTTTTGGTGGCTATTCATTACAAGCTAATGTTGGCCATCCATTCGGCGAAATTTATGCAGAAGACCTGAAAAGAGATGCCAATGGTAATATTATATTAACCAATGGTGTGCCTACTTTAGATTCGCCAACCGGATCATCAACCAATACCTATAAAGACGTAGGTAACTCCAGCCCGAATTTTATGTTAGGATGGACCAACAACTTTAAATACAAACGTTTTGACCTGGCATTTACAATAGATGGCCGTTTTGGTGGTGAAGTAATTGATATGACACAGGCAATAATGGATAGTTATGGCGTAACAGCTGCTACAGGAGCTGCACGTGCTGCTACAGGGGGGACCACTGCTGAGTTGACCACTGTTGAGAAATATTACCAAATAAAAAGCGGTGCTATGGCTACTTATGCTTACAGCGCAACTAATATCCGCCTAAGAGAGGCCAGCGTTGGCTATACTTTCCCAGGTAGTGCATTTAATAATAAAATAAACAGCATACGTGTCGCTTTCACGGGCCGTAACTTGTTCTTCTTTAAAGTAGATGCTCCGTTTGACCCTGAGACAACTTTAGCTACCGACAATACATTACAGGGTCTTGATTTGTTTGGCCAGCCAAGCTACAGGTCGTTAGGTTTCAATGTATCAGCAAATTTTTAATTAAAATTATTAATGTTAACAAACATGAAAACGATATATAAAAAAATCTCCCTGTTGTGCATTGCCGCTGTGGGGATGATGATAGTAAGCTCTTGTACCAAGGAGTTTAAATCCTTCAATACCGATCCGAGCAAAGTAACCCAAGCCCAGGCAGCGGGCGACTTTCAATTCATAGGATCACTGTTTCCTGATATGGAGCAGAACATTGTAAGCGATATTGATTACGTGTACCAATATCAGCAAAGTTTAAATGCAGATGGATTCTCAGGCTATGAGATGTCTCCCGATCCTACTTTTGGGCCTTGTAATTATAATTATAATATGCTTACAGGTTGGAACCAGCAAACCTTTGATACAGGCTTTCAACATGCTATGGCCGACTGGCGGGCAATTAAACTAAATGCCAGGGTTCAGGACCAGCATTTTGTTGCTATGGCGCTTATTTTAAAGGTTGAGGCTATGCATAGGGTAACCGATGTTTACGGACCATTGCCTTATACACACTTTGGCTTAAATAGCTTATTTATCCCTTATGATAGTCAGCAGGTTATTTACAACCAGTTTTTTAATGAACTTGATACAGCCGAAAATGTATTGACTGCATATGTTAAATCCAATGGTCCAAACCTTTTTAAACCGTTTGACTTGGTTTATGGAGGTGATTACACACAATGGCTTAAATTTGCTAATACTTTACGCTTACGCTTAGCAATGAGAATAGCATATGCCGACCCGGCAACAGCTAAATTACAAGCAGAAAAAGCAGTTGCAGATCCTAATGGCCTGCTATCCGCCGTAACTGACGATGCCAATTTGAACATGGTGAATGGCGTTACCTATCAAAACTCATTGTGGAATATTACCAATGCCTATGGCGATATTAGTATGGGGGCGTCCATGGAATCCATAATGGATGGGTATAACGATCCGCGTGAGGGGGCATATTTTCTACCATCTAATGCTGGGGCAGGTACAGGTACCTATAAAGGGATCCGTATAGGTTCAACCATCAATGGCGCCCAGTATGCTAACTTCTCCTTATTAAATGTATTAGCAACCACACCTATGCAAATTATGCTTGCTTCCGAATCTTATTTCTTAAGGGCAGAGGGTGCGCTGCGTGGATGGAACATGGGCAGCGGTACCGCTCAATCATTTTACGAGGCAGGCGTAATGCTTTCTTTCCAGGAAAAAGGTGTGGCAATGCCAACCGGTTATCTTACAAACAATACCAGTGTGGCTGCAGTTTACGTTGATCCAACAAACCCTGCCAACAATTCTGCAGGCGTTAACAATATTACTATCGCTTGGGACCCTGCCGCTACTTTTGAGCAAAGCCTGCAAAGGATCATCACCCAAAAATGGATCGCGATATATCCTGACGGTGAAGAAGCTTGGGCTGAATTCAGGCGTACAGGCTATCCTAAAATTTTCAATGTTTTACCAGCTAATAATACCAGCGGAGGCATTATTAAAGCCGGAGCCTATGTCGAGCGTTTACCATTCGCTGCAGACGAAGATCAAAATAACCCTAAAGGTGTTGCACAAGGCGTTCAGCTACTTGGTGGCCCCGACAATGCAGCTACCAAATTATGGTGGGATAAAAACCCTAACGGCGAATAATTAATTCTTTCTTTCTTTACAAAAATCCTCGCTTCGGCGGGGATTTTTTTTGCCTGCTATTTTCATTTACGTTTTTCATCAAAAACATTTATTTGCCATAAGCGTGCATTTTCGATATAAAATTTGGTTGAAATTCCTTTTGTAACACTCCGGCTACACAACTTATCTATATATTTTACTATCTATTCATTTCTTTTATATTGTTTTTATTTATCTAAAACAATATAAATTATATTCTATATTAAGTTTTAGCACTTGTAAGCATAATTAATTAACTACTTAATACTTATTAAAAATAATTACAAAGTATTTGTATGTTTTCCATTATTTTATTTAAGTTTGTTTTAACCAACGTATAATTTTAATAATTGAATGGAACTTAGAACTAAAGTTGTTAAAAGCGCCGAATTAAAGAACATAATTATTAAGCGCCTTTATTTTGACAAAGCTTTGTCCTGTGCTGAGCTGAGCGAGATTTTAGATAAAAGTATCCCTTCTGTTTCTAAAGCCATCAACGAACTCATCGAAGAAGGCTTTGTTATCGAACAGGGTTATGCCCCTTCAAGCGGCGGGCGGCGGCCACTCATGTACGCGCTTTTACCTTCAGCCATGTACATTGTTACCGTGGCCATGGATCAGCTCTCTACCCGCATACAGATGGTTGACCTGCTCAATAATCCCGTGGCCGAGATCGCGCTCAATGAACTCAAGCTCTTCGCTAATCCGCATGCCCTTTCTACCCTGATTGATTACATTAATGCTTATATCGCTGCCTGTGGTATCCCTAAGGATAAAATAGCGGGCATTGGTATTGGGATGCCTGGTTTTATTGACGCGGCTGAAGGTATCAATTATACTTACCTGGATTCCGCAGGGCAGAGCCTGACCCAGCTGATTGCCGCACAGACTGGCGTACCCGCTTATATCGAAAATGATTCCAGTCTTATAGCCCTGGCTGAGCAGAAATTTGGTATCGCCAAGAACCACAAGGACGTCATGGTCATCAATCTGGGATGGGGTATTGGTTTGGGGATGATCATTAATGGCGAGATCTACCGCGGGCATAATGGTTTCGCGGGGGAGTTTAGTCATATCCCCCTTTCTGAAGATGGCGCTTTATGTACCTGCGGCAAGCGGGGGTGCCTGGAAGCGGAAGCTTCTATGCTGGTTGTGGCCGAGAAAGCCATCAAGGGGATCAAAAAAGGGCACATTTCCAGTTTAAAGCATACCGATAAGGACCAGTCGAAGTTAGTGGGTAATGCCATTATGGAGGCAGCCAACAACGGCGATCAGTTCGCGATTGAGTTGTTGTCTGATGCAGGCTATAAAATAGGTAAGGCTTTAGCTATCCTCATCCACATCATGAACCCGGAAAGTATCGTCCTGAGCGGAAGAGGCGCTATCGTGGGTAAAATACTGCTTGCACCTATGCAGCAGGCTTTGAATAAATATTGTATCCCAAGGCTCGTTAGCAGCACCGGGCTACTCATCTCTGATCTCGGTTTTAATGCCGAACTCACGGGTACCGCTGTGCTCGTTATGGAAAACTTTGATAAAGAAAATAAAAATCATTCAATCACCAATAAACAAACAACTATGGAGAAAAACACCAAAAGCTAAACACCAAAACAACACTTTAACACTAAACTAATTCAAACAAAATGAAAAAAATATTACCTCTATTCTTAATCATACCTTGCATAGCAATGGGGGCTGCCAGCCACTCAAAAGCAAATAGCAAGGTCATCGCAACCGCTGCAAATACACGGTTTGCCGGTGGCTTAAAGCTTACCCATCAGGAAAGCTTTACTTTAAAAGGCTTTGTTCGCGATGCAAGCGGCCAGCCATTAATTGGCGTTTCTGTTATTATTAAAGGCACTAGTACAGGTGTACAAACAGATGCGAATGGCAGATTTGCTATTACCGCCAATATCAATGATGTATTAGTATTTACTTACCTGGGTTATCTTAAAAAAGAAGCAACCGTAGTTTCGCCTGCTGAACTCTCTATTGAATTGGATGAAGATTCAAAACAACTGAGCGAAGTTGTAGTTACAGCCTTAGGTATCAAAAAAGAGCGCAGATCTCTTGGATACTCTGTTACTGAGGTAAAAGGCGGCGAACTTACACAAGCACGCGAAGATAACGTTGCTAACAGCCTTGAAGGTAAGGTAGCAGGTTTGGATGTAACACCAACCCCAGGTGGTGTTGGCGCTTCAACAAGTGTTATTATACGTGGTGTTTCCAGTTTAACACAAACCAGCCAACCATTATATGTAGTTAATGGTGTGCCGATGGAAAACACAATTAACACCGCGATGGGCCAGCAATATGATAACCAGCCCGATCTTGGAGATGCTATAGGAAACCTTAACCCTGATGACATTGAATCTATGGTAATATTAAAGGGCGCTGCTGCCTCTGCCTTATATGGTTCACGTGGTAAAGCAGGTGTTATTTTAATTACAACCAAAAGCGGTAGCGGTAACAGCATTGAGTTTAACTCAAATTTTGTTGCCGAACAAGCCATCAATTCAACAAACTGGCAATACGTATATGGCCAGGGCTCATTAGGTGCAAAACCAACAACTGCAGTCAATGCTGCAATGTATGGCAACGATAGCTGGGGTGCAAAACTTGATGGATCACAGGTTATACAGTTTGATGGCGTTTCACGCCCATACGTTGCACAAAAAGATAACTTTAGCCAGTTTTTCCGCATAGGAACAACTGCAACTAATACTATAGCTTTTAATAAAAGCTTTGATGGCGGTTCGGTACGTTTTTCAGCAAGTGACCTGGATAATAATGCTATTACACCTAATTCAAGTTTAGGAAGGCAAACATTCGACCTTTCGGCAAATTACAATGTAACCAAACATTTAACCGCCGATATCAGGGCGAATTACATTCTTGAACAGGCAAACAATCGCCCAATTTTGAATGACGGCCCGGGTAACTCCAGCTATAACGTGGAATTATTACCAACAAGTTTGGATGTAACCACGCTAAAAAAAGCTACTAATCCTGATGGAAGTGAATTCGCGTATACTACCGGTAACCCGTATGACACGAACCCTTATTTTGCAGCATACAACTTTATAAACGACACCAAACGTCAGCGCTTCTTAGCTTCAGCTACATTGCGCTATAACTTTGATGACGGTTATTTTATACAAGGCCGTGCTGCACGTGACGGATATAATGACCGTTATACAGGAGTTACACCCGATGGAACAGCTTACCTGCCGGATGGAAATATGCAAGAACAATCTACAAATTTTTCAGATGTGAATGCCGATGTTTTAACTGGCAAAACTTTCAAATTAAAAAATTTGACAATCACACCAAATATTGGCGGTAGCTACAGAAGAGAAAAATCTGAACAATTCATAAATAGTGGTGCTTCATTTATTATTCCTAATGATTATGTGATAACCAACTTAGCTACAGTCAATCCATTAGCATACAATCCATCGGATTTAGAAACTGAATCCGTGTACGGTACATTAGAATTAGATTACAAAAGCTTTTTATATTTAACAGGAACCGCGCGTAATGATTGGTATTCAACACTTGCAACTCCGGGGGTAAATACAGCATTAAATAAATTCTATCCATCAGTAAACGGATCATTCGTATTTTCTGAATTTCTACATGCCGACTGGTTAACTTCAGGTAAATTACGTGCAGGCTATGCAACTGTAGGCCAGGCAACACAGCCTTATCAAACACAATTAGCTTACGGCTTTAATGGCACTTCAAATGGTAGCCCCTTAGGTACTATTTCTAATTTATATGTTCCAAATAGCAATCTTGTAGCTTCATTAGCTACCGAGCTTGAAATTGGCACCGAAATGTCTTTTTTCAATAGCCGCTTAAGCGTTGATGCTTCATGGTATGATAAAAATTCAAAAGATGAGATATTACAGGAAACAACTTCAATAGCATCTGGCTATAATGGCGCGGTGTTAAATATTGGTAAATTGCAAAATAAAGGTGTCGAAATATTATTATCAGGCACACCGATAAAAACAAGTAATTTTCACTGGACAACATCATTAAATGGTGCCATGAATAATAACAAGGTAGTTGCATTAGCTGCAGGCCAAACTATACTTCCGGTTGGTACATCACGTACAGGTAATGGTTTTATACAAGATGTTGTTGGCCTACCGGCTGATCAGATCGTAGCATTCGATTATGCACGTGACGCTAATGGAAATATAATAACTGATCCTAAAACAGGCATTCCTATAAGGGGCGCTGAAAAAGCATTCGGATCTGCTTATGGCAAATGGTCAGGCGGTTGGAATAACGAATTTGCATATAAAAAATTCACGCTTTCGTTCCTGATCGATGGTAAATTCGGTGGCAAATTATTTTCTGCAACAGATTACTATGGTTACTATGATGGCCTGGACAAAGCTACATTGGTTAATCGTGATAAACTTGGTTCTACAGCTTCTACTTATTACTCTACTCTTGCAGATAATGTTTCAAGTGAATTTGTGCAAAACGCCAGTTTCATAAAATTCCGCCAGGTATTACTAGGCTATACATTCCCTGCAAACCTATTCAACAATACTATAAAAGGTATAAATGTGAGTTTAGTAGGTCGTAACCTGTTTTACTTAATGAAGAAAACAGATAACATCGATCCTGAATCAGGTTACACTTCTAGTGCACCCGGTCTTGAGTTAGGTGGAGTACCTTCAAGCAGAACATATGGGTTAAACCTGAATGTTAAATTTTAATAAAATTATCAACAATTAATCTTACAAAGATGAAAAAGATATATAAATATAGTGCATTAATTGCCGCGGGCATGCTCGTTGTGGCAGGCTGCAGAAAAGATTTTAATAAAATCAACACCAATCCGGCAACATATAATCAAGGTGTTTACAACCCAAATTACCTGTTAACAAGTGCCCAGGTAGGTTATTCAGGCAGTGCGGATTTAGCTTATGATACCTGGCGGGCAAATCTTATTTATTGTTCTACAATGATGCAGGGTTTCTCAACGGTTGTAAGTTACTGGGCTGGCGATAAATATCTTAATAACCCGGTGTATACGGCCGCGTATTGGGGTGCTCCGAGCGGGCTTCCAAGTGGTGGCGATGGCGCTTATCCCGAGCAGGTTAGGTACATAGTTGATGTGGTACAATCAACAACCGGAAAAGCACAATATGCAAACCTTCACCAGATAGCGCGTATTATGAAAGCGTTGATATTTGAACGCATTACCGACCTTTATGGCGATGTACCATATTTTCAGGCTGGTTTAGGCTATTATGACAAAGATTACTTCCCGGTATATGATAAACAACAAGCTATCTATACTGATTTATTAAAAGAAGTAAGTGATGCAACTACGCAATTAAACCCTAGCGGAGATATAGCTACAGGCGATCAATATTACAAGGGCAATATTGCTGAATGGAAAAAATTTGGCAACAGTTTATTGCTAAGAATAGCGATGCGTTTAAGCAAAGTTGATCCTGCGACAGCGAAAACTTATGTACAAATGGCTATCACCAATGGTACAATGACAAGTAATGCTGATGATGCCTTTTTGTTGGGTGATGCAAGTGGCGGCAGAAATACGAATAACCGTAATAGCCAGGTTCTTCTAGGCGATGGCGGACAAGAAGCCTACTATACTAAATGGTCTCAGACTTTTATAAATTATTTAAAGACTAACAATGACCCTCGTTTAGGCAAAATAGCTGTCACTCAACTTTACCTGGATCCTACTAAGACAGTACAAAACACTGCTTATGTTTCTGATCCTACTGTACAAAAAGGCCAGCCTAACGGTAAAGATTTAAGTGGCATACCGGGACAAACCTTAGGTTCAGATCCAAGCTATACTTCGTTCCCTGATTATTCATCACCAAACCCTGCAATGATAACACGTGGAGGCCCAACATTTGTATTAACCTATGGCGAGTCGGAATTGTTATTAGCTGATGCCGCTGAGCGTTTTGGATTAGGAGGAAGCGCTGCTGCACATTATAATAATGGCGTAACAGCCGCTATGACTTACCTTAGTGAATATTCTCCTACAATTGCTGTTGCGGCTGTTGATGCGCAAACCTATTTAACCGCTCATCCTTATGTATCAGGAACAACCGGCTTAAATATGATTAATACTCAATACTGGGCTCTTACAAATACCATGCTTGATTTTTATGAATCATGGGCGAATTGGAGAAGAACAGAAGTTGCCGGCACTAACGGCAATGGCTATCCTAATTTAACTTATGTAGTTTATCCAGGTAATGCTACAAATGGTACTATTCCGCGTCGCTTTCCTTACCCAACCAGCGAAGCCGGAACTAATACAGTAAATTATACTGCTGCCAGCAAATCTGTACCCGGAGGTGATTTACTTACTTCTCGTGTATGGTGGGATGCAAAACAATAGGGCTAATTTAAGTTGATTAAAGTCCCTGCTCAGGTAGGGATTTTAATCAACTTATTAACAGGGCTTCTTTTTAACATAATCATAACATCAATCCCAACTTATTAAAAAATATTAAAAAGTACTTTGAGTTTTAGAATTATTTAATTAAGTTTGTTATAGCTACTTTATACGCAATGTATGAGGCAATTATTACCAAATTCATTGTAACAAAAAGGGTTAACAGGTATACAATATATTACAGCAATAGCTAACTACCTGTTAAAGCAGCATTAAATTGCGGATATTTTATACAACATATTATTAACATAGGGTATCCGGTATCGTAAGTTAATAGGGTTAATTTAGGTTGATTGAAATCCCCCCTCAGGCGGGGATTTTTTTTTGAACTATGCTTTTATTTAAATTATATATTTATACAAAAATACATTTCACAACATGGCTCGTTTAAATTTATTGGAAGAAACCAGGTATGAGAAACTACCTGTAACCGTATATCCCAACCAAAAGGTAGCATCCCTTGCGGTAGCGCAACGTATCGCAAACCTGATCCGCAAAAAAAGCGCTAAAGGCGAAAAAGCGGTACTGGGTTTAGCTACCGGTGTAACCCCCATTAACGTATATGCCGAACTGGTACGTATGCATAAAGAGGAAGGCCTGAGCTTTGCTAACGTGATCACCTTTAACCTGGACGAATACTTCCCAATGCAGCCTACCGCTGCCCAAAGCTATGTAACTTTCATGAATGAGAATCTTTTCAATCATGTAGATATTGATAAAAAGAACATACACATACCCAACGGCACTTTACCGCAGGATGAAGTAGCCGCATTTTGTTTAAACTATGAAAAACAGATCACCGAATTGGGTGGTCTTGACTTGCAAATATTAGGTATCGGCCGTACCGGCCACATCGGTTTTAACGAGCCGGGATCCGCGCCAAACTCCGGTACCCGTTTAGTTACCCTGGATGACCTTACCCGCAGCGATGCCTCACGTGATTTTGGTGGTAAAAAGAATGTACCCACCAAAGCCATCACCATGGGTATTGGCACCATATTTAAGGCAAGGGAAATTATCCTGATGGCCTGGAGCGGCAAAAAAGCGCCGATCATCAAGAAAGCTGTTGAAGGCGAGATTTCAGGCGATGTGCCTGCTACTTATCTGCAACTATCCGATCATGTTGATTTTGTTTTGGATGAAGCCGCCGCCTCAGAACTTACCCGTTTTGATACCCCATGGCTGGTAAAAGATTGGATATGGGATAATACCCAGAAAAAGAAAGCAGTAATCTGGTTAGCCGAAACTGTAAAAAAACCTATCCTGAAATTAACTGAAGAAGATTACAATAACCACGGCATGGCGCAGCTTGCTGTTGAACAGGGCCCGGTTTACAATATCAACATCGACATATTTAACCAGGTGCAGCATACCATTACTGGCTGGCCGGGTGGTAAACCTAATGCTGATGACAGCCAGCGCCCGGAAAGAGCCGTACCTGCAAAAAAACGTTCTATCATTTTCTCGCCACATCCGGATGATGATGTCATCTCAATGGGCGGTACCTTTATTCGTTTGGTTGACCAGGGACATGATGTGCACGTAGCTTACCAAACATCAGGCAATACCGCTGTTTGGGATGATGATGTATTGCGCTATATGGAATTCGCTATTGATTTTAACGCGAGCATTGGCGAAGACAATACCCATCTGAAGAATCTGTACAACGATATGCGCGTGTTTATCGCCCAAAAACACCCCAACCAGATTGATACCCTGGAGATCCGCGATGTAAAAGGCTTTATCCGTAAAACCGAAGCAATATCGGGTGCCCGTTATGCCGGTTTAAAGGATGACCATATCCATTTTATGGCATTACCTTTTTATGAAACCGGTAAAACCAAAAAGAATACTGTAGGCGAAGAGGATATTCAATTAACAATCGACCTGTTGCAAAAAGTAAAACCACAACAAGTATTTGTTGCCGGTGATTTTGCCGATCCACATGGCACGCACGTGGTTTGTTTTAATATTGTGATTGAAGCTTTAAGGCGCCTGCAAAAAACTGAAGATTGGGTTAAAGATTGCTGGGTATGGATGTACCGCGGTGCATGGCATGAATTTGCCACCTATGAAATTGAAATGGCCGTACCATTATCGCCAGAAGAAGTTTTACGCAAACGTGCAGCGATCTTCAAACACCAATCACAAAAAGACACCCCTGTTTTCCCGGGTGATGATGTGCGCGAATTCTGGGTACGTGCCGAAGACCGCAACCGCGAAACCGCCCGCTGCTATGATCAGCTTGGTTTAGCTGAATACGCCGCCATGGAAGCTTTTGTGAGGTTTAAGTTTTAACCCCCCCTTAAAATATTGTCATTGCGAGGAACGAAGCAATCGCACGGAGATAAGCGACCATGCATAGTTTGCGATTGCTTCGTTCCTCGCAATGACATTTTGTTTTATGATATCTTCCCATTCACCAAACCAATAATCTCAGCCTCAATAGCAATCGCCTGCCGTTCCAATTCTTCACCCTGTTTTATAATGTCAGTAGTATAGGTTTTATCCTTATACCCCGAAGCATTTATTTTCACATTCATAAAAGCGCCTAACACAGCAGTACGGGCGCATAATGCCGCTACACCTGCGTCAGTTACTGAATTTGGGTTGCCGATTTCCACCATCGTCTTTATCACTTCCAAACTGCCGTGCGCCATTTGCATTACCTTGAAAGGTATCTCAATAGCATATTTGGTGGCATCTTGTATAGCTTTATCCCGGGCGGCTTTTTCTTCATCAGTCGATTTTGGCAAACTAAAGCCTTCCATAATTTTATTGAAAGCAACTGTATCCAGATCGACTAATTTTAATAGCTCATTTTTATAATACTGTCCTTTCTCTGCCCAATCGCTAAATTCTTCCCAACGGTTATCCCAACCTTTTTTATGTGATGAAAGGTTAGCAACCATTGTAGCCAATGATGCACCCAACACACCCGCATATGCAGATATAGAACCACCACCCGGAGCCGGGCTTTCGCTTGCAGTCTCATCAGCAAAATCAGTCAGCGTCATACTGATTAATTTGCTGGCTGACTTATCTTTTAATAAATATTCGATAATTCGCTCTTCAGGAATAAAAGGCCCTAACTCATCTAAACCCATTGATTTAATAGCAATCTTAATCAATTCCTTTTCACTCACTCCAACCGAACGCTGTTGTTTCAACAGGAAATATTTACCGGCATCCAGCATCGCTTTTAGCGGTATCAGTCCAACCAATTCGCTGCCTGTTACCCGCATGCCACGTTCGGCTGCTTTAGTACAAACCTCATCAAAGGCAATATGCACCGGTGTAACTTCGATATTAGTTAAGTTCATCGAAATCTGGGCGATGCCATATTCCTCGATATACCAACCAATAGCTTTCACAAATTTTAATGAACCGGGTACAGATTTCGGTTTGCCATTTTCATCAGTAATAATCTTACCGTTGATCGGGTCGCCCTCACGCAAAACACGCCCCGCCTCGCGCACATCAAAAGCTATTGAGTTTGCTCTTCTGGTCGAAGTAGTATTTAGGTTGACATTATAAGCGATCAAAAAATCCCGCGCGCCAATAACCGTAGCACCCCTCTTAGCATCAAACTCCGTCGGACCAAAATCGGGCTTCCATTCCGGTAATTTGATCTTCTTGAAAAAGCCTTCATACTCCCCTCCCCTTATTACCGATAAATTGCTACGTTTTTTATCAGGCTGTGCACCCTCATATAAATAAACCGGGATGCTCAACTCTTCACCAACTCGTTTTGCCAGCTTCTGCGCATAAACGGCCGTTTCTTCCATATTGATATTACTAATCGGTATCAGCGGACAAACATCCGTAGCGCCCATTCGTGGATGCTCTCCTTTATGCTTGCTCATGTCGATCAGTTCCCCGGCTTTCTTTATCGCTAAAAATGCAGCCTGAATCACCGGCTCGGGTTCACCAACAAAAGTTACCACGGTACGGTTAGTCGCCTTACCGGGATCAACATTAAGCAATCTTACTCCTTCAACAGATTCCACTTCATCAGTAATCTGTTTAATAATATCCAGGTTTACACCTTCGCTAAAATTGGGTACGCATTCAATTAATTTAGTCATTGGTCATTAGTTTATAAAGCAATCAAAAATCAACGCAATCATAAAAATCAATATATAATCAGCGGTCTAAGTTTGCCTTGTTGATATAAAATCTCTCTGTAATCATTAGTCGGATACGCTTGCATATCAGCCCGCATTCCAGGCGCTAGTATCCCACGATCGTTTAAGCGCAAAGCTTTAGCTGCACGGAAAGTTAAACCCGCAAAAACTTCAGCTGTATTCAGTTTTTCAGCAGCGCTCATTACCGCAGCCTGCATCAGCAAATCACCCATTGGCGCAGACCCCGGGTTCCAATCGCTGGCAATAGCCAGGCAAGCTCCGGTATCCAGCAATTTACGAGCAGGCGCATATTGCATTCCCAAACCCAACGAAGCGCCGGGCAACACTACCGCAACCGTGTCAGAGTTTGCCAATAGCTTAATCTCTGCATCCTTACTCGCCTCCAAATGATCCGCAGAAACTGCGCCTGATTTAATTGCAACCGCACTACCACCCGTAGTGAACTGATCAGCATGCACCGTAATATCAAAGCCCATTTGTTTAGCCCGATTAAGATAGGTTAATGCATTTTTCGCGTCAAAGGCACTTTCTTCAATAAATATATCAACCCGGTTACTCAGGTTTTCATTTTTGATGACGGGCAATAGATCATGGAAGACATAGTTCAAATATTCTGATTGCCCACCGCTAAAATCCTTCGGCACCATGTGCGCCGCAAGACAGGTAGAAATTAGGCTTGCTTTGGTTTGGGTTGATGCTTTTGCAATCGCTCTTAATTGTTTCAATTCTGATTGCGTTTCCAAACCATAACCACTTTTTATTTCGATGGTGGTTACGCCTTCGGCTAAATGGCGCTCAATTCTTTGTAATAATAATTGCTCAAGCAGATCCTCATCAGCAGCACGGGTTTGTGTTACCGAATCCCAGATACCACCACCTGCTCTGGCAATTTCTAAATAGGTTTTCCCCTGTATCCGCATGGCGTAATCTTTAGCCCGGCTACCTGCAAAGCAAATGTGCGTATGGCAATCTACAAAGCCTGGTAGCACCACATGGTCGCCTGTAATTTCTTGTATTGATGCTGATGGATTTGCTCTTCGTAAAGCTTCAAAACCATCAGCAGCTAAAATCAGCCCGTTTTCAATCAAAACACCGCCTTGCGGGATGATCTGCAAATCATCATCACTCAAGGCACCCTTCAAGCCGAGGCCTGCAAGGGTTAATATTTGTGTGAACGGACCAATTAGTTTTTTCATTTCTCTTTTTATTTTGTCATTGCGAGCGCAGCGCGGCAATCGCACGGAGACAAGCGGTCATGCAGAGTTCGCGATTGCTTCGTTCCTCGCAATGACATAGTTTTTTTCAAAGCCCTCCCTACCGGGGGGGGTGGGGCAGGTTTACCACACCTTTAACCCAAATCTATCCGCCCACTCTTCAGCCTTATCATAACCCGCATCAGCATGACGGAAGATACCCATTGCGGGGTCATTATGCAATACACGTTTCAGGCAAGCTGCTGCACGTTCGGTACCATCAGCCAAAACAACCATACCCGCATGTTGTGAATAACCCATACCCACGCCGCCACCATGATGGAACGACACCCAAGTTGCCCCGCCTGCAGTATTCGACATTAGGTTAAGCAATGGCCAATCTGACACTGCATCCGAACCATCTTTCATAGATTCTGTTTCCCTGTTTGGTGATGCTACTGATCCGCAGTCCAAATGGTCACGACCAATTACAATCGGACCTTTTACTTTGCCGCTTGCTACCAGTTCGTTAAAAATCAAACCTGCCTTTTCACGTTCGCCCATGCCTAACCAGCAAATACGAGCCGGTAAACCCTGAAACGATATTTTTTGCTGCGCTTTTTCCAGCCAGTTTATCAAAGGCTTATTTTCGGGGAAGGCTTCCATCAAAGCTCTATCTGTAACATAAATATCTTCAGGATCACCAGATAATGCAACCCATCTAAACGGCCCTTTTCCCTCACAAAATAACGGACGAATATACGCCGGGGTAAATCCCGGGAAATCATAGGCATCCTGCTCACCGCCTTGCTTGGCAAATTCGCGTAGGTTATTACCATAATCAAAAGTGATAGCGCCTTTTTTCTTGAGATCCAGCATAAAACCAACGTGGCGGGCCATGCTTTTTAGGGATAGCTCTTTATATTTTTCAGGATTGTCTTTGCGCAATTCAGCTGCTTCGGTTAACGACAAACCATTTGGTATATAACCATTCAAAGGATCATGTGCCGAAGTTTGGTCGGTTAATATATCAGGGATAAAATTATCCTTCAATAATCTTTCCAACATATCACCCGCATCACTTACTAAGCCAACCGATAAAGTTTCACCTTTTTTCATCGCATCTTTTACCCAGGCGATGGCCTCATCATAACTATGTGTTATTTTATCGATGTATTGCGTGTCAACCCGTTTTTGTATACGTGTTGCATCAATATCGGCACCTAAAAATACACCACCCGCCATAGTAGCCGCTAATGGCTGCGCGCCACCCATGCCACCGATGCCTGCGCTTACTATCAACTTACCCGTCAAATCATTATTAAAATGCTGGCGGCCACACTCAACAAAAGTTTCATAAGTGCCTTGCAAAATACCTTGTGTGCCGATGTATATCCAACTTCCGGCGGTCATTTGCCCGTACATCATTAAGCCTTTTGCACGTAATTCATTAAAATGCTCCCAGGTTGCCCAGGCAGGTACAAGGTTACTATTAGCGATCAATACTCTAGGTGCCTGCGGATGGCTGCGGATAATGCCAACAGGTTTGCCGGATTGCACCAATAGCGAATGCTCTTCATCCAACTCTAACAATAACTCAATAATCTTACGCAAGGCTTCCGGGTTGCGGGCAGCCTGGCCAATGCCACCGTAAACCACCAATTCATCGGGATTTTCGGCAACCTGTCCGTCAAGATTGTTTAGTAACATGCGCAATGGCGCTTCGGTTTGCCAGCTTTTGGCGTGCAATTGCATACCGCGTGGTGCTTTGTAAACCGGGTGCTTGGCGTATTTTTCAATAAATTCCGAACTCGTCATCATGATTGAGATTAATATTATTGTTTAATGCGGTATCATTGGCTATTGCTAGTAACGACCCGTTGGTGATTAGCTGGTGTATCTGGTTAATATCCGTAGCAAAAATGCGGTCCTCATGAATAAAAGGTACATATTGACGGATGTAGTTGTGACAAGCCTCGATAACCGGCGTTGATTTTAATGGTCGCCTGAAATCCATAGCCTGCGTGGCATACAGCAATTCAATGGCCTGTATATATTCTAAATTATCAATTACCTGGTGCAGTTTTCTACCACTAATAGAACCCATAGAAACATGGTCTTCCTGCCCTAAGGAGGTCGGCACACTATCGGCACTTGCCGGGAAACACAGGGTTTTATTTTCGGTAACCAAAGCCGCGGTGGTGTATTGTGGTATCATCAATCCAGAATTTAAACCAGGATCATTGGTTAACACTTTCGGCAAGCCATATCTGCCCTCGCTCATTAAATAACAACGACGGTCCGCAATATTGCCAAGTTCAGCTGCTGCTATGGTGGCATAATCCAAGGGTAATGCCAACGGCTGCCCGTGAAAATTCCCACCGCTTATGGTATCATTGGCATCAAAAATTATTGGGTTATCGGTTACGGAATTAAGTTCTATCTCTGTCAACTCTTTTAAATGCAGCCACGCATTGCGGGATGCACCATGAACTTGCGGCATGCAGCGTAACGAGTATGGATCTTGCACCCTATCACAGTTCACATGCGAGTTACAGATCTCGGACTCACTCAGTAAAGTGAATAGCCGTTTGGCAACTAATTTAGTCCCTTTAAAAGGTCGAATCGCATGTATCCTTGCATCAAAAGGCCGGGCTGATCCCATTAATCCTTCTAACGACATAGCACCTATCAAATCAGCTAAGTTTAGCGCATTATCTAATCGCTGCACGGCTTTTATAGCGAATGCAAGAATAAACTGCGTTCCGTTTATCAGTGCTAAACCCTCTTTAGGGCCTAATGTTAGTGGTTCTAAATTATGGTTTTTTAATATTTTCCCTGCCGGGGATTTTTCACCCTTTGCAAATACCTCGCCCAAACCAATTAATGGCAAAAACAAGTGCGATAATGGTGCTAAATCACCTGATGCCCCAACCGATCCTTTTTCCGGAACCACCGGAATAACATCATGATCTATATGCCAGATAATCCTATCCAACGTTACCGGGTTAATACCCGAATAACCTTGTGCCAAAGCATGCACTTTACTAATCAGCATCAGTTTAGCAATTTCCTGCGGGATGGGTTTGCCTATCCCTACGCTATGACTTTTAAGCAGGTTACTTTGCAGGGTGCTGGTATCTTCCTCATTAATATGGGTATCGCAAAGCGGCCCGAAACCGGTGTTAATGCCATAAACAGGCAACTGCGCGTGTACTATTTTTTTTACTTCGTTGTATGATCTTTGTACACGTGCAGCAGCGTCATCGCCAATAATACCCTTCGTTTTTCCGGCTGCAATATCCAGGCAAGTACCGATGGCTAAATGGTCGGTTCCGTAATTAAATTTGCTGCTCATTTTACTTCAGTTTTTAATTTATCAGTAATCAATCCGGCAAGGTTAGTGCGCTTAAAAGTATTTTCGAGCGCTGTTATAGATGATAGCAGTTTGCTGCAACCGGGTTCGCTGGCAACTAATTGTTCCATCGCCGCGGTTACCGCTTCCCAAACTGGCATTACTTGCGTAAGTAATTGTTTGCCACTATCGGTTAACTGTACTAATTGTTTCCGGCCGTCCACGGCGCAAGCGGCACTGGTTACCAATTTCTTATTTTTTAACCCAGTTATTAGTTGACTTGCAGCCGGATGTGACACCTCGATCTGTTCGCTTAATTCTTTAATCGAAAGTGATTCATTCTTCGATAACAGATAAAACACCGGAAACCAACTTGCATCAAAATCAATGCCCTTGTTTTGATAGGCGCGGTTAATTTCAGATAGAAATGCTTCGCTCAAGCGCCTCAATCTACTACCCAATACTAAGTATCCCAGGTTCTGATATAAATTCATAGTGCAATTTATATAAGTACTTATATAAATCCAAATATCTTAATAATTATTGTTGTTGCACGCTTTTATCATCCCGATATTTTATATTCACAGCAAGAATATTATTATGGAATTTATTACTGTCGTAAAATCGTTTAATGAATTATCGCCAACCGAACTTTATAAGATTTTAAGGCTGCGCAACGAGGTTTTTGTGGTGGAACAGAATTGCCCTTACCAGGATGCCGATAATAAAGACCCGAAATGCTATCATTTAATGCTTCTTAAGGATGATGAGCTGATGGCGTATGCAAGGTTGGTACCTCCTGGATTATCATTCCCTCAAATGTCTATTGGCAGGGTGGTTACCAGTCCAAAAGCACGAGGCACAGGGGCTGGCAGAATATTAATGAACACCGCTATTGAACAATGCCATCATTTTTTTGGCAAAGGCGACATACAGATAGGCGCGCAGGCTTATCTGCTGAAGTTTTATGGTTCTTTAGGATTTAATCAGGTAAGCGAAGTTTATGACGAAGATGGCATCCCACATATTGATATGATAAGAACATAATCCCGCAATTTTACCGGGATCATGTTCAAAATATTATGCCAGATGCATAACGGCATACAAAGCAGTTATAGAAATTGCAGCCCACAAAGCAACTCCCTGCAACAAGGGTTTAAGTCCTACCGATACCAATATTTTACGAGACAGGCCTGCACCTATCAAAAACAAGGTTAACGTTAACCCCATTTTGGCAATGGTAACCATGTACGGACTAATCATTTTCACAACCGGTAAATAAGTATTAGCTACCATGGCTAAAATAAACAAGCCTATAAAGTATGGTATGCTGATCTTTTTTGATTTATTCTTAAAGATAAAGGTTGACATGAATGATACCGGCACTATCCATAATGCACGCGCAAGCTTTACGGTTGTTGCAACCTCTAAAGCATGGGTACCATACTTGCTGGCAGCGCCCACTACTGAACTGGTATCATGTATAGCAATTGCACACCATAGCCCAAATTGTGTTTGAGAAAGATTAAAATGATGCCCGATTACCGGGAAAATAAATAGAGCAATAGAATTAAGGATAAATACGCAACCCAATGCAACTGAAATTTGCTTTTCTTCGGCCTTAATTACCGGTGAAATAGCCGCTATTGCACTCCCCCCACAAATAGCTGTACCGGCAGAGATTAGGTAAGATGTTTTCTTTTCGATATTTAACCATTTACCCATCAGGTAACCAAATACCAAAGTTCCGGTTATAGAAGCTATTGTAAATAATACCCCTTCTTTACCTGCTTGCATAGCGGTATGTACATTCATACCAAAACCAAGGCCTACTACAGAGAATTGCAGCAATAAGTGTGTGGCTCTATGATTCAAATGTAAATAAGGATGCCCGGTAAATTGGGCAATTACCAAGCCCATTAATAAAGCAATTGCAGGGCTGATAAACGGCGTAAGACATAAGACTATACAAATTATAAATACAGCTTTGCGGGTGCCTTCATTTACATTAAGTAACAATCCGCTGGCTTTATGAGTTAATTGTTGATTTTGAGTATACATAACTATTTGTTTTGTAGCTCAAAGATCTATCAATATCTGATACTATTTTTATCACTATTTAATATTTTCAATAACCAAAAGTTATTAAAAAATACTAAATAGTTGGAGATAAATCCTTGCGACAAAAAGTAGCCCTTCTCAAAACGGAAACAAAAATCCAGTACCTTCCTATTTGCTGACTTTCACCAGTATAACCCCATGCGTTGGCACCGCAGCTTTAAAGACCTCCTTATCGGTTATCAAATATTTCTGACGCCATACATCACGTACTTTGGTGTGGCCACTTATACCCAGCTCGCTCCAGTTCAGGGTTATTGTTTCAAATTTGTCTGATATATTAAATATTCCCACAGCTTTACTCCCATCCTGCAACTCTTTTACATACACCAAATAACCGTCCTTGTTAAGCACCTGTACAGCCTCTTTACCCAGGTCATCCTGATTAATGGCTATAACTTCATCATTAGTAAGCAGGTTAAGTGTAAATCTATCCAGATGCCCCAAATCGCAACCTATAAGCAATGGGGATGCCAGTAAGCTCCATAAGCTAATGTGGGTGTATTGTTCATCAGGTGTTAGTTTTGTATTATGCTGCGCATCGCCCCAGCCTACTTTGCCTACAACCAGCATATCAGGGTCATTAAAATGCCCGGGACGGGCATGCGGAGCTTCTCGTTGCTGATAGAAACCGATCTCGCTCATACTATGCCAGCTATCGTTTATATCACCGGTAGTGCGCCAGCTGTTACCGCCAACTTCGCCTGCCCAATTCCAGCTATCGCCCATACCATACTGGCAAAAACTGAACATGATATCACGGTTCACCTTGTCTAATGCCGCGCGCATTACCTGGTAAGGTTTTTTGTAGTCGTCAATACCTGGTTCGCTCGGCGCTATCTCGCCGTAAGAGCACCAGTCATACTTCAAATAATCAATGCCCCAATCGCCATAGGTTTTGGCATCCTGTTCTTCGTGCTGATAGCTACCCAAATACCCACCACAGGTTTTTGGCCCAGGCGATGAATATATCCCAAACTTTAAACCCAGGCTATGCACATAATCTGATAGCGCTTTCATATCCGGGAATTTTTCATTCGTTACTATCTCGCCTGTTGCAGCACGTTGAGGAGCTTCCCAACCGTCATCAATATTTACATAAGCCCATCCGTGCGCACTTAGCTTATCGGTGATAGTTTTAGCCGCTACACGTACTTTAGCATCATTAACACTCAAGCCAAAGGCGTTCCAGCTATTCCATCCCAAAGCAGGGGTTAAACCTATAACATCCCCAATTTTAATGGTAAATTTCTTAGATACAGTACCCAGCCTGTTATGTACACTAATGAGTACCGGATAATCACCTTGTTGAGCTACCGATCCGGTTATAATACCCGTTGCCGGGTCTAAGGTTAAACCCGCAGGCAAATTATCAACCTTATAAGTCAAAGGCTTTACACCTGTTGCCGGTATTTTATACAAAAACGCGTTGCCGGGGTGCGCGCCATATACATCCGGACCATTAATTTTAGCTTTGGCGCCCACATATGGGGTCAGGATATAGGGTGTGCTCTCAGTCTTCACCAATTTCTCACCCGATTTTTCATCGGTAAAAGTATAAGTGAGCAGGTATGATTTCTGCGCCAGTTCGCCAATGCTGAAAGCATAAGTAAACGGTCTCCCTGCCGAAAAATCAGCATCGTTTGTTTTCTGATAGATTACGGCATTGGTTTCAGGATCGGTAACTTTAAAATCCAATTTCCCATTGTAGCTGTAATTACTGCTTGTTGCAACTTTTATGCTTTTGCTCAGGCTGTTTTTATCACCATAAGTAAAATCCCCGTCAGTATTAAAATAAGCATTGTCCATAACATCAACCATGCTGATCTTAAACTTATCCTTATCGCCATAAATACCGCCCTCGCCGCCGCTGTCGAAAATGCGAACGGAAATTACATTTTCCTTATCCCACAAAATAGCCGGGTTGTTAGCACCAATTACTATTTTGCATAGGCCGTACAGCCCTGTTTTTATATCGCCATTGTTATTACGGCCAATCAATTTACCGTTCAGGTAAACATCATAACCATCATCGCCATACCCCATTTCAAAACGTACACTATCCTTAAAAAAGGCTTTATCTTTTAAGGTAGATGGTACAACTGTGTGTAGCCTGTACCAACCAAAACCATCATACTTGTCGTGCCCTTGTGATTCCCAGCTATGCAATATGCTGATGGATTGCCAGCCCATGTCATTATAAGCGGGCGCGGCCCATTGGGTTGAGTCACCTGTTTTAAATTTCCAGCCATCTACAAGAGGAACATTTTGCGCAGATGCCGTTAAAAAACCGGCACACAACAATAGTATCAGCAATGTCTTCTTCATATATTTTTTAATGTTTTTTATACAGTTAATAATTTGGCATTACAATAGTAGCAATATTTTCCAATTTGGCATTTTATTTTGAACGATTTCAGCAACCCATAATCTTATAGAACAAAACCTTAAACTTAAAAATCCGCTAAGGGCATTGCATGGAGCATCTTTCTTATTTGGCCCTTGTTATTTTAATGAACAATACATCATTCTGCCGAATGGGTAGCTGTTTTTCAAAATTCCCGGATGCATTTACGATTACTGTATTTTGCGCTATAGGCTCATCAGAATCCAGCTGCTTTAACTTTTTCACCTGAGCTATCGAAAGCTGCGATGGTGACCCCATCTCAAAATACGCCGAATAAGGATCGTTAGCATGGAAACCTGTCTTGTATATGCTGACCATATATTTACCTGGCTTTAGCCCATGTAGTTTAAAGTCAACCGGCGCTAACGTTTTAGAAGGGAGAAGCCTTTTATAAAATACCTGGTTATTCACGCTGTCTCCCGGATGGTCTATCGTAAAGTTCCAAATCAGGGCCTGTACATCGTCATTTCCGTCCTTGCAAATCATAGCGCTTGAATCCGCGCATTTAAGTTCCGTATTACCCAATTGGTTTAAATATTTATAAGCATAAAAAGCGGGTTTTTTAATATCCTCATAATTGATTAAGCCAAACCCTCCATGAAAAGGCGTAGCCCTTGGACCTGCTTCTTCAAAAATATCGGTAAATGTCCAGTATGACATCGAGTTTACATCAGGCGCGGCGCGTTTAACCGTATTCAAAATATAAGCGGCTTCATGATAGCTATCGTGAATAGGGTCGCTTGGGGTATAAGAAGCGCTCCACTCGGTATAATGCAATTCCAGGTTAGGTATTGCGGATTGTAATATTTGTTTTTTTGAATAGCGCATGTGATCTGCCACGGCGTACCGGTCCTGGCTAAGCACTGTTCCGGCATTACCTGTCGCATCCAAAAATCCTTGCTTCACGCCGTAGTCGTGTGTGCTGATAAAATCGATAGGCACCTTCTGCTGCGCGCAGAAATCGATCATTTCAGGTATCCATGCATTGCCTGCCGTAGCCGGGCCGCCCACACGATATTTGGCCGATACACTTTTAATAGCTATGGCCGTTTCTTTATAAAGTTTAAAATAATCCTGCTGCGTACCTGTAAAGAAACCACCTTTCAGGTTAGGCTCATTCCATATCTCAAAATACCAGCTGGCCACTTCTTTTTCGCCGTAACGCTGTGTCCAGTGTTCAACCAGTGCTTTGATCAGGCCGTTCCATTTCTGGTAATCTTTTGGTGGCGTAACATTACCCCTCCACCAAAAAATAGTTTTATTGCCACTTGCCAAGGCACCGGGCATAAATCCTACTTCAACGAAAGGCTTCATATCGATAGATCGCAAAAAATCAAATAACTCGTCAATATACTGCCAATTATAAACCGGGTTACCGTTTTTGTCTTCGAAGTAAACGCCCATATCGTCCGACAACAAGCCGTGAAAGCGGATGTACCTGAAACCGCATTCGTCATGCGCGATCTTTAATTGTCTTTGCCAATCTGCCCGCAAGCCTTCATTCGCCCGGCCTGCACCTACGCATAGATTAATACTTTTAGGAAGCACTCCTTTTACCTGATTGATATTTACATCGATGCCCCGTTTACTGGAGATATTTTGGGCCTTTGTTGATATGCAAATGCACATGAATAATATTGCTAAACTGTACTTCGTTTTCATTGGTAGTAGATTGCTTTTAATAAATAAAGTAATTGTTGACATTAAGAAGGCAATAAAAGGTGCTTGGTTTTTTTGTTAATATAAATAGAAAAATGATATTCAGCAATCGATTGTATTTTTTATTTAATTATGGTTGTTCGTCCCACATTACACCTTTGGTACTTAAGTTCAGGTTTTTAGAAAAAAAACAAATTGGCGAAGAGTAGTCAACTAAATTGCTTTTCCATTGGATTAGTGTAGGACTAAAATAAAACAGGCTCTTAGAATTCAATCTAAAAGCCTGATTAAGCAGACATCAATAATTGGGGACGCTAATTAAATGTAAATCCTATCTGTAAGTTTAAGCCTAATGATGCGGCTTCGGTATGACCAAATCGTGTTGGGTGCTATAAAGCCACAAAATAATTAACATACTTTGTGCATGCATAAACCTTGGTTAAATACTGGTGTAAATACCTTTTACCAGCCATGTACTGTAAAAACTATTTGTTTATAATCATCCTTTTCGTAAAGAATACCGACCTGCTTTTTAGCTACTGAAACAAGATCGGAGTATGCGCTGTAATCCCCTTTGTAACCTTCCGGGCCCTTGGCAATGGTGTAGCTGCTTGCCCAGGTTTTTCCTTCATCGTAGCTTATCCGCAAGGTTAAATTGTCCCTGTTTGTTGTGCTGGCATCATTGCAAACTGCAATTATAGCCTTCCCCTTTTGCTTACCGATAGTAAGTATGCTACCCTGGCAAACCGGGTCGGGTAATTGTGGGTCAAAATAAGTGGTATCCCAATTTTGGCCCCCATTGTTACTTATGGCTATTATTCTTTGCTTTATATTGCCTTGTTGATTACGGATATTCAGCATCAACTTATTCCCTGATAATTCAGCAGCCATCACTTCGTTGCCGCCCGGTATATTTACGTCATCGCTTATTTTAAATGTTTTGCCGTGATCGTCGGTATAATAACCGAACGCCTTGCCATCAGCATAATTTCGTTGAGGCTCGCCCGCCGAATGATTAGCAGCCACATATATGCGGCCTTTATATTTGCCATCAGTAAATTGAATAGAATGGCCAGGGGTATTTGCAAAGCTGCGCCAGTCTTCAACAAAATTGTAGGCTTTATTAAATGTGGGTTGTTTGGGTTTATGCACCTGTAAAGTAATATTTACCGGTGCAGACCATGACATCCCATTATCAACCGAGGTTTTGTACCAAACCTCGCGCACGCCCAACCCTTTCCGCAGTTTCGATTCTGATACATTACCAGTGTTATAAAAAAGGAAGATCCTGCCTTTAGGGTAGGCGGGGTCTGTCATATCTACTACGGGTGCGGAGTTATCCGTTTGCAGGGTATCATTTGTAGCTACTATTTGGATTGCGCCCCAGCTTTTGCCATTATCATGGCTGCGTTTCATTACTATCTGGATGTTGCCAAAATCGCCCATGCCATTTTTCCTTCCCTCGCAAAAAGCGATCAGATCATTGTTTGGCGCTTTTATAATGGCGGGTATCCTGAATGATTTATAACCATCAGCCCCCGAAACAAAAACCGGCACTTCGGTTGATTGGGCTTTTACAGTTGTAAAACCCATTATACTAACCAGTACATAAATTAATAGCGTTCTCATATGTTTTTATAGTTTTTTAGTAATTGCAGGCAATACCATTCCTGCCGTGGTAGATGGAATGGACCTTTGAATAAATTACCCTTCGCGGTTTGGGCAATACTGCCATCGCGATGCAGGTAGCCAAACCATTCGCCGTGATCTTTATCATGGAAATGGCTATAGGAATAGTCATGCACCATTTTGTGCCATTGCGCATATTTTTCGTCGCCGGTAATGGTGTAGGCTAATAAGGTTGCGATGATCACCTCGTTATGCGGCCACCAAAACTTCATGTCCTGCCAGTATTCCTGTACCGGTTTGTTGTATACATCCCTGTAATACAAAATGCCGCCGTATTCTTTATCCCAGCCACGTTCCCACATATAATCAAGCATTTTGCAGCCCAGTTCAATTAAGTGCGGATCATTGTTCCGATATTTCGCCTCGTGCAAAATGAACCAGGCACCCTCTATAGCATGCCCCGGGTTAAGCGTACGGCCATCAATATGATCTATTATACTTCCATCGGGGGCAACCTGTTCCATCACACATTTAATATCATGCTTTACAAAATCTGTTTCAATTTCTTTTATCCACTGGCTGATATATTCATCGCACCTGGGGTCACCAATGGTTTCCCTTAATTGCTGCGCGGTATTGATCATGATCATGGGTACGCCAATACCTTTAGACGGGCGGGTTGGTTCAAATTTGGGTGGTAATAAACCCGGTATGGTCGCATATTCAATGCACTTGCCAAACAGGTATCTCGCTTTTTCAGCAGCAGCCTCATCTCCGGTTGCTTTGGCATAGGCCGCCATAGCAATAACCGCGAACGTTTCGGAAAAATAATAACGGCGTTTACGTATGGGGCTGCCATCGCGGGTTACGTGGAAAAACATGCGCCCATCGGTATCAAAGCAATGTTTATTTAAAAAATCGATCCCTTTTTTAGCGCCATCCAGCCATTCCTGTTTTGGTTCGATAGTGTTATACAAGGTTGATAATAACCAGGCGGCGCGCCCTTGTATCCATATTGCCTTATCATCGTCGAGCAGGTTACCTTCCCTGTCGCGCATAAGCAGATAGCCGCCGTATTCCTCATCAATTGACAGCGGGAACCAAAACGGAACAGTGTCATCTAACAGTTGATGCTGGTAAAATTCCTTCAGCTTTAATATGTCGTTATCAGAATAACTCATCTTTATAATATTTAATAAAACAGATTTTCTTTTTCATGCAGTTTCATGGTAAACGTTGAGGCAGGTAAACCAGCTTCATTAACTAAATTGGCCCTTGTAAAGGGTTGCATAGCGTAATTTATTGCCTGTATGGTTTCTCCCGGCGGTATATGTAGAAATACCTTATTTTTTTCGATGGATTCAGCAGGCGTTATGCGCTCACCCTTATCATTTACTAACTCAAAGCCGGTTAATGGCTTATTATCAGCCGTTTTTAGTTGCCTTGCAAATGAAACAATAATGTCATTTCCTGCAAGCCTGGCGTTAATTGGCGATGGGCCATCGGCAGGTATTTGTTCCTTATAGGTGTAATGCAATGCCAATAGCGCGAGCCTGTTTGCTACAGCTTTTTTTCGTTTATAATGCACATTTAATGAATCCCCCATATCCATGCTCACGGCCATATGTACATCAGGGATTTGCTGTTGCAGCTTGTTTTCCATTTCTCTGAAAGCAGGCCATGATGGGCGGTTAATGCCGGATAGCTGCACAAAATAAAAAGGAAGGTTATATCCCCATTTTTGCCGCCAGCTTGTAACCAGTGTTTTAAAAAGATGGCTATATAATTCCATGTTGTGCGCATCGCTTTCGCCCTGGTACCATATCACCCCTTTAACCGGGAAAGCGGTAAATCCAGTTATGCCGGCTTCATAATTATAACACGGCTCGTAAGGGTGGCGTTGCCTTGTCGAGGTGGCGTATTTTAAATTTACATTGGCCCTGTCGCGGCACCATTGCATTATAAAGTCGGATTGCCGCCAGTTATTTATCATATCCACAGCAATGGGGTCATGCTCCATAGTATACCTGTCGATCCATGATGCGATGGG
Source organism: Bacteroidota bacterium (assembly GCA_026224775.1). Lineage (GTDB taxonomy): Bacteria > Bacteroidota > Bacteroidia > Sphingobacteriales > Sphingobacteriaceae > Mucilaginibacter. Next base: position 111,113 of record JAMFRP010000031.1, read on the forward strand.
CGAACCACCCACAGCTACTTCGATAAGGCCAATAGGTACATGTTCTTCCTGGTTTAGTTTTTTTCCAAAATAATAGGCTATCGCCGAAAAATCGCGTGCCGAAAGGCCATTGCTTTCCTTCCATGTTCCTGAAAAGTATTTTAATCGGTTAACCTTTGCCAAAGTAGATGTATCCCAGTTAATAGAATCTGTTTCTTTCAAAACATGCAATTGGTATAATCTTATCGTTTTATTATTTGCGGCGGTTTTTATCTCATTTCCTCCTTCGGCTTCGCTGCTAAGTGGGAAAGCCATATTTGATTGTCCCGAACATAACCACACATCACCCATCAGGATATTTTTGATGGTGATAGTAGAATCTTTGCCCCTGATGCTCATTTCAAAAGGGCCGCCTGCTTTCATAGCTGGAAAAGCCACTTTCCATTGCCCATATTCATTGGCTTTTGACCAGCGTTTCTGATGTTGAAAGTTTACTTCGACCACCTCGCCTGCATTGGCCGTACCATAAACCGGGATCGACTGATTACGTTGCAACACCATATTGCTGGCAAAGACCTCGGGTAATTTTAGTCCACCAAAATCTCCTGTAACGCGATGATAGACAGTTTGAGCCAATATCATAGCGCCTTCTTTTGTTGGATGTATATTATCCGGGAAGAGGTCGATGCGGCTATATAATGGTTCGTGGAAATCTATAATGCCAGTCTTGTTTGCTTTCGCGATAGCCGGGATAAGGCTTTGAACCTGCCAATACCAATCCCTTGTGCCCGATTTAAAGCGCGGATGCCCGCTAAAAATTGGCGATAGTAAGCAGATATATATTCTAACGGATGGATTAGCTTTTCTGAAAGAACAAATAAGCCAGGAATAATCGGCCTCGAAGTTTTGTTTATAGTTTGGCCAATCCCTTGGGTCAGTGTCATTGAGGCCGAGATGAATAATGGCAATATCTGGTGCGAAGCTGATCGCGTCAGCAAATTCCTTTGTTTTATAATAGGGGTTATGCCCTTGTCTTAGCAGTGTAGCGCCGCTATGCCCGAAATTTATAACATCGTAATTGCCCCCTAATAATTGCTGTAGCCTGGCGGGATAACAGTCCTGCTCCCTATTTTCCAAACCATATCCATAAGTAACGGAGTTGCCGATACAGGCCACTTTTATAACCTTGTTTTGTGCAAATAGGCACAAATTCATCTGCAAAAGAAAAAAGAGTAGGGACGAGAATTTATATTTGGCATTCATATCAATTATTATCAAACCTAGGCTAAAGCGTTAGCCACCGTAAATCAGATTACACATCTGCAAAATCTTTCTCTTTAGGCCGCAAAAAGTAAAGCTGAACGGCTACCGTAATCAAAACAATGCCCGCCAGCATAGCGAAATCTTTACCCAGGTTGCCAGCATCCGACGATTTGCCTAACACATCGGTAATAAAAGCACCGGCAAATACGCCTGTCATATTCATTATCCCGTAGGCCGTACCCCTGTATTTTGCGGGGACAAACTGACAGAGGATAGGCATATTGTTGGCATCGAATATCCCATAGCCTAAACCAAAACAAAGTGCGGCGCCTACAACGGTAAATAGTGTATGCCCAAAGCCAAGTAAAAGTAATGCCGGTATAGTTAATGCGAGGCCAATGGCACTGGTGTATATGCGGCCCTTAACATTTTTTTGAACCCATTTATCGGATAATATGCCCCCGAATATTACCCCCAGAAATGAGGAAGCAGCAATAGCGATAGTTGAAATAGGCCCTGCATGTGACATGGGAATATTTAAATTTTGTGCAAATAATGTGGGGAGCCAGTTTTTAGCAGCCCAGCCAGGTACACTTATAACAGCAAAATAAAAAAGGATGATCCAGAATGAGATATTGCTCAATAGTATGGCCAGCCCTTTAAAAAGCGGGGCTTTCTGCTTTATTACAAATTTGTCATCCCTACTTCCCTCCGTCGGATATTTTTTTCCTTTTAAGAACACTATTAATACGAATGAATACAGGATACCGATCATCCCGAAATAATGAAAGGTTGTTTGCCATGAATACGCGGCGGCGGCAGTAGCACCGAAGCCGCCTAACGCCGACCCGACATAAAAGCCTGTCATGTGGATGCCTATGGCAAATGATCTGGTTTTAGATGAGTGAAAATCGGCTATTAGGGATAAAGCTGCGGGGATATATAAAGCTTCGCTGATGCCCATAATAGCCCTTAACCAATAAACCTGGTTAAAAGTAGTTGCATAACCCAATGCAAAGGTTACACCCGACCAAACAAACAAGCTGTAAACAATAAGCCATTTGCGATTGAATTTATCGGCAATAATTCCTGAAACTGGGCTCATACAACCGTATATCCACAGGAAAACAGCCATCAGGTAACCGAAGTTAGTGGCTGATTTTAATTGGGCAATATCCATCTGCATGGCAGGCTTCATTACCGACAGCATTTGCCTGTCCATGTAATTCAGCAATGCCACTACCCATAGCAGGCCAACTAAAATCCAGGGATAGTTTTTATTCTGCATTTTTTTTAGTTATAAGAACCTTCCCGATCATTATATCGGGTGTGCGAATACCTGGTTTAATCTCTCCGTTTGAAAGCACGATATCTTTTCCCCATTTGGTTCCTGTTGTAGTTACGTGCGCGGCAAAAGGCAAGTCGCCAACTTTTGTCCATGTATTGTTCCTGGTGTTATATACTAATATACCTCTATAAAAACCTTTGTGATTTATATTCAGTTCATTTTTTTCTTTTGTAAGTCTTTCGCTTTCAGCGGTTGTGGTTGCTTTGGATATCTTTGATAAGTAAGTTTCAATTTGGTGAAATACCCTGCCATCATCGCCACCTGTTATTACAATAAAGTTGCGCCCGAATGGCACCCCGGCCGCGGCAGACAGATTCATTATTCTTTTCCCGTCTGAAATATCGGCGCACTTACTCCAGGTGCGTTTTGAAGTATTGTATTCAAAAACCGTATGATGCAAGGTGCTTATCTGAGAGGGTGTTTTAGTTCTTCCGCCTATAATGAAGATATTAGTACCATCTGCACCTTTTAATGCGACTGCTACTGTATTTGCTAACGCGACAGGTAACAATGGCAAAGGTTGCCATTGTGGGTGATAGCTTTTTAGATCAATACAGTAAAATGAGCGGGAGGAACTATCCTGCATATCTCCTCCTGCTGCATATACCATATTATCGATGCTCGTTAGGGCAACATTGGTAACTGCCAAAGGCAAATTAGGTAATTCCTTAATTACAAGTTGGTGTTGTTTCGGATCCCAGTTTATTAAAAAGGCTTTTTTTGAAAGGCTCTTTTCATTTTCGCCACCGGCATAAACTATTCCTAACGGAGTTGAGGTATTTCCGCAGTAGGCTATTGGTTCGGGCAGTTTAAGGTTTACTTGTTTATCCCATTCAAATTTTCCATCCTGTTTTTGGAGTATATGAATTTCATCAGAATAGTGTTTTTTACCGCCTTCCCAAGGTAATTTGTTAGGAAAATTAGCTCCGCCAGCAACAATTAGAACATTGTTACACACGCCGTTAATTGCCCCTGCAAAACCAGTAGAAATTGTACCGTTTGTGTTTTGCAATTGAGCAGCCAATTGCCATTCAACTGGCTTGCAAATTGTTTCCTGAGCCAGCAGATCCTGATTTATTAACATAAATAAAAAAAATACAATAACAGAAAAGGTGAACTTACGCATGATGTTTATTAGTTGTAGTAACAGGGTGTTTTGCTTTGAAAACATCAAACCCTAATTCAGCTACATCTAATTTAAACTTTTCAAACTGTTCTTTGGTCATATTTCTTACAGGAAGCCTGAACTCGCCACAATCTACATCTACTAATTTCATGTACGCTTTACCAACCGAGATGCCGCCATACTTACCCAATAAACGGATCATATCAATTGACTTTTGCTGTAATACCCTTGCTTTTTCAAGATCATTATTATTAAAGGTTGCTATCATATCGTTATAAAGTGACGGCGCGTAATTAAACGTACTGCCAACAGCTCCTTTTGCACCTAATACCAGGGCCGATAGCATATTCTCATCTCTTCCCCAAAGCATGTCATATTTACCATTCTTAAAGTTCATGCAACTTTGGAAATCCATAAAATCCTCATGGGTATATTTAATCCCTGCCAAATTATTTATTTTACCATCCAGCGCCTCAAGCAGGCCCAGCATGGCAAAATTAGCCCCGGTTAATACCGGTATATGATAATAATAAAAAGGCATATCCGGAACTGTCTCTGCAATTTCCACACACATTTTGGCCAAAACATCAACAGTAGCCGGTTTAAAATAAGATGGCGATGTAAATGATACACCATACAAATTCAGGAATTGGGCATGTTTGGCCAATTCTTTACAATCACTAATACTATTGCCGCCTAATAAGGTCATTACCTTAAAGTTAGTGTCATTTACCGTAGCCGAAGCCCAGGCCTCAGCAACTTGCATTTTTTCGCTGGTAGTGAGGGAAACACCTTCTCCGGTAGATCCACAAATGAAAGCGCCGGTAACGCCATTATGTTTTAAAAACCGATAATAATCAGGTATAATAGCAGTATTCAGTTGCCCGTTTTTATCCATCGGCGTAAAAGGAGCAGCTATTAATCCTTGTAAATGTTCAAATTTCATAACTAATTGTTTTATTAATGCTTTAATAGCCGGGCACGTGGTTAAATTTTCTTTAGATACCGGGGCCACCACTCCCCGGTATTTCTAAAGTCTCTATTAAACCAAACTAATCCCCCACCTAAAGCAGAGTTTCTTTATATTAAAATGATGAATAACCAGGTGTTTGCTTTAACAATGGATCGTTTACCAGCGTTTGCTTATCAATCGGCCATAATAAAGCGTATGCATTTGCCACCGTCAATGCGGTATGTTCGTACACATAGTTGTCGCCCATGCTTCTTAAATCATACCATCTTTTTCCTTCAAAAATAAATTCAAAGAAACGCTCCTGTAAAATTGCCTCTCTGGGGTTGGCATCTACAGCCTGGTTAGGATAGCTCATTGTGGCCGCATCATAATTTGCACCATATGCCCTTGCCCTTACCATATTAATCTCAGTAGCCGGGCTTTCGCCCAGGTAAACTTCGGCAGTCGCTTTCAATAAAAGCAAATCAGCATAACGGTATATTGGAAAGTCATTTGTGATCGATCTTACCCCTGCATTTTGTTCGCCCGCGTATTTATCAACAAAACAGCCGGCCATTTTATATGCTCCGCTAACTTTGGTATAACATGGTTGTATGGTAGCCAGCCTCCTGCTGTCAAGAGGATTAAACTGCCTGAAAGTGGATATTTTTATAGGGGCCCGCAGCAAGCCACCCCAGTTATCGGTAGTTGCGTTAAACTGGCGGTTTTGTATTGAATCATAATAAGCAATTATCAGGTTATTTTGTGGTACAAATGAGCTTTGCACCCAAGCCATTGCATATTCATTAAGTGTATTGTGGATCGCGAATATGATCTCATTATTACCCCTGTTTGTAGTAGCAAAAACGCTTGAATAAGATGGCAATAGTGCTAAAGAAGGAACATTAGTCTGAATGGTGTTTAATGCCGTCAGCGCAGTTGTCGCATCAGCCGTGCTGGAATTATGACTGCTCGTCCATAAATAAACTTCGGCCTTAAGCATTAAGGTAGCTGATAATGACCAGTATCCTTTTGAATTCATAAACGCGTAATTTGTACCAAAGCTGGCTACCGACTGATCTATATCTGATTTAATAAGCGTCATTACACTTGCCGCAGGTGACTGCGTCTGATTCAGGTTATTGATGTTAACCACAATAGGTGTAGTAGTTATAATAGCATCGCCCCAACTGCGGTAGATTTGGAAATAATAGAAAGCGCGCATGCCATAACATATACCCAGGTAATAACTTTTATTTGCTGGTGTAACAACGGTTGTAGTATTTAAATTGGCTATCATAGTATTGATTTGGCCAATGTTAAAATAAAAGTTATTCGCTGTGGATACACTAGGAGGGAAACCATAATTATTTACGCCTGCAGTATTCAGATCTAGCGTTTCCTCCCACATTTTTTCCAATCCCTGTGTAGCTTCACCAGTAAATGCTGTGCTCGACCCGGGGTCAGTTCCAAATATATCTGCACGCATTTCACCTAAGCGCTGAAAACTTTCAGTCTGGGCACGAAAGACGCTGTGAATACCCGCAATATAAGCATCAAACTGCGTGGCTGTTTTAAAGTAAGTACTATTACTTATCTGGCTCACTGGCGACAGGTTTAGATCCTTGCGACAGGAAGGTATCAGGGTTAGTACACCCAATCCCGATAACAATATGATTATATATTTTTTCATTGTTAATTGATTAATAGTTATAAAGAAACTGAAACGCCTAATACATAAGTACGCGGTGTAGGGTAGGTACCCTGATAAATGCCATTAATAGTAGTGGCGCCAGTAGCCGGTGAGCCGGGGGTAGCTGCTGCGCCGGCAGAAACCGGTGCTTCAGGATCAGGACCGCTGAAACTCTTTACATAAAAGAGATTTTCACCACTTACAAATATTCGTGCGGATTTAAACACATGGCTTTTTGCCAGCAGCGCTTTAGGGAAATTGTAGGACAGGCTGATCTCACGGCAGGCCATATAATTGCCGCTTTGATAAAATTCTGAATTCTCACCGTCCAAATTCGCGTTTCCATTATTGCCTCTTGTGTAATTAGCACCTGAACCTACCACCTGATCGGCATAAGTTACCCGTGGAATCATTGTATTGGTATTGGTTGGTGACCAGGAATTGGTCATTTCACTTATCATATTAAACGTTCCCTGGTACTGGCCTAATGACCTGGCTTCAAAATCATTATAAATTACATTCCCTAATGAAAAATCGAACCGGGTATATAACGAGAATCCTTTATAAGAAGCATTAAAATTATATCCGCCTGTCCAATCAGGGAATATATTGCCCAGGTAAACCTGATCGCGTGAGTCAATGATACCATCATGATTCACGTCTTCCCAGTTTACATCGCCCGGTACAATATGCCCACCCGGCCCGGCAGGAAGGTTTGGCCCGGTAACGCCACCTATTTGATCATTGCGGTTTCCGGCTACAGCCTGTATTTGCGCCTGATTCTGGAAAATGCCAAGCTCTTTATAACCATATACCTGGCCTAGCGGCTGACCCTGCTGTATACCTTCTACATTGATCAACTTGCCGGTTTTAGGGTCAAATACCTGTGTGGTACCTACCCCATTATTGGGTTGGCCATTATTAGGTAGTTTCAGGACTTTATTTTTATCATAAGATGCGGTCGCGCCAAAATCAAGCCTGAATCCGTTAGGGCTGTTAATCAGATTAGCCTTTAATGTAAATTCAATGCCTTTGTTCTGGTAGGTGCCGTCGTTTGTTAAAATACTTGAAAAACCTACATCAGTTGGCAAAGTCAGGTTTGTAAGTAGATTGCTGTTAATCTTATCATAATAGTCCACAATTAAACTTATGCGGTCATGCAAAAAGCCCAAATCGATCCCCACATCCTTAGTGGTACTGGTTTCCCATTGTAAGTTAGGATCGGGAAGTTGTGTGGCGGTAATAGCGCCATTCCCATTATATTGAGGATATGTAGTTGTTGCGTTATAGGTGCCCTGATAAAGGTAGGGGTTGTTTTGTAAGGACCCTACATTACCGTTTGCGCCATAACTAATACGGGGCTTAATAGTAGATATTATTTTACTGATGCCTGAATTTTGAAAGAAATCTTCTTTTGCTATGTTCCATCCGGCAGACATGCCCGGGAAATAACCAATCCTATTTTGAGCAGCAAATGCTGACACACCATCTTCCCTCAATACCGCAGTAAACAGGTATTTTTGATCATAATCATAATTGAACCTTGCAAAACTGGATATAATCCTGAAATCTGTTTTGACACTGGTATTATTACCGGCTGCAAATAGCGTAGATGCGTTTGCAGTTGGTATATTATCAGTAGGCGCATTTGTTCCATAAACCTCATCACCAAAAGTTGATATATCATAATACTCACCTCCGGCTAATAAGTTGAAATTATTTTTCCCAAATGATTTAGTATAATTTAAAGTACCATCATAGGTCTGTGTGAATGTCCTATTATAAATTGTAGTTGAAGGCCGTGTTACGTTTCCACCCTGTGGGGTAGTGAACATCTGCGCTAAAGTTTGCGTTTCCTCAGTAAAGTTTTGTACCAGGTTTTCGTAATAATAACCGCTGCCTGATACTTTGAAAGATAAGCCAGGAATTATAGTCCAGTTAACAGCTGCATTGGCTACAATATTATCAACCTCATTACTGTTTATTTCATGCTGCAGATAATATAATGGGTTACCGTCTGAGGCTGAATTCCCGGGATCAGGAACTGTATTAGCCGCATTTAGCCATGGGTTAAAAGTTGGCTGTAACGATAAAGTCCGGTAAAATGTACTTAAATCGCTGGCTACAGGGCCTGCATTTTGTGAATCGGAGAAAGTAACACCGCTGGTTATTTCAACATTAGGCTTTACTTTATACGAACCGTTGAAATTTCCTGTATACCGTTTGTAGTCAGAACCGATAACAACTCCGGGCTCATGATAATAATCAAGGCTCGAGTAATAAGTACCCTTATCATTTCCTCCTGACGCGCTAAGGTAATGGTCTTCAGTTTGGGTATTTCTAAATACCATATCCTGAATTTCTTTTTCATTATCCTTGAAAATAATTTGCGTCCCCGGATCAGCAGGATCATTCATTAGCTGCCATCCTTGTTTTAATAGATATTGATTAGATGGGGTTGATTCTTGTATGTCGTATTGTGCCAGCGCGGTAGGGGTTGTGCTTAACCCATACCCAGCGGAAGAGTTGATTGCCGCTAACGTGCGCCCTGAATTTATACCGCCTAACCTGCCGTAATAAATATATTGCTGCGCATCCAGAAACTGGTAACCTTGCCTATTCTGATTAAAGCCTGTAGTATATTTATAATTTATATCAGATGATCCCTGCTTACCCTTTTTTAAGGTAATAAGTATAACACCGTTGCTTGCTCTTGAACCATAAATGGCTGTTGCCGCAGCATCTTTCAAAACATCGATAGAAGCAATATCTTCTTCAGCTATATCATTATATGACCTCACCACTCCATCCACAATGATAAGTGGTTGCTGTGGACTACTGATAGAAGCGCCCCCGCGCAGGGTAATTAATGGTGCCGCCCCTGGCTGACCTGTCTGGCTGATCACCTGCAAACCGGATACCGTTCCCTGTAATGCCGTTGCCACGTTAGCGCGAGGCTGCGTAGCTAAAACTTGTTGATCAAGCTTAGCCACAGCACTGGTTACCGTTTCTCTTGATTGTGTACCGTAACCAACAACCAAAACTTCATTTAAATTTTTAGTTTCCGGCGCCAGGGATACGTTAATAGCACCTTGGCTTTTAACCTTTACTTCTGTTGGTGAATAACCAACAAATCTAAATACCAACACATCTCCACTTGCAGCTTTAATGCTGAATGCCCCATTTACATCAGTTTGGGTGCCAATATTGGTTCCCTTTACCATAACAGTAACTCCGGGTAGAGGACTGTGATCATCCGAAGCAATAACCTGCCCGGTGATTTTGATGTTTTGGGCCTGAACTACGGAACAGAGAAGCATCCCCATTGCCAATAACCATGCCCGGTAGTAAGTAAAAATTCTTTTCATAATAATTAGTTTTTAGTTTGCATTATGTCATACATAAGGCAATTATAAATAATTAAAAATTTAATTACAAATAATTAATATATAAATTTTACTAATTGATTACCTGCGTGTTATAACTACACTTTGTAAGCATAGAAGGAAAAGTTGCGTTGATTTAATGTATAGGGCTATTTTGAGCCTAATCTTGAAGAATAAATATTAAAAAAGATTTATGTCATACTTTAAGCAATTTTTATAAAATTATTTAGAGTACGAGAAACTTATTGTTTATTTACACCAACATTACTTTACAATTTATTAATAGGCCTTCTTGTTAAACATATTAAACTATGAAATCTAATCCCTTCATTGAAAGTCTGCGCAATGTTGATAAAAGTTCGCTTGTAGATAGGGTAGAGAAAAACTTAGTTGAACTTTTTATTGAAAAAGATTTCAAGGTCGGAGATATTATTCCCACAGAGCTTGAATTAACACAGGCCCTGGGTGTAAGCAGAACTGTTATTCGTGAAGCATTGCTTCGGTTAAGGATGATTGGGCTTCTGGATTCAAAAAAACACAGAGGAGCTGTCATTACCAGTCCGGACCTTACTTCTATCCTGCAAAAAAGCATGAACCCGCAGATGCTGGATGATGCAACATTAAGAGAAATATTTGAAATGCGCCTTTCACTCGAAATAGGGATGGCTGACTTTATCATACAACGGGTAACACCGAAAGACATTGCGGAATTAAAATTGATTGTTAAATCGGAACCCAAAAAATCACAGGCACATTTGTTTCAAATTGAGCATGAGATCAGATTTCATGGTAAGTTATATGATATAACAGGCAATGAAACACTTAAGAATTTCCAAAAAATGTTGTTACCGGTATTTGATTATGTCCACAAAAGCGGGTTGTTAAAAAAACACGTCGCTACAAATCAATATGTTTCACACGCCGGCCTTATCGAGCTTATAGAACAGGGTTCAGCCGAAAAGCTGAGAAACGGGATACGTAATCATTTGGAAAATCACTTTTCACGCTTATTTTTATAAATAGGAGTTTTTTATCGTTCTATAAGGTAATTAACTATATTATAATCAGATGCGGGAAAAGATGTTCTTCATCTCATTTCATCCAAAATGAGTAGTGCACCTTGAATTATTGGCGATAGTACGAATAGTGTAATTTACAGGTGTTTCTCCCCCCCATAATGGAATTTCCTCCTGTAAAAGAATGCCATTACGGTCGCAAAAGTCATAAAAAACATCATCTTGCTGAAAATGCACACGGCTGAAGATCGCGTTAACATCTTTCAATTTGCAATTACGCAGTATCTCTGCTTTTGTTTCTGCAAGCCCAAAATTGGGATTAGAGCCTGCAGTCCACTCTACACCCATCAACTTTACTTTTTCACCATTCAAAAACGTTTGACCATTTACAAATTTCAGCTCCCGGAAACCGACATTGGCACTAATTTTATCTACTGCTTTTTTACCATTTAAAATAGTCACATCTATATGGTAAAGATTTGGAAAGTCAAAATGCCATGCGTTTACTTTCGGCAAAATATAATTAACAATAGCTTCACCGTTTTCCCAAACTGGTTGAGCAATTGTTTGTAAAATAACTTTCCTGGTGGGTTGATTTTCTTCTGAGATAGAAACCAATAGGTTGATGTTTTTATTAACGATTTGATCGAAACCTATTCTGATTTTTAATTTTCCGGATTGATGATCAGGATTTAAAACCGGCTCTGCATTTAAATAACTTGCTGCTGGTTTACCACTAACAATAAGATTAACTGATCGGATTATTCCTCCATCGTTTGGCCAATCAAATGAATCTCCAAAAGGCACCTTGTTGCGCCCAAGATCATTATTGCAAGCCACAGTTATAGTGTTTTCAGCTCCGTAACTGACCCGTGCATCTAAATTAACAAAGATCTTATTAAACCCATCTCCAATATTCTCTTTAACCTTTTTCCCATTGATGTAAATAAATGAGGTATGGTTAATAGCGCCAAATTGTAAAACTATATGCTTATTTTTCCATTGAGCGGGTATCATAACTTTTCTTTGATACCATGCCCATCCATAATAATTCTGAGTGTTTTTATCCACATTCCAGGTATGTGGTATTTTTACATCAGCGCTATTCTTCAAGTCTTTTTTAAACCATTCTCCTGTCAGACCTTCAGTTTGTCTATCGATACAGAATTTCCATGAATCATTCAAGTTAATTGTATCACGTTGAGCAAAAACCGCATGGCTTATTAAAAAGAATAGGGCAGTATAAACAAATTTCATATTCGGATATTACGTTCAATAAATTACAAAAATGTTTGTGTTATGTGTATTTGATAGTGCAACGCTATAATTTCTGTTTGCCCTGTACCATTAAAGCTAATAAGGCTTTCAAAGCTTTCACCTTATCGGGATATTGAGCGGCAAGATTGTGCTTTTCTCCAATATCATTATTCAGGTTATACAATTGAGGTTCTGTGGAATTTCCTGTTTCTATATCTACTAAATTATTATAAGGGGCACCATTGTTCGGCGTAATATATTTCCATCCATCCTTAACAATGGCGAGCGCCCCTCCCTGTTCTATATATACCGAACGCCCTTTATCAGATCTGCCCAGGAAAGCATCCATCAAGTTCTCACTATCGGTTGCATCCCCAGCTGGCATGGGTTGTTTAAGAAACGCAGAGAAAGAGGCCAGCAAATCCATCTGCGAAACCAACGCATCTGAAACTTTCGGTTTGATCTTTCCAGGCCACTTAATGATGAAGGGGATTCTGGTTCCTCCTTCCAAAGCACTGTATTTGCCGCCCCGCATTGGGCCGGCCGGCGTATGCCCATTTAATTTTGCTACGGCTTCATCCTGATAACCATCATTCAAAACAGGGCCATTATCACTGGTAAATATCACTATCGTATTTTTCTCCAGGTTTAAATATTTAAGCTGTTTCATAATTTCACCAACGGTCCAATCCATTTGTAAAATAACGTCTCCCCGCAAACCTAAACCGCTTTTACCTTTAAAACGGGTTGCAGGCATCCGGGGTACATGTGGTTCCGTCATAGCAAAATATAAAAAGAATGGTTTATGCTGATTTTCCTCTATAAAACCTTCCGCTTTTGCTAAAAATGTTGATGATACTTCTTCATCCACCCATCGCGCCAATTTTCCGCCACTCATATAGCCAATTCTGCCTATGCCATTCACAATAGTCCCATCATGCCCCTGGCCCGGCGATGATTTTAATTTCAGCAGTTCCGGATGCTCTTTTCCTGTAGGATCATTGCCTATTTTTTGGGCATAATCTACCGCAATAGGGTCATTAGGGTCTAATGCTACAATATGGTGATTTTCTAAAAACACAGTTGGTACTCTGTCTGCTGTTGCCGGGAAAATGAAAGAATAATCAAAGCCCACCTCATTTGGCCCCGGTTTAACTTCTCCATTCCAATCTTTTGCCACAGCATTTCCCAGGCCCAAATGCCATTTACCCACTATCCCGGTTTTATATCCGGCTCTTTTAAACATATTGGGTAAAGTGGTTTTATCGGTAGGGATGATCAAAGCCGCATCACCCGGTAAAATGCCTGTACCTTTTTTGCGCCAGGGGTATTCACCCGTCATCAGGGCATACCGCGATGGCGTACACGTTGCCGAGGTACAATGCCCGTTGGTAAAACGGATACCTGCCGCGGCTATCTTATCCACATTTGGCGTATGAATTTTAGTGGCCCCATAACAGCTTAAATCGCCATAGCCCAAATCATCCGCATAAATGTAGATAACGTTTGGGCGACTGACATTTGATTTTGATGAGTTTTGCCCCGCCGCAGTAAATGCGGCTAAAATAAACAGTAAGGCTAGCAGATTTTTATTCATGATAAAACATTTATAGTATTAGAAATTACCTGTTACGATAACTTAAACTTATAATGGTGTGCGTATCTGTGATACTATTTACCATTTATCAATATTTGTCTTGCGTCGTTGTCATCAAACTTATCTATCTGTTGATTTAATGTTGCTTTCAACTGCCTGGTAATGGTTTCATATCCCTTTTTGCCGTATAGATTATTCATTTCATGAGGATCAGTTTGCAGGTCATAAAGCTCCCAGTTGTTTACACGGGTATAAAAACGTATAAGCTTGTAACGTTTGGTTTTTATGCCAAAATGTGGTGATACAGCATGCTCTCCGTTTTCATAATAATGATAATAGATCACGTCCCGACCTTTTGCTTTGTTTTTTGCAAACAATGGCAGCATTGACTCGCCCTGCATATCTTTTGGTATGGGTATACCAGCAGCATCTAAAACGGTAGGCGCAATGTCTAAATTCAACACAAAATCATTTGATCTTGTGCCGGATTTTATTTTACCGGGATAGCGCATGACCATTGGGGTGCGAAATGATTCTTCATATATCCAGCGTTTATCAAACCAGCCGTGTTCGCCCAGGTAAAAACCCTGATCAGACATATAGATCACGATCGTGTTCTTAGTGAGATTATGTTTGTCCAGGTAATCCAATGTGCGGCCAATATTTCTATCTAACGAAACTACTGTGCTTAAATATTCCTGCATATAGTGCTGGTATTTCCACTCGGTTAAAGCATTTCCGCTTAGATTCCGTGCTTTCAAGTCTTCGTATATAGGTTTGTAATAGGTATCCATTCGATGCCGCTGGGCAGCATTCATGCGGTTAATTGCCCCTTCCCTGTTCTCCGCATCAACATCAGGGAACATTTTCAGGTCATATCCCATAAGCATTGTTTTAGCAATGGTCATATCCTGCACCTTAGCAGCCTCACGATTATCATATTTATCATAAAAATCATGCGGCAGTGGGAATGTTACTTTATCAAACCGCCCAAGGTCGGCTGTATCAGGTATCCATGTACGGTGCGTGGCTTTATGGCCCACAACCAGGCAAAATGGTTTGCTTTTGTCCCTTGAGTTTAACCAGGCTTCTGTTTCATTTTCTATAATATTGCTCACATAACCTTCAATGCGCTGCGTTTTTCCATTCATGTTTATAAAATCAGGATTATAATATTCCCCTTGCCCGGGTAGTATTTTCCAATAATCAAACCCCTGTGGCGTTGATTCCAGGTGCCATTTACCTATCCATGCAGTTTCATATCCCGCGTGTTGCAACTGCTTTGCAAATGAATCCTGGTCTCCGTCAAACTTTGAGTCATTATCTTTAAAACCGTTCTTATTACTGTACTTGCCTGTTAAAATAGTGGCCCTGCTTGGCCCACAGATAGAATTGGTAACATACGCTTTATTAAAGATCACACCTTCGTTGGCTATCCGGTCAATGTTTGGTGTTTGCATTAGCTTGCTTCCATAAGCACTGATAGCCTGGTAGGCGTGATCATCCGAAATGATGATCACGATATTAGGTCTTTTTTGGGCATAGCATTGGTTGCCCAAGATGAAAACCAGTATAGCCACTGTGGCCAGTTTGGATGAACTAGTCAAAACCATCCTTTTAGCTCTAAATAAACTTTTATACATTCTATTTACTGTTATATTAATGATTCTTTTAGCAATCCCAAATCAACCTGTCTTCTTCTTAAAGTAAGACCAAGCTGATTTGAGGCGATTCATGTTAAGCCTATTTTATATCCACAATAAATTCATTACTCACCCTGTTTCCTGCTGTAACTATGATATATTTTAAAGTTAGCGGGCGGCCATTAGTATAAGGAATTAGTATTGGACTTGTGTATAAGTTAGCCGTATTGTCTGCCTTATGACCATCAACAGTATAATATATTTTGCTGTCTGCAATAAAAGGAGTGATGGCTATTGTTTTTCTTCCTGTTTGCGCATCATTATTAATTACTACGTCAGCCTCCGGTATTCTATAATTTACGCCTGATCTTTCCAGGTTCTTTAAAAAAATCGGCAGCCTGTTTTCACTAAAATTTTTGTAGTCTTTATTTTCTGATTTAGTCCAACCAACCTCTGCAAGGGCCGCCACCCTTGGGAATAGCATATATTCCAGTTTATTGTCAGTTGCAATATATTCTGTCCACATATTCGCCTGTACACCCAAGATATGTTTTTGCTGATCGGGAGTTAATGCAGCAGGACGGGGGCTATAGTTATACACCACATCCAATGGCAAAAAGCCACCAATAGCCAAAGGTTCTGTTGTGTGATCCTTCGCCTGGGCATGGTCTATATACATATAACCACCGGGCGACATAATTACATCATGCCCTTGTTTTGCAGCATCTATACCACCCTGTTCACCCCGCCAACTCATTACTGTGGCATTGGGCGACAAGCCACCTTCTAATATTTCATCCCAGCCTATCAGGTTTCTTCCGTTCTTATTTAGGAATTTCTCTATTCTGCTGATAAACCAGCTTTGCAGTTCTTCTTCATTTTTTAAATGATTATCTTTTATCACCAGTTGCGCAAATGGCGAATTTTTCCATTCATCTTTAGGAACTTCGTCTCCGCCGATATGGATATATTTACTTGGGAAAATTGCCATAACCTCGGTTAGCACATCCTCCAAAAATTTAAATGTTGGCTCACCAGGATTATAAATAGTATAAAACACGCCCCCGTAACCTGCCACTTTATAGGGGCCGGTTCCATTGCCTAATTCGGGATAAGCTGCCAGTACAGCAGTACTATGGCCGGGCATCTCAATTTCAGGTATTACCACAATATTTCTTTCTGCGGCATATTTTACCACTTCGCGTGCCTGATCCTGGGTATAAAAACCTCCACTCCTTTGTCCATCATAAATAAATGGTTTAAAATCGCCATAGCCGCCAATTATGCTTGAATCGCGCCACGCGCTGATAGAAGTTAATTTTGGATATTTCTTGATTTCTAAACGCCATCCCTGGTCATCTGTTAAATGCCAGTGGAACCTGTTTAATTTGAGGGAAGCCATCACATCCAGTATCTTTTTGATTTCATCTATATCAAAAAAATGCCGCCCTACATCTAACATAAGCCCACGATAAGCAAAATTCGGCGCGTCATCAATCGTTACTACCGGAACTGATAGTTGCCTGCCATTTTCATGAATTAATTGCAGTAGGGATTGCACACCATAAAAAACGCCACTACGTTCGCCTGATATGTTTATGCTGTGATTGGTTACTTTAAGTTGATAGGCCTCATAGGGCAATTTAATACGCAATGTGGTATTTAAAACAATAACATTAGTAGTTACCGTATTATTGATCTTTAATACGAAGCCATACTTTTTATTCAGAAAATAGTTGAACATACTAGCCACCTTTTCAGCATCCGCTCCCTTTGCTAATATATTTGTGTGTTTGCTAATAATAAATGCCCCTATACCTTTTTCCACTGAGGCTGGTTTAGGGATTATTGATACTTCATTAGCCTGTTGGGCAAATGTTATGCTATTTAATAAAAGCAGACAGAGTACTGGGATTATTCTTTTTTTCATAATAACTTTCTTTTTACGTGTCCCACTCAGGACTTTAGGGTTAAATTTTCCACCCTCGTTCAGAATATAATAAGACCGGCCGAAGCCGGCCTTATTAACACTTACACTAAACTAACCAACCTGGTTGGCTGTTCTCTTTAAAACAAATGATCTTTGTTTGTATTTTAATTCATTTCGTTGCTTCATGATATTTACTTCCGAAAATCCTATAGTTTTTATGGTTGTTTATATAACCCCATTGTTGCTATGGTAGGGTTTAACCTTGATGATTCAATTGTTAGCCTCACCTTATCAGCTGTTACTGTCGGGAAACGTAATGAGCGCTTATAGCCAATGGTAGTGCCTTCTGTCGCCTTCTTCCAATTATTACCATCCCAATATTCCAGTACGAATTTTTCAACACGTTGACCGATGGTGATATTTTCCTGCAAAAGCAATACATCAAAAGTTTTCGATCCTTTCAAATTAAGTGTAATTACTGCCGATGTATCTTTATTACGGGTAGTAAACCAGGTGTTATAATCATCATCTAGAATCGATTTCAAATTCACTCCATTAGCACATTCTACAGCAGCATCTTTGAGTAGGTTTATTTTAAACGTTTCATCCCTCAACTTTTTCCAGCCCTGCAAAGCGTTTACATCACTACTATTGAGTAAGCCTTCTTTATCGGGTGGAATATTTAAGAGTAATACACAATTCTTACCAACCGAATTGTAATAAATATCCATTAGCTTTTCAGGAGATTTTACCTTATCGTTTTCCTCTGCATGAAAGAACCATCCCGGCCTGATAGAAACATCAGCCTCTGCCGGATACCAAACCAATCCAGTGGCATTTTTTATTTTATCGCGGCCGCCTAAATCATCTCCCCTCATATCACCCTTGGGCTTAAAAGTAATATCATGCTGTGATTTTGCAGTTACAGCTAACTGATCTAAATTATTTGCGGGCACAACGCTCCATTCGGTTTCACGGCCATAACCGGTTTCAGTCCCCACCCAGCGTACATCCGGTCCCATTATAGCGATAACAGCTGAAGGCTGCAGCTTACGTATTACATTATACCATCTGTCAAAGTCATATTCCTGTTTTTTACCATTAGGACCTTCGCCGTTTGCGCCATCAAACCATACCTCGTCAACACGGCCATATTGGGTAAGCAGTTCGGTAAGTTGATTTACAAAATAATCGTTATAAGCATCCGTACCATATACGGGCGAGTTTCTGTCCCAGGGGGATAAGTAAATGCCAAAACCTATTTTATATTCCCTGCAAGCATCCGCTACTTCTTTAACAACGTCTCCTTGCCCATTTTCCCAGGGGCTATTTTTTACCGAGTGTTCAGTGTACTTGCTTGGCCATAAACAAAACCCGTCATGGTGCTTGGCGGTAATAATCACTTGCTTAAAACCAGCCGCTTTAACAGTACGAACCCATTGGCGGGCATCAAGCGCGGTTGGATTAAACAATTTAGAGTCTTCTTTCCCGTCTCCCCATTCTCTCCCAGTAAAGGTATTCATGCCAATATGAAAGAAAGCGGTAAGCTCTAACTCCTGCCAGCGTAATTGTCGGGCGGATGGTGTTACGTTTGCTGCTGTATTGACTATGGTAGTTAAATTGCTGCCTGGTTTTATAATGGCATAATTTATGCTTTTTGAAGACTGTCCGTAAACTCCAAAAACTACTATTTGTAGGAATAATATAACTTGAAATAACTTTTTAAACATGTAATTTACCTTATTTAATACCAATTTCTAAACCGATAAGGCAACATATTCCCTTATTCTTGCTTCGTTTTTTAAAACAGGTATAATAAACCTGCTTAATTAGGCCGTATGATGTTCTTTTACTAAGCCCGGTTACCGCTGACCCGTACCTCCCCATGAGTTCTCCAAGGGGAGGCACGGGTACGATTCCAGTTTCAAAATCACCATTGATTATTGTAACTGATACACGCGGACATAATCCACCTGCATGCTAAAAGGAAGATCAGCATTGGTGATAGCCCCTGGCCAACCCGCGCCCCCTGATTGATTAAGTATTATATAAAAAGGCACATCATATGGATATTGCTGCCATCCTCCGCTGGCCACCTTGTTATAAGTGTACTCAAGGACGTTGTTAACGTAAAATTGAACGGCGGTCGGAGTCCACTCCAGGGTATAAATATTATAACCCGTTGTATTATATGACGGGGCATAGGTAGCCGTACTTACTCCATTAGCATTATCTACCGTGCTGTTATGGACTGTTTCGTGAATAACTGACGTGTTGTTCACATGTTCCATAATATCCATTTCGCCACAAGCAGGCCAACCACCTGGATGGGCTGTTGCTGGAACGGGCATCATCCAAATTGCCGGCCATGATCCCTGCCCTTGTGAAAATTTGGCTCGAACCTCTATCTTGCCATAGGTAATACTAAACTTTCCCAGCGATTGTATCCCGCCAGAATGATAAGGGACCGGGTCACCGGCTATCGTAGCATTATCCATTTTAAGCACCAAATTACCACCGCCATCCTGGGATGCATACGCGGGTGAAGAGGTCAAATATTCGTTCCAGGCCGAAGTTTGGCGCGGACAAAAAGCCCACTTAGTTGAATCAAATGCCCCTGTACCATTAAATTCATCTGACCAGACTAACTGGTAGGTTGAGTCTGTTGCATTTAAGCTGCTAGAGGAATTCAGCGCTGGTATTGCTGGCTCTGATTTCACGCTCGCTTTAGTGCATGCTATCGACGATATACATGCAATAAAAAGGGCAATTACAATTACTCGATTAAAAAACTGTTTTCTCATGTCGATTTATATTTAGTGAATATTAATTTGCAGTTATTTTGTCTCAGATCTAACTCACATTAATTTAAAAGTGATAAGACTTAAGTTCAATAACAGTTGCCTTCACCCCATTGTGAAAGGCAACTGTTTATAATATAATTTGGCTGAAAGCCTTTTGTTGAAACCGTGCTAATAGGTTTTCAATTTTTCAAGGTTAGCCCACGCCTTACCACTATTTTTCATTGATATGGAAATAAACGGTTTTCATATTGCTATTGACAGCGTAACCCGGATCATTGTTGATACTTAATGGTAAAAGGTACCCCGTTTGGCTAGTATCAAATAAGGAGGGATAAAACGCGATTTTAAATATAGCACTGGTTTGCCCGGCCTTAATAGTTACATTATTATTTGCAATAGTGTAATAGGTAGTAGGCATAGCCGCGTATTTAACGATATTGCTTGTATTTGCATTGTAGTCATCAAAGGCGTTTTGATCCACTCCTATCGTTATGGTCAAATCTTTACTTGCCGGGATGCCTATATTAGCCGAAACATTCAGCGTATCTATTTTATCGGTGAGTTTAAAAGTAAGCAGTGAATTATTGAAATAATTTAAACCGCTGCTTAAGGTATTAAAAATGGTACCAGAGGGGTAAGCCAGCAATAAGGTATTGCTTCCCGCTACCGTTTCGTTCCCCGTTTTTTTTGCAACTATTAAGAAAAATAATTGCTCCACATATTATCATTAATATCTTTTTCATTTTTTACTATTTAAGATTTAAAAAAATTACCACCCCGGATTTTGTGTTATTAGCGGGTTTATGACTGTTTGCGCCAAAGTAAGTGGTAAAAGGTAATCCCTCTTCACATTAAATTGGTAACCTGCTGCCATAGCAGTTGTCTTCGCATAGCGTTAAATATAACCCTGTGCATTAACATATATAGTATTGCCAATAGTAAAGCCCGGAACAACAGTAACAAACTGGTTTGCCATGGCACCTAATGGTTGTTTGCCTACTATCACGTCAGGCGCGGCGGCCCAGCGGTTAATATCATCAAGCCTGTAGCCTTCGCAAGCCAGTTCAACACGGCGCTCGCGCCTTATCTCATTGATAACCGGAGAGAGTTCCGGGTAACTCCATTTAGGGTCAGTAGCAATAGTACCTATATTCAAATGCATCATTCCAACCCTATCTCTCAGTGCATTAATTGTCATATCCGCATCCGCTTGAGTTAATAAACCCAATTCCGCACGGGCTTCAGCATAGATCAGTAAAATTTCGGCGTAACGCATATAGATAACACCAGTGGTGCCACCGGCGCTGTTATGAGAATCCTGCAAATAATCTGAATCAAA
>JAMFRP010000032.1 GCA_026224775.1 Bacteroidota bacterium
AATTTGGTCATTACACCACCCATAGTTTCAATACCTAATGAAAGCGGGGTAACATCTAACAATAACACATCCTTAACTTCGCCGGTTAATACACCACCTTGAATAGCAGCACCAATAGCTACAACTTCATCAGGGTTTACACCTTTTGAAGGCGCTTTACCGAAGAATTTTTCAACCGCTTCCTGTATAGCAGGGATACGGGTTGAACCACCTACTAAGATCACTTCGTCAATATCAGAAGTTTTTAAGCCTGCATTTTTCAATGCTGAACGGCAAGGATCAATAGTACGTTTGATTAAGCTATCAGCTAGTTGCTCAAATTTAGCACGGGTTAAAGTTTTAACCAAGTGTTTAGGCATACCATCAACAGCAGTAATGTATGGTAAGTTAATTTCTGTTTGAGTAGTGCTTGATAATTCAATTTTAGCTTTCTCAGCTGATTCTTTTAAACGTTGCAAAGCCATTGGATCCTTACGCAGATCAATACCTTCATCGCTTTTAAATTCGTCAGCCATCCAGTCAATAATAACCTGGTCAAAGTCATCACCACCTAAGTGAGTATCACCATCGGTTGATTTTACTTCGAAAACGCCATCACCTAATTCCAGGATAGACACGTCATGTGTACCACCACCGCAATCAAATACAGCAATTTTCATATCCTTGTGTGCTTTGTCTAAGCCATAAGCTAAGGCAGCAGCAGTAGGTTCGTTTATAATACGACGTACTTTTAAACCAGCAATTTCACCGGCTTCTTTAGTAGCCTGGCGTTGTGCATCGTTAAAATAAGCCGGAACGGTAATAACCGCTTCAGTAACTTCGGTACCTAAAAAGTCTTCAGCAGTTTTCTTCATTTTCTGAAGGATCATTGCCGAGATTTCCTGTGGAGTATAGTTACGGTCGCCAATTTCAACACGCGGGGTGTTGTTGTCGCCTTTAACCACTTTGTATGGTACACGAGACGCTTCTTTAGTAACTTCGTTAAAGTTGTTACCCATAAAGCGTTTTATAGAATAAATAGTTCTTGTAGGATTGGTGATAGCCTGACGCTTCGCCGGGTCACCCACTTTACGTTCACCGTTGTCAACAAATGCAACTACAGATGGTGTAGTACGCTTACCCTCACTGTTAGGTATAACTACAGGTTCGTTACCCTCCATTACAGCTACGCATGAATTTGTTGTCCCTAAGTCGATTCCAATAATTTTAGCCATTATATTGTTTTTTCTTGATTGATATTTTATATACTATAGCTATTTATCAATGCTTGTGCCAATATGTGTTTGGCAGCTAATATTCGTGAAATGAATAAGAATGAAACTTTATCCAGTCACAAAAAGTCAAAATAACGGTGACAGGATGGCAGAAAATTGGACAGGGTTTATTCACCAAGCGTCATTGCGAGGAACGAAGCAATCTTTATGCTGTACAGATGGATTTTGATAGTGCGTTGGCTGTCACACTGAGGTACTCGAAGTGTTGCGCAGTGGGTAGCGGAAGTATTTTCGTTTAGACCGAATTATTCTGTCCCGCTCATTGCCGCGGGGGCTACTACCTTTTTTCTTGATAAAAAAGTAGCAAAAAATCAAGACAGAAAAAACCTTCAGCGCTCGGGCCACACTTCGAGTACCTCAGTGTGACATGGCCCGGTTTTCTGTCGGGCGTTTGCGCGCTATAAAATTTCCTTGTCATTCTGAACGAAGTGAAGAATCTGTACTGGCGTAAACTACTTTACAGATTCTTCACTTCGTTCAGAATGACAAAGGGGGATTTGCGTTAGGGAGTGAAACGGATACCGGCCTTCGTGACTAAGGTCTGCAGGGGTATGAGTGGAAAGCCCGACCGCTGGATAGCGGGAACGCCCAAATGATCTTGCTTGCGAAGCTGACTCACCCGACTACGCTACGCTGGTCGACCTCTCTTCGCCTGCGGCGGAAAGAAGTGAAGAAGATAGTCTTTTGCCCTCTTTCCCGCTTTGCGGAAGAGAGGGCAGGTTAAGCGGTTGAGCGAAAACCGGGTGAGTCAGCACGCTAATGCAATCTAATAATTGTTGTTTTCCGCTGGTTTAAACCTCGCTATAGTCTTTCTGCCTAAGTCGTAAGTAATTCGGAATGCTTCCTGATTATCATTAAAGTGGCCTGGAGAGAAGTGGAAGCTCGCTATAAACTGGCCGGTAATGCGTTTTGCTTTAAAAGGAGTATATATTACATCTAAACGATTGTAAAGAGTTTTTTCATAAAAAGAATCACCGTAATAGATGATACTGCCCTGGCCTTTGTAAAATTCATCCCTAAAAGCAAGGCGACGGTTTAAAGCGGCGTAAGCGGTAAATACAAAACCATTACGTGTTTGCCAGCCGGTAGAGCCCCGTTCCCTTAAAAAGGAGGTAAGGTTACCAGCCTCAAATGCTAACGAATCCAAGCCTGAGTTTTTGGTAAGGTCTAACCCAAGCCTTAATTCAAGCGCTCCGTTATCATATATATGGTCGGTAGGTTGTAATATGGCTGCTCCTGCATCGTGCTCCATCATAAAGTAATCTCTTACATAAAATGGTCCGTCAGCATTAGGTGTATAGCGTCCTTCGGCTCCAAACATAAACTCTTCACGTTGGGTATCGGTTTGGCGGCTTAACCAATCGATAAAACCTATCTGCCAAAAATTCTCTGAGGTATATCGTGTTAGTAAACCCTCCACATTAGGCCGGAAATACATCAAAGTATCATTCAGCATAGCACGTGGAAAATCGTCTATTAAGCCTTCGCGTGGGAATTCACCAGCGTTAAATAACCAGCTTTTGTTTTCAAAGTGATAATATGCAACAGGCACCGCGCTCAAAAAATAAGGTTGTGCACCAAATTCGTGTATGGCATTTGTACCTACGCGAAAGCTGTTATTGGTATCTATTACCAAACCAACATCTAAAGCTGTACGTGTGCCCGAGTAGGTACGTGAGCGCGGGATAAAGGCTTTGTATTCGCGGTTATCTAACCAGCCTAATGCACTAAAATGCACATCAAGGCTATCCTGCGCAAAAGCTGTGGCTGAGGTTAAAAATAATAGGAAAGCGAGTAAGTAAAGTTTTTTAATCATATGGGGTAATTATTCGGCGGTGAATTTAACTATTCTGCTGTTCTTGCTCCCATTAAAAGGATCAGTGCGGATAGAAAACATCAATTCATATTGTCCTTTTTGCTTTGGGGTGACAATTGTAAACTTGTAATGGGTGCTTTGTCCCGCTTTTAACGCAATATTATTAAAGGTAGTATCTGCAGTTTGAATTTTTGCATCCCCTTTTTCATCAAAAAAACAAGCTCGTAAAGTAACAGGATGCAATTGGCTTTTATTGCTGAAATTTATGGCGACGGGATATGGGTTTTTGATGGTCAGATCGAACGTATGTTTTTGTCCTGCGGGTACGCTCATTTTGTAATTACCATTATCAATGGTAACTTTTTGATAGGTGCGCACATCATTAACCCACACCGTATACCAGGCACCCGCAGGTACTTTTATTGAATCAGTTGTTACTCCTGGTACCTTAAAAGTTTTTACATATAAAACACGCTTATGTTGTATGCTGTCTTCAATTGGCCAAATATCAAATTGGGTACTACGATAGTATATATCATCGTAGGAAAAGCCTTTTAATGTGTTATTGTAGTAATCGTATTTAGATGGGTTTTGGAAACCTTCGTTAAAAACCACGTAATTATTGCCCGCCTTTTGTTTTACGAAGTACGCCCATTGTTTAAATCCAAACTGACTTTGCAACCGGCCAATAGGTATGCCTGCAATTAAAGTTAACCGTACACACACAATGATAACAATATTGGCATAAGCAACCGGGTAGAACCATTTTGGCAGATTGGGCTTTTGTGCAAAATTGATAACGATTAATAAAATAAGCGGAGCAAAGGCAATATAAGTCCATTGTGGTTGTACCTCGCCACGGAAAGATGAGATCAGGAAAAATATAGGTGTGCCGACGCAGTTAACCACCAGGCAACGGATAAACGCATCTGTTATTTTAGCAGTAAAGCCTTTATAAAATAAGTACCAGCCAATAAGTGGCCCGGCCATTAATATTTGCCCGAGAGGAAATAAATAAGTGAATTCAGGGTGATACTTTTCCGCTGAGCGCTCAGATAAATGGTAATTAAGTGAGGGGAAATTATGATGTACCTGCCACAAGATATGTGGGATGAATAATACACTTGCTAATACAACTATCAACCAAAAAGACGGTCTTTTTAATAATTTTATGTTTGATAGTACGGTAAACCCTATAAGTAATATGGCATGATATTTACTGTAAAGCAGGCAAGCAATTACTACGCCCAATATAAAGGCTAATAGCCAGGTATCCTGTTCAATATATTTTTGATAGAAGTAATAAAACACTACCGCGAAAAAGAAAAGTGGGGAATCTGGTGTGGTGGTAAAACCATACATGTGACACATAAACATGCAGGCAATCACAATTACAAACAACTTTGCGCTGGCGTTATATTTTTTTAAAATAAGCCAGAGTATATAAAAAGATGCAGTGCTAACCGTAATGGTAAGTATCCGCAGGCCCAGTTCGTTGTGCATAATACTATCGCCAAAGCGAATGAAGAGCGCGACCATTGGCGGGTGATCAAAATAACCCCAATCTAAGAAACGGGAGTAGAGCCAGTAGTAAGCTTCGTCGGCATGAAGTTCAAGCGTGTAACCCTGGATGATGTTTAATACCGTCCACCCCAATAGAAAATACCAGATGATCTTTTTAGATTGATAAGAGGTATTTAAAGTGCTATCGGGCATTTAAATTTTGCGTTGGTTACAGCCCGTAAAGTTATAATAAAACTATGAAGCTATGAACGTAGCAAAGGTGTTTCATCTCGAAACATTTTGCGCATATTTTCTGAAGTAAAAGCTATAAAAATCATGAATTTTCTATCAAAATGAGTGAAAAATGAGCAAAAAATGATGTTTTTTGATCGTTTTCATATCTAAAATGGGTTGTTTAGGGCCGAAAAACAGCTAAAAAGGATTGTAAAAACCTGCTTTTTAGGGTTGTTTTGAGCGTTTTTTGGGCGAAAAGTGTACCAAATGTACCAACTGTTTCACTTGTTTCGTGGTACAGTTGGTACATAAAGGCCATTAACTATGCCCTTGTATTGAACGAGGCTTATAAGGTTCTTCGAGTATCTTAATTTCCTCGTCAGTTAGTTTTAATGATAAGGCTGCTACAGCATCTTCTAAATGTCCGGGTTTGCTGGCGCCAATAATTGGCGATGTGATTACTGGCT
Organism: Bacteroidota bacterium; assembly: GCA_026224775.1. Classification (GTDB taxonomy): domain Bacteria; phylum Bacteroidota; class Bacteroidia; order Sphingobacteriales; family Sphingobacteriaceae; genus Mucilaginibacter. The sequence goes on from JAMFRP010000032.1 coordinate 5,295, forward strand.
TTGTTAGCATCCAAGCCATAGCCACTTGCGCGTTTGGAACACCATGCTGTTGTGCAATTTCGGTAACCCGTTTTACAATTTCCATATCGGCTTCTTCGGTATATAATGATTTGCCGAAAGCGTCTGTTTGGGCACGTTTAGTATCATTACGTTCTTCCGGTTTGCGGGTCAATACACCACGCGCTAATGGTGACCATGGGATAACTGCTATTTTCTGATCTTTGCAAAGTGGCAGCATTTCACGTTCTTCTTCACGGTAGATTAAGTTGTAATGTGGTTGCATCGATATAAACCTGGTCCAGCCATGTAGATCAGATGTATACAATGCCTTTGCAAATTGCCAGCTATACATGGATGATGCGCCGATATATCGTGCTTTGCCTGCTTTAACCACATCGTGCAACGCTTCCATCGTTTCTTCAATTGGGGTATTGTAGTCCCAACGATGGATCTGGTATAGATCAACATAATCAGTTCCCAAACGCTTCAAACTGGCGTCAATAGCGCTCATAATATGTTTGCGGGATAGGCCTTTGTCATTTGGTCCGGGCCCCATAGGGTTGAATACTTTAGTTGCGAGTACGTAATCATCACGTTTGGCGAAATCTTTTAGGGCACGGCCAACAACTTCCTCACTTTTGCCGTTGGTATAAACATCGGCCGTATCAAAAAAGTTAATACCCAGTTCAAAAGCTTTCTTAATGAAGGGCCTGCTTTGTTCTTCGTTCAAAGCCCAGGGCCAGCGGGTATCGGGTTCGCCATAAGTCATGGTGCCGAGGCATAGCTTTGAAACGGTTATTCCGGTATTTCCAAATCTTGTAAATTCCATAATGTATTGTTTATTAAATTACAATTGGAAGGTAGGGTAAGTTTGCTTTTTTAGAGAAAAAGGAGGGTAATAATTGTGTTACCGTCTCCCCATGAAAATGCTAAATTAAAAATCGATAAATTCGCACAAAAAAAAGCATGGACGAATTCAACAAAGAAATAGCCGCGATAGGGGAAAAGAACGCAATCGAGATTAAAGGAGATTTAAAAGACTATTTCAAAATCATCCAACGACCTAATGAATCTTATAAAATTGTATGGGAGAAAAAAGCCTCAACCCATATCAAGCATAAAGTTACCGCGGTAGTGAAGAAGTATTTTATACCTACTTTTTAAGATACTATTTAAAAATAAAGCGTCATTGCGAGCGAAGCGTGGCAATCCCCTACTTACAGAGCGGCTCTACATAGCTTGGGATTGCCACGCTTCGCTCGCAATGACGATAGTTAGACTGCTTCTAAAATCTACTCCATAAAAAAGCCCGGCTGTAAACAACCGGGCTTTATGCTTTCTATAGAAAAGTTAAACTCCTAATAATAATCTTGACGGATCTTCCAGTAATTGTTTTACCCTTACCAGGAAGCTAACCGATTCGCGGCCATCGATTATACGGTGATCATAAGATAATGCAACATACATCATCGGGCGGATAACCACTTGTCCGTTTACAGCAATCGGGCGTTCAATAATATTGTGCATACCTAGGATAGCTGACTGCGGAGAGTTAATGATCGGGGTTGATAACATCGAACCAAATACACCACCGTTAGTGATGGAAATGTACCACCTGTCATTTCTTCCAGTGATAATTTGTTATCGCGGGCTTTAACAGCTAATGCGGCAACAGCTTTCTCAATACCAGCAAGACTAAGGCTTTCCGCATTGCGGATAACCGGTACTACTAAACCTTTTGGAGCAGATACAGCTATAGAAATATCAGCATAATTGCTATAAACAACTTCTTCGCCTTCAATACGTGCGCCAACAGCAGGCCAATCTTTCAATGCCTCGGTAACAGCTTTGGTAAAGAATGACATAAAGCCTAAACCAACGCCATATTTCTCTTTAAATTTATCTTTGTATTTAGCACGAAGCTCCATAATTGGGGCCATATCCACTTCGTTAAAAGTGGTCAGCATCGCGGTTTCGTTTTTAACGGTTACTAAACGCTTAGCAACAGTTTTACGTAACGACGACATTTTTTCGCGTTTTTCAGTACGTTCGCCTGGTTGTGCAACCGGGGCAGGAGCTGCAGCAGGTGCCGCTTTTGGAGCAGGAGTAGCAGCCGGTGCGCTTTGCGCGTTAAGAGCATCCTCTTTAGTTATTCTTCCGGCAACACCGTTACCATTTACGCTGCCAGGATCAATTCCTTTTTCAGCTAATATTTTTGCAGCAGCAGGCGATGGTGTGCCCGATGCATAAGTGCTTTGTTTTGATGTTGCGGTAGTTGTTGCAGCTAACTTTTCTTCTTCCTTAGCTTCTTCTTTGGCTGGGGTTGCTGCCGGGGCAGATGCTGCTGCGCCACCTTCTTCAATAGTACAAACTATTGCGCCAATAGGCAATACGTCGCCTTCTTTAGCTATTGTTTTTAAAGTTCCGGCTTTTTCGGCAGTGAGCTCGAAGGTAGCCTTATCTGATTCTAATTCAGCAATTACTTCATCCATTTGTACTGCATCACCGTCTTTTTTTAACCACGATGCCAGTGTTACTTCGGTAATTGATTCGCCTACCGGCGGAACTTTGATCTCTAAACTCATTTGTTGTTAGTTTTTGGGTGAGTAGTGAGTTGTGAATGGTTAATAATAGATTTTACTCACTAATAACCACTCACTGCTCACAAACTTAATCTGCGCTGGCCGTAGCCATTTTTTGTGTTGTTTTGTTTATTTTTTCCTTTAATACAGTGCCAACAGGTGATTCAAATGCCTTAGAAATGATGTGCAATTGCTGCGCGGCATGTTGTTTAGCAAAACCTGTTGCAGTACTGCTGCCTTCTAAACGAGAAATTACGTCCAAATCTAATACATCGCCCTTGCGGAATTTGCGGCACATATATGGCCAGGCTCCCATGTTTTCAGGTTCTTCCTGTACCCATATAAATTCAGTGGCTTTGCTATATTTAGATTTGATTTTAGCCATTTGCTGTACAGGTGTAGGGTACAATTGCTCAATACGAACAATAGCTACATCCTTGCGCTGATCGGCTTGTTGTTTATCTAATAAATCGTAGTATATTTTACCTGAGCAGAATAATACGCGTTTAACTTTTTTAGCATCCACGAAGCTATCATCAATAACTTCCTGGAATTTACCTTCTGTAAAATCAACCAGCGGCGATACACATTTAGGGCTGCGAAGCAAGCTCTTAGGTGTAAACACGATCAACGGTTTGCGGAAATCGCGGTAAATCTGACGGCGTAAGATATGGAAGAAGTTTGCAGGAGTAGTACAATTAGCTACCTGGATATTGTTATCGGCACAAAGCTCCATAAAACGTTCGATACGTGCTGATGAGTGTTCAGGGCCCTGACCTTCGTAACCATGCGGCAATAACATTACCAAACCGTTACCACGTTGCCATTTTGTTTCGGCACTGGCTATGTATTGGTCAACGATGATTTGCGCACCGTTAAAGAAGTCGCCAAATTGAGCTTCCCAAATAGTTAATGCGTTAGGGTTAGCTAAAGCATAACCATATTCAAAACCTAATACACCGTACTCAGATAATAATGAATTATAGATGCTGAATTTTGCTTCAGCTCCGATATTATCAAGCGGAGTATATTCTTGCTCCGAATCGGCAAGTGTTAATACCGCATGACGATGAGAGAATGTACCACGTTTAACGTCCTCGCCGCTTAATCTAACTGCATGGCCGTCTTTCAATAAAGTTCCATAAGCTAATAGCTCACCCATGGCCCAATCGAATACATGTGATTTTTCAACCATCGCGTTACGATCCTGGAATAGTTTCTCTATCTTTTTGAAAAACTCTTTATCCTTTGGTAATTCAGTAAGTGACCTGCCAATAGCTAATAATTCATCTTTAGGTACTGCGGTATCAGTTTTGGCGATAGTTTCCTTTTCGGTAGCTATGTGCAAACCTTGCCATGCACCTTCAAACATCGGGATAGCATTGGTAAAGCGTTCCTCTGCTTTTGATTCATCTAACTGTGATTGTAAAAGATCGCGGAATTTTTTCTCAGATTCTTTTGCTATTTCATCAGTAATCGAGCCTTCTGTCAAAAGTTTATCTAAATAAACTTTGCGTGGGTTTTCATGTGCATCAATGGCTTTGTATAATACCGGCTGAGTAAATTTAGGTTCATCAGCTTCGTTATGCCCATAACGACGGTAACATAAAATATCAATAAATACATCACTGTGGAAAGCCTGACGGTATTCCATAGCTAAGTTGATTACATGAGTAACAGCCTCAACATCATCACCATTAACGTGAAAAACCGGCGAAAGCACAGTTTTGGCAACATCGGTACAATAGGTACTCGAGCGGGCATCAAGGTAATTGGTAGTAAATCCAATCTGGTTATTGATTACCAGGTGGATAGTACCGCCGGTGCTATAGCCATTTAGTTTTTCCATTTGTAAAACCTCATAAACTATACCCTGGCCTGCAACTGATGCATCACCGTGGATTAATATAGGTGCGATTTTTTCTTCATCGCCATTATATTTAAAGTCGATTTTTGAACGGGTAAGGCCTTCAACAACCGGGTCAACCGCCTCTAAGTGAGATGGGTTAGGGCAAAGACTTAAGTGAACATTTTCGCCATCATCGGTTTTTACATCGGTTGAATAGCCTAAGTGATATTTAACGTCACCGCTAAATGGCGAATCTTCATCGTAGTTTTTGCCTTCAAACTCAAAAAAGATCTCCTTGTAGGTTTTCTTCATGATATTTGCCAACACGTTTAAGCGACCACGGTGAGCCATACCAATAATGTACTCCTGGATGCCTAAAGACGATCCTTTTTGGATAACAGAATCAAGGGCAGGGATGATAGCTTCGGCGCCTTCTAACGAAAAACGTTTTTGGCCCAAAAACTTGGTGCCTAAAAAGTTTTCGAAAATTACGGCCTGGCTAAGTTTTTCAAACATCAGCCTTTTTTGGTCAACAGTAAATGAAGGCGTGTTGCGGGTACGCTCCATGCGCTCTTCAAACCATTTTATTTTTATCGGATTGCGTACATAGCGGTATTCGGCGCCAATGGTACGACAATAGGTATCTTCTAAAGCCTGGCGAATATCGCGCAGTTTGGCAGGGCCCAGACCAATTTCGACACCTGCATTAAATACAGTGTCCATATCAGCTTCGCTTAAACCAAATGTTTCCAATTCTTTGCCCGGAAAGTATTGGCGGCGCTCCCGTACCGGGTTTGTTGTGGCAAACAAGTGCCCGCGTGTGCGGTACCCGTTTATCATATTCAGTACGTTAATCTCTTTCAGGAAGTGATCAGGAGTTTCGGCGCTTACGGTTGTTGCTTCGGCACTACGGCCAAAATCAAAACCTTCAAAAAACTTCTGCCATCCAAAATCAACCGAGGCGGGGTCTTGCTTATATTCTTCGTATAGGGAATCAATAAAAGCAGCGTTAGCGCTATTTATATAATTTAGGCGATCCATGTGTGTAAAACCAATCTATTAAACGGTACAAAAGTAAGCATATGTGCTTACAAACTTTAAATTTAATTTATAAAACATTCATTAAAATTGAAATAAGGTGCTGGTTGTTAAAAATAACTTAGCGAGTTGCCTTAGTGTAACAGTTTATGCAGAAAATCGCGCACATAAGATACCCCTTCTAAAAGCACTGCAAACAGGCCGATGATAACAGTAAATGATTCAAAAGAATTCATGATCGTGGCGTTTATAACTATATAGACGAAATAAGTGTCTAAAAGTTACTTGTTAAATTTTTAGTTTACAAAGAACTGACATGTAAAGGTTTTGCGGTGTTGCACAACCATGTATCAATAAAATCGCCTTTAGTATCAAGTTCGCCGGTTTGGCGGGCGATGTTAAAATAACGGTTATCGCGTGGGTCATTGCCAATGCCTGCTATAAAAGCCCAGTTACCCCAGTTGCTGGCAGGGGAATAGTCTATTAGTTTCTCTTCAAAATAACTGGCACCTTTAGTCCAGTCAACTTTAAGTGTATTTACCAGGTATCCTGCTGTAATTTGCCTGCTATAATTATTAATGTAGCCTGTGGCATTTAATTCATGCATAATGGCATCAACTAAAGGAGTGCCGGTAGTGCCGCTTTTCCATTTATCAAAAAGCTCATCCTGGTTTTCATCAAAATCGCTAACATCATCATCATTTTTAGCAGCAATAAACTTTTGGCCATGCTTTTTAAACATAAACCTGAAATAATCACGCCATAATAATTCTAATATCAGGGGGCCGTTGTTATGCTGAAAGCTTCCGGTTTTTAACACCTCCCAATAAACTTGCCTTAATGATATACAACCAATTGTAATCCAGGGGGACAAATGTGAAGCTATAGATGAACTTGCGTTGTTTTTACCTGTTTTGGGGCTAGCTTGCTGGATATTGGAGAGAAAGTTTTGTAATTGTTTTAACGCTTCCGTTTCGCCACCAACTAATTTAATATTAGCGCGGTGATCATCAACAGGCTCATCCAAACCTAATTCAATTAACGTTGGTATTTCTCCGGCATCGGTAATAACGGGGATATTAATCTCACCGGGCGTATCAGTACATGGGCGTACATTACTATCGCGCTCAATTTTCTTTTTAAAAATGGCAAAGCTATCCGGAATGTCTTTTATTGGGAATGGTAAATCCTCTTTATGGTATAGGGTGTGGCCTATAAAATGTTTCAGATTAAGTTTAATCTTCCATAACGCTTCTTCTACCTGTTCAGATATATTGGTTTCTTCGTAGGCTACTTCACGATGATGATATACTTCATTTACATGGTATTCTTCGCAAAGCTGTGGTAAAATCTCGGCCGGGTTACCGGTGCGGATAATAAGGTCGGCGCCATGTGCTTGTAAATTCCTGCGTAGATCAGCAACAGATTCTAATAAGAATCGGGCACGGAAATTACCTGTCTTAGGTTCGCCGGAAGCTGATTTTGTAAAATAGAAAGGATCAAAACAATATACGGGCAAAATTTTATCAGCTTTACGGATAGCTTCTAACAATATTTCGTTATCGTGTATTCGTAAATCATTTCTAAACCAAACCAGAATAGTTTTTTCGCTCATGTTTAGCAGACCCTTCAGAAAATTTGCGGTAGACAAAAATTGCAAATTTTTATTTGTTTTTTGCATATGTACCGATTATTTGACATGCACTAAACATTTTTGAGGTTTATATGTGTATTGTAGTGGCTGGAGTATTGGGTATAATACCCTTACTTATTATCCGTTTAATTATAGATAGGCATGACATTTACCTGTTTATATAATGCTTAATTTTATATTATAATTCAAACAATATGGCAACTATAGAAGGGATTAGAAAGGCATATATGGATTTTGTACTGACAGAGGGCGAGCAGCCAAAGTCGGTTTACATATTCGCTAAGAAGAATAAAATGACCGAGGCTGAGTTTTATCAGTTTTTCGGCTCGTTTGATGCGATAGAAGAGAGTATCTGGTCGGGTTTAGCGCTGAATACGCTTATAGAGATTAGGGCGCAGGAAGTTTGGCAGGAGTATTCATCCAGAGAAAAAGCACTGTCGTTTTTTTACGCGTTTTTTGAATTGCTTAAAAACAGCCGCAGTTTCGCGGTATATAGCATTAAAAAACAACCGAGAGGTTTCACCACGCCTAAGGTGTTTGAAAAGCTACAGGAAATTTTTGAAGGATTTGCAGAAGAGATTATTAACGAAGGTATTGAAACTTCGGAATTGTCTGATCGTAAATTTTTCTCAAAACGTTATAAAGATGCTTTATGGATACAGTTTGTATTTGTATTGAACTTTTGGATAAACGACAGCACAGCAGGTTTTGAAAAAACTGATGAAGCCATTGAAAAAGGCGTTAACGTAACATTCGATCTTTTCCAACGCTCTCCTATTGATAATCTTTTTGAGTACGGCAAGTTTTTAGCTAAAAACGGCGGTATGAAAGAAAAGATGGGTTTCGGATTCTAATACTTAACAGCCCCACCCAAACCCTCCCCGGAAGGGAGGGCTTAAAAGTCTCCCCAACTGGGGGAAATTTAGAGGGGGCTTAACACTTTAACTCTTTGAAAAACTTTACCGCAATTTTTGACATGGATGGTACGCTTGTCGACAATACTCCATATCACTTTAAATCATGGCAAGCATTTTACAAAAAACACGGGCTTGGCGAATTGGAACAATCAACTTATAAAACATCTATTAGCGGTGTGCCTATTGTTGAAACATTAAGAGGTTTATTTCCCGATGCTAATGAGGCAACTTTAAAAAGTTATCTAAATGAAAAAGAAACTTATTATCGCGAAATATACGCTCCGTTTTTAAGGCCGATAAATGGTTTAGAAATTTTTTTATCGGAACTAAAAAGTGCCGGTATTAAAATGGCTATGGCATCATCAGCAACGATGGAGGATATTAACTTCATCCTGAATAAAATACCCATACGCGACGATTTTGAAGCGATTATTGACGGGAGCCGGGTAACCAAGGGAAAACCTAATCCACAAATATTTTTAAAAGCAGCCGAAGAGCTGAATGCTGATCCTGCTAATTGTGTGGTTTTTGAAGATTCGCTGGCAGGCATAAAAGCCGCGAATGCGGCTGGCATGAAAGTGGTAGGGATTACCACAGGCCACGCAGCAGCACAGTTGCAACCATCAAATTTGGTAATAGACGACTATTCCACTTTAACGGTACAACAGCTGGCTGCATTATTTGAATAGGTTATGGTTCATAGTGACTATGAAGATTAAGCATGAGACTTGTGCTATGAACCATGAACTATATATACTATGAACTAAAAGACATGAGCGATACGCCAAAAGAACAAAATAGCATACCAACCAGTAAGGTACAGCGGTCTGGCAAATTTGTGAAAACCGGCTTTAAGATCGGTGGAAATTATATCAAGCATTATTCAAAAAAGCTTTTTAATCCCGAATTGGATAAAAGTGAACTGAATGAAGATAATGCCGCGGACATCTACGAATCATTAAGCGAATTGAAAGGTAGCGCCTTAAAGGTAGCCCAGATGCTCAGCATGGATAAAAACCTGCTGCCGCAAGCTTATGTAGATAAGTTTTCACAATCGCAATATAATGCGCCGCCGCTTTCGGGTCCGCTAATCATTCAGTCGTTTAAAAAATACTTCGGCAAAACGCCGGAGCACATCTATGATAAATTCAATCTGAAATCAACCAATGCTGCATCAATAGGCCAGGTGCATTCGGCAGAATTGAATGGTAAAAAACTGGCTGTAAAAATCCAATATCCCGGTGTGGGCGATTCTATATCATCCGATTTAAAGCTGGTTAAGCCCTTTGCCTTTCGGTTATTAGGTATGAGTGAAAAAGAACTGGACGTATACATGCGCGAGGTTGAGGAGCGTCTGCTAGAAGAAACGGATTACGAATTAGAAATTCGCAGATCAATTGAATTTTCAAACGCCTGCGCTAATTTGGATAATATAGTTTTTCCTATTTACTATCCTGAATTATCCAGCAAACGCATTATTACAATGGATTGGCTGGAAGGGCAACATTTGAAAGAGTTTTTGGCAACTAATCCATCGCAAGAACTAAGAAATACCATAGGGCAGGCGCTCTGGGATTTCTATAACTTCCAGCAACACGAGTTACGTGCAGTGCATGCTGACCCTCATCCAGGTAATTTTATGATCACCCCTGACGGCAAACTGGGTGTAATTGATTTTGGCTGCATTAAGGAAATGCCCGAAGATTTTTATGCACCATTTTTCTCGCTTACATCTACTAATTTATTGGATAATAAAGAAGAAACGATTAAAGCTTTCCGCCTGCTGGAGATGATCCACCCGGATGATACTCCGGCACAGTTTGAGTTTTATTATGGTATGTACAAGCAGATGATAAAGTTGTTTGCCATGCCTTATATTGATAGCACTTTTGATTTTGGCGAGACAAAATTCTTCGACGAGTTATATGGCTTTGGCGAGAAAATATCAAAAATGCCTGAATTTAAACAAGCCCGAGGGGTAAAACATTTTATTTATGTTAACCGAACCAATTTTGGCTTATACAATATATTGCATGAGTTAAAAGCAAAGGTTAAAACCGATACCTACAAACCGCATGTAACTATGCAATTTACAGTTGATACTTTATAATAACCTAATAGTAATAATTAATTATGATTTTAGAAAATACCTTAGTACATCATGTACATATTTGGTTAAGGGATAAAGCTGATAAGCAAAAGCTTATAGATGGCTTAAATGCGCTAAAGACAATAACCCACATTCGCGATATACATATTGGTGTTCCTATTGTTACCAACGATCCTATGGCTGATAGCCCTTATGATGCTTCGTTATTAATTTTGTTTAATAACGAAACAGAGCTGGAAGCTTATACTGTTGATCCTATTCATATTGCTTTTGTGGAAAATTGTGCCAAGCCAATTTGCTCAAAAGTAGTGTCGCAGGATAGTGTGAATGTGTAATCGGTATTCCATAGGTGTGCTGTGAACAAAAACACGCTGTAGTTTGCATTGTTGCGTTTGTACTAACATAGTTCCCTCCATAAGTTTAACAATCCAATAAAGCTATTTTTAACAAATGCATAAACACGTACTATTAACCGGTGGAACTGGATTGATCGGCAGCCTTTTAACAAAGGAATTATTAAACCAAGGTTATAAGGTGAGCCATTTAAGCAGGAGTCCTGGCAATAACCCTAAGGTGAAGACCTATTTGTGGGATATAACTAAAGGTGAAATTGATGAGGCATGTATAACTGGGGTTGATACCATAGTGCATTTGGTTGGTGCTGGTGTAGTTGACAAACGTTGGACAGATGAACGCAAGAAAGAGATCATTGATAGTCGAACTAAATCTATTGGTTTAATATTCGAGTTGCTTCGCAAAAAGAATCATGTAGTTAAAGCTATAATCTCCGCATCGGCAACGGGTTATTATGGCGATAGGGGAGCAGAGCTACTCGCAGAGGATAGTCAAGCAGGGAATGATTTTTTAGCAGAAGTTTGTATAAAGTGGGAGGCTGCTGCTGATGAAGGCAAGGATTTGGGTTTGCGGGTAGTAAAATTTCGTACGGGGATAGTGTTAGATAAAAATGGCGGTGCTTTGCCGCAACTAACCAACCCGGTAAAATGGGGCGTTGGCTCACCTTTGGGCAGCGGAGAGCAATGGACACCCTGGATACACTGGCGGGATGTGGTGAAAATGTATGTTTACGGCATTGAACACGTGACATTATCTGGTGTTTATAACATGACTGCGCCAAACCCGGTAACTAATAAACAGTTAACCAAAGCCATAGCACAACAGCTTCATAAATCATTTTGGGCCCCAAATGTGCCTGTATTTGTTTTAAAACTGATAATGGGCGAAATGAGCCTTGCTGTATTGGAAAGTACCAGAACATCATCAAAAAAAATAGAGGACACCGGGTTTAAATTTGATTACCCCGAGCTATTTGGTGCTCTAAAAGAAATTTATGGATAATAAACTGCCGCTAACTATATTTTGGTTCAGGCGTGATTTGCGGTTGGATGATAATGCAGGTTTATATCACGCTTTAAAAAATGATAACCCCGTATTGCCGATTTTTATCTTCGACAAAGAAATACTGGATAAGCTGGAAGATAAGGATGATGCGCGGGTTACGTTTATTTATAATGCCATAGAAAATATTAATACGGAACTTAAAAAGCATGGCAGCAGTTTACTGGTTTTATATGATAAGCCTGACCATGTTTGGGCTAAACTGCTAAAGGATTATGCAATTGCTTCGGTGTATACCAACCATGACTATGAGCCCTATGCAAAAAAACGCGATGACGAGGTTGCCCTGCTATTAAAGAAACATAGCATCCAGTTTAAAACTTACAAAGATCAAGTTGTTTTTGATCGCGCTGAGGTTTTAAAAAATGATGGTAAACCTTATACTGTTTATACTCCTTACATGCGTAAATGGTATGCGGCACTTAGCCCATTCTACCTAAAAGCTTATCCGACAAAAAAATATTTCAAAAACTTGTTTAAAACGAATGGCTTTAAAATACCGTCGTTAAAAGATATGGGCTTTGAAAAAAGTGCCATGAACTTTCCCGGTGAAAACTATGAAGCTGTGATAAAGGATTATGCCGAAAAGCGTGATTTTCCCGGAATCAATGGTACGTCGCACATTGGTTTACACTTAAGATTCGGCACTGTAAGTATACGGGAACTGGCCAGCACAGCTAATGGCTACAAGGAAAAAAACTGGCTGAACGAATTAATATGGCGCGAGTTTTATATGATGATCTTAGATCATTTTCCTCATACTATGAATCATGCTTTCAGGCCGGAATATGATAATATTAAATGGATAAATGATGAAGCTGAGTTTAAAGCCTGGTGCGAAGGCGAAACTGGCTTTCCGCTGGTTGATGCAGGTATGCGCGAACTTAATGCAACAGGCTACATGCATAACCGTGTACGCATGGTAGTTGCCAGTTTTTTAACCAAAGATCTGTTAATAGACTGGCGTTGGGGTGAGCACTATTTTGCCCGCAAACTACTGGATTATGAAATGGCAAGCAATGTTGGCGGTTGGCAATGGTCGGCGGGCAGCGGTACTGATGCAGCGCCATACTTCCGGATTTTTAATCCTGACTCTCAACTTAAAAAATTCGATCCGCAATTTGTCTACATAAAAAAATGGGTTCCGGAGTATGCTGACTTTAGCAAATATCCAAAACCCATTGTTGATCACGCTTTTGCACGTGAGCGTTGTTTAAAAGCTTTTAAAGCTGCACTAGCCCGGTAAACTATGGACTAACGTCCACTATTGTAAATTCAAATCTTAAACAAGCATTGGCCGGGAAGCCCGATTGGGTTGATAGTCCGTAAGCCTGTCCCGATGGTATTATCATTGAAATTACTGTTCCTTTTACCGCATGCTTTTCTAACATACGTGTTACACCCGGTACCAGGTCGGGTACATCAAGTGATACACTGTCAACACCTGCAGTTTGGTTTTCGGCATCTATTACAGTTCCATTAAGGATTCTTAAGTTATAAGTAGTCTGAATAGTGGTATTATCTGTTATTGGATCTGTGCCGCTGCCTGCAGTTTGTATCCTGTAGTATACCCCGCCATCGTTTGTGTAAAGGCTGGTTAAATTCTGGGCTGCAAGGTAATTTTTAATTACCTCATCGTCGTACTTCGCTTGTGCTACGGTATCCGGTTGTTTATCAATTATATGTACATAATAATCAAGGCATTGGTTACCTGCTATGTGGCTGCCCGCAACGGTTATACTTCCAGAGCCATATCCATTAACACCATAAGCCAGATAAGATGGTATTAATACACGCATACTGCCGCCACTGTATTTTAAATCATTAATTATAGCAATTTCAAGCCCGGCAGGAAAAGCAACATTGGTAAGATGCCCTATATAACCCAAATATTGATTTAGGATAGTATCAGAGCTAATATATTTACCATCAAAGCTGCGCAGTGTATATACAAATGACACTTCATCGCTATAAGTTAAAGGGGTGCCTGAACCTGGTAATATAATTTTATAATAAATACCTGATGTATCACCCCCTACAGTATCTTGGTGCATGCCTGTTATGCCATTAGCCTTAATGTAGTTTAGTATTTGGGTTTGGTCATATTGTACAATATTGGGTTCCGTGCCGGTTTTTCGGCATGATACAAACCCAATAGTTGAAAGTAGTAAAAGGGTAAAAATTGTTTGTTTCATTTAATTAATTAGTTACACTATAAATTCGTATCGAAAAATCAAGAATTGCATTCGCGGGCAGTCCCAGGTCGTTTTGTATATAAGGCCCGTATGCATATCTTGATGGTATAAGTAAACGGATCTCGCCACCTGCAGTACCCATTGGAATACCTAATTGCCAGCCTAAAATTACACTTGACAATGTATAAGATGGATGAAAATTGTTAGTCTCATAAAATTGGGTTTCCGTAAGGCTCTTGGTAATATATCTTCCTGTGTCACCAACAGTTACTTGTGTTGATGTTGTGAAAAGCGTATTAGCTGATCCTGTATCAATTACCATATAATAAACACCAATTGTGTCATTGTTTTGTACATGCTTAAATTTGCCTTCTAAACCACTACTCCTGATGTAAGCGCTTACCAGCGAATCATCAATTTTTTTTTGTGCAGCATACTGCTCAGGCCCGTATATTGAAGATTTAGTACAGGCAACAGTACAGCAAACATAAAAAAGCGCAATAATTAACAGTATCCTGTTCATTTAATTTCAAAAGGCAAATTTATTCTTTTATAATTCAAAAACGGCAGGTTAACATTTTTTAACACTATTATTCTGATTTAACCGTACAAACAGTGAATTATTGTGATGAGAAAGCTTTTTTACAAGCATTTACGGCTTATAATTTATAGTCAGCTGGTTTATCTTTTCAAGCATATTTATCAAATACTGCTTATCGGCCTCATTAATGTGATCATTCAGGTAGTTGTTAAACTGTTTAACAACACCCCGGGCAAGGTGTCGCTTCTCTTTACCCAGTTCTGTTAGATAAATTTTAACAGATCGCTTGTCACCCGGGTTTGATCCCCGATAAATAAGCCCTGTTTTTTCCAGCTGGTTAAGCATGCGTGATAAACTAGTTGATTTAAGCCCCAGCAAGGCAGCCGCTTTTGATACAGTAGTGCCTTCCTGCTCATCAATATTGATCAATAAATATCCTATTGATTGCGTAATACCAAATTCTGTTACCAATTGGTTATACCTGTTTGCAACAGTTTGCCATACTATCTTCAAAAAATAGTCAATGGTTTCCTGGCTTTTTACATTGTTACGCATATCTCACAAACATAAGTAATTTTCGGCTTCGTAAAATTTACCACCCTAGTTTGGTGTCATCCCCACGTGGGTCGGCACCTCCTTCATAGTAACCCCATTTTGTCTTCAAAATTGCATCAACACGGCCTATTGGTTTATGATCCACAATTTTGTAACCTTTCTTTTGCAATTTTTGGCGGGTGATGCTATCTATTGCTCCTGCTTCAACATCTACTTCATCCGGCAGCCATTGGCTATGGAAACGTTTTGCGGCAACGGCTTGTTGCATATCCATATTAAATTCAATCGTGTTTAATATGGTTTGAAATACAGAGGTAATAATTGTTGACCCTCCCGGTGTACCTACCACCATAAAAAGTTTACCATCCCTTTCAACAATAGTTGGTGTCATGGATGATAGCATGCGTTTGCCGGGCTGTATGCTATTAGCTTTGCCACCAACCAAGCCGTACATATTCGGAACGCCGGGCTTTTCGCTAAAATCATCCATCTCGTTATTTAGTAAAAAGCCTGCGCCTTTAACAAATATTTTCGATCCGAATGAGTCATTAAGTGTAGTGGTGATGGATACCGCATTCCCATCACGATCAACAACGCAATAATGCGTGGTCTGATTGCTTTCATAACCTATAAAAGTTCCCGGCTGTATTGCTGTGCTTGGTGTGGCCGCGTTCCAATTAAAGTTTTGCATGCGCTGCGCGATGTAGGCAGGGTTTAACAAACTGTCAACAGGTACTTTATAAAAGTCAGGATCACCTAAGTATTTTGAACGGTCAGCATAAACGCGGCGCTCTGCCTCAACCATTAATTGTACGGTTGAATCCTGGTTATAGCCCCATCGTTGTAAAGGATATTTCTCAACTGATTTCAACAGTTGGACTAAGGCAATACCACCGCTTGATGGGGGAGGCATGGTAATAATAGTATAATTTTTATACTTACCGATGATAGGTTTTCGCCAAACAGCATGATAATTTTTAAGATCAGCTTTGGTAATGATGCCTTCTCCGTCTTTCATTTCGGTTACCATTTCATCGGCAACTTCACCCTCGTAAAACCCTGCGCGGCCTTTATCGCGAATGAGTTGTAGCGTTTTAGCCAGGTCACTCTGTACTAATAAATCACCTTCTTTCCACGGTGTATCTTTTAGCATATAAGCTTTGCCGGGATTCAACCTTTTAAATATCCCCTGTGATTCATTTAATCCCGCGGCAAGTTTAGCTGTAACTTTAAACCCACCGGCAGCCAAATCAATTGCGGGTTGAACCAAGTCGGCCCATTTTAATTTGCCATACTTATTATGTGCCTCAATCATCCCATCAACAGAACCCGGTACACCTGATGCCTTATGGGTATATAAACTCATATCGGGTATTGGATTACCAGCCGAATCAAGGTACATATTAGTTGTTGCGGCAGCGGGGGCTTTTTCTCTGAAATCAAGTGTATTGCTTTGGCCATCGGCAGCACGGTACATCATAAATCCGCCGCCACCTATATTGCCAGCCTGGGGTAATGTTACCGCAAGCGCAAATTGTACGGCTATTGCAGCATCAATCGCATTTCCGCCCTTTTGCAGGATAGCTAGTCCAATCTTTGATGCATCAGGATAAGCGCAGACAACCATGCCGTTAGTATATTCCTTACCACTGGTGTCATTTAAAGCACCCTGTACGCAACTGTGTAAAGTAGGGATGACAAGTAAAAATGAGAGCACATAACATGCTTTTTTTATTATGATGGAATTTCGCATTTAATTATAATATGGTTAAAATATCCGCAATGCTTTGCCGGGATAACCGCACTAATTTAGTTTATTTTGATGCATTGTACTGTTAAAAACAGAATTGTTTTTTATTGACACACAGCTAGTTTGCCGGTTGTAATATTTATTTTTTAGATAACAAAGCCATAAAACTTAATTTTGGCCGTTTACTGATTGTAACATTTATACTCACAAAACTACCTATTGATGAAAAAAGTACTAATAACATTGTTTATTTCAGCTTCCTTTTTGCTAATGACTAACAGGTCGCAGGCACAGGATTCGCAAACGCAGGGCGGACAGGATTATAAAACTGCTGTAGGATTAAAATTTGGCCCATTTGAAAGCGGGGTAAGCATTAAATACTTTCCTACCAGTGATATATCTTATGAAGGTATAATCGGCTTTAAAAATCACGGACTTGTTTTAACCGGCTTATATGAATTAAACCAGGAGGCCTTTAATGTGCCTGCGTTAAAATTTTACTATGGATTCGGCGCCCATATCGGTTCTGTGGGCAAAGGTGAAATTGACAACTTTAACGGAAGTGAATATTATAACAACAACCATATCTTATTAGGAGCAGATGGAGTTATTGGTCTTGAATATACTCTTCCGCAAGCACCTATAGCCATAAGCCTTGATCTTGATCCAAGAATAGAGCTGGCCAGCGGCCCATACTTTGACCTTGCTCCCGGTATAGGATTGAAATATACCTTTTAGCAAATACTTAAAAAGATCGTTATCTAACAATAACGATCTTTTTTGTATAAACTTTAGTGCCCAACGTCAGCTTTAATATATATGCGCCGGGAGCTTGGTTGCTTACATTTAATACGGTGCTAAAATTACCCGCGGTTATATTTTGTTTGCCAGTATACACAATCCTGCCTATGCTGCTTATCAGGCTAAGTGTCATGTCAGTATTGGTTGGCGCATCAAATAGTACGTTTAAAATAGTATTCGCCGGTACGGGGTATACTGTTAAGCCTACACCATTATCGGTTAAAGTGGATGGGGAAATATATACATAAGTAGAAGATGTATCTGAACAACCCGTGCTTGAGGTAACCCGGACTTTATAACTGCCATTAACTGTTGGCGAGTAGGTTTGGTTGGTAGCGTTATTTATAATGGTGCCATTTAAGTACCATTGGTTGCCTGATGCAAAATTAGAGCTTAGTACTGTGCCATTGCCCGTAATAGTTGGCCTAACCAGGGTTGCCGACTGTCTTCCATCGGATGTACAACCCACGCTTGTTACTTTTAAGTTATAAAAATAGTAGTAGTAAGTAGCCGGATTAGTACCTGTACCTGTTGCGGTGTTGCTTGTTATCGTAAATACGCTATCGGCAGAGAATGGATAGCCGCTTACACCTGCATTATTACGGTAAATGGTAACATTCGCGTCATAGGCAACATTTATTGAATAATCTCCTGCTGCGGGTATCTGTAAATTTAAATTATATATTTTGCCAGTATCGCTAGGATCATCATCCTGTGCGCCGGGTTGAGGGTTAGTAGTTGTTGCTGCAGCGTTAATGGTTGTGCTTGACAATGTTTCGCCGCCTGCATTAGTTACCGAAAAAGTTATACTACCTGGGTAGCCAATGTATAAACGCACGCTTTGTAACATTACCGGCGCATTGGCATGTACGAGTACTGATGGGCCAAATTGATTATATCCGCCACCTGTAAAAACCTCCTTAGTAGCGGGGCCAACTGTACCGCTAAAATCATTAAGGCCTGCGTACACTGTTTTGTTTGCCGGGATTTGTGTTGTTGTTGCAGGCGATCCTATAGCAATAGGTGCTGTATCGGTAGTGTTATTATACCAGAATATTGTTCCATCGCCGGTGCCGGTAAATGAATATTTACTGCTTTCAATGCAATAGTTAACATTTAGGCTGCTTATGGTAGGGGCTGGGTTTATGGTGATTTTTGAACTCGCCGTATCATTACTGGTTATTACATCATTAGGGAGGCTGGTTATAGCTGTTATGGTATATGTTGCCCCAGCTGTTGCATTAAAAGTTGAATTTAACGTAAAATTAGCTTCAGCTAGCGGCGATAGGGTGCCGATATAAGTTTCATTAAAGGTGGTAATCGTATTGTTAGGTGCTTTTACGATAACCGTTACAGGAATATTGCTGATGGATGCAGAACCATAATTTTTTAGTGTAACCATAATAGGAGTAGGGCCTGAGCAAGCACCGGCTGTATCCGGACTGGCGATTGCCACTGCGCCTGCATCTGTGGTTGATTTGATAAATTCAACACGGTAATCCTGTGTTTCGCCTTTTGCATAAGAGCCGCATGCCTGTACTGCTGATGTATCACTGGTTTCTGTTAATACTACGCGCATTAAACTGTAATTGCCGGGTATAACAGTGATGGGAACCGTAACGTTAGTGGTGTAAGTTCCTGTGCCGTTAATAACATTTGTGGTTGCTACCAGTTCGCCGGGACCATTGAAGGTGCCATCGCCATTCCAATCAATATATACTTTAGCAACTTTATTAAAGTTATTACCACAAGTACCTAGTGTAAGGCTTAATGGATAAGTTTTTCCTGCTATCAGTGAATCTGTAAGGTTTGTATAATCAGAATAAGTAGTGCAGCCAGCTGGCGGAGTATTATTTATGTTTGATAGTGTTACGTTGTTTATACGCGAATCGGCACTTGACGTTGGCCCCGACGTGCAATATGCCGATCCCCCTACACCAGTTGCTATTAGTGAATACGCCTGTCCGCCTGATTTTAGGGTGTTTTTGTGTGATACAGTGATCGTGTATTTTCTGCCGGGAATGGCACCTGCAATATAAACCTGTTCCACATTATCGCGAATATTGTCGCCTGTTTGTGCCGGGTTTGATGGATTCAATGGATCTAATATCCATGGCATAAAGGTAGTCGTGCTGTCGCTGACCCTAACATCCAGGTCGTTTACCAATTTAATAGTGCGGTCATTTACTATACCATCTGCAGTTGCAGCACCTGCGGGATCTGTCCATGAAATAGTAGCTATCAGCGGTCCATCACCCGATGCTGTTACTGTAACTGTTTTTGTTTGCCCTTGGGATAAGGAATCTTCTTTGATTATGCTTTTTGTACCATTATCGATTAATGCCTGTGCCGCATTTTTGGTATTAAGTAAACCCCATCCATACATATAATCCGGTCCAACACTTCCAGCATCAACGGCAGTAGCGCATACCAGTCCTTTTAAGGTAGCGGCTCGCATAAACGCTCCTGAGTGTTTCTCGGCGTAATACTCCTGCAATAAATATAAGGAGCCAGTTACATTGGGTGCCGACATGGATGTACCGCTTAACGTAATATAAGTTGTGGGTGACGCACTGCCGCATGATAGCACGTTTTCGCCCATACCCACTATATCGGGCTTAACCCTTCCATCGTCCGTTGGCCCGTAACTACTAAAGTAACTTGCAATAATAGCCGCACTGTTTGGTGGCCCGTATGGTAACTGGCCTACAGAGCCAACCGTTAAAATGTTTTTAGCGTTGCCAGTGGTGGCAATACCATCATAACCAAATTGACTGCTAATGTTGCTGGCAGCGGTACGGGTTTTTGTTATCAAGGTCATGTTTGTTGCACTTGTGTAACCCTGATACGTTCCACCAATTGCCGGGCCGTTATAACCACGTGAATTTCCTGCGGATTCTACAATAAGGTAATATGGCGCATTATACTCTATCTGATCGAAGCTTACCGTACGGGCACTATATTGACCGAAAGCATAGTCGACACTGTCGCCAGGCAAGCCATACCATGTCCAGTTGCCATTATCATCCAGGTCCCATCCGGCAACATCACCATAGGAGTGGTTTGACAGTATTAATCCTGAGGCGGCTGCGCTTATGGTAGTAATATCATTATCAAAATCATAGGATTGCAGGGTAGTTGCATTAAAAGCCATCCCTTTGGCTGGGGCATAAACACCTTTGGCTATCATGGTGCCTGCAACATGTGTTGAGTGGTCTAATACCGCCTCAGTAGTATTAATGGTTATGGTTTTACCGGCAAATTCCTGATGAGAGGTATATACCGCGCCACCATCCCAAATTCCAAGTTTATTGGCTAAGAAACTGCTTGATCCTGATAAGTTGAGGCCTAATGATCCGCCGGGCTGAACGGCATTAGTTTGTGTTGTTGCAGCTGATATGATATTATCATAAGTTTTAAGGTAGATAGGGAAGCCCTTGCTGTTCAGTCCCTGTAATGATTTTACGCCACCATCTTTGGTTTTAGTCCGGATTTTCCAACCGTGAATGGCAGCTTGTGCCAAAGCTTGTTGATGGCTGCTGATATATAAGGCATTTTTTTGAATGGAGAGATCGTGAAGGGCTTTCTTTTTAGCATTAGTAACTAGCTGATGCTGGCCAAATGCATCACCAATAAAAATAAATAACAAAATACCAGTAATTATTGCCGAGTAGCATTTCCTCATAAGCCCTGAAAATAAATATTTTAACCTGTTAAGTTTAGTTTAACAAGTTTCTGTAATTTAAACGGGATTAGGAAATTTTTCAGATTGCAACGGGATTAGAATCGATGAAACCGCATTTTAACCCGACTAATAGCGAAGCGTTATATTTTATCAATTCTTATCCACTTCATGCCCGCCGCTTCTGCCGCAAGGGTTCCGGCTTCGCCATCTTCAAAAACAAGGCAATGCTCAGGTGCTACACCTAACTTTTCGGCGGCAGCCAAAAACGGATCAGGATATGGTTTGCCATGCGGGGTTTCGCCTGCGCAAACTAATACATCAGGTAATTCAGCTATACCAAGTACGCGCAAGGTCCTTTCCACAGCACTACGCTGGCTTCCTGAGACTACACCAATTTTCACTTTGCCTACGTGTGCCTTTAGATGATTAACCACATAATCTATGGGTTGGGTTTGATCTATATATTCTTCCAGGAAAAGTTCTTCTCTTTTATGCGCGAATTCAGTCGGATCAAGTGTGCTGTTGTAGCGTTTGTTTATTTCTTCAACTACTTTTACAACCGGCCAGCCTGCTAGTTCATCAACCAAAGCAGCATCTATTAAAACACCATCTTGCGCAGCTATATGTACATAGGTTTTTTTGTGGGCGCCCATGTTATCGGCAAGTGTTCCATCGCAATCATATAAAAATGCCTGGAAATCGCCTTCAGTAAGCACGGTAAGCTTTTCGTATCTGTAATTATTAGTAGTATCTGCCATTATACCGCAAAAGTAATTATTTAATACGCCCCACCCAACCCTCCCCGGAAGGGAGGACTTTTAAAAAAGAGCGAAGCTAAAGTCTCCCCTACCGGGGGGAGATTTAGAGGGGGCCGGTTATTTAACTATTAACCGAATAATTAAAACTGTTTACTAATATGGTTTTTAAAACGTCGGTAACGCTTTTGCACTTATTTGTAGTAGTTTCTAATGAATATAGTATTTCGCGGTATTTGATCAATGTTATCGCATTCTTCTCGTTTGCGAAAAGATCTGCTAGGGCATTATAATATATCTGGTCAGAATTATGCTCTAATTGTTTAATGTGCCTGCATGATTCCAATATTAAAAGACCTTTTGCCGATGCACTAAGCATGTTAACCGATTTTTTAATTTCCTTGCTTGCTTCCAGTACAATGTCAGCAATTTCTATCATGGATGAAGTGAACTCTGTAATATTATATAAGTACATCCGTTCGCTTGCCTCATGTATAAAATCGGCAACATCATCAATGGCTGATGCAAGGGTATGAATATCGGGGCGGTTTAAAGGGGTGAATATTACCTTGTCGAGCGCCAGGTATATTTTATGGGTGATGTCATCCCCACAATTTTCAAGGCGGTCTATTTGTTTAAAGATCACTTCCCGGTCATCAGCCAAGTCACTATTTACTGCATTCACCAGTAAGCCAGCCATCTCAACGGCATTATCGGCAGCCTGATCAAATAGATTGTAGAACTGTGCGCCATTTAAAAAGTAATCCTGGAAAAATCTTCCCATATGCCTGTTGTTATTTATAAACGCTAAAATAAAGGCGGGATATTAACTAGGCATTAACGCAGGATTATGCTATGTTAATTTTATATGAACAAATTTTTAAGAAGTGTTTTTGAATGTAAATAACTACTAAACAGTTGTTTACTTAATATAAATTTAATCAATAATTAATCAAATTATACTTAGGGTATATAAATCGCACTGAGTTAATATTTAAATAACATTACCAAATGTTAATGCATCCTTAATATTAAGGTAACCTAAGCGCCGCACCTTTGAAGAAAAAAATTAACTCATTTCGTTATGAAAAAAACGTTTACGTATCTACTTAGTACTGCCTTATTAACAGGATTGTTAATGAGCAGCTTTACTACTGAAGCCCAAACTACATTTGCATCGGCAGAAACCATGCATAAAAAAACAGTTATTAAAACTGACTCAGCAGCTAATGCAAATATAACACCTACTAAAGTAGCTGCAAAGGATGAGCCTGTTGATACTGCATGGCATCCACAAAGAAGATTATGGGGTTACGCATTCGGTGATGCGTATTATGTACAGCATGCTCCAGCATTAACTTCTACTCAAGGTAAAGAAAATAACTATTACCAAACACCATCTGGTAGAAATGCTTTCCAATTCCGTCGTTTATACTTAGGTTACGATTACGATATCAATAAAAAATTCAAAGCTGAAGTTTTGTTGGCATCTGAGCCAAATGAAAATACATTGCCTGTAAGTAGCACTGTTGGTGTTCAGAACAGCGATAACCTTGCTGATGGTAAAATGTCATTCTATATCAAAAACTTCAACTTACGTGCAAGAGAAGTTTGGCCAGGAACTGACTTCGTGATAGGTGAATTGAGCACACCAGGTTTCGCATTGAACGAAGGTGGAACAAACGCTCCAACATCTCTATCGGAAACAACCTGGGGATACCGTTCAGTTGAAAGAACTATCACTGACTTCCATAAGAATAACTCTTATGATGTTGGTGCTGCTTTACAAGGTACTTTTGACCCGAAAACTAAAAACTTTGGTTATGTTTTCATGATTGGTGATAATACTACTTCAACTTTAGCTACTGTTTATAACAGCAATAACGCTTTAAGTGCAACCAATCCTAACCCTAACACAGGTTTCTTTAAAATATTTTATGGCGATTTGTGGGGTAAATTCCTGAACAACAGAATATATGTGGATTTATATGCGGATTATGCAAAAACTCAATCTAATACACCTGTAGCTACTACAGTTCTTCCTTCTGGTGTTTTAGGTACACAAGAGCACAATATGTACAAAATATTTGTTTCGTACAACAGTTCACCTATAACCGTAGGTGTTGAAGCCTATACCCAACAATTTGGATTAGGTGTTACCGATAAAAATACATTAACAGCTGAGAATGTAACTGCACAAGGCCTTTCAATATGGGCTAGAGGTGCCATTGTTAAAAATCAATGGGGTTGGTTTGCCCGTTACGATAGCTACAATCCTGATACCAAATTTAACGGTGCTAATACTTACACTGTTAATACTAACTACGGTTCATATGACCCTACAGTTAAAGAACAATTTGTTACAGCAGGTTTAGATTTTACACCAGCTAAAAACATCCACTTTATGCCAAACGTATGGTTTACAAGGTACAACGAACAGTTAGACAAAACTACAGCAGGTTATTTAGCTGATAATCACACTTTGGTATACAGAATGACTTTCTTCTACACTTTTGGTAAATAATAACAAACAAGTAATATAAAATACAGATCATGAAAGTAATGAAAAGTTTAAAAGTTGCGGTTGTTGCATTAGCAGCATCAGTGGCAACATTATCTGCTTCGGCACAGGATAATACCTTACTGGGTGCAGGTAGTACATTTGTTTACCCCCTGTTCTCAAAAATGTTCTCTCAATACACTGCTACTAAAGTAAACTATCAGTCAATTGGTTCTGGTGGCGGTATATTACAGTTAACAAACAAAACAGTTGATTTTGGTGATTCAGATGCTCCTTTAAATGCTGATCAAACAGCTAAAATGAGTGCCCCTGTTCTGCATATCCCAATGACTTCAGGTGCTGTTGTTGTAACTTACAACATCCCTGGTGTTAGCGCGGCTTTAAACCTTACCGGTAAAGATCTTGCTGATATTTACTTAGGTAAAATTACTACCTGGAACGCTGCTGAAATTAAAGCTAGCAACAAAGGTGTTAACTTACCTGAATTACCTATCGTGGTTATTCACCGTTCAGACGGTAGCGGTACATCATTTATCTTCACTGATTACTTAACTAAAGTAAATGCTGATTGGGCAAAAAGAGTTGGTAAAGCAAGTGCTGTTAACTGGCCAGCTGGTTTAGGTGGCAAAGGTAGCGAAGGTGTTGCTGGTTTAGTAAAGCAAACTCCTGGTGCTATTGGTTATGTTGAATTAGCTTATGCTAAACAAAACCACATGCCTTTTGCTAACATCCAAAACAAAGGCGGTAAATTTATTACTCCAACTATCGAAGCAACAACTTTAGCAAGCAACGTGGTTATCCCTGCAGATTCAAAAGTATCTATCACTGATACTGATAACCCTAAAGGTTACCCAATTGCCAGCTTTACCTGGGCTTTAATATACAAAGAGCAAAACTATGGTAGCCGTTCAAAAGCTCGTGCTACTGAATTAGTGAAATTGTTATGGTGGAACATTCACCAGGGACAAGCTGATTGCGCTCCGTTAAACTATGCACCGCTTTCAAAATCGGCTGTTAAAGTTGCTGAGCAAATATTAAAATCAGCTACTTACGATGGTAAAGCAATATTATAATCTATAGAGTCAAGAATCAAGAGCCCCTCCCAACCACCCTCCCCGGAAGGGAGGGCTTTTAAAAAGAGCGAAATTAAGTCTCCCCTACCGGGGGAGATTTAGAGGGGGCTAATTCTTGATTCTCTCAAAAAAACTACCAGCTTCCTGCGAAAATCGGGGGCTGGTAATTGTTTGTATAAGAAAACCAACAAGTTTGTGGAAAATAAAAGATTAAAACTATCTAACAGTCAGCTTAAATGGGAAACCATATTTAGGCGTATACTGATAGCAATGAGCATTTTGCTGGTGGTCATCATATTGGGTGTACTGGCAACGCTCATCGTTGAATCTATGCCCTCAATCAAATCATTAGGTATAGGGTTTTTATGGGGCAAGGTATGGGATCCGGTAAGTAATATATACGGCGCTTATCCATTTTTAGTAGGTACGTTGCTTACATCGTTTATCGCGCTTATTATTTCGGTGCCTTTTTCTTATGCTATCGCGATATACCTTGGGGAGTATAATCCCAAAGGCTGGTTATCTGATCTGTTAAAAAATGCTATCGAACTTATCGCGGCAGTTCCATCTATCATCTATGGTTTTTGGGGATTGTTTGTACTGGTACCCATCATCCGCACATTTGAGATGAAGATTGGCGTTGCTCCTTATGGTATAGGTGTTTTAACATCATCACTTATTTTAGCTGTGATGATTATTCCTTACGCGGCATCATTAGGTATAACATTGATTCGTATGGTGCCATCACCATTAAAAGAAGCGGCTTACGGTTTAGGCGCAACTCGTTTTGAAGTGATCAGAAGTGTAATTATGCCTTATACCCGTTCTGGCTTATTTGCAGGCGTATTGCTTTCATTAGGCAGAGCCTTAGGCGAAACTATGGCAGTAACCATGTTGATTGGTAATACCAGCGCGGTTGCTGATAGTATTAAAAACGCCATTTTCGGTCCGGGTAACACCATGGCCAGCGTAATAGCCAATGAGTTTACTGAAGCAGATCATACCCAATATTTATCAGCTTTGATAGAACTGGGCTTGGTGTTGTTTTTTGTAACAGTGATAATTAACCTGATTGGTAAACGAATCATCACCCGGTTCACAAACGATTAATCTGTTATGGAATTAAATATAGGATTAAGAAACACCAAGAGCGCGATCTTCAAAGGTATCATAGTATTCTTCGCTTTTTTAATTACCGTACCGCTTATAGTAGTATTAGGTTACATCATAAAACAAGGTATATTCCAGGTTAACTGGCATTTTTTAACCAGTGTACCTGCACCGGTAGGTGAAACAGGCGGTGGTATAATAAATGCATTGGTAGGTAGTTTTATCATGGTTATGGTAGCCGCGGTGGTTGCTATACCTGTTGGAATGGCCGCCGGCATATATTTGAGTGAAAATCCACGGTCGAAACTTGCTTACTACAGCGGTTTATGTGTTGATATTTTACAAGGTGTGCCATCAATTGTAGTTGGTATTGTTGTTTATTTCTGGATAGTGAAACCGCTTGGCACATTCTCGGCATTATCGGGTAGTGCCGCTTTGGCTATTATGATGTTGCCGATCGTGATCAGATCGACAGAGCAGACACTCAAAATGCTGCCTGATTCATTAAAAGAGGCAGCGCTTTCATTAGGCGTGCCTTATCACAGGGTGATTTTAAAAGTTATTGTTCCGTGCGGATTTGCGGGTATCTTATCAGGTATTATGCTGTCAATCGCACGTGTTATCGGTGAAACTGCACCATTATTGTTTACCGCTTTTGGTAACCCTTATTTGTCATATTCGCTTACTAAACCAATGGAAAGCTTACCGCACCTGATATTTACCTATGCCACCAGCCCTTATGATGACTGGCACAACTTAGCCTGGGGCGCATCATTCATATTATTAATGTTTGTTTTAGTATTAAACATATTCACAAAAGTGTTAACAAGAAAATGGAAAGTACAATTGTAAAAGCTGAAAATTATAACTCTTATTTTGGTGATAACCATGTTGTAAAAGATGTAAATATCAGCATAAACAAGAATGAGGTTATTGCGGTAATGGGGCCCTCGGGTTGCGGTAAAACTACGTTTTTACGTGGTATCAACCGTATGCACGAATTGATTCCTAACGCGACATCAAAAGGTAAAATCTTACTTGATGGTGAAAATGTTTATGACATGAATGCTATTTATGTGCGCTCGAAAATTGGTATGGTGTTTCAACGCCCTAACCCTTTCCCGAACCTGAGCATATATGAAAATGTTGTAGCCGGATACTTGCTTAACGGTATTAAAATATCAAAAGCTGATAAAGATGTGATTGTTGAAAAATCATTAACCAGCGCCGCTTTGTGGAAAGAGGTTAAAGATTCATTACATAAAAAAGGAACATTTTTATCAGGTGGACAGCAACAGCGCTTATGCATTGCACGCGCTATCGCCATGCAGCCTGAATTGATTTTGTTTGATGAGCCAACTTCGGCACTCGATCCTATATCTACTTCGAGTGTTGAAGCATTATTTCATGAATTGAAAGCTAACTATACATTGATCATCGTAACACACAATATGCAGCAGGCTGCCCGTGTTAGTGATAGAACAGCGTTTTTTTACATGGGTGAGTTGGTTGAGTTTGATGATACCAAACAAATGTTCACCAATCCGGCAGATCAACGCACACAAAATTATATAACAGGAAGGTTTAGTTAAGCCCCCCAACCCCCTGAAGGGGGAGCGAGGAGCACACTATATAAATGATAAATTAATAATCACATTTTAACTAAAATTCCCCCTTTAGGGGGTTAGGGGGTAGATATGACACCATTAGAAATTGAGATAAACGGGCTAAAAAAGGAACTTATCAGTATGTGGATATTGGTACAGTCGCAATTAAACAAGGCTAAGGAAGCTATGATCCAGTTTGATAAGGATCTGGCTCGCGAAGTTTTGATAAAAGAAAAAAGAGTAAACTCTTTTGAGTTAAAGATTGACAGGGATTGCGAAAATATCTTCGCGTTACATTGCCCGGTAGCAATCGATCTTAGGTTCTTATTAGCTGCTTTAAAAATCAATACCAACTTAGAGCGTATAGGCGATATTGCTGCCAGTATAGCTAAGTATGTAGTTGATTCATCGGTTAATTTTGATCAGGCGGCTATGGAAAGCACTTCTATGATCCGCATGTATGAAGAAGCGGTGAATATATTAATTGATACCCGTACCGCCTTTGAAAAAGAAGATACCGTATTGGCACGTAGCATATTTAAACGTGACGATGTGTTAGATAATATTAATGATGCTGCACCAACTACGGTTGCAGACGTTATAAAAGCTGACATTGACAGTTTGCCTGAGGCGCTTTACATTTTATCCATTATACGTAAACTGGAGCGGGTAGGTGATCAATCAAAGAACATAGCAGAAGAGATTATTTTTTATGTTGAGGCCAAAATCCTTAAACATTATGAGAGCGGCCGCGAAGATTTGGCTGATGAAGAGCAACAATAGGTTAGTTGAATAAGTTTGATTTGATTTTTAAGAGGCAGGTTTTTATACCTGCCTTTTTTTGTTGGTTTAATTTGATGGATAAAATCTTTTCTTTAGCCAGAATGCTACGTTTACTAATGCTATCAAGGCAGGCACTTCAACTAACGGACCTATTACTCCTACAAATGCTTGTCCGCTATTAATACCAAATACGCCTATCGCGACAGCAATAGCTAATTCAAAGTTATTACCTGCGGCAGTAAAGGATATTGCGGCATTTTGCGAATAATCAGCACCAAGGTATCTACCTAAAAAGAAACTTACTAAAAACATGATGGCAAAGTAAACTATCAACGGTAAGGCAATCCGTAATACATCAAAAGGAATAGCCACAATCAATTTACCTTTAAGGCTGAACATTACAATGATGGTAAATAACAAGGCAACCAATGTGATGGGCGATATAAAAGGGATGAATTTTTGCTGATACCAATCTTTACCCTTTGCTTTGATTAATAGATATCGGCTGCTAAAGCCTGTAATAAACGGTATCCCCAAATACACGGCCACCGACTTTGCAATTGCGCCAATGGTAATATCGATCTCGGAACCTTTAAAACCCAAAAAAGGAAGAAGGATGGTAATAAACAACCAGGCGTATACGCTGTAAAGCAATACCTGGAAAATGCTGTTGATAGCTACCAAGCCTGCGGCATATTCACGGTTGCCATCCGCAAGCTCGTTCCATACTAATACCATGGCGATGCAGCGGGCAATACCTATGAGTATAAGCCCGATCATATACTGCGGATAGTGATGCAGGAATATTATCGCAAGTGCAAACATTAATATTGGTCCGACGATCCAGTTAAGCAGGAGGGATGCGCCTAATATTTTGGTGTTGCTGAATACTTTACCAATAGTTTCGTAATTCACCTTAGCCAAGGGCGGATATAGCATTAATATTAAACCAATGGCTAACGGGATATTGGTTGTTCCACTGGAGTACGAGTTGATAAAGACTGGTGCCGATGGTATGAAATAACCCAGAGTAATACCGGCGCCCATTGCTATAAAAATCCATAGGGTTAGGTAGCTGTCTAAAAAAGATAGCTTTTTTCGTTGGGTAGGGTTGCAGTTATTTGCGCTCATCGGGTTATGATAGATGTTCGGTTATGAAACTTTCGGAGTATGCTTTTATCATATTCCGTACGCTTCTAAATTCGTTCATTACCCCGTTTAAATCACCCGTAGCCTTTGCCGGGTCAGGGAAATTTTGGTGAAAACGTTGTGCTTTGGTCGGGAAATAAGGGCAGTTCTCCTTCGCGTTATCACAAACGGTTATCACAAAGTCGAAAGGTATATCCATGTATTCATCAATGTTATTGGAGGTGTGTTTGGATATATCTATGCCATCTTCGGCCATAACCTGTATAGCTTTTGGGTTAACGCCATGAGTTTCTATCCCGGCGCTGTAAACATTTGCTTTGTTGTTTGCAAAGTGCCTTAGATAGCCCTCGGCTATCTGACTGCGGCAACTGTTGCCGGTGCATAATACTAATATGTTTTTCATCTATGTGTTAATTAGCAACATCCTGATCCCGGTGCACAGCTATTTGCTCCTGCCAGGTTTTTTAATTCTACTTTTGGTTTTTCGGTACCACAGCTATCTCCACGGTTAATGGCTTTACATTGCACAGCATCCGGGCGCAAGTCAATAACTAAGTCGTCGTTATCTATCATAATTTCATTCGGAAACATTTGACGGGTATCAAAATCAGTGTTCCCAAATTCAATTTTCACTATAGCATCGCTTGCTAATTTTAGTTTTTGCTCCACCACGTCAATAATTGTTAAAGCCTTTTTAGCCTTCATGGGTTTACGCTGATGCTGGCCAATTGGCTCCCATAATTGAACAATTATTTCTGTCCAGCTACTTAGTACCCCACCGCAATCAACTGATGTGATAGGTGCTTGTTTAATTTCGGTGATGTGATAGGAAGCATCCACCAGTTTATTTTCCGCATACTTAAATTGCAGATTCAACTCAGGACTTTGTATTAATGTATCCTTAAATGTTTGCCAGTTTATTGTTTGGGTAGTATTCATTTTTTTGTTTGATTGTAATATTACGATAGATAAAATCAAATTTTTTTAACAGCAGGTTTTGGGATTATTATATGCCCCGAAGAAATTACTTAATTCTTTATTTAGCATTGCCCATGCAGTAGGCTCAATACAGTAGCAAATGCTTACACCTTCAATAGTGCCTTGTATTAATCCCGCGTTTTTAAGTTCTTTTAAATGTTGGGATATGGTCGCTTGCGCCAATCCTAGTTCTTCAACCAAATCGCCACAAATACAGGCGTTGGCGCTTATTATATGTTGCAGAATAGCAATACGTGCCGGGTGTGCCATTGCTTTAAGCATTAGCGCCAGCTTGTTTTGTTCGTCGGTAAATATTTCGGTTTTAGTTGTTCCCATATTTATATCGCAATATTACGATTGATTGTTGATATTTCCAATAATTAAAGATTATTTCTACGCATCAGATGTTATTTACCATAAAATAACACAATCACGCCGGTAAAAATCTATTTTTGCGGCTATGAGTATCTCACTAAAAAATAAATTCGACAGTATAATTTTTGATCTTGACGGCACACTTTGGGATAGTACCGCTAACGTTGCTGCAGCATGGCAGAAAGCCGAACAACAAGTTGACTATGTGCAAAAGGAATTTACAGTAGATACCATACGCAGTATCACAGGTATGACTTACAAAGCCATTTTTGAAGTTCTGTTGCCGGAGCTTAATGAAAATCAGCGTGAAGAGTTTAAGGCTATAGCTGCCAAATACGAGATTGAAATGCTTGATGAAAAGGGAGGCGAGCTTTATCCGCAGCTTGAGTTTGTACTGCAAGCCCTGCAAACTAAATACAAGTTATTTATTGTGAGTAATTGCCAGAGTAATTATATCGAGACGTTCCTTAATTTTAGTCAGCTTGGGCATTACTTTTTAGGTCACCAGTGCTATGGTACTAAAAATGCACCGAAAGCTGAAAATATTATGGATATTGTTAATGATCATCAACTTAAAACCCCGGTTTATGTTGGCGATACTATGGGCGATTTTACCAGTGCGCACAAAGCTGGTGTCCCTTTTATTTTTGCCGATTATGGTTTTGGTAAAGTAGAGGAAGGCCAGATAGCCACTATTGAGCATTTTACCGACCTGCTGGAAATACTTTAGTGATTATAATTAGTTAGACCGTTTGGGTGTAACAACCAAAATTGCTGCCCCCCCCAATAATAAAAGTTCAAGCAAATCAATACCATGACCATAGAACAAGTTATAGGAAAGCAAATGCTGGCCTTCGACAATAGAGATATTGAAAGCATGATGGCTGTATTTAATAATGATATTAAAATAATTAGTTTCTCAGATAATAAAATCTTAATTGATGGTTTTGAAGAATGTGAAAAAATGTATTCAGATTTATTTAAACATTCCCCGAAACTTTATGCGGAGGTTATAAACACAATTATTTTTGAGAACAAAGCCATTGTTCATGAATTTATTTTTGGAAGAAACGGGAGCGATAAAAAAGTGGAACAGGTAATTATTTTTGAAGTAGAAAACGAAAAAATAAGTAAAATAAGCATAATAAGGTAAACAGTTTCTTATGGCTGGCAACACCTTGGATTAAGGTAATAAGGTTTAGCCAATGTAATTTAGCTCTTGTCCCAACTGATATGTCAGGACATATTAAGAATGTCTTATAACTTACCAATTCTTACTGATCGCAAACTAAACTTTCCATTACCAAAATAGCTGCACCTATCAATTCGGCATCAAAACCGAGTTCTGATATTAATAGCTCAGTACTCGCTACTAAACGAGGTATACAGTATTTATTTAAAGCTTGTTGTATCGGCGCCAATAATATTTTACCCACTATAGCACCACGGCCGCTTAGTACAATACTTGCTGGGTTCATGATATGGATAAGGATGGCCAGCGCTTTACCTATTTTATAACCAGAATCCGACAATAGTTCTATAGCAAACTGATCACCTGCATTTGCGGCGTCCATTATCGCGTCACCAACCAATTTTGGATGATTCTCCTCGGTGTATTTTAAAGAAGATACACGACCTTCTTTTATGCCTTCTATAGCTTTTTGCACAACAACCAGCAAGGATGCCTCAATTTCCAAGCAGCCACGTTTACCACAACTACATAACGCGTTGCTGTCGGATATAGGGATGTGGCTAAACTCACCCGCAAAACCATTATGCCCACGATATAAGTCATCATTCACAATCATTCCCAGTCCTATACCCCAGCCCAGATTAATAACCATAACGTCTTTCCGGTTTTTCGCTATTCCAAAACGCTGTTCAGCAAGCGCGATAAGGCTTGAGTCATTATCTATACAAGTTGGTATACCAGTTTCTTGTGTTAACAGATGGGTTAAGCTTTCGCCACCGGCATCAAGGTGGGTATAGTTTATGCCTTCAATTACATTAATAAAGCCAGGCATTCCTATGCCTATGCCTGCAAATTTATCTTTAGGGATACCAGTACTTTTTACATATTGGTTTATATAAGATATTAATTTAGGCAATGCATCGGGGTTATCCATTAACTGCAATTCAACCACCATCATATCGCCAACCGAATTATTAAGTAAATCAGTTAGCTGGATACGAGTTGTAAATTGATCCATAGCCACAGTTAAAATGTACATGGCATCTCCTTTTATAGAGTATACCTGCGGCCTGCGCCCACCACTTGAGCGCGCGTAGCCATCTTCCATTACCAGGCCATCTTCAATCAATTCAGCAATGGCTTTTGCTGTTGAAGGAAGGCTTTTATCCAATATTTCACTTAATTCGGCACATGATAGTCCTTTATCAAAATAAAGATGTTTAATTATCTGGCTTTTTAGCGGTGAATTTTTCAAACTGTTATTAAATTAGTTGGGTGATGAAAATTTATAAAAATATGCAATGGAATTGCTAAAGCAAAGTATAAATAAATAGTGCAAATAAGCAATATTTACTGTCACTTTTACGCATAATTATACAAATAAAAAAGCGCCGGGTTAACACCACGGCGCTTTCAAATATATTTGAGAAGCTTATTTTGCTACTGCAAATTCACCATCTGCTTTAATGGCAACATCATCACTCAGGATAGCATTTGGATACATACCGCCAATGTTAAATGCTGCACGGCTGATAGTTCCTGTTAATTGGAAACCCGCATCGTTAGCTTTGCTCATTGGGTTAACAATAGTTCCGCGGTACCAAAGGTCAAGCGTTACCAATTTGGTTATGCCGTGCATAGTTAAATTACCGCTTAATTTATAGTGATTAACTGTTGTTTTAACAATACGGGTGCTGGTGAAAGTAAGGGTTGGATTAACAGCAACGTTAAAAAAATGATCTGATTTTAAATCGCCATCGCGCATATCGTTTCCGGTGTTTACAGAAGCTACGCTTGCGGTAAGGTCAAATTTAGCATCGCTGAAATCTGGTTTTGTTGTGGTAATGGTTACATCAAAATCTTTAAAGTTACCGTCAACGTCAGATACGGCCATGTGGGTGATGGTAAATTGTAAGCGCGCGTGTGCTTTGTCAACTTTCCAGGTAGTTTGTGCAAATACCGCGGTTTGGAATAATACAGCAGCAGCTAATAGGATTAATTTTTTCATGTTTATTGTTCTTAAATATTTTAATCAAATGTATGATAGTTATTATTGATTATATGTTTAAACATGTAAATTTATTGTCATATAAATTTGAAGTAAATTAATGGCTATTTTATGCTATATTCATAGCATAATCAGTGTTTTAGGATATCAAAAAAAATAATTACGTTTGATGCTTAACTGATCGAAATTATTAAAAACATTTATGCGATTTAAAAAGCCACTTGATAAGCTATTACAAGAAGCCGCTGAAACAGGCGAGGGTACGTTAAAAAGAACATTAGGAGCCGGTAATCTGGTTGCCCTGGGCATAGGGGCCATCATCGGTGCCGGATTGTTTGTAAGAACCGCTGCCGCAGCTGCAGACCATGCCGGTCCATCTGTAACATTAGCATTTATACTTGCTGCAATAGGTTGCGGCCTTGCAGGTTTGTGCTATGCAGAGTTTGCCGCTATGATACCAATTGCTGGTAGTGCGTACACCTACTCATACGCTACAATGGGCGAAATGGTAGCCTGGATTATAGGATGGGATTTGGTGCTGGAATACGCCGTTGGCGCAGCCACAGTATCTATCGCCTGGTCTGAATATCTCAATAAACTCCTCAATAATTTTGGTATTAATATACCTTACCAATTGTGCCACTCACCATTCCAAACATCTTTAGATGGAACCGCACACGGTTTAATTAACATACCTGCATTATTTATTATAGTATGCCTATCCTTGGTCTTGATACGTGGTACACAGGAATCAGCGGCATTGAATGGTATTATTGTTATTGTTAAGGTAGCTATAGTTGTATTGTTTATAAGTATAGGATGGGGCTTTATGAAACCGATAAACCATACGCCATATATACCTGTAAATGCTGGTGAGGTAGCGTTCTTCCACGGGCAGAAAAGCTTCCTGGATTATTTCGCGAATGACTTCGGGAAGTTTGGTATATCAGGTATAATCAGTGCAGCGGGTGTGGTTTTCTTTGCCTTTATTGGTTTTGATGCTGTATCAACCGCCGCTCAAGAAGCTAAAAACCCTAAAAGGGATATGCCTATCGGTATATTGGTTTCCTTAGCTATCTGTACCGTTTTATATGTATTATTTGGCCACGTATTAACCGGTGTTGCTAATTATAAAGAATTTGAAGCCGCTGGTAAAGAAGCCTCCGTGGCTTATACTATTGAAACTTATATGCACAGTTACCACTGGTTATCGTTATTGGTTACCGTAGCTATATTATTTGGTTTTTCATCCGTTATATTGGTGATGTTATTGGGCCAATCGAGGGTGTTTTTCTCTATGTCGAAAGATGGTTTGGTGCCGCCTGTATTTTCAAAGGTGCATCCAAAGTTTAAAACACCTTATAAATCAAATTTGATATTCCTGGTATTCGTAGGAATTTTTGCCGCGTTTGTGCCGGGAGATATAGTGGGAGATATGACCAGTATAGGTACACTATTTGCATTTATGCTGGTTTGTATAGGTGTAATGATCCTGAGAAAATCAGATCCTAATACACCACGTCCATTCCGTACGCCATGGGTTCCGTTTGTGCCAATCCTGGGTGCGGTAGTTTGTTTATTAATGATGCTTGGCCTTGGAGAATTTAACTGGTTACGTTTAATTATCTGGATGGCTATCGGTTTTGTTGTATACTTCACTTACAGTAAAAAACATTCATTGATACGTAAAGGGGTAGTGGTTTTACCACATGATCCGGAGCCACCAATGGCTTAACAAATAAATTACATTAAAAAAGGTTCTGAATTTCAGAACCTTTTTTGTTTTAAGTACTTTTATCCCGGTCCTCATCGTTACAACAACCAGTGAAGAATAAAGAACTCTCCGTACTTGTTTTTATATGTATCATTAATTCGCTGGGTTTTGGCATCATTGTGCCTTTGCTTTATTCTTATGGGAAAAGATTTGGCATCAATCATGAAACTATTGGCTTATTAACGGCTGCTTTTAGTATAGCACAGTTTTTCGCTACACCGGTTTTGGGTTCTATGAGTGATAAATTCGGCCGTAAGCCTTTGTTGGCTATTAGTCTGTTCGGTACTTGTTTGTCATTCCTGATGTTCGCCTTTGCGCAGGGCGTTATCATGCTGTTTGCTGCAAGGATATTAGATGGATTAACCGGTGGCAATGTCTCGGTAGCACAAGCCATGATATCCGACACCTCAACCAGTAAGGACAGAGCGAAAAAGTTTGGCATACTAAGTTCGGCTTTTGGCTTTGGTTTTGTAATAGGGCCCGCTGTTGGTGGTTTGCTCAGTAAACTTGGCCCGCAGGTGCCTTTTTATTTTGCCGCCCTTATAGCGCTTATTGGCGCACTGTGTTCAGCGTTTCTTTTAAAGGAGACCAGGATAAAAGAGAAGGGAACGGGTTTAGTACAAGCCAAACGGTTTAGCTTTAGTTCGTTAATTACTACTTTAAAAATGCCGGTTATTGGCACCGCAATTTTTATCGGTTTTTTACTGACCATGGCGCAGTTTACCATGATTATCGGTTTTCAAACCTTTAGTGTAGATAACTTGAAATTAAGTAATACCAATATTGGCTTGCTGTATACGGGGTTTGCGGCTACAGGTATTGTTATGCAACTGTGCGTGCCATTTTTTACCCGGATAATATCATCAAAGGCAATGATATTACTACTCTCAACCGCGGCGTGTTTTGTAGCTATGTTTTATACCGGGTTTACAGGCGTGGTGATTACGTTTAGCATAGGGATGATAATTTATGGCTTATTTAACGGTATCCGCAACCCTATGCTGAATGCTATTATTGCGGATAATAATACATCGAACAGGCAAGGCGAGGTAATGGGGGTAAATCAGTCTTACGCATCGATAGGGCAAACATTGGGGCCGATAACTGCTGGTTTGGTTACCATGTTTTCTATTCACTGCGTTTTCTTTTTATCGGCTTTTTATATTCTCATTGCATTTTTGCTTACTTTTAGGTTAACAGCTAAATGTAAATCCTAACGTTATGCATCCATTAATCTTTAAAGAGATATTATCAGTAACGATGATCCTCTTCGCGATCATTGATATTCTAGGCGCTATCCCGGTAATTATTGAGTTACGCCAGCGTGCGGGCCATATCGAGTCGGAAAAAGCAAGTATCGCGGTATTGGTATTAATGGTAGTTTTTTTGTTTTCAGGTAACGAATTACTAAATATTATTGGACTGGATGTATCCTCATTTGCCATTGCAGGTTCGCTGGTTATATTTATTATAGCGATGGAGATGGTATTAGGCGCTAAGTTTTTTAAAGAAGAAATGCCTGAAACTATATCTATTGTCCCTTTAGCATTCCCGTTGATTGCAGGCGCCGGTACCATGACCACATTGTTATCCCTGAAATCGCAATATCAAACACAAGACATATTGGTAGGTATTGTGCTGAACACCATATTTGTATATCTCGTTCTGAAAAATGTAAAATGGCTGGAAAAGCTATTCGGAAAAACAGGCATCAATATTTTACGTAAAGCTTTCGGGGTGATTTTATTGGCTATCGCGATAAAGTTGTTTAGGAGTAATACGCATTTGTAGGAAAAAACTATACGATCTGTCATTGCGAGGAGAGGAAACAAAATTTAAATCTAGTCCAGCACAGCCACAGTCAACCTAATAATATCATCAAAAACAGACTTATCTGTAGTTGACTTAGCCGTTACGCGTATGCCTTTAACGGTATTGAAGAGGAAACGTGAGAGCGCCCGGCCATCCTGTTGGTTTTTGATCTCACCGCTTTCCTTGCCCTTTTTGATCACCTGGTAAAAAGCATCTTCCATTTGCTGGTCGTTTTTGCAAACCAGGTTATTTATTTCCGCATCATGCGGTGCCACTTCCACTTCGGCATTAACCATAAAACAGCCCTTTTGCTGTTTATCGCCAAGTAATTCATTGGTAACAAACTCCAATAGTTTTTTTACTGTGTCTTTTGCTGATCCCGAATCGTTAATGATCTTCTGAATGCTGTCGGCTCCTGAGTTTTGATAGCTTTCCAATGCTTTAACAAACAGGGTGTGTTTATCGGTATAAGTATCATACAAGCTTGACCGGCTGATGCCCAAGCCATCTACCAAATCCTGCATGGACGTACCATTGTAGCCCTTGTACCAGAAGATCTGTATAGCCTTAGCCAGCACTTCGTTCTCATCAAAATCTTTAGTTCTTGCCATAATGCGGAATAGCTCTGCTTGTAAAGCAAAGCTATTCATTTTAAATTATTTTCTGCTAAAACAGCGGTATTACCTTACGCCGCCACCTGCAAGTAATATCTCGCCTGTTAACCAGCGGGAATCTTCAGATGCAAGGAATACGGCAACATCTGCAATATCATCAGGCTGACCAATACGGCCAAGTGGTGCAGTGCGCGATTGTTCTTTTTCGAAGTCGCTGCCAATAAAGCCTGCTGCATGGGTGCCTTCAGTTTCAACCATACCAGGGTTGATGGAGTTTACACGTATTTTTTTACCACCGAGTTCTTTTGCCAGTACATGTGTAATGGCATCAACAGCACCTTTTGTCGCGGTGTAAATTGAGCTGCCCGGAGGCGCTATATTGCTAACTACTGAGCCAATATTGATAATGCTACCACCAGTTTCGTTAAAGTTTTTAACTGCTCCTTGTGTGGTTAATAACAAGCCAAGTACATTTGTATTAAACTGTGTGTGGAAATCGGCCGCACTAATTTCTTCAATGCCACCAAATTTGTAAACACCTGCGTTGTTCACCAGGATGTCAACTGCGCCAAATGCCTTTTTCGTTTCTGCAAACAAGCGGGTGATGTCAGCTTCGTTGGATACGTTGCCCTGTACGGCTATGGCTTTTCCACCATTGGCTACTATTTCAGCAACTACTTTATCCGCACCTTCTTTTGCCGAAGCATAATTTACAACTACGCTTGCACCTGCTGCTGCCAAATGTTTGGCAATGCCAGCACCAATACCTTTTGATGCCCCTGTTACAACGGCTACTTTATTTTCTAATTTTTTCATTGTTGTGTGATGATTACTTTTTATATTTGGAATAATCGTTCCGCAAATATATATTCATTTTGGAATGATCGTTCCAAATATAGAAATTATTAAGCAGGGATGACAAATTGCATCTGATTGAAGTATTTCGCAAGTAAAGAATAGTGTTTTATTTGGTGCCCAAAGAGAGACTCGAACTCTCAAGAGACAATTAAGCTCCTGTTAATCTC
This sequence comes from Bacteroidota bacterium, assembly GCA_026224775.1. GTDB lineage: Bacteria > Bacteroidota > Bacteroidia > Sphingobacteriales > Sphingobacteriaceae > Mucilaginibacter. The sequence goes on from JAMFRP010000032.1 coordinate 45,164, forward strand.
GCCACAAACATCGTATCAGCCTTATTACCATAACCTGTTAATACGGTTTGTTCTTCAAGTTTCAAGCCTAATTCTTTCACTAAGTAATTAACTACATCCTCATTCTCACCTTTAAAGGCTGAGCAGGTAATGTAGATTAATGGTTTACCGGGTTTTATAAACTTAGCCACATTGCTTGCTATACTTTTTTGCAAACGTTGAAAGAATTCTATTTTGGAAGGATGGAACTGTGCGATCATCTCAGGCGTTCTACCCCATGTGCCGGAGCCTGAGCAGGGGGCATCGAGGATGATACCATCAAAGGCGTAATCATGCATTTCCTGGTCGGGATTTTGGGTGAGGTCGAGTAGTTTTTTTTGGTATTTGCGGAGGCCTGCTTGTTGAAAACGCTCGTCGAGATTAGCCAGTATGGATTCGCGAATATCTGACACTACTAATTTAATATCAGGCTCCATCTCATGTAATAGCAATGATTTGCCGCCTGATGCCGCGCAGGCATCCCACCATTGATCCCATTTATTGGGTTTGAAATAGTTGGCGGTTTGCTGCGATGAATAATCCTGTATCTCGAACCAATGTTGGGTAGGAAAAATGGTTTCCAATCGTGTACCATTTGGCAAAGCGAAACAGCCATTGCCCTCATCTTTAAAGGCAACCTCTGCTTTATTTAATTCGGCTTTAACCAAATGGTCGTAGCCGTTGTGTACGTGTATAAAAAGATCGGGCTGGACAAAGAATGATTTTAGGAAAGCTTCTTTATCAATTCCATCGGATATTTGATCGGCCCAGGGGAAAACATCTGCTAAATAAAATTCTTTATAAACTGTTTTTACCAGCGCCAGTTTTTCATCCAAAGTAAAACCAATACAGACAGCCCACTCGGGTTTAAAATATTGCAAAAAGGAGTTTACCTGACTATTACATAAAAACTCAGCAACAATCAAACGATCTTCAGATGGCAGATCGGGCAAAGCAGCGCCTAAACGAAAGTAATTGTAGATCAATCTGCTGGCAACTTTGCGGTCGGTTGAGCCCATTTGTTTGTTTTGGCGATAAAAGCCGGGTAAAAATTTACTTAAAGGCGTTTCTGCCGGATATTCTTCTAATAATCGATGAAACGTCTTTAATTGGTTTATTGCCTTCATTCTACCTTTCTAAGCTCAAAGTTACTATACATTAACAGTTTTACATGCGTGTTTACCCAACCCATTCCCGCTATTTTTTGAAAATGGAAACTGTTATGTAAACCATTAAAATCTGGCATGTTTTTTAAACTGTTTTCAGCAAGTAATCTACCAAAATATAAACCTTCGTCAAAACCTTTTAATGCATAAACAGAAGGTTCGGTGTGCCAGGTATTGCGGTAGCTACGTATAAAATTAATGGTTTCTGCCGATCGGTAATCCACATTATCCGCCGAAGTAATGTGTGTTCTTAAGTGTTGTAGCTGTTTTGCTTTTAAAAATGCAAAATGCTCCCAGTTTGGGTGACCAAACAGTGTAACCGGGTAGTGGGCGTTCAATGTGTCAAGCGAATGCAGCGTAATTGTTAAAAAAGCCTGATTTGTGGATGGCACCACAAATACGTTTTGCTTATCTTTTGCCAATTGGGGTAGTAACGCGTTTAATTTCCCGCGCACAATAGTGATGGTCACTATTTTAATATGATTGCCGCTCAGGCTATCTAGTGCTTTTTTAAAGGGGATGATATATTTATTATCATCGCTAAAGCCAGAGGCAAGGATAAATACTTTTTGCGGTTTTATATGGTCGTTGATATATCTGGCGATAGTCCACGCATGGTAATCAAGCGGTGGGTTTATGGTAACCAGGTTTTGATTTTTAAAGGTAGATGGCGACTCCGGCGATAGGGGAGATACAATAGGTTTACGTGCGCTGGTTAGCACTGATGTAAACGTTTTTATATCTTCAGGAAAAACAGGGCCAACTATTAAATCGCTTGCCCGTATTTTAGGGTTATAAGCCAGGCTATGAACCTGTGCTCCATTATCCCTTGAATCGAATAACTGCAGTTTGTAATTATAACCGTAAAAGGTAAGCGAATCCAAAGCCGATTTAAAACCACGGTAATAATCCGCCGCGATGCGCGCCTCTTTTAAAGTGATAGGTGTGTAAGATTGCCCCGGGCCAATATGATCCAGATTGAAAGGCAGTATTAGCGAGATAACTGAAACTTTAGGCGCAGGTGGCGCAACCGGCTTTGGGGCTGGTGGGGGCGCAGGACTTTCAGCAGGTTTATTTACAGGATTGGGTATCCGGCGTGTTTTTGGTGAACACGCCCCGATGGCCAATACTGTAAATAAACCTATTAACCACCTATTCCCACTCAATGGTAGCAGGCGGTTTCGAACTGATGTCATATACTACCCGGTTAATACCTTTTACGTTATTAATAATGTCGTTTGATATTTTAGCCAGTAAATCATAAGGTAAATGGCACCAATCTGCTGTCATTCCGTCTAATGATTCTACCGCGCGCAGGCAAATTACATTTTCGTAGGTGCGCTCATCGCCCATAACCCCTACTGATTGTACGGGCAAAAATATCGCACCGGCCTGCCAAACTTTATCATAAACACCGTAAGACCGCAAATTGTTGATATAAATCGCATCTGCTTCCTGTAATATTTGAACTTTCTCTGGTGTAACATCGCCCAAAATCCTGATAGCCAAGCCCGGGCCCGGGAAAGGGTGGCGGCCCAATATGTTCGGATCGATACCTAAAGCTTTACCAACACGGCGTACTTCATCTTTAAATAAAGTATTCAGTGGCTCAACCACTTTAAGCTTCATAAAGTCAGGTAATCCACCAACGTTGTGGTGCGATTTGATAGTAGCCGATGGCCCTTTTACTGATACCGACTCAATAATATCGGGATAAATAGTGCCCTGACCTAACCATTTTACGTCGGTTACTTTATGTGCCTCGTCATCAAAAACTTCGATGAACACACGGCCAATAGCTTTACGTTTTTTCTCTGGATCAGATATTCCCGCAAGGGCGTCATAAAAACGCTGCTTAGCATCAACACCTTTTATATTAAGGCCCATGTGCTGGTATGAATCCAATACAGATTGGTATTCATCCTTACGTAATAAGCCGTTATCAACAAATATACAGTGCAGGTTTTTGCCGATGGCCTGGTGCAATAACACCGCGGCCACCGAAGAATCCACACCGCCTGATAAACCTAAAACCACTTTATCATCGCCTAACTTTTCCTGTAAGGCAGCGATAGTAGTTTCGATGAAAGAATCGGGTGTCCAATCTTGTGAGCATCTGCAGATGTCAACCAAAAAGTTTTGAAGCAATTGCTTGCCATCAATACTATGGGTTACTTCCGGGTGAAATTGTATGCCGTAAGTTTGCGTGCCTGTAATTTGGTAGGCTGCTACTTTTACAGATTCGGTACTGGCTATGATATGGAAGTTATCCGCAATACGCGCAATAGTATCCGCATGCGACATCCAAACCTGAGATTCTAATGGAATATCCTTAAATAATTTATTTCCCTGCTCAATATACTGCAAGTTAGCACGTCCGTACTCGCGGGTGCTTGATTTCATTACCTCGCCGCCATTGTTGTGGGCAATGTGTTGTGCTCCGTAGCAAACACCTAATAAAGGCAATTGACCGTGGAATTTTTCGAAATCAAAGTTTGGCGCATCTTCCTGGCGTACAGAATACGGACTGCCCGAAAGTATGATACCTTTTACAGTGCTGTCAATTTCAGGAAAATGATTGAAGGGGTAAATCTCGCAGTAGATATTGAGTTCCCTGACACGGCGAGCTATCAGTTGAGTGAACTGTGAGCCGAAGTCAAGAATAAGGATTTTTTCTTGCATGGGCAAAGATAGTTTTTTTTGAGGATTTTGGATTTCGAATTTCTCAATTTTGAATATTTATTAAATAAAAAAGGTTCGTGCACTATACACGAACCTTTTAAAATCTTGTTTTGACAGATTAATGTATCGAGAAGTTGATACCAGCATTAATACTTGAACGCAGGGTTTGTACCGAAGAATAATCGCCATTGTCTTTGAAAATATTAGTTAGGCCACCTTGCCCATCATATTCAAAAAATATTCTGGATCTGTTTGAAATCGGGATTTTTACACCAAGTCCCACATCAATACCTGCATCTACTGTATTAAAAATTTGTTTTACATCAATATCATCGGTGGTTTCTTTAGCACCGGTTAATATGCCGATGTAAGGACCGAAATGTACATACCAGTTTCGGGTATAGCCAAAATGCCAGCTTGCCAAAACAGGTATAGTAATATAATTTAGCCTGAAATTAACCCCGTCATAAGTATTTCCGTTCTGATCGGTATAGAAGCCATTTCCCCAGCCTTTTTGGTCGTAATTTACTTCTACCTTTAAGCTCCAGTCACTTGAAAAATAAGAATCTACAAATAAGCCGGTATTAAGCCCGCCAATAAGGTCGCTACTTTGGTTGGAGTACGTTTCGTTTACATAAGAGTTGTTATAGCCAACATTGGCGCCAAATTCAACACTGCCTTTTTGTTGTGCGAAGGTTAGGCTATAGCAACCTAAAACGATAGCCAGGGTGGTAAAAAGTTTTTTCATAAAGGTGATTTTAAGTTTTGCAAAGATAATTATTAAGTTGAGTTTAGGATTCTAAAAACTATATTTATCCATTGGTAACATAGCAAGTTTCGGGTTTTAATACCATTGGTAATAGGGTAAATTTGTTTTAGAAAAATAAAGATAGATATGAAAACGCAGGAACAAATAAACTACGAACGCATAGCCGAAGCGATAGACTACATAAAACTAAATTTTAAAGGACAACCAAACCTGGATGAGGTTGCCGCTAAAATAAACCTGAGTCCATTTCATTTTCAGCGTTTGTTTACTGATTGGGCAGGTATAAGCCCCAAAAAGTTTTTACAATACTTGAGTCTCGAGTATGCGAAGGGCATGCTTAAAGAAAAAAGCGCCACTTTATTTGATACCGCCTATGAAACGGGCCTGTCGGGTACCGGGCGTTTGCATGATTTATTTGTGAATATAGAAGGGATGACACCCGCTGAGTATAAAAACGGTGGAGCGGCGCTAAGTATTAATTACAGTTTTGCTGAGAGCCCATTCGGAAATCTAATTGTGGCATCTACTGTGAAGGGAGTATGTTACATTGCTTTTGCCGACGATGCAGATTTAGCTTTTACCGAATTACAAGCTCAATTCCCGAATGCTGTATATAATCAGTTTGCAGATGCCACGCAGCAAAATGCCTTATTTATTTTCAGGAAAGACTGGACGCAACTACCGGAGATAAAACTGCATTTAAAAGGCACCAATTTTCAACTCAAAGTTTGGGAAGCATTACTCAAAATCCCGATGGGAGGGTTACACACTTATGCAAATATCGCGCAGCAAATCAACTCTCCGCAAGCTAACAGGGCGGTAGGGAGTGCGATAGGAGCAAATCCGGTTGCTTTTTTAATCCCTTGCCACCGGGTTATTCGTTCTTCAGGCGAAACCGGTCAATACCATTGGGGCAGTACCCGTAAGTCGGCAATTATTGGCTGGGAGGCTGCTATGTGTGATAATTTAGCAGGCGTAGAATAGATACCCTATATATCGAATTAAATAAAAATCCCATTCAACATAATTGAATGGGATTTTTATGTTGAATAGTTTATTTGCGACTATTATCGCCTTGCTTTTGTTGTGGGCGAGCTCCGCCATTGTTAGGTTTGCCAGTATTGCCCGGGCGGGTTGGTTTCCCACCATTGCCAGGCTGCGGACGGCCTCCATTACCTGGTTGCCCAGGTTTATTGCCATTGCCAGGCTGCGGACGACCGCCATTGCCCGGTTTTTCAGGTTTGACATTACCAGGAGGACGGCCACCATTACCCGGTTTCCCTGGTTTATTGCCATTGCCTGGTGGCTTAGGTTTAACAGGCGGGCGATATCCGGGCCTGTATCTTGGGTCGCGGCTATCGCGAATAATAGATTGCCCTATGCGGCCACGGTAACTAGCATATCGACTATGATAATAACTGTGATTTAAGTATGGATGAGGTTCATTGATAACCACTTTATATCCGTTATAAAGATTATAGGTGCGATACATCGGCGGTAATATTGATGAATATATCCATTCCGTACCGCTTAAATAAATAAACTGTCTTGTGGGTACATAATAGTAACAATCAATATCGGGCAAATAGTAATATTGAACATAATTGTAACCAACAGGCCCCCATCTTGGCTGGCTGCTAATGTTAAAACTAATACTTAACTGTGCATCGGCTTGTTTAAAAACGAGTACACTAAAAAGAAAGGTAAGTGCAAAAAATAATTTTCTCATTTTCTTAAGGTTAATGTGATAGTGTTGGTATATAAATCTTTAACATAAAATTTGTAATAATATTTCATATAACCTAATTGTGATTATTATAAGAAACAATTTGATAATTCTATGGTTTAGTGTTATGATACCCCGGTAAAAACCACATACCATGAAAAATTACATAACAAGAATTGTTGCACTGTTGCTATTAGCTTCAGCCATTTCAAGTTGCTCGGTCCAATACCGCCAACGCCATCACATGCATGACCACGATCATAACATGAATCATTAGTAGTTAATAATAATACAAATACATTTATCTATAAAAAAAACACAAATTATGAAGTATCTTAAATTAATGTTGCTTGCCTTAATTATGGCATTCACATTTGCAAGCGCACAAGCGCAAATTGTAGTAAGGGCACGTGTTGGCGGCCCGGGTTATCATCACCGTCACTGGCATCACCGTCATTGGCATCACCATTACCACAGATATTAGTCAATATTGATCAACAATCACAAAAACATAAATTATGAAGTACCTTAAATTAATGTTGTTTGCCGTAATTATGGCATTCACTTTTGGAAACAGCGCAGATGCGCAAGTTAGAGTTAATATAGGCTTAGGCCCATATGTACATAATGGTCATCATTACCATCATCGCAAAGCGTACATGCGCAATCATCACAGATACTATCGTTATTATTAGTAATATTAAAGATTAGTAAAAGTAAAGCCCCGCTATTACGCGGGGCTTTTTTTTGACTTTTAAATGAGTGCCGGATAATATTTTACGTGATAATTATCTTAGCTTTTTTAAATTGCAGACTTATAAGCTTTAATATGCATAGAGGTGGTTTTTTAACAGTTTTTTTAATTATAGCAGCTATCACCCTGTTGTTTGACTGGTATGTATTTTCAGGATTGAGAACATTTACCAATAACTGGCAAAGCACAAAAGCAAGGCAAATTGTGCTTTGGGGGTATTTGATCATCTCTGTTGGTATAACTATCCTTTTTGTTTCCGGGTTTGGCAGCTTTAGTCACGCCCGGGGGATGACGCCGTACCACGAATACATGCTAAGCCTGTTTATTACGTTTTTTATAACCAAACTTGTGTTTGTTATCGTACTATCCTTGGGCGATTTGGGGCGTTTCCTATACGGAATTGGGAATTCCACAGCTAATCACAATGAAAAACGTACTGAGCCATTTTTTCCATCGCGAAGAAAATTTATAAGCGAGCTGGCTATTTTACTGGCTGCATTTCCTTTTACTGGTTTTATTTATGCCATGGTAAGAGGGAAGTACGATTACAAAGTACACAAGGAAACTATTTACTTTGACGGGTTGCCCGAAGCTTTTGACGGCTTTACCATCACCCAAATATCTGATATACACTCCGGTAGTTTTGATAATACCGCAGCGGTGCAAAGAGGAATTGATTTAGCTAATGCCCAAAAAAGCGATCTGTTTGTTTTTACAGGCGATTTGGTGAACAACGCAGCCTGGGAAATTGAGCAATATATCCCCAACTTTAAACAGTTGAAGGCACCTTATGGGCAATATTCTATTTTAGGTAACCATGATTATGGTGATTACATACAATGGGATAGCGAAGCCGAAAAAGCTGCTAATTTAGATAAGCTGAAACAGCATCATAAGGAATTAGGCTACCGCCTGTTGCTGGATGAGAATGTTGAATTGGAAAAAGACGGGCAAAAAATATCATTAATAGGTGTGCAAAACTGGGGTAGGGGATTTATACAGATAGGGGATTTAGATAAAGCGCTTAAAGGTGTTGATGAGAATGCATTTAAAATACTACTATCCCACGACCCAACACATTGGGAGGATAAAGTGCGTTTTAACACAACTAATATCAACCTGACATTAGCAGGCCACACACACGGCGCGCAATTTGGTGTTGAAACCGCAGGTTTTAGATGGAGCCCGGTGCAATATCGTTATCTTGATTGGGCTGGTTTGGCGCATCACAATAAACGTTATTTATATGTAAACCGCGGATTTGGCTTTTTAGCTTTCTCGGGCCGGTTAGGTATTTGGCCGGAGGTTACTGTTATTACGTTGAAGAGAAAAGTAGCGTAATTTACTCTCCTTGTAAGACTTACAAAGTTTTAAAAACTTCGTAAGTCTCTTTCTTATGTCATTGCGAGGAACGAAGTAATCGCACATAGAACAGCGGACTTGCAAGGTTCGCGATTGCTTCCTTCCTCGCAATGACAAATGGGATAGTTCAAATGACATAATAGAATACCTCAAACAAATTCTTACCCTGATGCTTATTTATATCAAATAGCATCAATCATGGCAAATCAACATACAAAAAGAATCGGCGTAAAACCTGTTACCGAAACAAAAAAAGGTACTTACCTAACCCAGGAAAATTGGGAAGTAATGAAGCCGTTTGTACATTTTGCTTTTAAATCGATTGCTGTGATCGGCTCAGTAATGTTTGCCATTGTAAAGATGATCCCAAAAGCTTTGGAACATAAGCCTGAGGAGCGGAAGAATGGTAAGATTATCAAGATATAATATTTTGTCATCTCGACCAGACGGAGAAATCTTCTATAAATCGCTATTACAGCATGCAAGTCGGATAAGATTTCTCCCTCCGGTCGAAATGACAAGACGTAGAAGAATTATAAATTCTTAGCCAATTTTTCCAGCATCTCGGCCGGTACTTTCTGGAAGTCCAGTACCAGGAAACCATCCAAACAGTCAGCGAATTTTGGGTCGATATTAAAGCAGATGATATTGGCGTTTAGCGCGATATATTGTCTTAATAATACAGGAACCTTCATGCTACGGGTTTCAACCTCAGAGATAATATCGTCCAGATTCTTAAAGCTATCCTCGCCAGCCATTAGCATATCAGCATCAATTTTCGAGAAATCAACTTTAAATTTCCTGCGTGGTTTTACATATTGAGCCATTTCATGGTCGAAATGGTTGCGATTTATATAATCTACGATCAGTGATTTTGAAAACTTAGAAAACGAATTACTGATACTTACCGGGCCAATTAAATAACGATAGCGCGGGTTATCAATTAAAAACTTGAATATACCTTTCCACAATAAAAATAATGGGAGTGGTTTTTGCTGGTATTCTTTACGGATGAATGAGCGGCCCAGCTCAATGCTCTTTCTGAGTACAGGCATTAGCTGTTCTTTTATTTTAAACAGTTCGTTCAAATAGAACCCATTTTTACCCTGACTGTAAAATATCTCATCGCCCAAACCAATGCGGTATGCGCCTACTATTAATTTGGCTTCGGTATCCCAAATAAACAGGTGATGATAATAAATATCATATTCATCTAAATCGACACTTTTATTAGTGCCCTCGCCAATTTCTCGGAAAGTGATCTCGCGCAAGCGGCCAATTTCTCTTATAACATTCGGAATAACCGATGTAGGTGCAATAAATACTTCGTAGTTTTTCTCCTGCCATACACGGTAAGTATCGCGTAGCGGCTCCACTTCTTTTTCCAGTATCGCGCCATCCATTTCAGGTGCAAAGGCTTCAGGAAGTTTTTTTATTTTGAAAATATTACGTGGGTTGAATAGCTTTTTCTCTTCCTCTAAACCGGTACCTAAAGCATACGTGCGTGCCCTTAGAAAGCTAAGCAGTTTAGTGCTGTTATTATATTCAGGATAGTCGGCAATGTTGATAGGTTTACCAATGCGCAGCTTTATGGTTTGGCCCTGTTTGTTAAACAGCTCCGATGGCAGTTTGGCGGTACGCAGAGCGGGGTGTATCATGCTCAATAAATTGAACAGCAAGCCGTTGTTGCCATGAAAATATACAGGTACAACCGGTACTTTTGCTTTAGCGATGATCTTGCCCACTACCGGGTGCCATAACCTATCGGTTACCTGTTGCGATTCCATATCAAAAGTAGATACCTCGCCCGCAGGGAAAATACCAATTGGCGTACCCTGATTCAGCAGCTCTAAAGTGTTTTTTAAACCACTTATACTTGATGAATGCTCTATATTTTCAAACGGATTTACCGCTATAAAGTAGTCGCTAAGATTAGGTATTTTTTTAAGCAGGAAGTTAGCCATTAGCTTGGCATCAGCCCTAACTGTAAGCAACATTTTTAACAATACCAAGCCTTCTATACCACCATAAGGGTGATTGGCAATGGCTATAAAACTACCTTCTTTGGGTATATTTTTCAGATCCCTTTCGTCAAACTCAATCTCAACACCACAACCGGCCAATATAGCGTCAATAAACTCGATACCGTTTTTGTGCTGTGCCTGGGCAAACACTTCGTTCACCTGGTTTATTTTCATTACTTCCATTAGTAAAGCAGCCAGGCCGGGCATCTTCAGCTTATCTAACTTAGTGGCTTTGGCAAACTCTTCGGTGGTTATAATTTTCATTAGTAGTTTAAAAGATGTTGTTTTGGGGTAAAAAATATTCCAAATTTATTTAATTTAACCGGGTATTAAAACCTGAATGAAATCTCAATTTAAAAATTACTTCGCTATAACTAAAAAACAATGGAACGGAATGGTAGTGCTGGTTGTACTTATATTATCAGTACTGGCTGCCCCTTATGTTTACCAGCGTTTCCGCAAAGATACTATAATTAACTTTAGCAGCTTTGATGCAGCAGTAACCCAGCTAAGCAAGGCTCAAAAAGCAGATAGTATAACAGCAACAACTAAAACTCCTGCATATGATAATAATGAACCTGCAAAAGCTTACGTAAGCAACAAGCTAAAGCCCGGCGCAACTATCGAGCTAAACGCTGCTGACTCTGCACAGTTAACTACCGTACGTGGTATAGGGGCCTCATTTGCCATCCGCATCATCCGTTATCGTAACCGGATAGGCGGCTTTTATAACAAAGAGCAGCTGATGGAGGTCTACGAACTCGACTCCACCAAATACGCCGAAATCAAAGACCAGCTAACGGTCAATCCATCGGCCGTAATTAGAATAAATATCAATACCATTTCTTTTGCATCCTTGCGGCAAAGCCCATACCTTAGCTATAAGCAAGCCAGTGCTATTATTGAGTACAGAACCCAGCACGGCAGCTATAATTCAATTGATGATGTAGGCAGCGTGGCCATTATAACCCCCGATGTACTGCACAAGATTGAACCCTACATAAAATTTAAATGATAGCACAGCAGATAAAAGCAGCGATACGCGATATACCGGATTTCCCTAAACCCGGTATTATTTTTAAGGATATTACCCCGATTTTAAAAGATCCCGCTCTATGCGAACGCATAGTGGATGTATTCGCCCTGAAGCTGGCTGACACAAAGATAGATGTAGTAGCAGGTGTGGAAAGTCGCGGATTTTTATTTGGGTTGATGCTGGCTATCCGACTTGGCGTGCCCTTTGTACCAGTACGTAAAGCAGGCAAGCTGCCGCATACAGTGAAGCAAAAAGTTTACGAACTGGAGTACGGCACCGCCACCATAGAAATGCACATCGATGCTATCGAACCCGGCCAACACGTACTTATACACGACGACCTCCTCGCTACCGGAGGTACTGTAACCGCAGCCAGTGAATTGATACAAGAGCTCGGCGGCATAGTAAGCGGTTTTAGTTTCGTAGTTGGTTTAGGCTTTTTAGGGGGCAAGGAAAAGATCACCCCGATAAGCGATAATATAGTAATCCTGGCAGAATATTAACCGCCGTACTGTACCACGAAACACATGGAACAAGTGGTACAGTTGGTACACTTTTGACCCGAAAAAGTGCCTTTTTATAACCAAAAACAGCGTTATTAGATTAAGAAATTGCTATTTTAAGGGCTAAAAATGTTCAAAAAAACTCGTTTTTCGACTGTTTTTTGCACTTTTTTGGACAAAAAATCATCATTTTTATCACTTTTTTAATGGCTTTTTAGATGTTTTCAAATGATTTTGGCGAGTTTTCGTGCGGTTTTTGTTCCATAATGAAACATGTTTAAAGCGTTTGTCATGCTGAGGAACGAAGCATCTATCCGCGAATCTGCAAGAGGTGAGCCTATCGATAGATTCTTCACTGCGTTCAGAATGACAAAGAGAATTTAAAGCGTTATCATGCTGAGGAACGAAGCATCTATCCGCGAACCTGCAAGAGGTGAGCCTATCGATAGATTCTTCACTGCGTTCAGAATGACAAAGAGAATTTAAAGCGTTTGTCATGCTGAGGAACGAAGCATCTATCCGCGAACCTGCAAGAGGTGAGCCTATCGATAGATTCTTCACTGCGTTCAGAATGACAAAGGGGAAACTCTCTCCCAATCCAAAAAAAATATCCAAATCTTCGTGCATAAAATATTAAAATTAATATCTTCATCATTTTTAAGCCAATTAAACTAATGCCCTGTGTATTACAGGTAATTTAAACTAAATATGACTACGGTTAACACCAAATCCCCGAAGGGTAAAAAACTGCTGCTTTTTAAAGTGCTGGCTACGCTGTTTCCGTTTGTTTTACTGATTTTGCTGGAGCTTGTGCTCCGCTTTTTTCATTACGGTCATAATACCGATCTGTTCATTAAAGATCCGTACGATGATCGTTTTATGGTGATGAATAACTATGCGTCAGAAAAATTTTTCTCCGACACCGCTAACGCCACCAAAGGTAATTCCGAATTGTTCCAGATTGATAAAGCACCTAATACCTTCCGCATATTCGTACTTGGCGAATCAACCACTATCGGTTATCCATATTTTCATAACGGTTCATTCCACCGCTGGCTGCAATACCGCTTGAACCGGATGTACCCGGATAAAAACTTTGAGGTCATTAACCTATCATTAACCGCGGTAAATTCCTACACAGTACTTGATTTCGGCAAACAATTAGCCAAATACCAACCCGACGCGGTATTAATCTATACCGGGCATAACGAGTATTACGGTGCTTTAGGCGTAGGCTCAACCAGCTATATAGGCAGCAACCGCTTCCTGGTGCAAACTTTGCTTAAGCTGCGTACCTTAAAGGTGGTGCAGTTGTTCAACAATTGCATTAAAAAGGTATCGGGCGTATTCGCATCCCACAAAACTACCGCCGACCGCGCAACGCTCATGCAACGTATGGCCTCGCGCCAGCATATCGAACTGAATTCTACCGATTACCAGGCCGGTATCAATCAGTACGATGAAAACATGACCGAGCTTTGCCGCTTATTAAATGATGAGAAAATACCAACGTTTCTAAGTACCGTAGTAAGCAACGAGAAAGATCTGCCGCCTTTCATCAGCAATGGTACTGGTTCAAATTCGGCAATGGGTTTTTATAAAGGAGGGCAGCAGGCCTTTGCAAAAGCCGACTATATTACCGCCAAGCAGGACTTCGACAAAGCAAAAGAACTGGATGAACTTCGTTTCCGCGCACCCGAAGCAATAAACACTATCATCAGGAAGCTTGCTACCGAATTTCCCGAAGTTCATCTGGTTGATACCAAGAAGGAATTTGAGCAATACTCGCCGCATGGCATCGTCGGTAATGAAACCATTTTGGAGCATTTGCATCCTAATTTGCATGGGTATTCCATCATGTCCGATGCGTTTTTTCAGGCGATGGAAGGTCAGCATTTGATAGCTGATCCTGCCGAAAGACAAATCAGTTATGAGCAATTGGTGAAAGATATGCCGGTCACCAAAATGGATTCACTTATCGGGGCGATTCAAATCACTAATCTAAAAACCGGTTGGCCATTTAACCAGCCAATACCTGCGGATTATAAACCGGATACCGGCATTAGCGGCGAGTTAGCTTCGCGGATAGAATCTACCCACGCCACATGGTCTGATGGGATGGATCAGTTGTTTACTTACTATAAAAACAGCAACGATAAAGAAGGCGCGTTAAGAATAATGAAGGCGCTAAACCTGGAATTCCCAAACGAAAAGCAATACTGTGGTAACGCCGCAAATATTGCTGCGATTTTGGGTAATTATGATGAAGCCGCTTTCTACTACAAAAAGTTATACCAGTTAGAGCCGAACGACCAGTTAAGCATAAACATATTTCAACTGTATTTGCGTGCCGATGAACCAAATGCGGCACTTGCCTATATTAAAAATCTGCCGCAGGCACAGCAGGCGCAAGCATTTAATATACTCACCCAAATTATTAATGATAAGGCTATTTTAGCCAAGCAACCGCATGATCCGCAGGCAACCGCCCGTTTAGTAGCTAACTATAAACTATTAGGCCTTACCGATATGGCATCAAAATATTCAGCCAAATGATGGAGGCGGAGCTTATAAAACAAAACCGCAAGTTTGGCTACACCGTAGCTATTGCTTTACTGGTTTTATCGGCTTTTCGTATATTTATAAGGCACAAACAAGGGTGGTGGGTGGCTTTTGCTATCGCGATGGTGTTACTGCTGTTTTCGTTGCTTAAACCCGTTTTGTTAAACCCTTTGCGGCTGGTATGGGATAAAATTGGGCATGTGCTGGGCACCATCAATACTTACGTTTTGCTTACGCTTTTTTACTTTTTGATATTAAGCCCGCTGGGGATGATCATGCGCTTGTTTGGTAAGGATATTTTGAAGATAAAGTGGTTGAAAAATAAGGATACCTATTGGGAAGATTCTTCAGCAAAGGAAATCAGCAGTATGAAGAATCAATTTTAATGAAATTAACCTCTTTGTTAAAGAGTAATTTTTCATTCATTGCCCCGACCTTCAGGTCGGGGTTAAAGTATAAAGAAGCTTGGCTTTAGCCAAATTCGATAGGTTAGGCTAAAGCCGAAAGTAAGTTATTTATAATCCCCCCGCTAAAGCGGCGGGCAATGATTTTTTAATTATAATGGCAATGAATTTGTACAAAAGATGATATGGAAGTTTTATTAGAGTTTTTTAAGTTTTTAAAACAGCGCAAGCGTTATTGGCTTTGGCCGTTATGTATTGTGCTGGTGTTGCTGGCTACTTTTTTGGTAATAGCTCAGGGTTCGGCACTGGCGCCTTTTATTTACTCTCTTTTTTAAGCGAAGATGTACATCCTCGGTATCTCTGCCTATTATCATGATAGTGCCGCCTGTTTAATTCAGGATGGTAATATATTATCGGCAGCGCAGGAAGAACGGTTCACCCGGATAAAAAATGATGCCGCTTTCCCGGAAAAAAGTATCAGGTATTGCCTTGAACAAGCCGGGGTAACCCTAAACCAAGTCGATCACATCGTTTATTACGAAAAGCCATTTTTAAAATTTGAACGTTTGCTGGAAACCCATCTGGCATTCGCGCCTTTCGGTGTAAAGACGTTTTTAAAAGCGATGCCTTTATGGTTGAAGGAAAAACTCTATTTCAAAAAGATGCTCACCAGGGCACTACAGCAAATTGATCCGGAGTGGAAAAATAACAACCATAACTTACTATTTACCGAGCATCATCAATCGCATGCGGCATCGGCATTTTATCCTTCGCCTTTTGATAAAGCCATTATTTTAACGGTTGATGGGGTAGGCGAGTGGGCCACAACATCAGTGAGCAAAGGCGATGGCAGTGTTATTGAAAATATCAGCCATATTAATTTCCCGCATTCTATTGGATTGCTGTATTCTGCGTTCACTTATTATTTAGGCTTCAAGGTGAATTGCGATGAATACAAAGTGATGGGTCTTGCGCCTTATGGCAAGCCTGTTTATACTGATCTGATATTAAAGGAGCTGATCGATATAAAAGATGATGGTTCCTTTAGGCTGAACATGAAGTATTTTACCTACGCCACGGGCTTAACCATGACGGGTAATAAATTCGACCAGCTATTTAAAAATCCAGCCCGCCAACCAAAGGCTGAATTGAGCACATTCCACATGGATATAGCGGCATCCATACAGCAAGCTACAGAATATGTAATGCTGAAGTTAACTACCGGCCTTTATCAGCAATATAAAGAAGATAACCTTTGCCTTGCGGGAGGTGTAGCGTTAAACTGTGTGGCGAACGGCAAAATTTTAAAGCAATCCGGTTTTAAAAATATATGGATACAGCCTGCCGCGGGTGATGCAGGTGGCGCATTGGGGGCAGCTTTAGCCGTATACCATGAGCATCTGAAACAACAAAGAATTGTAGAGTCCGGCAAAGATAGCATGCATAATGCCCTGCTTGGTCCTGAATATAGTGATACCGAGATCAGGCAAACCCTCATCAATCATAACCTGAAATTTGAAGAGTTGATAGATGATGAGCTATACAAAGCCATCGCCCACGAAATAGCCACAGGCAAAGTAATCGGACGATTTAAAGGCCGTATGGAATTTGGTCCACGAGCTTTAGGTGCCCGCAGCGTCATAGCTGATCCGCGTAACAGCACTATGCAATCCGTCCTTAATAACAAGATAAAATTCCGTGAATCATTCCGGCCATTCGCCCCGGCGGTATTGGAAGAATATGCCGATGAATATTTCGACCTCGGCGCGCCAAGTCCGTATATGCTGTTAGTCGGAAAAGTGAGGGAAGAAAAACGTAAAGTGCCTGATAATGATCAACAAGATCCCCTAAAAAAAATAAACCAGGAACGCTCCGTAGTCCCTGCTATTACGCACCTTGACTATTCCGCCCGCCTGCAAACCGTAAACCCAAACCAGCACCCCGACTTTTACAAACTGATAGATGCCTTCTACCAGTTAACCGACTGCCCAATGGTGATCAACACCTCCTTTAACCGCATGGACGAACCCATCGTTTGCACGCCAGAGGATGCTATTCTTTGCTTTCTAAATACGGAGATTGATGTGTTGGCGATAGGGAGCTTTTTAGTGAAAAAATAAGAAGTTCAAGTTCCCCTCCCTGGAGGGGGAGTGCCGGCCAAGCGCAGTGGCAGGGGTGGGTTCATCGCTATGCTATTCTTGTCGTTACTAAATAAAACTGTCATTCTGAGGAACGAAGAACCTTCTTCGATTTGCATAGCGAACTTTGTACAGTTAGAAGATTCTTCGTTCCTCAGAATGACAATAGTTTTTGTAAACAGACTTTCGAAGTTTTTAAAACTTCGAAAGTCTCAAATTTTTATTTTTGTACTGACACTAATACAATACAATGCAACAATCACCCATTATCCTTCGTGATGCTCTGGAGTCTGACCTTCCCGCCATATTGGAGATCTATAACGACATCATCCTAACCACAACCGCCATTTATAGCGAAGAACCCCATACCCTGCAAATGCGCCTCGACTGGTTTAATGAGCGTAAACAGGCGGGCTTCCCCGTAATTGTCGCCGAGCAGAATGGTGTTTTGGTTGGATTCGCTACTTATGGCAAGTTCAGGGTATGGCCATGTTACCGTTTCACAGTTGAACATTCGCTTTATGTCCACAGGGATAACCGCGGACAAGGCATCAGCAAAATATTATTACAGGAGATCATATCACTTGCCAAAAGTGCAGGTATGCATGCGTTGATTGCGGGTGTAGATAGTGAGAACGAGATCAGTCTGCAATTACACCTCAAATTTGGCTTTACACAAGTCGCCCGGTTTAAAGAAGTAGGCTTCAAATTCAACCGCTGGTTGGATCTGATCTTTTTGGAGATGATATTGAGTTAGTATCGAGTAGTTAGTATCAAGTATCAAGATTTTAAAATAACGCCTTTGTCATTCTGAGCGGAGCGAAGAATCTGTACACTGGTAACAACTTTACAGATTCTTCGCTATGCTCAGAATGACAATGAAGATTTAAAAAAGCGCGTAAACGCCCGACGGAAAACCGGGCCGGGTGTTGGCCCTGCGGGCAGAAGGTTTTTTCCGTCTTGAATTTTTGTTTCTTTTGTTTCAAGACAAAAGAAATAGCCCAGCGGCAATGAGCGGCCAGAATATCTTATTAAAACGAATATATCTCTGCTGAGGAACGAAGCACCCCCTTTTTTTCAAAAAATATTTTCACGTTAAAAAAATCACCATTACCTACTTTAAATCAACTAAACCTTAATTTCATACCATATACCATTTTGTACTACTTTCTAAGCATAAAATCCTGAAACTAAGCTGTGATTTAATGCGTTACTTTGTAGTAACCAATTATAAATCATGAGTACTTTATTAACTGACATGCCTTTCGGAATTGATTTTTCTGTTAGCGAAAATCAACAAATGGTAGGACAAATGGCAAAAGATTTTGCCGAACGATACATCAAACCGTATGTAATGGAATGGGATGAATCGCAACACTTCCCGATAGAACTTTTTAAACACTTAGGCGAACTGGGCATGATGGGCGTAATGGTGCCCGAACAATACGGAGGCTCCGGCTTCGGCTACCACGAATATGTAGCCGTAATTGTAGAGATCGCTAAAGTTTGCGGCTCGATAGGATTATCGGTAGCCGCGCATAACTCACTATGCACAGGCCATATTATGGCTTTTGCCAACGAAGAACAAAAACAACGCTGGCTACCAAAATTAGCTACCGCCGAATGGATAGGAGCCTGGGGACTAACCGAAGCCAATACCGGCAGCGATGCCATGGGCATGATGACCACCGCCGTTTTAGATGGCGATGAGTATGTGGTCAACGGTTCAAAAAACTGGATCACCCACGGAAAATCAAGCAACGTAGCTGTAGTAATGGTGCGCACAGGCGAAAAAGGCGATTCAAAAGGTATCTCAGCCATCGTGATAGAAAAAGGTACGCCCGGTTTCACCCACGGTAAAAAAGAGAACAAACTAGGCATGCGTGCATCCGAAACCACTGAGTTGATATTTGATAACTGCCGCGTACCCAAAGAAAACCTGTTAGGCAAACAAGGCGAAGGCTTCGCCCAAGCCATGAAGGTGTTAGATGGAGGCAGGATCTCTATAGCAGCCCTATCATTAGGCATCGCCAAAGGGGCTTTTGAAGCAGCTGTTGCTTATGCTAAAGAACGCAAACAATTCGGTCAGCCGATAGCGAACTTCCAGGGCATCGCCTTTAAACTGGCCGATATGGCCACCGAAATAGAAGCTGCAGAGCTACTAGTTATGCAGGCAGCAGATCTAAAAAACAAACATCTGCCCGTAACCAAGCAGGCTGCCATGGCAAAATACTACGCATCCGAAGTAGCAGTAAGAACCGCTACCGAAGCGGTACAAATCTTCGGCGGCTACGGTTACACCAAGGATTTTCCGGTAGAAAAATACTACCGCGACGCTAAACTATGCACCATAGGCGAGGGGACATCGGAGATACAAAAAATTGTGATTAGTAGGGAGGTTTTGAGATAGTATTAGATTGTATTGGTTTTTGATTGCTATATTTAGTCAATGAAAAAGCCTTATCTCTTATTGATTTTAATGTTAGTGATTGTTTTTCTTGTAGAAGCAAAATCTTCAAGAAAGCAATCATTAACAAATCTTGATGCAAAAAAATATACGTTAATAATTGATCCTAAAAGTATTGGAGAGCCACACGACACTGTGATTTTTAAAAAAACTTATCTTGTATATTACATCCCTGTAAAATTTTCAAACAATACTAATTCCCCATTAAACTATATAACAATGACTTGTTCGTGGGACGATTTATTTCATTTGAATAACAAGCATTTTAAAATTCCAATCAGACCTTGTGAGAGCAATTTTCCTACAGTTAAAACACTTCTTTCAAATAAATCATCAACTTTTTTTCTTCCAATTGTTAAAGAAAGAAAATCAGTAGGAAGTGAAATTTTAAAAATAGGCATGAATTTATTTATCGATAATGCTGAAAATAGAAACTTGTTTCCGCTACCTGTAGACAAAATGGACAATGTAATATGGTCTAATGAAGTGAAAGTTTTATAACCACTCACACAATCAACTAAATAAACTCGATCAACTCTTTCATATTCAAAATAAAACACTTACCTTTGCCCTCCCACGAAAGGAGGTATTTCAGGAACTATGATCATTATTAACGTAAAAGACGGCGAATCATTAGATAAAGCATTAAAACGCTTCAAAAAGAAATTTGAGAAAACCGGTGTATTAAGAGAACTTCGTAGCCGTCAGGCATTCGAAAAGAAATCGATTACCCGTAGGCATGAAATCAAACATGCTATCTACAAGCAAAATATGAACGCGGAAACTGTGTAAATTTATTTTACAGTTTTTGCTAATTATATATTAAAACTATTTGTACATTCATATTCTTGGATGTATAAATAGTTTTTATGTTTTTAGCCCGTTTTATACAATATATTCAGTTCGAAAAACGGTACTCTCCGCATACAGTATCTGCCTATCAGTCAGATCTGGATCAATTTATACGCTTCCTCAACACCCCCGAAGAAACCATTACACATCCTTCAGAGATCACCCATCACCTCATCCGCAATTGGATGGTAGCCATGATGAGCGAAGATATTACCGCGCGTTCCATCACCCGCAAAATAGCCACGCTGCGCAAATACTTTAAATTTTTATTGCAGGAGGGTATCATCACCCATAATCCGGCCTCAAAAATAAATACGCCAAAAAGCCCTAAAAATCTACCTGTAGTTGTGGAAGATGCAAAGCTTACGCAAATGCTGGATGATAACGAGGTGTTCAGCCACGATTTTAAAGGCGTGCGTGATAAACTGGTGATTGAAACCCTGTTTGGCACCGGCATGCGCCTAGCTGAATTATTAGGCGTAAAAGAAACCGATATAAATATTTACGAAGGAACCGTAAAAGTTTTAGGTAAACGCAACAAACAGAGGATTATACCTATAAATAACGAGCTGAAACTGCTAATAAGCGAGTACCTGGAGTTAAAGAAAAATCAAAATTTTAATAACAATTCCCTAACATTACTCGTTACAGATAAAGGAGCCGATGCATATCCAAAGCTCATTTATTTAATAGTGCAAAAGTATTTATCTTACATATCAACCCAAAACAAAAAAAGCCCCCACGTGCTGAGGCACACATTTGCAACAAGTTTACTTAACCGCGGCGCCGACCTTAACGCCATCAAAGAACTTTTGGGCCATGCTAACCTTAGCGCAACCCAAATTTACACACACAACTCCGTTGAGCGATTGAAGTCTATTTATAAACAAGCCCATCCAAAGGCATAACAAGGAGGAATCATGAAAATTACAGTGCAATCTATTCGTTTTAACGCAGACAAGAAGTTGTTGGATTTTATCCAGAAAAAAGCTGATAAGTTAGACACCTTTCACGACCACATTATTAGTGGCGAGGTTTATTTGAAACTGGAAAACGTAGAAGATGAGGCAAATAAGATAACGGAGATTAAACTGTTGCTTCCGGGCATCGCATTATTCGCGAAAGAACAATGTAAGAGCTTTGAAGAGGCTACCGACCTGGCGGTTGAGAGCCTGCGCAAACAAATTGAAAAATATAAACAGAAGAAAACAATTGCTGCCGAAGCCGTTAAAAATGCGGTTTTAGCTGATAATGAGGACGATTTCTAACCGAAATCATAGGATACAATTCCCGGAAAATCGATGGCTTTAAACCCATCGATTTTTTTTTGATAAAAAATTTTGATGGGCATAATTTATTTGTAAATTTGCAATCCCTTTTAGAGAGGTATGCGACGCAGATTTTCAACAAAAGGGTTGGTTCTTTAAAATAAAAAAGATATTAATAATTTAACCGGTAAAAATCCGATGGCCAGCAATGGAGCAGAGGAGAAATAAAGGTAAATTTTTAAGCCTCCTTAGCTCAGCTGGTAGAGCGACTGACTTGTAATCAGTAGGTCATTGGTTCGATCCCGATAGGAGGCTCTGTTTTTTCGGATTGTGATGTTTAGCTTCAACTTTGAACATTAACGATCCGGAATAACAAATGGGGGGATACCAGAGCGGTCAAATGGGACGGACTGTAAATCCGTTGCTTCGGCTACGAAGGTTCGAATCCTTCTCCCCCCACAAGAGGAGTTGGCAGTTTTAAGTCGGCAGTTTGCTTAATGCAAATTAAGGCGAGAGGTGTTAACAACAGGCGGTTGCAGTTTATAGTTTTCATTTGCATTACTGCAAACTGTTTACTGTAAACTGCTAACTGAATTAAGCGGAAGTAGCTCAGTTGGTAGAGCGATAGCCTTCCAAGCTATAGGTCGCGAGTTCGAACCTCGTCTTCCGCTCGGTTGGTTCA
>JAMFRP010000033.1 GCA_026224775.1 Bacteroidota bacterium
ACGAATGCCGTACCAAACACACCGGTACTCAACAGCGAAAAGCCCAACTGTCCCGGCAAAATAAAGTCGATTGTTTTATAGGCACGAACAGTTACAGTAGTTTCTTTTAACTCAGCCAATGCAGGTGGCGTATTTTTCGCCATTGCTGAGTTCATTTTAAACAGAATACCGCTTACTAATGAATTCAATATCTTCCCTTTTTCCTGCGAAGCGCTGGTATACTGCACATTCACTGTAAAAGGCGGCAATTGTGGCTTACCCTGTACCGGCGCATAAACAGGCCAGCTGGTAGTATTTTTAGTGATATTAAGTATAGCGTCCAAATGCCCTTTAGCCAGATCCTTATTCATCTGCTCTGCCGATTCATTGGTTACCAAATGGATCACACCCGAGCTTTGCAGCGCTTTATATATTGGGTTATTTACATCGCTGCCTTTAGCCACGCCCAAATCAACAGTTATACCGCCGCCGCCAATAAATCCGAACACCAAAATAAATATTAGCGGAAATAAAAGTGTAAATATCACCGCCGAAGGGCTGCGCAAAATAGATCGGAAACTGGCTTTAGCAATAGCCAAAGTCGCGTTAAAATTACTGTATGGTTTGTTCATTTTTATCAGCCCCACCCAAACCCTCCCCGGAAAGGAGGGCTTTAAAGGAATATTATTATCAGTTATAAAATTTAATATAAAGTCTCCCCTACCGGGGGAGATTTAGAGGGGGCTTTCTACCCTTCTCTCCACTCTTTACCTGTCAAATTAATAAACACGTCTTCCAGGTTGGCCAGCTTCACTTCTTTCTTACGTTCAAAGCCCGTGGCAACTAACTTATCTATAAAATTATCAGGTGTATCAATATCTATAATTCGGCCACCATCAACAAAGGCAACACGATCGCATAGTATTTCGGCTTCATCCATATAATGGGTAGTGATCACAACTGTAGTTCCACTGTCACGGATTTCTTTGATCAGATCCCACAAATTACGGCGTGCCTGCGGATCAAGACCTGTAGTCGGCTCGTCCAAAAATATAATACGTGGATCGTTTATTAAGGTAGTAGCGATAGAGAACCGTTGTTTTTGTCCACCGGAAAGTTCTTTGTATTTAGCTTTGGCTTTATCGGTCAATGCAACCTTTTCCAGCATTTCCATAGGTGTTTTGTTAACACCATATAAGCCCGAGAACAGTTCAATTAATTCAGAAAGATTTAAATTTGGATAATATCCCGCTGCCTGTAACTGCACGCCAATGCGTTTTTTGATACTGGCGGCATCCTTCTCAATATCAAAGCCATCAACAGTAATAGTGCCGGATGTTTTGTCGCGCAGGGTTTCAATAATTTCTAAAGTGGTAGTTTTGCCGGCCCCGTTCGGGCCAAGCAGCCCGAAGATCTCGCCCTCGTAAACTTCAAAACTAATATCCTTTACAGCATTAAAATCGCCGTAGTTTTTTACCAGGTTATTTACGGTAATAATGGGTTGTTTCGCCATGGCGCAAAAATGCGATAGATTAATGATATAACCAACACTGCCCCCTCTAAATCTCCCCCGGTAGGGGAGACTTTGACTTTATGCTTATAAAAGCCCTCCCTTCCGGGGAGGGTTGGGTGGGGCTACCAGTTAAGCAAAACCGCTGCCACAATGCGAAACAGATTTATTTGCAGATAATTGTAAAAGGTAGTAATCCGTTCCATTGTTCTATTATTTTACCAGGTGACCCATTGTTGTAAGCAAAGCATGTAGGTGCTCGGCCGCGTTTAATGCTAAATTTATCAGGTGTATTGTGAGTAGCTTTTCCATAGTGTTTATTGTTTATGATTCAAAAATGCATATACAACGCCCCCTGCGTTAGCCTTAATTGGGGAGGCTTGAAAAACTGTCGGTGAATGGCGGAAATTTGCCGATGAAAATCTCATCTACCCTTGTCATTCTGAGCGGAGCGAAGAATCTATCCGCCAATGCAAAACGTTGAGCAAAGTTCTGAGATTCTTCGCTCTGCTCAGAATGACAATTCTTTTTTACATCTTTATATTATTAACACATTAATACCATGAAAAAGCTCCTCCTATACACCACTTGCATCATAACCCTAAGCGCCTGCCATACCAAAAACACCCAACCTATTACCGATTCCGCAGCCGTTTATACTGTACCTGACGATAAAGCTATTACCCAAGCCGTACACGACACCTATACATCCCTAACCTTTAAAAAAGGCGACACACCGAATTATGACAGTATCAAAACCCACTTTATCCCCCAAGCACAACTGATCAGTTGCAGGTCAGATACCGCACGGGTGACTACCATTAACCAGTTTATATATCTGTTTCGCTCATTTGTGGAGGCCGATACCGTTTATGCTTACAGTGAAAAAGAAATCTTTGGAAAAACAGAGCAATTCGGTAAAATAGCAGAGCGCATAAGCACTTATAAAGCAGTCGTCAACAGCAAAAAAGAAAATATTACAGAAACAGGAGTGAACAGCTTCCAACTCATCAAAACGCCAACCGGTTGGAAAGTGTCGAGCATTATTTGGGATGTAGAAAAGAAAGGATTGAAAGTGCCGGGGTATTATTTAGGGAAATGAAATTAATTATTTAAAAGATCATCTTTATAATTGGTATGAGTGGATTAAATATTAGTAAAACTAAAGCGATTGAGATATTAAATCAACGTTTGTCAGATTTGAACAAATATGATATTGAAGACAAAGTATGGTGTTCAAGAACATCTCAAGATATTAAAATAATATTTAATGGAATGGATGGAGTTACTCGTTCGCATGAAATTGAGAAACTAACTTATGCAATTACAGGTACATGGAAAAATACGGCAAAAGGATATATCAATTCATATATTGACTTTATTAACGATCATTATCAAACCGAAATTCCAATAATTCAAGATAATAATTCTCTTATTTTGGTACAAACCAAACAACATTTAACTGAGCAGATTCAACAAAATGCAAATCTTTTAACTCAATTAAATCAAGCAAAAAACCAAATCAATCAATTCAATAAATTAATTGACGACTATATCAATACAGACAAAGCAAAAGGCAAGGAAATTGAACGTCTAAATGAAAGTATTTGGCAAATTGAGGGTGTAAACTTGAAGCGATTGTGGCAAGTATTTTCAAATCTTAAATTAAAAGAGCAAATAGCAATACTTACTGCTCTTGGGGCACTTATCGCATTGGCGTTTTTGTGTGGTCAACATTACACAGAACTACTGAATCAGGCTAAATCAACCAAATAATTAATCATTCTATTTAATATAACAAAAAATGTCAGGATTAAATCCTATAAGCTAAATATGCCGGGCGTTATTGAGAAAATAGTTTTTTTACTACAAACAGCGCAAAGGCCCGACGGAAAACCGGGCCGGGTGTTGGCCTTGCGGGCAGAAGGTTTTTTCCGTCTTGACTTTTTGCTTCTTTTGTGTCAAGACAAAAGAAGTAGCCCCCGCGGCAATGAGCGGGACAGAATACTTCGTTAAAACGAAAATACTTCCAAACCCCACCGCACAACACTTCGAGAGCCTCAGTGTGACACCCGACCGTTT
Organism: Bacteroidota bacterium; assembly: GCA_026224775.1. Taxonomy (GTDB): domain Bacteria; phylum Bacteroidota; class Bacteroidia; order Sphingobacteriales; family Sphingobacteriaceae; genus Mucilaginibacter. Next base: position 3,572 of record JAMFRP010000033.1, read on the forward strand.
ACACGTCTCTGTAAGTCGGGGATTGCCACGCTCCACTCGCAATGACGCCTGGATAGAAACAAAAAAAGGTCAGGATTAAATCCTGACCTTTTCTATATAGCTATGAATCTATTAATTCATCAACTTAATAAAGTCATCAAACAAATACCTGCTATCGTGAGGGCCCGGAGATGATTCCGGGTGATATTGTACCGAGAATGCTTTTTTACCTTTTACCCTGATACCTTCAATCGACTGGTCGTTTAAGTTCACGTGGGTGATCTCTACTTTGTCCGATGCCCTAACCGCTTCAGGCACTACACCAAAACCGTGGTTTTGTGAAGTAACCTCGCAATGGTTAATAATGATATTTTTTACCGGGTGGTTTAATCCGCGGTGACCGTTAAACATTTTTCGGGTTGGGATGTCGTTAGCCAAGGCCAATAACTGGTGACCTAAACATATCCCGAACATTGGTTTGCCTGCTGCTAATATCTCTTTCACGGTATCAATCGCATAAGGCATAGCCGACGGATCGCCGGGGCCGTTTGAGATGAAATATCCTGATGGTGAAAAATCCTTTTCCATTTCTTCGAAAGATGTTTTTGCCGGGTAAACCTTCGCAAACACATCACGATCATCAAAATTACGCAGGATGTTTTTCTTAACACCTAAGTCAAGCACCGCTACACGGTACTTAGCGTTTTCATCACCGAAAGTATAGCTTTCGGTAGTTGAAACCTGTGACGACAGCTCCAAACCATCCATTGATGGCACCAGGTCTAACTTAGCTTTTAACTCTTCAATATCAGTAATTTCTGAAGAGATGATCGCGTTCATTGCACCCTTATCACGTATATGACGAACCAGCTGACGGGTATCAATATCGCTGATACCTACGATGTTCTGTTGTTGGAAATAATCCTGTATGCTTTCGTTAGCCTGTTTGCGGCTGTAGTTAATATTGTAATTTTTACAAACCAAGCCGGCAATCTGTATGTGTCCTGATTCAACTTCAGCATCAGCAATACCGTAATTACCGATATGCGCGTTGGTAGCCACCATTATCTGACCAAAATACGATGGGTCAGTAAAAATTTCCTGGTAGCCGGTCATGCCGGTATTAAAGCATATTTCGCCGGTAGTAGTACCAATTTTTCCGGCAGCTTTGCCATAAAACACAGTTCCGTCAGCCAGTAATAATACCGCCGGTAGTTGGGTGAAGTAAGTCATTTGTTAAAAAAATAGAATGATTAATGGGTTGGTTAGCCCTTCGACTAAGCTCAGGATGACAAGCCCCTTTTAAGGATGCAGAAATGAAGTAAGAAACTTCTTTTTTCACGCTGCAAAAGTATGATTTTATTTTGGGGTTTAAAAGAGTGATTTTGAATTTTATTGTAATTGGATTATCAGAAATTGATGAGGATTTGGGCATTGCCTGCGGCCCGGGCTTTGCACTCATACTACACGAGGCATTAAGCGCGAGGGCCGGTATCCGTTGCAATCCCTAATGCGTGCCCTATGTCATTCTGAGCACAGCGAAGAATCTATCGACAGACTCACCATTTTGCAGATTAGCGGATAGATGCTTCGTTCCTCAGCATGACAAGTTTATTAAGAGTGCACTGTTTCAAAGTGAAACAAAATTCTGCGAACCTCTGTATTTTTCTTTGTGAACTCTGTGATAAAACAATTCATAAGTATTCCCAAACCACACAAAAGCATACAATTTTCCATCAGAAAATAGCGAAAAATCAACAAAAATAGGCGTTTTTCAATCGCTTTTCGGTCTAAAACAACCGTTTTTCGCTCAAAATTCACTTCAAAAACAATCTAAAAACCGCTTTTTTGTCACTGTTTCGGGCGTTTTTGGGGCGAAAAGTGTACCAAATGTACCATGTGTTTCACTTGCACCGTGGTACAGTATGTGCCCGAAAATAAATCCCAAATTGAAAATCCGAAACGGCGTAGCCCTCTTGAACACCGTTGAAAACAAACGAAAGTGAAAAATCCGAAATAATTCCCACCTTTGCTTCTCATAAACAAACACCATGTCTGTACACAAAGAAGTTAAGCGCATCACCACACATATACTACAGGAGATGAGGAACAGCGGCGAGAAGATTGCCATGCTTACCGCTTATGATTATTCGATGGCTACTATTGTTGATGATGCCGGTATGGATATCATCCTTGTTGGCGATTCAGCCTCAAACGTAATGGCTGGGCACGAAACTACCCTGCCTATCACGCTCGATCAAATGATCTATCATGCTTCGTCGGTTGTTCGTGCGGTAAAACGTGCCTTGGTAATAGTCGATTTACCTTTTGGCACTTACCAGGGAAATTCAAAAGAAGCATTAAACTCCGCCATCCGCATCATGAAAGAATCCGGCGCACATGGTGTAAAAATAGAAGGCGGCGTTGAAATAGCCGAATCCGTTAGTCGCATTTTAACCGCGGGTATACCGGTAATGGGGCACTTAGGGTTAACACCGCAATCTATCTATAAATTTGGCACCTATACCGTTCGTGCCAAGCACGAAGCAGAGGCGCAGAAACTTAAAGAAGACGCGTTAAAACTACAAGAGCTAGGCTGTTTCGGAATAGTACTAGAGAAAATTCCTGCTAAACTTGCTGCCGAAGTAACAGACATGATTAACATCCCAACAATAGGCATAGGCGCAGGCCAGGCCTGTAGCGGCCAGGTTTTAGTTATTCATGATATGCTGGGCATCAACAAAGGTTTCAAACCCCGTTTCCTTCGCCAATATGCCGATTTATACGACATAATGAACGGCGCTATCAAAAACTATGTAAGCGACGTGAAAGCCAAAAGCTTTCCAAACGAAAAAGAGCAATATTAGCCCCCCAGCCCCCTGAAGGGGGAGTATTATAACTTCCGGACTTTCGGTCTTACCGACTTCCGGACTTTCAGACTAAAAAATGGCCAGAACCGAATTTAAATACACCAACTACGATATTACCGACGACGATGTGCTGTATGAGGACAATCACCTCATCGCCATCAACAAACGCGCGGGCGATATTGTACAGGTTGATGATACCGGCGATGAGTCGTTAGATGATAAGGTAAAAAAGTATATCGCCAAAAAATACAACAAACCTAATGGTGCGTTTTTGGGTGTAGTGCATAGATTAGACAGACCGGTAAGTGGCGTAATCCTCTTCGCCAAAACCAGCAAGGCACTGGAGCGCATCAACCAGATGTTTAAAAGTCGCGAAATGCATAAAACCTATTATGCAGTGGTGCGCAACAGGCCAAATCCTATCGCTGGTAACCTGGTACATTACCTTATCAAGAACCCACAAAAAAACGTAACCAAAGCCCACGACCGTGAGGTAGCCGGCAGCCAGCGCTCCGAACTAAACTATAAACTGGTTGGCGAACTAAACGGCTACTATTTAATAGAGGTTGATCCAATCACTGGTCGCCCGCATCAAATACGGGTACAGCTATCAACCCTCGGCTGCCCTATAGTAGGCGATAATAAATATGGTTACCCTCGCGGCAGTTTACGCAAAAGCATTTGCCTGCATGCGCGTCGCCTGCAATTCATCCACCCCATAAAAAAAGAACCAATATTGATTACTGCGCCAGTACCACAGGATGGTTTTTGGGAGAAATTTGAAGGGATGATGGGGTAATATTTATTCCCCCCTGTCATTGCGAGGTACGAAGCAATCTCTATGCTATGCAGAGAAAACCACCAAGTCCGACCTGCGTATGTAGAGATTGCTTCGTTCCTCGCAATGACGCTTATAGATTTTTAACCTTTTCCCAAATCCGCTCATCAACCAAAACACCATCAGCTAAACTTTTCTCACGGGTCTTCAACGTATTCTCTCCGGGATAAGAAATAGAACCACCTTTCTTTTCAGGTCTACTGCTTTTAGTATAGCTGATAATTCCCTCAATAATATTAGCTGTATAATCATTATCCTGCGGCTTTATGCAGATAAATACCTGCGATACACCACTCTCCGTTTCATTTTGAGTGATGTTAGCGGTAGAATTTCCCTGGCTTAATATACTTGCCAGCAAATCAAGCACCAGCGACAACCCCGATCCCTTCCAAAAACCAACCGGCAATAATCTTTTTGATTCCAAAATAGTTGTAGCATCGGTACTTAAATTCCCATCAGCGTCATAACCTCCCGGCAATGGTAAAGCCTCGCCATTCATTTTATATTGTTGTAGTTTACCTACCGAATATTGGGAAATAGCCATATCCAACACCACATTTCCCCCGGCACGCGGTACTGCTATAACCAGCGGATTATTCCCTAAACGTGGGTCTATCCCACCCCAGGGCGGCAAATTAGCAATGGTGTTGGTAAAGCAAATACCAATAAATCCGGCATCGGCGGCTTGCCAGCCGTATGTTCCGGCACGCATCCAATGGTTGGTGTTTTTTACCGCTACGCATCCAATTCCGTTTGTTTTTGCCAGCTCAATAGCACGGTTCATGCAAAAGCGGGCATTTAATATACCAGGGCCTAAATTACCATCCCATTGCTCTATCGCGCCAAAACCGCCTGCTTTTGTTGCTTCGGCATCCGGCTTAACCAAACCCTGTTTTACAAAATCAACAAACACCGGAAAACGGTTTAAACCATGCGTATACACACCGTCTCTGCTATTCTCGGCAAAAACTGTAGCGCATTGTTCGGCTTTATCTTCGGTAAAATTAAGGTTGAGTAATATCCTTTTAAATTCGGATTGGAGTTTTGCAAAGGGTATGCGCATATTATATATTTTTTAATATAAACGCAAAGCTACCTATCCTGTTTAGCTCATAATCATCAATCGTGTAATATTTGCGGCATAAAACAGTTATAATTACCCATATGCAATTACAATAGCCGCATTTTTTTACTTTTGCTGACAGATTCAATGAAAAACAAAAAAATACTCTTCTCCTTAACAGTAGCAGTTCTGGCAATAGCAGGCCTTGTAATTAACTCTTGCAAAAAGGACAACCAAAACTCGATTGAAACATTGTTAACCAGAGGCAAATGGCAGTTGGCATCGGTGCAGGTGATTAATAAACTAGGAAGTAGCAAAGTAAGTATCGATACCTTGAATACTAACTGCGATAGCACACAAATATTTACATTTAATACCAACAATACCTGTGGTTATACCAATTTTGAATGCATACCGCAGAAAACGTCAGGTTCATGGTCACTAACCTCAGATCAGCTCGTTTTAAATTCAACCATGTTATGTGCTGATACTTTGATAGGTGGCGCACCTGACCCGAACAAGAGTATGCCATTTAAATACACCAAAATCATTAATCTCGGTCAATATTCCATGGTATTACAAACCGGCGATGTTAATATATTTGTTACCTCTACAACTAAACAACGCATAATTCAGTATGGCTTTGTACATCAAATTGCAAGTACGCAATAACGATATATTAATTCACCCGTTTAACATTCAATTAAAAAACAACCTGTTTAACACAGGTTATTAATCCGAAAATTTTATATTTGGATGGATATAAAAAATTGATCTGCCATTTTGAAAAAAAGAATAGCCATTTTTGCTTCAGGTTCCGGATCAAATGCTCAAAAGATCATGGAACACTTTAAGCGCAACTCCGAAGCGGAAGTTGTGCTTATCCTCACTAATAACCCACAGGCGTATGTATTACAACGTGCCGATAATTTTGAGGTACCATCGCATATTTTTAACCGTGACGAGTTTTATAAGTCCGACGATGTAATTAAACTGCTTAAAAACCTACAGGTAGATTTAATTGTGCTGGCGGGCTTTCTTTGGCTGGTTCCGGTATCCTTATTAAAAGCATTCCCAAATAAAATAATCAACCTGCACCCCGCCCTGTTACCCAAATATGGCGGCGCAGGTATGTACGGCGATCACGTGCACAAAGCTGTTTTAGCCAATCACGAAGAAGAATCAGGCATCACCATTCACTTTGTCGACGAGAATTTTGACGAAGGTGAGATCATCCACCAATCCCGTTTTAAAATTGAACCCGGCGATAATTTAGAAATGATCAAATTTAAAGGCCAGCAGTTAGAACACCAGCATTTTCCGAAAGTGGTAGAGAATTTGTTGAAGAAGATGAAGAGTTGAGGTTAGAGTATATTATTAATTGCCAAATCAGTTCCGTTTAACAAACATCCATCCACAACCTTCTTTGCAAATAACGCTTATGACCAAAGTGTCTTTATTAATAGTACAATGATAAGCGCCCACTGCCTTTTTAGTTGAATCCAGTAACTCAAAATTTGAGCTGTCTTTCATTAAATAATACTTATCATAAGAAAAAAAGTCACCTACGACTTCTCCATTCTTTTGTAATTCGAAATATTTCTTTGAATCAGTATCTGATACCTTGTACCAACTTCCCGCACCACCCGGACTTGAATACTCTTCATAAAAGTACCACTTAGTGCCTATTAATGAAGCTGATGAAGGAGAGAGTTTTATAAATGAATAGATAGGCAATAAAAAAAGAATTAAAGAATATAAAATGATTTTTTTCCAACTTATCTTCATAATTATTTCAATCTAAATATTTAGCAAATGCACTTTCAAGGCTTATTGAGGCAATATCATTATTCTTCAATAAATAATTCAACAATTCTCCATCCGTTGCCTTTCTACCAATTCCTTTGATTATGTCTTCTAAACATAATTCTCTTTTTTCAGGATTTTTTGTATGATTTATATCAACCATAAACCCAAGTTAACTATATTTCTCAGTATCATTATAATTAATGAAAAAAACTACTCACTAATCTCTAATCTCTAATCACAAATTCCTACCTTTGCGGCTCAAAAATTTATTGCAAATGAGCCAATCTGTTCAAATAAAAAACGCCTTAATTTCTGTTTATTACAAAGACAATCTTGAGCCGCTTATTTATGAGTTAAACCGCCTGGGTGTGAAAATTTATTCTACCGGCGGAACTGAAACTTTTATACGTAGCCTAGGGGTTGATGTAATTGCTGTTGAGGACCTTACCTCGTACCCTTCTATATTGGGCGGTCGTGTAAAAACGCTGCACCCTAAAGTATTTGGTGGTATTTTGGCCCGCAGAAATTTTGAAAGCGATGAGCAGCAATTAGCGCAATACGAGATCCCCGAAATAGATTTGGTTATTGTTGATCTTTACCCGTTTGAAGAAACCGTAAATTCGGGCGCAGGCCAGGAGGATGTAATCGAGAAGATCGACATTGGCGGTATCTCACTTATCCGCGCAGCAGCTAAAAACTTTAAAGATGTAGTGATACTGGCTTCTAAAGATGATTACACCGAACTGGAAGGCATGTTAAAAAGTCAGGAAGGTACTACCACTTTTGATCAGCGCCGTACATTTGCACAAAAAGCATTCAACATATCATCCAATTACGATACCGCCATCTTCCAGTACTTTAACCAGGAAGAACCAATGCCGGTATTTAAACAAAGCATACAAACCAGCCAAACTTTACGTTACGGCGAAAACCCGCATCAAAAAGGTGTATTCTATGGTAACCTGGATGCAATGTTCACCAAGCTACACGGCAAGGAATTATCATACAACAATTTAGTTGATGTTGATGCAGCCGTAGCTTTAATTGATGAGTTTACCGAGCCTACTATCGCTATTTTAAAACATACCAATGCTTGCGGTATAGCATCACGTAACTTTATTAAAGAGGCTTGGATTGATGCCTTAGCATGCGACCCGGTTTCTGCCTTTGGTGGTGTGATCATCGCTAATGATGAGATCAATGCCGAAACTGCAACCGAGATCAGTAAAATATTTTACGAGGTGCTAATCGCGCCTGCTTACACTGATGAAGCAGTTCAGATACTTCAATCAAAAAAGAACCGCATCATTCTTATTCGCCAAACGGTTGAATTGCCTACCAAGCAATTTAAAACCTTATTAAATGGCGTTATCGAGCAGGATAAGGATTCAGTTGTTGAAGGCCCGGCTCAAATGACATCAGTTACAAATAAAAAAGCTACCGAGCACGAATTGAAAGATTTGTACTTCGCTAATAAAGTGGTTAAACATACCAAATCAAATACTATCGTATTCGCTAAAAAAAACCAGCTAATGTCAAGCGGTGTGGGTCAAACTTCAAGGGTAGATTCATTAAAGCAAGCCATCATCAAGGCTGAAAGTTTTGGGTTTGATTTAAAAGGCGCGGTAATGGCATCTGATGCATTTTTCCCGTTCCCTGATTGTGCCGAAATTGCTGCCGATGCAGGAATAACCGCTATATTACAACCCGGTGGATCTATCAAGGATCAGGACTCTATTGATATGTGCAACCAAAAAGGCATCGCTATGGTAACAACCGGCGTACGCCATTTTAAACATTAATAAAACAATACTTAATTACACGATTTAATACGAATTATTAAAAATCGGAGTTATATTTAACAATTCGCTTTTAACTGAATCGTGCTTTAATTCAAAAAATACAAATGGGTTTATTTAATTTTTTCACGCAAGAAATTGCCATTGACTTAGGTACCGCAAATACCCTCATCATACATAATGATAAAGTTGTTGTTGACGAGCCGTCTATCGTGGCTTTCGATCGCACAACCAACAAAGTGATCGCTATCGGTCGCCAGGCTATGCAAATGGAAGGCAAAACGCACGATAATATTCGTACCGTTCGCCCATTGAAAGACGGTGTAATTGCCGACTTTAATGCTGCCGAGCACATGATACGCGGCATGATCAAAATGATTAACCCAGGTAAAGGATGGTTCTTCCCTTCATTGCGTATGGTGATCTGTATCCCCTCAGGTATTACCGAGGTTGAAAAACGTGCCGTACGTGACAGCGCCGAAATTGCAGGCGCTAAAGAAGTTTATTTAATACACGAGCCGATGGCTGCGGCTGTAGGTATCGGTATTGATGTAGAGGAGCCTATGGGTAACATGATCATCGATATTGGTGGGGGTACTACCGAGATCGCGGTTATCGCTTTATCAGGTATCGTTTGTGATCAGTCTATCCGTGTTGCGGGTGATAACTTTGATTCTGATATCGTTCAATACATCCGTCGCCAACACAACATCATGATCGGTGACCGTACTGCTGAGAAAATCAAAATTGAAGTTGGCGCCGCTTTACCTGAGCTGGCTGATCCACCGGCTGATTTTGCTGTTCAAGGTCGTGACTTAATGACTGGTGTACCAAAACAGATCATGGTATCGTATACCGAGATCGCGCATTGTTTAGATAAATCGATTTCTAAAATTGAGGAAGCTATCCTTAAGGCATTAGAGATCACTCCACCGGAATTATCTGCTGATATTTACCAAACAGGTATCTACCTAACAGGTGGTGGCGCGTTGTTACGTGGTTTAGATAAACGTGTGGCATCAAAAACAAAACTACCTGTACACGTTGCCGAAGATCCGCTTCGTGCCGTAGTACGCGGTACAGGTACAGCGCTAAAAAATATTGGTAATTTTAAATTCTTAATGCAATAATTTAGATTTGAGATGTGAGACATGAGATTTGAGATAAGCTAAAAATTTCAAGTCTCATGTCTCACATCTCAAGTCTCAAATCTATCAAAGACCGATGCGTAATTTATTGATTTTCATTACTAAGTACAACGCATTCTTCTTATTCCTTATTTTCGAGATCAGTTCGATAATTATCTACGTTAAATATAACGCTTTCCAAAAAGCATCAGTAATAAATAGCTCTAACGAGGTTACCGGCAGGTTATACACGCAGATAAATGGCCTTTATGATTATCTTTCGCTTAAAGAGGTAAACGATAGCCTTGCACGCGAAAACGCACGTTTGCGTAATCAGCAAAAATCATCTTTTTATATCGATACCATTGCCCGGCATAAAATAAACGATACTGTTTTTAAAACTCAATATGAATACATCGATGCCAAGGTGATTAACAATTCAACCAACCACAGCTATAACTACATTACCATTAATCGTGGCAGTAAGGATGGTATAGCGGTAGGTATGGGTGTTATATCCGGTGCGGGTATTGTGGGTAAAGTGATTAATGTTACGGAGCATTTGGCCAACGTACAATCCCTGCTGAATAAAGATACCCGTTTCAGCGTAATGCTGGCAACCAACAGAGAAATTGGGTATATACGTTGGGGCGATGACCTTAACCCTACCAAGGGCATGTTAATGGATGTAACCAATAACGCACAACCCAAACTTGGCGAAATGGTAGTAACATCCGGTTACTCATTGTTCCCACAGGGCATACCGGTTGGCCGCATCACTAATTTACACCCTAAGGGTGGGGGCATATCATTAAACATGGAAGTAACCTTTTCTGTTGATTTTACTAAACTACAATATGTTGATGTGGTAGATTATAAATTCGCGAAAGAACAAGAGGGATTGGAGGCTCTGCAGAAGAAGGATGATTAGGACAATTATAATTAACGTATTACGCTTTATAGTATTGGTGTTTATACAAGTGTTTTTATTGAAAAACATTACGCTGTATAACCTATCAACACCATACCTATACATTTTATTTATTTTACTGTTACCTTTTGAAACGCCTAACATTTTACTGTTTCCACTGGCGTTTTTAATGGGTTTAACAATTGATGCTTTTTATGACACCCCCGGCCTGCACGCCGCGGCTTGTGTAATACTAGCATTAGTGCGGGTAATGTTTATAAACATCACCGTACAAAAAGAAGGCTTTGATAACGAGCCTGAGCCTACACTTAGCATCATGGGGTTCAGGTGGTTTTTTACTTACATATTGGTGCTAACCTTATTCCATCATTTCTTCCTCTTCAACCTGGAGGTTTTTAACTTATCTGATATTCAATTTACCCTTAGTCGTATAGTGCTGAGTACATTATTTACCGTATTTTTGATATTGATTTCGGGGTTGTTATTTTACAGGAGAAAAGAGCGTAAATGAATAGTTTCTTTGTACGGCGATATATCATCGCGGGTATTTTTACCACCATTATTTTACTGCTTGTCGCCAAATTATTTTACATACAAATAATTGACGATCACTATCGCCTTTACGCTACCAAAAACGTACTGCGCCCAATAAAACAATATCCTGCCCGTGGCCCAATCCTGGATCGAAACGGGAAGATATTAGTACAAAACGAAGCTTTTTACGATATCATGGTCACCCCAAAAGAGGTTAAACCTTTTGATACATTAGAATTTTGCAAATTATTGGGGATAAGCAAAGACGAATTCGATGATCGTTTTAAAAAAGCCATCAAATATTCGCCAAGCTTACCATCGATATTCGAAAAACAACTCTCTGCCGAAACTTTTGCTTCGCTGCAGGAAAGATTATCTGAGTTTACCGGCTTCTTCCCAACTACCCGTTATTTGCGCACCTATCCTGATTCCACAGCGGCTCAATTCTTAGGTTATATTGGTGAAGTTACCGACAGGGATATTAAACGTTCAGGTGGCCGTTACCAACCTGGAGATTATATTGGCGTTAGCGGTGTTGAAAAAGCTTATGAAGATGTTTTACGCGGACAAGTAGGTGTAAAATATACTGTGGTAAATTCGCATGGTAAAATGATGGGCAGTTATGAAAATGGTGCCTATGATACCGTTGCCCACCCTGGTGAACGTTTAAAATCATCACTCGATCTTCGCATACAAAAACTGGGCGAAGAGTTAATGAAAGGCAAAGTAGGCAGCATCGTAGCCATCGAACCATCAACCGGCGAAATACTGGCATTTGTAAGCAGCCCAACCTATGATCCTAATTTATTAGTAGGCCGCGAGCGTGGCAATAACGCCGCCAAAATGTATAAGGACCCCTATGATCCTTTATTGATCAGACCTATACAAGCATACTATCCCCCCGGCTCCTCATTTAAGCCACTGAGTGCCCTGATAGGTTTGCAAGAAGGCATCATCACCCCACAAATGACATATGATTGCCATGGTGTATATTGGGCAGGTAATCACCCGGTAAAATGTTTGGAAGTACATGGCACTGTAAACCTGAGTGGAGCGGTAGCAGGTTCATGTAACGGTTATTTTTCGATGGTATTCCAAAAAATAATTGATTTAAACGGCTATAAAAAAGTTGATACTACTTTCTCTTCGTGGAGAACCAACGTGGCTAAGTTTGGCTTAGGATCAAGACTTGGGCTTGATATGCCAAATGAAGGAAAAGGGTTCTTACCTACGGCGCAACATTATGATAAGATATATCATTATGGTGCATGGCGCTCAAGTACCGTAGTATCACTTGCTATTGGGCAGGGCGAATTGCTAGCTACCCCTCTTCAGTTAGCCAATATTGAATGTATCATTGCTAATCATGGTTATTATTATACCCCGCATTTAATAAAGTCCATTGGCGATAAAGAAGTTAATACTGCGGAATTCAAAGCAAAACATTATGCAGGTATCGATTCCTTGTATTTTGAACCATTGATAGATGGTATGCAGGCTGTGGTTGATCACGGTACAGCAGCTGCATCAAAAATACCGGGTATAGTAATGTGCGGCAAAACAGGTACAGCACAAAATCACGGGGAAGACCATTCTATATTTGTTGCTTTTGCGCCACGCATACATCCTAAAATAGCCATCGCGGTAATTGTTGAAAACGGTGGTCAGGGCGCGCATTGGGCTGCTCCTATAGCCAGCTATATGGTTGAAAAATATCTAACCGATACCATTAGGAGGCCGATGGATGAATTTAACCGCATTAAAAATGCGAACCTGATGCCAGATCTGGCCAACTACTACTCATCAAGCAGAAGATCAATGTTGAGGGATAGCATTAAAAAAGCTAAGGCTGATAGCCTACGTAAACTTCCCGCTAAAAAAAGCGTATCAACCAAAAGCAAAAAAAATAATACGCTCGCTTATTTAATTACTGAACCCGGCAGAAGGAGGAATAATGAATAACCCGCAACGCAGCCTTTTCTTTAATGTCGACTGGATAGCGGTAATTCTATACCTGTGCCTATGCACCATAGGCTGGTTCAACATACATTCAGCGGCCTTTGATCCAAGGTATCCCAGCGCGTTTGACATGCACACGGATTATGGCAAACAACTGGTATTTATCATCGTAGCCATTTCATTAGCTATTATAGTCTTATTACTTGAGAGCCGTTTTCTTGTTGCCTTAGCACCCGCCATTTATGGGATAACTACCTTATTACTCATGCTAGTACTGGTCATCGGGCGAAATGTTGGTGGTAATCAGGCCTGGATCTCCCTTGGTGGTGGCTTCAGGCTACAACCATCAGAAATGGCTAAGTTTAGTACTTGTTTGTTGCTGGCGCGATATTTAAGCGGCACCAATGTTAAAATAACCGAGCTTAAATCCTTCTTAATCGCCGCGGGGATCATTCTTTTCCCAATGGCTCTGATTATGCTTCAGCCAGATGCCGGTTCAACATTGGTATTTAGCGCATTGATACTGGTTTTATACCGTGAGGGACTTTCCCCTTACTTTTTAATATTAGAAGGGCTGTTTATCACACTATTTGTTTTAACGATAAAGGTTGATAATCACATATATGTTATTGGGCCATTGGTTGCCATTGCTCTTATTATAATGCTAATGTTTAAACGAAATAAGAAAGTTGTTTCAGCAGTTTTTCTGGGTTTATGCATATGTATTGCCTTTATATTCAGCGTAAACTTTCTTTATAACCATGTTTTAAAGCCGCATCAAAAGGTACGTATTGATATTGTATTAGGCCTAACAACCGATTTAAAAGGTAAGGGTTACAATGTAAATCAATCCAAAATAGCTATTGGTTCAGGAAAACTTTGGGGACAAGGCTATATGCACGGCACCCAAACCACATACCACTTTGTGCCAGAGCAAAGTACCGACTTTATTTTTTGTACGGTAGGCGAGGAATGGGGGTTTGCAGGCGCGGTTACGGTATTGGGCTTATACCTGTTTTTAGTGCTCCGGATTATCCGTATTGCTGAGCGGCAACGCGCTACATTTACCAGGGTTTACGCTTATGGGGTGGCCGCTGTTATATTCTTCCACGTAGTAATTAACGTGGGGATGACGATAGGGATAGTGCCATCAATTGGCATCCCGTTACCATTCATTAGTTACGGAGGTTCATCACTAGTGAGTTTTACGCTGTTGCTTTTCGTTTTGATCAAACTCGATTCAAACCGGATGGGTATTATTTACGCGTAACGGCGTTTTAATAAAGCATAAAACTTCTCGCTGGTTTCCGGTTTTGTATCCCAATGGTTTTTGGTTACATAGTTATTTTTCAGAAATTGCTCCGCTTCCGCAAAACTGGTAAAACGGTTTAATATATCAATAGCTTCGCTATAAGCCAGGCTATAACCATTAAATAAATCCTTAACAAAAAGCAGCTTATCATTTAAGTTAATAGCTTGCTTTAAATCGCTGATGCTTTGCACATATAATTGCTCTGCCACGCCCTGTTTGGCAGCCATCTGTGCCGAAATACGTTCATTTATAGTTAACACCTCGGGTTTCGCCTGTTCTTTTTGCGGTTCAACAGTAGGTTTAATCACAACCGGTTCAGGCTGTTCAATCCTAGGTTGTTCCAGCTCTAATACTGCTTTGGGCTCCGCTACAGCTATAGGTTCTGATTTAATTTCCGAACTAGGCGATACGGATGGTACCTCTACTTCTTCAACCTCATCGTTTGTAGCTTCAGTGGTATATGGCTCATCTTCACCCTCCAAATCTGTTTCATCCATAACAAGCTCATGTCTTATTGTTTCAGGTTCATCTTCGTGCATAAATGAATAAGAATCCTCATCACTACTTGTTTTCAGATCTATTAATGGCACCGGGTTATCATTCTTATCTGTATCCCCCGCTCCTTTATATGCATCAAACTGGTTTTCTTCCGGTTTACTTTTAACTTCCGGACTTGCTACGCTTACCAAAGGCTCAAAATAATTTTGAGGTGGCTCGGGTGTATCGTTTTTCTGTTCGGTTATTACCGGAGCAGGCACTACCGGGGTAGCTATGGCAACATTCTGTGCATTCAATTTACTCAGTATCAGCACATGATCGGTCAGAAAATTGGAATTAGCTAAAAACAACTCGAGCTCCAATTCATTTAATGAGCCATCTATTGTTTTCAAATATTCGTATTGTTCGTTAAGCTCCGTTATAATACCGCCTATCTTTTTAAAAACTTCCTGTTGTTTCATGGCTTTTTATATTCAAAATGCTACCCAAAAATAAGATTAAATTCTGATATTAGGCTCTTCTAAAAGTTCAGGATGCAAGTACACGAAGAGATTTTTAAACGTAAAAGCGAAGGCGGTGGTAGTATTGAGGTTATATGCGGATCAATGTTTTCCGGCAAAACGGAAGAACTTATGCGCCGCTTGAAACGCGCCCGCATAGCCCGTTTAAGTGTGGAGATATTTAGCCCCAAGGCTGATACCCGCTATAGCGAAAATGCATTGGTATCGCATAATTCAAATTCAATACCATCAATGCCGGTATCAAAAGCATCGGCAATATTGGCACCAGGTAGCCAGGTACAGGTTGTAGGTATTGATGAGGCACAGTTCTTTGATGATGAATTGCCTGATATTTGCAATGCCCTTGCCAATAACGGTGTTCGTGTAATTGTTGCCGGGCTTGATATGGATTTTCAGGGCAAACCTTTTGGCCCTATGCCTGCGTTAATGGCCATAGCCGAGTCGGTTACCAAACTGCATGCCGTATGTGTAATTTGTGGTAATCCAGCACTGTATTCGTATCGCCTTGTTCATAACGACGGACAGATATTATTAGGCGAGAAAGAAAGCTATGAACCCCGTTGTCGTTTATGCTACGGTATATAGTATAGTTTATTTGTCATTATTAGTACATAAAAACTTTCCTGTTAAAACAAAAGGTGTGGTTTAGGTTGTTAATAGTAGTAAAGGATTATTTTATGCTATATTTATAGCTATAGGATAATTTTTTAACAATAATTAAACTTAACAACGGTATCACAAGCTTTTTATGGAAGGTATAACTAAAAAAATATTGGTGATTGAGGATGACAAGGATATTAGGGATACCATTGTTTATATTTTGCAGGAGGAAAATTATGAAGTAATAGCTTCGGAAGATTCAAAGATCCTGAAATCAATAAACGATTATAAGCCTAACCTTATATTGCTTGATAACTGGTTAACCGACTGGAAAAGCGACGCGAACGGGCAGCAATTAAGCAAAGGACTAAAATCAGACTCTGCAACCAGCCATATCCCTGTGATCATCATTTCCGCGGTAAGTAATATTAAAGAAATTGCCGAGGCCGGCCTTGCCGATGGTTACCTGCGCAAACCCTTCGATCTGAATGAGCTTATCGAGATAGTTAAGCACCACCTCAAATAAAATCCTTTACAAAACATCACTTCTCTTTTTATAACGCTATAGTTTATAGTTGTTTATATAAGTTTAAATTAATAGTTTTACTGCATAAACTTAAAAAATACGTATTTTATCGTTAATTAATATGAATCACTTTATTGGGTTGATTTATATTGTTTCTTTAAGATAAACGTTTCATTTAAAACCAATTAACAAACTGTAAATAAATTTATTATGAATAAGAACGTGTACTTAGTACTGTTGGGGATATTGCTTATCAGTTTTGTATCCTGTAAAAAATCGCCCAATTCCGGGAACGATACCGGAAAAACTACTCCAGTTACATCAACCTCCATTCCTTCGGGTGCAGGCGATGGTGTAACATTTATTAATTCAGGTAAATCAGTAATATTCAACTTGTATGCGCCCGGCAAAACATCAGTTGCTGTTATAGGTGACTTTAACAACTGGGCACCCACTGCCATGACAAAAACTACCGATGGTACACGCTGGTGGGTGCAAATTGATAACCTTGACCCAAGTATTGAGTATAGCTATCAATATTATATTGATGGCTCATTAAAAGTAGCCGATCCCTATAGCCACAAAGTACTTGATCCGGTTAACGATCCTGGTATACCAACTACTGTATATCCTAATTTAAAATCGTATCCTACCGGTAAAACAACAGGCGAGGTAACTGATTTTTACTATAACGACCCCGCTTATAGCTGGCAAGTAACATCCTTTACCCCTCCTGCGCAGAAAAACCTGGTTGTTTATGAATTGCTTGTACGCGATTTTGTTGCTACACATAGTTATCAAACTTTAACCGATACACTTAACTATATAGCAAGACTTGGGGTAAACGCTATTGAATTAATGCCGATAAACGAATTTGAGGGCAATGATTCATGGGGATATAACTCAAACTTCATGTTCGCGCTTGATAAATATTACGGCACACCAAATGCATATAAGGCCTTTGTTGATGCCTGTCATCAACGAGGAATAGCAGTAATACAGGATATTGTATTGGAAGATCAATTCGGCTCGTCACCAATGGTTCAGATGTATGCCATTTCAACGGTTGCAAGCGCTGGGCCATCAGCAAGCAACCCCTGGTTTGACCAACAAAACATGCACCCCGATGCAGTTGGCTGGCAATTGAATCATTCATTAGCAACTACACAGTATTTTACTGAAAGCGTAATGAAATACTGGATGCAGGAATATCATATTGATGGATACAGGTTTGACGAGGCAAAAGGCTATACACAGGTAAATTCAGGCTCAATATCAAACAGTGCTACTGAGGCTGCATGGGCTGCTTATGATGGAACCCGTGTTGCTTTATGGACTAAATATAACACTTACATGAAAAGCTTAAATCCTAATTTTTATGTGATACTGGAAATGTTTTCTGCCAATCAGGAAGAAGCACAATATGCCAGCCAGGGGATGATGTGCTGGACTAATTTAAGCACTCCCGGTGAACAGGCTACAATGGGTTATCCAACTAATCCAAGTTGGGATATTTCGGGATTGTTTTATGATGGTTATGGTTTTCCAGCCACAGGTACATCGCCTTACGGTTTAGTTGCTTACTTTGAAAGCCATGATCAGGAACGTTTACAATTCAAAAACGAAGCCTATGGCAACAGTTCAGGAAGTTATAACATAAAAGATATACCTACTGGCTTAAAACGCGATGAAATGGGCGCGGCATTCATGTTTTCATCTCCAGGCCCAAAAATGGTTTGGCAAGGCGGCGAACTCGGTTATGATGTAAGTATAAGCTCAGATCCAAATGATAATACGATAGATAAACCATTTAACTGGACATACAACACTGACCCCAACCGCTTGCATTTATACAGCATTTATCAAAAAATGATAAATATGAAAATCAAGAACCCTGTTTTTGCAACTACTAACTTTAGTTATAGTTTAACCGGCGCGGTAAAAACAATACAATTGCTCGATCCAACCGCTGATGTGGAAGTAGTAGGTAATTTCGATGTTGCGCCAAACACAGCTATAGTTGCCTTCCCTGTAGCCGGTATCTGGATTGATAATATTACAGGTACAAGCTACAATGTTACAGCAACAAACATGAGCATGACACTTGCCCCCGGCGAATATCATGTTTACAGTAATGTAGCACTAAAACAGTAATTAAATAATAATTAAAAAGGCCTCTTTATTAAGTGTAAAGAAGCCTTTTTAATTATTAAATTATTGTTTGTAAAATAATACATTACCTTACGAGTAAATTTAATATAATACTATATTTATTTTATCTTAGCGATGGCCTAGTAATTAAACAGTAATGAGGATCTATTTTTTTAGCAAAACCGATAAAAGTGGCAGGTTTGCTTTCCGTTCCTATTACACGCTTCAAAATTTACGAAACGTAAAAACCATAAGCTTAATATATTTCATATTTACGCTGGTCATCCGATTCCTATTTTCTTTTTATCACCTCTCCAATCAAACTTTACATCATATATCCGATTATGATATAGCCAATCGGATATCGTTAGTTGTAACACCCTGCATTTATTTAATAAGTGCACAGCTAATCAAACGATTTTCAACCAAAGAGAGTTACTTAAAGCTGGTGCAATTATTTGTATTTGTGTTTGCGCTGTTTATAATTATTAACTCAATGCGGGTAACATTCTTCAGCATGTACAACCCACGTAATACCATGTTACCTTATATGGTTGGATTAGTAATTGTAGGTGTATTTTATACGTTTGAATACTTTGGAACCATAATAATTGTATTAGCTACCGGGCTGATTTTTAGCTTTATGTTGCCCCTCTATCAATCTGTTATTTATGAGTTGGTTTTAAATAACCTGGCCTCAGCCCTGCTTCTTACTGTTTTCTTTTGCATTTCAAGATATATATTTTCATATCGGGCCGATAATTTTTTCAAAATAAAAGCCATCGAGGAAAAAAACATCGAAATAGAAAACGCCAGCAACGCTAAAAATGAAATACTGGGTGTAGTAGCCCACGATCTCAGGAATCCATTAGCTATTATTAAAACGGTTACCATGTTAATGGAAACTGAGGACAACACAGCTGATGATTATCATGAAAATATTGAGATGATAAAAAATGCCTGCGATAAGGCTACATCTATTATTCACGACCTGCTTGAAACCGCGCAAAACGAAATACACAATCGTTTCGACCTGGAAAAAACCGAACTTGATGATTTTCTATCGATGATTATTGACGAGTGGTTAAAAAACAAAAAAGGGCAGATAAATATAGTTTACCAAAATGCAGGCAAACCGCTGTATGCTAAAATTCACAAAGAAAAAATGCAGCGTGTAATGGATAACCTGATTATAAATGCCATTAAATTCTCTAAACCTGAGGGTAATATTGATGTATCGCTATCACAAACAAATAATGATATCTTCATCAAAGTGCGTGATTATGGTATTGGCATCCCTGATGAAATGTTACCCTATATTTTCGATCGTTTTTCAAAAGCCCGCCGCAACGGCGTTCGTGGTGAGGCCTCTGTTGGCCTGGGCCTAAGCATTGTACATCAAATTGTTAAAAAACACGATGGCAATATTGAAGTAAGCAGCACCCCCGATTCCGGCACTACGTTTACTATTAAACTACCACAATTACAAGCCGTGTAGTTATTGTGTTATCATTTTATAATTAACACCTTTCCCATTTTTCAGGCTATCAAGTATTACAGGTTGTGCTTGTTTAATATTCTGTAATACAGCATAAGTCTTCTTCCACTCGCTCGGGTTTTCTTTAACCACTAATGAGGTATCGGCACTATTATAAAATGAAACGATATTGTTCTTAAGCTTAGCGCTAAGATCATTAAACTTTTTATCCTGCAATTTGGCAAGCATTTCACTGTACGTTTCATCGGCCAGCGGGTAATCGCCAATTTTGGTCGGATTACCCGTATCAAAATTAATATTTGGCAATACCAGTGTACCATCATGTAATTGTTTCAACGCTATTGAATAATTAAGCAAAACAGCATCAAAACTTTTTATAAACAACTTTTCTCCTTCAGTACCCGGATCTTTAAACTTTAATGTTTTAAATGGCCCTATTTTGGGCAGGATACTAATCAAAAAAGCCAGGTGATCATCCTTAAAATTAGGTTTTTGGCGCTTCTTTCCAAATTCAAGTTTATATTCCCGCCTACGCATGCTATAATGAAAATTACGACTTCTAACACTGGGATTCATTTTTTTAATATCATCCCGCTTTAATACCCATGCCGCTCTTGCTACTGATGGCATTAAACTTTTAACAGCCCATCTAAAAGTGCCCAAAGCAGTATTAAAATCACCAAACACATCGTTAAGATCTTGCCCGTAAACTTTTAAAAAGGCGCGTTCCAACAAAGGAGTGGCAACATTAAACCCTATAAAATCATGATAGCTTTGTGTTACATAATTACCCCTGGCCACCTGTAACACATCAAAGGATAGTTCTGTACGGCTATGTGCTAAAGGGTTTTGATCATAAGTAACTATATTCCCATACTTCTTTTGTAATTTGGGATAAACCAATGGCACAACATAATTGGTAGCCATAGAGTGTCCGTATTTATCAGCCATATAATGACTAATCGCGCCTACCGCAAAGGCGTATTCATTCAGCGTGTGGGTTTCCTCAATTAAAGCAGTTACAAAATCACCGGTGCAAACATAATGGGCAAGATTAGTAAAGTACACACTTCCAAAAGGGCAATAGCCCATATCGGCAACAAGGCACCCACCATAAGCATATGAATGGGCTACACGTAACTCGCTATCGGTAGCCATCGGGAATCTTTCCTTTAATAATGGGCGTATCGTTGGCTCCCAACTTGCATCAATCACCGCCTCATGCGTTAAAACTGAATATGCTTGTGATTTTAATGGATAAAATAGAAAAACAAACGCCATTACTAAAAGGCACTTATTTAAACCTAGCTGCTGCATGTAATTGGGGTTATAACAAGGATATAATCATTAAAAACTCAAAATGTTTTCAGATTTACAATATCAGTTTTTTCAGAAACAATTAACGTCAATAAGTGGTGATTTAATGACTGTTTTATAAGCACTGCCAGTGGAAACTACGTAACTTATACTGGTCTGTTAAAAAGCATTAAGGTCAGCCAAAAATCATTATTATATACCAAATGGTATTATTTTATAAAAACCATTACCTTTAGCTATTGTTACAGTACATATAAATAAAAGGCAGGCATTATTATTTAGCCAATCACATTAATTATAATATTTTTGCCGAAATAAAATTCAACTTATTGCCGATATCGCTACATGACAAAAAAGAAGATACTGATAACCGGGGCCAGCAGGGGTTTAGGACTGGCTATAGCAAAAAAGTTATCAGCTGATTACTCCTTAATTCTGCACGCCTCAAATAAAGATAGTTTTACCGAAATTATACCCGGCAGTGAGTTGTTATGTGCCGATTTTAGCAATAGTGAAGAAGTAACCGATTTTTGCAAGCAATTAAAAAAGCAGCACGGCGATTCATTATATGGAGTGATTAATAATGCGGGCGTTACGTTTGATAAACCTTTAAACTATCAACCAGACAAAGAAATAGATGCCATGTTAAATGTAAATTTGCGCGCACCTATTATGATTTGCAAAACCGCCATGAAGATTTTTGGTTTAAACCAAAGCGGTGTAATCATCAACATTAGTTCGGTAGTTGGCGAAACGGGTAATGCGTTTCAGTCGGTTTATGCTGCAACAAAAGCTGGGTTGGCTGCTCTTTCGCGCTCATTAGCGCAAGAAGCTGCAGCATTGAACCAGGAACATACGATAAGGGTATTGAGTGTATCGCCGGGTTTTATCCAAACCGATATGACCGATACTATACCTGATGCTATAAAAGATAAATACCTGGATATGATACCTGCCAAAAGGTTTGGTAAGGTAGATGATGTGGCTGAGGCTGTTGCTTTTTTGGTTTCGGACAAGGCATCATATATAAATGGTACAAATATTCACATTAACGGTGGATTAATTTAAATGGGGATAACTGATACTTCACAAATTAAAGATAACCTGGTAGGCCAACTACCCGAAGACTGGTTGATACATGGCCCTAAAAAGCGCTTAGTAAGTGCCTTTCATTGGCACAAGGCTAAGGTTGGTGTTGTAGCCAGTTACACGCCTAACGCGCACGATGTGGAAGATCATTTTGATGTGTTTCGCGGGGTGGATATGATCGAATCATTCGCGCAGGCTACCGTAGTTGCGGCAGCTACATTTTTGGAATCGAAGAAACAGGATATGGTGCCGGAGGAGTTGTCAAAATTGTTGATCCCTACGTTCATCAGCTTGGGCAATGTGTTTTTCCATTCGTATTTGGAAAAGGGTCAAACATTTGTTAACATTGGATTTATCAAATTTTACAAATGGCGCCAAATGGTTTGCGAAGGAAGAATTTACCGAGCACCAAAAGGACTTGACCTCGATGCATACTTTAAGGATTTTGACGAAGAGCGTTTAAAAAAATACGATATAGGAGAAGGATTTGTGCTGATTGCCGAACTATTTGACATCACCGGCAGGGGAATAAAAAAAGAGATGTTTGAAAAACTACAATAACACTATAATGGAAAGACAGGAAATAATTGATGGATTGATTGAAGTATTAAGAACAGTTAGAACGGTTGACCCGGCCAAATTAGAGCACGTAACCGAAGAAACTGATTTCTTAACGGATATGAATACCCCATCAACCGAGTTAATAAATATCGCGGCTAAGGTTGAGCAAAAATTTGACGTTGAGTTTGAAGATGAAGATATTGACGAATTAGGCTCAAAAGTTAAAGATATTGTCGACTTGATTTTAAAGGCAAAAGCAAGACAAGATTCCTGATTATGCAGGTACAGGGCAGAAAAGTAGCAGTTGTAGGTATGGGTGGCGCTTTCCCGGATTGCGCCGACATCAATGTCTTTGATCAGAAAATATTTTCTGGTCAAAGCTTAATAAGAGAGTGGCCAAAAGCTGCTGAGCGCGACAAGCAAATACGATCAAAAGTATCAGGCTTTATCAATGATAACGACCTTGGCATCGAGCCCATATACCTTGTTGACGGCTATGATTGGCCCGAAACATTTGTAGATACAAGCGGGCGTATACCGGATGTTAACATGGCTACTGCCGATCTAGGCTGCGTTTGGGCAATGATGGGCTCCTTAAATTCAATTGAAATGGCCGGTTGGACCAAAGAAGAAACCCAATCAGAAAAAACCGGTGTTGTAATTGCTTCAGGTGGTGGTGGAAACGTTATTATGCGTAATGCATGGCATGCCTTTTTTGAATTAGGCAAAAAATCCCGCCATGCGGGCTCACACATGGTTGATAGGGCTATGTCATATCGCGAAGCTGCAAACGTATCGTGTCTTATTAAAAATCGCGGCGTATGCGAGTCCATTGTTTCGGCCTGTGCAACAGGTTTAGGTAATATTGGTTATGCTTACCGCTTAATAAAATTCGGGTTACAGGATCGTGCTGTTGCCGGTGGTGTTGAAGGTACATCACTTGAAACTTTTATTGGCTTTGATGCCATGCAGGTTTTGAGCAAAGGCTTTAGTCCTGCCGAAAGTTCGCGCCCTTTTGATACGAAACGAAACGGCTTTGTATGTTCATTCGGGGCTGGCATAGTAGCTTTGGAAGAGTATGAAATGGCAAAAGCCCGCGGCGCTAATATTTTAGCCGTGATCGATGAGTATTTCAATAATTCAGATGGGGATGGCGATATGTTCTACCCATCATATGGTGGTCAGAGAAGATTGTGGAAAGGCCTATCAGCAGAAGCAATTATTAAACCCGATGTGGTTAAAGTACACGGCACCGCAACACCGGTAGGTGATATATTAGAGCTGATAAGTGTTGTGGATACGCTTGGTGAAAGCGGTTATCATATTTCGGCTCCTAAATCTCAATTTGGACACATGCTGGGCGCAGCAGGCTCTGTGGAGTTTATTACAGCATTGCTAATGCTCAAAAATCAACAGGTTCCCGGCTGTATAAATTCTGAAAACTTAAATCCGGAACTGGAAAACTTCCAGAAAAAAGAAGGATGGGAAGGCTCAATGAAACCCGCAGCAGCATATAGAGATTTGATCCCCCAGGAAACTATAAGCAAAGAAATTAATCAGATAGTTTGTTTAAACTATGGGTTCGGCGGCACCAACAGCGCCATGGCTATATCAAAAGATAATTAATAACGCCCAAAGGTCATGCTGAACTTGTTTCAGCATCCCACAGGACAAGTTTACAACATGCTGGCTACTTAGCATGAGAGATGCCGAAATAAATTCGGCATGACAACTGGTTATGTAAATATATGATCGATAACAAAAACAAAGTTGCAGTAATATTCGGTGTCAGGAATGATAGTTCCATTGCTTATGATGTGGCTTTAAAGCTTTGTCAGTCGGGTTGTAAAGTGGCGTTAAGCTATGTTGCCGATACCAAAGACGATGTTTTATACCTGATGGATAAAATGGGGATGGAAGTCCAATACGCTGCCGAGGTTGATGTACGCAACGAGGAGCAGATCAAAACTTTCCTGCAAACCGTTTATGATGGCTTAGGCCCTATCGATTATCTGTTGCATGGCGTAGCATTCGGCAACCAGGCGGTAATGTGTTACAGCATCCCCGGCAGCAAGGAAGTTGCTTCCTCTTATATTGATATCCCTTTTGAGGATTTCATGGATTCGTTTAATATCAGCGCTTATTCACTATTGAGAGTAGCCCGTGTTGCCGAAAATTTACTGGCGCCTAATGCATCTATACTAACACTTACCTATAATGCATCGCAAAGGGTGTTCCCGCAATATGCAGGTATGGCAATCAATAAAGCGGCTTTGGAGAATATTATGATGTACCTGGCCAGTTATTTCCGTGATAAAAAAATACGTGTTAATGCAATTTCAGCCGGCTTAGTGATGACAACCTCATCGGGGGTAATATTTGGCGTTCGTAAGCTACGCAAAATGGGTAAATTTACCGCTCCATTGGGTAATATTGAGGCTGGTGATGTGGGTGATACAGCGTTGTATTACTTCTCCGATCTATCCAAAAAAGTTACCGGTAATATCCATTATGTTGATGGCGGATTTAATATTATGGGCCTTGCAGTAGATGGAGAATAAGCTATTACAATCGATCAAAGATTTAGCTTTCGACCAAAAATTCGCAGCCGGAAATGATCTTGTCTTCCTGCCTGATTTTATCGCATCATTTAACGATCTCTTCAAAAACAAGATCTATACCCAAGAAGAAATTGCTTATTGCGATCAGTTTGATGATGCGATGCTTAGATATGCCTCAACCTGGGCAGCAAAGGAAGCCGTTTACAAAGCAATTAAGCAGATAGATGCATCTTCCTTCCCATTTAAAAAAATAGAGATACTACGTGAAAAGCCACAAGGCCGTCCGCATGTTATCTTGCACAAAAACCCAAACAAGTTTAATATCAGCTTAACCATTTCGCATGATGGTGACTATATTTGGGCTTTGGCATTAATCGAAATCAACCTGTAACACACATTGACCGACCATTACTTTGAAAACGACCTGGTTAAACTCCATTACTATAAATTTGGTAAAGGGGAGCAGATCATGCTATGTTTTCACGGATACGGTATGCACGGCAAACAGTTTTTAAAACTTGAACCCGCTTTAGGAGAAAAATATACTTTTATAGGCTTCGATCTTTTTTTCCATAAAGAAACTAAGCTGCATCAGCAAAGTCTTGCAGATATAAAACAGCCCATCACTAAACAGGACTTTGGCAAGCTTATATCTGAGTTTTGTGTGCATGAGCAAATAGACCGTTTTTCAGTATTGGGCTATTCCATGGGTTCGCATTATGCCACCGCTGTTGTGGAAGAATTAGGAAATAAAGTTGATGAATACATCATCGCCGCACCATCCAGTATTGAACCGGGCAAACTCGTTCGCTTTTTTGTGAAGAATAAAATGGGTAACAGGATACTGGAAAAACTCACCCAAAGTCAGAAAGCATTAATCAACATGCTAAATGTGAGTAAGTGGCTTGGTTTGGTTGATGATGTGGGGCGCAATATTCTGTACAAAGAGATCGACACGCCTGAATTGCGCTTTAACTTCTATGCCTGTTTTACCTACCTTCGTTTGCTGGAAACCGACGAGGATAAATTAATACAAACTTTAACTGGGCAAAACATCAGGAGCATATTTATATTTGGCAAACGCGATATTATGTATCCGCCAAAAATTGGCAACACATTCTTCGCAAAGCTAAAAAAAGCTGAAGTTGTAATTCTGGATCAGGATCATGAGATGATCGGCGAAGAATTCATTGCAGCATTATCCGGTTTACTATTATGATCATTAAAGCCAAACCACTACCACACTTTTTTTTCAGGATACTAGGACTGATTGCCGCTGCCGTATTTCGCACACGAACTAAGCGATTGGAAATTAATGCCGTAAAGCTAAAACCCGGTCACTCCTACATACTCATGTGCAACCATTTCAGTTTTTGGGATGGGTTTTGGGCTTTTTATGTATGTAACAGGGTCTTCCTAAAAAAGGGTATGAACAAGTTGTTCATCATGTCGGTTAAAAAGCAGATGGAGAAAAATAAATGGCTGCGCTACATGGGCAGTTTCTCTATAGAGCCGGGTAAACGTTCTATTAAAGAAAGCTTTGATTACGCCGCCGAGGTTTTATCAGAACCGGGAAACCTGCTGTTATTCTATCCGCAAGGCAACCTCGAGACCTGCTACATCCGCTACATTAAATTTGATGAGGGTTTGTATGAAATTGTCCCACAAATAAAAGGTGATTGCCAGCTAATCTGGTCTACTACCATGGTGGAATATTTCGAGAGCCTTAACCCAACCATCACCACTACCATGTTGGATTGCGGCACCAATCACGATTTTGATTTTGAGGAGTTGAAACTAAAAGTGAATCAATTTCATATCAAAACCATCGAAGACAATATTCGCTTTACTGATGAACCAATCAAGTATGATCTTTAACGGTGCATTCTTTCTAAACCTTCTTTAGCCTGCGTATCAATACTATTTTGGTATTCATGATGTTTCATGGATAAGGCCTGGTTGTAGTAATTAGCCGCAAGGTTGTAATCCTTAATATACTCATAAATATTACCGATGCACAATGCCGCATTCGCCGCGAAATAATAATTTGATGCTCGCCCAATGTTAATGGCTTTGCTATAGCTCGCAATTGCCTCATTATATTTATTCAGCATTTGGTATACACGGCCCAGTCGGTAGTTTAATTCTATCTTATCACGTAGTAGTTTTAAGTCTGCTTCTTTTTTGTCTTGTAATTCCGCAAGGGCTTTGGTGTAATAACCACCATCAAAATAAAACCTCGCTCTTAGTAAATCATTATCCGGCCTCGCGTCATTTGCTTCTTTCAATGCCTGTTGATCTTTTTCATCAACCATATATCCTCTACTTCGTACCAGTTTCAGGTAATAGTTATACTTTGCCTCGTCGTTTCTTAGTAGGTAGTAGTAGGCTATTTTAAGGTAAGAGTCTTTTAAATAATTTACGCCTTTATACTCGCCGATGTATTTTAAAAAGTAAGTGTACGAATCGGTATCCATACGGCATAACTTAGCGCAACCTAACAAATAATCGGCAATGGGCAATTCAACATATTGGCTCGATTTGGGCAAGGCTTGCAGGTTGGCAATAGCATCATCATTATGCCCGGTTTTAGCGGCTACATAGCCTTGCAAATAGATGCGAAGCATGCTTTTGCTATCCAAATCACTCAGGTAAGCGGTAAGCTTGGCATAATTATCCTTTTTATGTAATACGTCGGTATTCATGTAGCATAAAAAGAAAACGATCTCCTCTTTGTAAAAACCATACCGGGTGCCTTGCACCTGAGTGCGGAGTTTTTCAAGCTCTCCAACACCAGCCTCAATATTACCCCCCATTCCTAAAAAGCGGGCTACACTTTTTAGATTTGATGGCAAAGCGCCAAATACCACGTTTATCAACGCCAAACATTTTTGATTAGGTAAGAAATCGGGATATTTAGCAGCATTATCCTCCAGAAGGCTCCGAGCCTTTTTCAGATCGCTTGCCGACGACATATAGTCGCCAAACTTGCCTTTGATCAAACCCCATTGCAAGTAAACCTCCGCTTGCGAATACAGGTAATAAGGTGAGTTCTCCTCATTAGCTTCCAATGCATCCAGCCTGCCCGGTTTAAGGTCGACCAATCGTTTATAATCTGCCTTGCTATCAGAAACCAAAAGGCTCATATAGTCCACATAATTATCCAATAAAATGGAAATTCCATTTTGCGGACTCAGTTGTTTCTCTTGTTGGATAAGTGCTCGGGCATCATTCAATCTCAATTCAAAAACGGCCTTATAAGCCTGCATGCAGCGTGCATCAAAAACATAATTGGCGCTTGCCGTTAACCGGCAGCTTAAAAGAGCTATAATTAATAGAATATGCTTGTAATTCATCAAGTTTCAGTCCGGACGGTGCCTGGCTTTTAGTGAAGATAATAATTTATTTTTGCCATGTTATATTTTACCAAAGCGATAGGCGAGACTTATGGCCGCCCATTGATCACCGAGTGCGGTACTTTTAACCTCCCTGGTTTTAATAAACGCGACATAACTAGCCGACCATCTTGCTGAGGCATACTCCAACCCTATTTGCTGGATATAAACAATATGGTATATGCCAAAAGTTGGCCCTGTTTCATGCGTAAATAATCCGCCCTCTATAGTTGCATTATAAGCAACATAACTCAATTGTGGTTCGGTAAAAAGATAGAACTCATGTTTCTGTGGCCCCTTATCAACGCTCGATACCCGGCTATTAGTTATCTCCGAATCAAAAAACTTACCCAAATTTCCTAATCGCAATTGCATACCCGCATCTACATAAGTAAAGGTATTACCCAGTTGCGCATCAGGATCTATTGATACATCAAACCAATCGCCATCGTTACGGTATAAAAGCTTTTTATAATCTAAGTTCAGGTTAAGCCCTAACTCGCTTTTTTGTATACCGTATTTATACCACGGCCCAACCGGGTATAATTTAAAAAATTTGTGGAACCACGTTTGTATAGGCTCCCCTAATGAGTTTGGTCCGATTGTTCCTAATTGCGCGGTAAATTTAAAAGCGCTTTCATCTTTGTACAGCCAATTAAACGCGACGCTTCCAAATAAGTAGCCGGTAAATGGCCTATCGAACAAACTTGGTTTGTAAATATGCGCAGTGCTCGGGTTATACAATTGTTGACCCAACTGGTACTCCACTATCTTTTTTACCAGATTGCCGGTATCTGCGTGGCGTGTAGCGTGAGTGAAAGTTAATATAGTACCATCAGTATAATACCTGTCGTGGTTAGGGTTAATGTACTGGTCGTTATCAGCCTCAATAGTAAATTGATTTCTATACTCCTGTGCATGCAGGGTTTCAAAACTTAAAAAACTAAATAATAAAATTAAAAGAACACGTAGGGGTTTCATCATCTGTAAATATTGTACAATTATAATCAAACTATAATATTCAACAGTGGCAATTTGTTTTAGCCAACCGGCATATTTACAAAATGATGAAATACCTCGTATTTATTTTACCCCAATTACATAGTTTTAACAGATAGTGTTAACGGCTTTCCGTTCCATTTAAAATCAATTTCTCTATCGCCATTAGCATTAACAGCTATAATATAAGCGGTATTATTTGAGAATGATACCGCCTCAAATTGCTTATCCGCGATAATTAATTTAAAGTTTTTTGTTTTACCGATAAGATGTTTCGGCACAATGGTTATAGTATGCGTTTTATCGTTTCCGCTGGTTGTGAAATTAACCAGATCGTACTTGCCATTTTTTAATGAGTTGGGGTCTTTACCGTCATCATAAAACCATTGCGATGTTGTTATGGCCGATGATTTGCCTATATAATATTTCAATGTAATTGATTTACCATCATACTGCTCGGTATAGGTATACGGGCTTGCCATTGGAATAATACTTCCCGCTTTAACAAACAAAGGCAGGCTATCAATAGGCGCGCAAACATCGGCAGAGTCTTTATATGATTTATGGTCATTAAATCCTATCCACTCGCCTTTCGGGAATAATACCTTTTTGGTGGTTTGCCCCTTTACAATAACCGGCGCAACCAGTATTTCATCGCCCCATAAATACTCATCGTTAATGTTTGACAAGCGTTGATTTTCCGGCTCAAAATAATTCACACCCAATACCAATGGCCTGCCTGTAGTAGTATTTTTATAAGCCAGTGTATAATTATAAGGCAACATCGTATACCTGAGCTTAATAAACTTGGTCACACGCAAACGTGTGGTATCATCCCAATAAATAGGCTCAGGAGAGTAATGTATCGAACCCGCGTGGGTACGCATTACAGGAGTAAATGCGGCAAACTCCAGCCAGCGCGAGTATAATTCCGGATCTTTATTTGGCTTGCCGTCTCCGCTTGTAAAGCCGCCTGCATCTGAGTGCATATAGCCCACACCATTTAAGCCCATGCTGATGATAATAGGGATTTGCGCCTTCAACCCGGCAAATGAACGGTCAATATCACCCGACCATGGGAATGTGGAATACCGCTGCATCCCCGCGAAACCCGAACGTGGCAATAACAATATCCTGCTTTCCGGAAAATCTTTCCGGTATCCATCAAAAGCAAATTTGGCCCAGGTTAAAGCATAAGCATTGTGCACCTGTTTATTGGTACCCGCGGCATAAACCAAACTATCGTTATTCGCCTCCGGTTCGCCCAAATCAAACCACCAGCCTGCTGTGCCTTCTTTTATGCGTGCCTTGTAGAAATTCCAGTAAAATTGTTGTGCCGATGGTTTAAAAACATCCAGTAAACTTGAAGGTCCTGCCCAAAATTTCTCAAAAAAATAAGGAGAGCCTTTTTTAGTAATATCAGTCGCGAATAAATGCTGATCTACCGCCGCTTTATAATTCTCTGATTTCTTGGTGATATAAGTTTCGCTGATGGTAACCACTTTAATATGGTTCTTCAACAAATTTGCCAGCATACGTTTAGGATCAGGGAAGCTATCGGGTGCCCAGTTATAGTTGCCCATGAACTCAGCTGCTTTGTACCAGTACAAGTCGAAAACCACCGCGTCAATCGGTATGCCTGCTGCACGGGTTTTGTTAACCACATCGGTAATTTCACGCTCCGATTTATAGCCATACCTCGATGAGATATATCCCATTGACCATCGAGGCGGCAATGGCTGACGGCCGGTTAGGAATGTATAATTTCTTAATACCGCATCCATATTTTCACCACCCACAAAATAAAAGCTAACCAAACCCGAAGTGGTTTTGTAGCCTAACACTTTAGCATCTGTTTTACAAACATCAAAACTACCTTCGGCTGCATTATCCAAATACAAACCATAGCCACGGTTCGATACCATAAATGGGATAGAAATATTGATATCCGTTTGCCCAAATGAATAGTCGTAATGTGCCTGGTTGTTATTTTGCAATATGGTTCCTCGTCTGTTCAGATAAATAGCTTTTGATCCGCCGCCATAGAAAGCCTCTTTACCATCAGATTTAAAACTGATGACAGAACTATCGCCCATTTTAGCGTAATTAAATGCTTTAGAAAGCAAGTGATTCTGATTATCGATAAAACTAACCGACAGATCGCGTTTATCAACCAGCACTTTTAACGTTGATGTTTTGATACCTGCGAAATTCTTATCATTTATATAAACAGCCTTAACATTGGTTGGCTGCCCGATGGTTGAGTAGCTTTTTACGACATCGCTCAGTTTATGTTTATAGGTAACATTGATTACATCAGCGGTGTAAGGCGTTATTTCGATATAGCCATTTTTTGTATTGATTATCAGATCCTTGCCATTGCACATACTATTTACGAAATCGTTCCCGGTCTGAGCAAAAGAAAAAGTCGGCGTAAGCACTGATAAAGTAAGCAACACCAATATGTTGCCGGTAATTGATTTAATAGATCGATAAGCTGATATCATAAAATAGATGGTGATATTAAATGTGCAAACTGTAGGTTTATATTTTAACAACGGAGAAACAAATGTATTATAAGATTTTTACAGAACAATACTTCAGTGTAGCTAATTTTAATTTCATGTCATCAATCTGTGAAATCAAAAACTAAAATCGGCTAATCCATTCAATAATATTAATTTTGCGGCATGAGTAATGTAAAAGTAGGTTTAGTGCAAATGAGCTGCACTGCCAACAAAGAGCAGAATTTACAAAAAGCAGTAAGCAAAGTACGTGAAGCCGCCCAACAAGGCGCGCAAATAGTTTGCTTACAGGAACTATTTACCTCACTATATTTTTGCGATGAGGAAAATTACGACAACTTTGCTTTAGCCGAAGCTATCCCCGGCCCATCAACTGATACACTTTCATCCTTAGCAGCCGAACTAAATGTGGTAATTATCGCCTCATTATTTGAAAAACGCGCTATGGGTGTTTACCATAACACAACCGCTGTTTTAGATGCAGACGGTGCTTACTTAGGCAAATACCGCAAAATGCATATACCGGACGATCCGGGTTTTTATGAAAAATTCTACTTCACTCCTGGTGATTTAGGTTACAAGGTTTTCAAAACCAAATATGCCACTATTGGCGTACTGATCTGCTGGGATCAATGGTACCCGGAAGCTGCCCGCATTACCGCTTTAATGGGGGCCGAAATATTATTTTATCCAACTGCCATAGGTTGGGCAACCACGCAGGACGAAGCCACCAACAAAGAACAATACGATGCATGGCAAACCATACAACGCTCACATGCGGTAGCCAATGGCGTACACGTAGTAAGCGTAAACCGTGTAGGCCACGAAGCTGGTGTTGATTTTTGGGGTGGATCATTCATAGCCAATCCGTTTGGTAAATTGTTATATCAGGCATCTCACGGTAATGAAGAGATCATCATACAAGATCTTGATTTGAACAAATCTGATTACTATCGCAGTCACTGGCCGTTTTTACGGGATCGCCGCATAGATTCATATCAGCCAATAACAAAAAGATTGATAGATGAAGATTAAATAACATAGCGTCATTGCGAGGAGCGTAACGACGTGGCAATCCCAAACTATACAGAGCGGCTCTGTAAATCGGGGATTGCCACGCTATCGCTCGCAATGACGGTCTAAAAATATAAAAACAACAATGAATACTCCACCAAAAGGCTTTTCCTTTCCCCCCGAATGGGCACCGCACACCGCGACTTGGCTTAGCTGGCCGCACAAGGAAGAGTCATGGCCGGGCAAAATCGACAAGATTTACAACCGTTATGCGGAATTTATCAAAGTAGTAGCCGAAGGTGAATTAGTGCGCATTAATGTTAAGGATGAGCAAATGGCTGCCTTTGCCAAGGAACAATTGATAGCCGTTGGCGCTGATTTGAGCAAAATTGAGTTTTATGAGTTCCCTACCAATGATGCCTGGTGCCGCGACCACGGACCCGCGTTTTTGATCAACTCGGAAACTAAAGGGAAGGTAATTGTCGACTGGAACTATAACGCCTGGGGCAACAAATACCCCCCCTATGATCTGGATGATGTGATACCAACCAAAATTGGTGAGCATTTCGGCATACCGGTATTCAACCCCGGTATTGTGATGGAGGGCGGCTCTGTCGACTTTAACGGCAAGGGAACTATCTTAACTACTACTGCCTGCCTCTTAAATAAAAACCGCAACCCTCATCTAACTAAAGAACAAATAGAGGATTACCTGAAAAACTATTACGGCGCAGAGCAGATCCTTTGGTTGGGCGATGGCATTATAGGCGACGATACTGACGGTCACATTGATGATATTACCCGTTTTATAAATGAAGATACTGTTGTTACCGTAGTTGAGGAAAACCCCAAAGACGAAAACTACCACATTCTCCAAGAAAACCTGGAAACGCTTAAAACTATGCGCCTCCTTAACGGCAAGCCACTAAATATAGTAGAGCTGCCAATGCCAACGCCTGTAATCTATGAGGATCAGCGCCTACCGGCTTCTTATGCTAATTTTTACATTGCCAACGCTGCCGTAGTAGTACCAACCTTCCGCTGCGATAACGATGCTAAGGCCCTTGAGATCCTGCAAAAATGTTTTCCCGATAGAAAAGTAGTGGGTATTGATTCCACCGATATTATTTGGGGATTAGGCAGTTTTCATTGTTTAAGCCAGCAGGAACCGGCGGTTTAGTTATTCTTTAATATAAATCCACGGGACATTCAATAAACCTGACTTCACAGCTACATGTACAGACTGTAACGACTGAATTTTGTCGTAAAAGTTGTTGTTTATGTGCAAATCTTTTGACGGAGCTGATGTATATTCCGATGTTTCAATTACAACATGGAAATATGCCCGACCATTATTATGATATATGTATCTATTTAATATCTTGGAGATATAAATTTTAGGTGGCGATATGTCAAGTTCACAATTGACTACCATTACTAAAGAGATTGAATAAAGAAATGCAACAAGAACAAGCATTATTATTTGACCTTTTACAGCATTCTCAGATTTATCGTAACCATATCTCCATAATATTGCAGTAACTATTAGTCCTAATATCAGGATCGGTAAACACAATTTATTATAAGCCACAAAGTCATAATGTGTAATCATCGCAATCATACCTACAATTGTAGATGCATACATTCCCGCAATAAGACTACCGTAAGCGCTGTTTCTTCCTGAAACCAACTTTATTAAGCCCTTACTAAATGCCAATAAAATCACCCCACATGCAGTATAAAGTATAATAAATATTTTTATTACACCATTTTCTAAGATAAACTCTGAAAAAATCAAGCATAAAATAAATATTGCAATCCCACCACTATTGTATACCAAAGCAACACGTTTGGTCTTTTTAAAAGTAGACATTCTTTCTTCCTCGGTTTTGCCAAGATTAGTATCACCAGCAATTGTATTTAGATTATTTTGATAATTTACAGAATCTAAATTCGTATATCTTTCGTTTAAATTTTTCTGTAACCCATTCAAGTCATTTATACTTGAATAATCTCTTATAGATATTTTATTTATTTCATCAATTGAATAAATAACAATACGTTTATCGAGTACCCTATAACCTTTTACATCTTTATTTATTATTTCTTTTGATCCCCAAACACTTCTATATTTTATAGAATAATCCGATATAATAACTTTCCTTTTATACAGGTTTACTATAGTTATTATCGAGCCTATCATCCCCAATATTGGCAACACAATGATTCCATGATTGTGCGTAAAACCATTTTTATTAGATAAAGTAATAAAAATCGTGAATCCAACCACCACAATTGCGGCAAGGCCATAAAGTATTTTACTAAATATTGAGGTATTGTATTCCTGCTCCATGTGATAAGTTTAATCGCTCTAAAATATAATTTATAATGTACTAATCAATAATAAATATCCTCTCCAACTTTTTCACCGACTTACCTCCCCCATTCACCGACTTCTTTAATCACGCCACCTATATAGCTTAGGGCGGCGTATGTTATCACTGTACATTTGATCTATCATTTAAAACATAAAGATCATGGATAGTCAAATTAACAACACTCAACATAAATACAATAAAAACACAATAGCTGGTTTCGCTTTATTATTTATAGGTCTGGCAATTTTAACTAAG
This sequence comes from Bacteroidota bacterium, assembly GCA_026224775.1. GTDB lineage: Bacteria > Bacteroidota > Bacteroidia > Sphingobacteriales > Sphingobacteriaceae > Mucilaginibacter. The sequence goes on from JAMFRP010000033.1 coordinate 39,681, forward strand.
CATATTGGTTTCTTTTTATTCCCGCATTTTCTTTTTAGCTGGCCGATGATCATGATAATTGTCGGTTTAGCCATCGGTGCAAAGCATAATTTCAAAAAATCAAACTGGATTTTAATAACAGGCATTGGCGTTCTGTTTTTATTGCCTAATATTATACCTTCGTTAGGTGTAGCTGCGCTGTGGCCATTAGTATTGGTTGCAGTTGGTGTAAACATGCTTGCCAGGCACGACCAAAAATGGAACGGCCAGAAATGGGAAAAACGCAGCGACACTGAATTTCACAGGTTTGACAACAATATTTAATAAGATATAGATCATGAGTATCGATATAGAAAATCAAAATCAAAAAAGCCCGGGCAACGGAAAAGTACTGGTAGGGTTGCTGTTGCTGATTTTGGGTATAGGGTTTCTGTTTCAACAATTAGATTTCTTTTTTATCCCTAACTGGTTATTCTCCTGGCCGTCATGGCTTATTATATGGGGATTATATATGGGTGCAAGGCACAACTTCCGTAATTCAGGTTGGTTTATAATGGTACTTGTAGGCCTGGTATTTTTATCGGATGATATTTTCCCCGGTCACAATATGCATCATTTGATATGGCCGTTAGCGATTATAGCATTTGGTATATGGCTTATCACTAAGCGTAACCAAAGCTTTAATCAGGAAAAATGGGGACGTAAATGGGATGAAAAATGGGCCAGGAAACAAGGCTATAATCAACCTTTTGAACCAATCATTACACCAGTAACGCCTGTTGAACCGGTTACTACCGAAAATGCAGGCACCCAGAGTTCAAGCACAACAATACCACCGGTTGGCGGCAGTTCAAGTTCCACAAATCAGGGCGCTTATAGGGGCGATGATTTTCTGGATGCCGTATCTATTTTTGGCGGGGTTAAAAAAACTATCCTCTCCAAAAATTTCAAAGGCGGCGAAATTGTAAACGTATTCGGTGGTGCCGAACTGGACTTTACGCAGGCTGATATACAGGGCCGTGTAGTGATTGACATTACGCAAATATTTGGCGGCACTAAAATTATCGTACCATCAAACTGGCAAGTAGTGTCAGATCTGGCAGCTGTTTTTGCCAGTGTTGACGACAAGCGCATTAACAGAGGCGTACTCGATAACGACAAGATATTAGTATTAAAAGGCGTATCTATTTTCGCCGGGGTTGATGTTCGTAGTTATTAATTGTTGATAAAAAAACAAAATTTTGGTTACACCACAATTATCACCATCTAAACTCTACAGTTTGTTTGTAGCCTGCGGCCTGATATGGGCCGGGCTACTAACTTACATTGTACATAGTTTTGGTTTTATTTGGTACATAGCCTTAACCGATGGTATTGTAAATTCCATATTGCTTGCAGCAGCCTGTTGGCTCATCAACAACAACCTGCGCTATTACCAACCGGGCAAAGGCAGTTATATGAATTTGCTGATGTGGTGCCTGGTTCTTGCAGGCATTTGTACCGCTGGCTTCCGCGGGATCATCCCCTACCTCAGCTCTAGTCAGGCGTACATGAACTTTATTGCAAACTCCTTAACCATACGTTTTTGCACTAACTTTTTAGCGATAGGCTGGATGGCTATGATCAGTATGCTGTGGTATTCACAACTGGACCATAAAGAAACCGAAAAACGCCGCTCCGAAGCCGAAAAGCTGGCCCGCGATGCGGAGTTATACAACTTGCGCCAACAATTACAACCACACTTTTTATTCAATAGCTTAAATTCCATCAATGCGCTGATAGGTTTTAAACCTGATGAAGCCAGAAGGATGATCCATCAACTATCCGACTTTCTGCGCGGGACATTGAAAAAGGACGATCAGCTTTTAGTGCCTTTAAGCGATGAGTTACAGCATTTGAATTTGTATTTAGATATTGAAAAAGTAAGATTCGGTCACCGATTGGATACGGAGATCAGTTGCGACAAGCATTGCGGCGAAGCCCTGCTGCCATCCATGCTGTTACAGCCATTGGTGGAGAATGCTATTAAATTCGGCTTATATGATACCACCGAAAAAGTAACCGTAAGCATCCGTGGCGAAATTGATGGTAATAACCTGGTGGTGATGGTGCAAAACCCATATGATCCGCAAACGTCCCGACCAAAAGGAACGGGCTTTGGCCTGCGTGGTGTGCAGCGAAGGTTATATTTATTATTTGCGAGAAACGATTTGATGGAAACACATCAAAATGATAATATATTTACAACCATTATTAAAATTCCGCAGGTAATATGAAACGCGCCTTAGTTATTGACGACGAACCATTAGCACGCATGGTAGTGCTGGAATATTTGCAGCAATTCACCGATCAGATCGAAGTGTTGCAGGAGTGCAATGATGGTTTCGAGGGGCTAAAGGCCATCCAACAACACCAACCCGACCTGATATTTCTGGACGTTCAAATGCCAAAAATAAACGGCTTCGAGATGCTGGAACTGGTAGAGCAAGCACCATCAGTAATTTTCACCACCGCATTTGATGAATATGCCATCAAAGCGTTCGAAGCGCATGCGGTTGACTACCTGTTAAAGCCCTTCAGCAAAGACCGCTTCAACAAAGCCATCGAAAAATACCTGGCGCAATCACCCGCTCCTGCGCAGCAAACCAAAAAAACAGAAGAATTACTGGATGCTGTTGCCTCATCCCCTGCCCAGCATGAGCGTATTGTAGTAAAAACCGGTACCAAGGTAAAGATCATCCCGGTTCAGGATGTACAATATTTGCAGGCCGATGACGACTACGTAAGCGTTTTTACCCAGGAAGGCTCCTACCTCAAAAACAAAACCATGAACTTCTTCGAGCAAATGCTCGACCCACGCTATTTTGTACGCGTACACCGCTCCTACATCATCGCCATACAACAAATCACCCGCATCGACCCATACGAAAAAGACAGCCACCTCGCCATCCTAAAATCCGGAGCCAAAATACCTGTAAGCAAATCAGGCTATGTGAAGCTGAAGGGGGTGTTGGGGATATAATATCATCTGATAAAATGAAGACCCTTATCACTTTCCTACTTATAAGTTTTTCGCTTACAGTTAGGGCACAAGACCTTGGAAAAATGAACTGGAATTTTAAAAATATTTCCGGATCAACAATAAACTTTGGAAACGGAAAATCATTCAACACACATTTGTATGAGCTTAAATATATAGGACAGATTCCAAACGGAGACCAAATTCCATTTTTCATATTCTCAGGACGGGATTGTAATGAATGTGACGCAAATATTTCGATTTACATACATTCACCAAAAGACGGGAAGCTAACTATTGAAAACGGACAGAACAGATACCAATATCCTGGAAAAGAAAGAGATGTTGAAGATAATAGCCTTGTATATAAAGGCAGGACATTTTATGGGCAGGTATTAAAAAATACGATAGGCGTTATATGGTTTGAAGAACAGCTAATGGAGGATAATTCTTGGAGAAAGTCAACCTATTTAATTAAAATAAGTAACGGAAATAAAAAAGAGATTGTTTACAAAAATTCAACTCAATTAGCTGAAACCTTAGAATTATTAAAACAAGGGCTTTGTAAAGAAATTAAGGGTATAGATACAAATACTGAACCGTAAATAATATCTACTCCTCATCCTTCACCACTTCCCAATAAACCGTACCAACGAAAATATTATTCTTAATAGCTACCTTGGCTTTAACATTTTCCAGTTCTTCTTTTACTTTATCTTCAGCCCGGTCGCAATTTAGGGTATGGTAGTGTATCACGTACCCGGTTTCGCTGTTGATGAATTTGTATTGTTTTTCAGCAGGTTTCATTTCATGAATGCTTATAAAAATGAAACAGTTATAGCTGTAAATGGTTTGCTATCCAAAAAATAACAACACATCAAAATTCCCCTCTTGAGAGCGGGTGCGAAAGGCGGCGCAATGGCAGGGGTGAGCCAACCAACCTACTGACAAAACACTGTCAGCACCCCCAACCCATTAATTCCTTAACTTAGTACCTAATCTTTCACTTAAAAAATATCATCACAAACGTACCCGCCATAATCAGCGAAGCTGCAACAATAGTTTTAGTCGTCAATGGTTCACCCAAAAATATAGCAGCCAAAACAATGGCTATAGCAACGCTGAGTTTATCAACCGGCGCAACTTGCGATACTTCGCCCAATTGCAGGGCCTTAAAGTAGCATATCCACGAGAAACCAGTAGCACAACCCGACAGGATCAGAAATATCCAGTTAACTTTTGTTAAACTACCAATGCCATTTTGCGATCCTTTATAGAAAACCAACAGCCAGGCCAGCACCAAAATAATCACCGTACGAATACCCGTAGCAAGGTCAGTATCAACTCCTTTAATGCCTATTTTAGCAAAAATCGCGGTCAGCGCCGCAAACAGGGCCGACAGTAATGCATATATCCACCACATAAATTTTATATTAAGTTTAAAGCTATACATTTCAACTTCAGAATAAATACATATTTAAATTATATTTTTAACCGATCAAATCCCATATATTTATTGTTAATGAAATGGTTTTTCAGCATTTTAATATGTCTATTCTCTTATTCAATAGTCCAGGCGCAAACCTATTCGCTTGAGCATTACCTGCAATTGGCACATACCAACAGCCCGCTGTTAAAAGATCTGCAAAATCAAATCGCATCCAATCAAATCGATAGTTTACGCTTACGCGCAGGTTTAAAACCACAGGTAAATATAAACAGCGGCGGTTTGTACGCCCCGCTTGTAAACGGCTACGGCTACTCCGAAGCCATCACCAACGAACATACGCTTAACGGCCTGATGCAGGTGAGCAAAACCATTGTAGGCCGGGAAAACATCAACACACAGGTACAAACCATTACCCTGCAAACGCTGTCGTTAAACAATCAATCCAAAATATCTGAGCAAGATCTTAAGAAAGCCATCACTACTCAATACATCACAGCCTACGGCGATTTACAGCAATACAAATTCACCCAGGATGTAGTAAAATTATTAAGCACCGAAGAGGATCTGTTAAAAAAGCTAACCCGCTCAAACGTATACCGCCAAAGCGATTACCTGACTTTTCTGGTAACACTAAAACAACAGGAATTAGCCTTAACCCAGGCACGCCTACTTTATAAAAACGACTTTGCCACGCTTAACTATTTAGCAGGCGTTGCCGATACCAGCGTCCGCGATTTGAATGAACCAGCATTACAACGCAATATCAAACCCGATGTAACCAGCAGCATCTATTTTCAGCAATATAAATTGGATAGTTTAAAGCTCATCAACAGCAAACAGCTGATAGATTATGCCTATAAACCAAAGCTAAACGTACTTGCCGATGGCGGTTACAATAGCGATTTTATGGGGCAGGCATGGAAAAACTTCGGTCTTAGTGCGGGTTTTGGTTTGGTGATACCGATTTATGATGGTGGCCAGCGCAAGCTGCAATACCGTAAGCTATCGCTACAGGAAGAAACCCGTCAAAACTACAAAGCATTTTTTGATGTGCAGTACCGTCAGCAGATAGCGCAACTTAACCAGCAGATAACCGAGAACGAAACGCTCATCGCCCAGATAAAAGATCAAACCAAATACACCGAAAGTTTAATTAAGGTAGATATGCAGCTGATGCAAACCGGCGATCTGCATATTTCCGACCTCGTGTTGGCTCTAAACAATTATCTGACCATAAAAAATCTGATGACCCAAACAGTTATCAGCCGACTACAGTTGATAAACCAGTTGAATTATTGGAATAAATAAAATGAAGACATCCTACACAAAATATATGTTTAAACTACCAGCTTTTATGCTGATGGTGGTTGTAGCACTCCTATCCTCCTGCGGAAGCAAAAGCAGTGATGACAGCGGCGATGATAAAGCTGTAAACGCGCAGGTATCCGTTACTGTCACCAGCGTTAGTGACAGCGATTTGGTTGATTATACCATGCTGAATGCTTCGTCCGCTTTTCAGCAAAAAAACTATGTAAAATCAAATACCAACGGCTACATCACCAAAGTAAATACGCAAATAGGTCATTTTGTTGATAAGGGCGAGACTGTTTTCACGGTAAAAACCAAGGAAGCCATGAGCATTGGCAACAGCGTAAATGTTTTAGATACCACTTTTAAATTCTCTGGGGTAAATAAAATTAAAGCACCTATGCATGGTTACGTTACCCAGCTAAATCACCAGGTTGGCGATTATGTACAGGATGGCGAGCAGTTAGCCGTAATCAGCGATCGCAGCAGTTTCGCGTTCATCATGCAATTGCCTTACGAAATGCGGGCCACTGTAAAACTAAACCAGGGCGTACAACTTATCCTGCCTGATGGCGAAAAGATAGATGGCAAAGTAACATCCTTTATGCCTGCTGTGGATACGGCATCGCAAACGCAGGGCGTAGTTATCAAAATAAATAGCGATAAGCAAATCCCCGAAAATTTAGTAGCCAAAGCACGGGTGGTACGTGCGCAGATACAAAACGCAGCATCACTGCCAAAATCCGCCGTTTTAAGTAACGATACCCAAACCGAATTCTGGGTAATGAAATTGATTAACCCAACAACTGCTGTAAAAGTTCCTGTAAAAACAGGATTGGAAGTTGGTGATCGCATTCAAATCATCTCCCCTAAATTTTCAAAGGACGACCGCATAGTAGTAACAGGAAATTACGGCTTAACAGATACCGCTAAAGTTAAAATTGCGCAATAATGGTACCTGTCAGAGATTACTTCATATCGCACAAAAAACCAATAGCGTTGCTATTGTTTCTTACGCTTTTGGGCGGGATGTACGCTTATTCAAAGCTGCAAACCTCGCTATTTCCTGATGTAACCTTCCCTAAAATAAAGATTATTGCTGATGAGGGCCTGCAGCCGGTAAATAAAATGATGTTAACGGTAACCAAACCGTTAGAAAATGTAATTAAGCAAGTCCCAGATTTGCAAACCGTACGCAGCACAACCAGTCGCGGCAGTTGCGAAATATCGGCTTACATGAATTGGGGCGCAGATATTGACCTCAGTCAGCAGCGCATCCAATCCAGCATCGACCAAATAAAGAACAATTTACCGGCAGATGTAAACATCACGGTGGAAAAGATGAACCCGTCTATCCTGCCGGTAAGCGGTTACACGTTGGAGAGCCACAACCGCTCACCAATTGAATTGCAGGAATTGGCGACTTATACCGTTAAGCCATTCCTATCACAGGTTGATGGTGTATCAGAAATAAGGGTTATTGGCGGCAAGGTTAAAGAATATTGGCTGACCCTCAACGCGCAAAAAATGAGCTCATTGGGCATAACACCCGACATTATTAGTGCCGCGCTTGCCCAAACAAATTTCGTAAAATCAGGAGGCTATCTATCTGATTATAAACGAATGTACCTCACCATAACCGATGCTACCATCGGCACAAAAGAAGAACTGGAAAATATGGTGATCAGTAATGATCGCAAACGGATTATCCAGCTTAAAGATGTAGCCAATGTGCAGATAAGCGAAGGGGTTGATTATACCAAAATTAATGCTAACGGCCATGCCGGAGTATTGGTTGCGGTAATAAAACAGCCTAATGCCAACCTGATATCGGTTTCTGCGGATATGGACCAAAAGGTAGAGGATCTAAAAAAGATATTACCACCGGACGTTACCATAAAACCCTACTATGTACAAGCCGATTTTGTTAACGATGCCGTTAAAAGTGTAAGCGATAGTTTATGGGTTGGCTTGTTGTTAGCCATTATTGTCGCGGTTATTTTCCTTCGTTCAGCAAAAGCAAGCTTTACTATTTTAATTACCATACCGGTTACGCTTGGCCTTACGCTGATAGTATTATATGCTTTCGGCTACACCTTCAACATCATGACATTGGGTGCGCTTGCCGCATCCATAGGTTTAATTATTGATGACGCCATTGTGGTGGTGGAGCAGATCCACCGCATGCACGAGGAATATCCGCATGAACTTACGCGCCACCTGCTAGCAAAGGCAATCGATTATTTATTTCCGGCCATGATCGGCTCGTCAATAAGCACTATTGTCATCTTTATACCTTTCCTGTTTATGTCGGGGGTTGCCGGTGCTTATTTCAGCGTGCTTACCAATACCATGATCATTACGCTGGTATGTTCGTTTTTTGTTACCTGGATAGGACTACCGGTTATTTATTTATTACTCACCAGGCACAAACCCTCAGATGCATTTAAAAAGAAAAAGCACAAAGCCGAACATGTAAAAAATCAGAAATGGGTATCGTACTTTATACTTCGTCCGTGGTTGGCTTTGCTTATTGTTGCAGGTTTAGTGTTGATTTTGGTGGTTGTACCATCATTACTAAAAACAGGTTTTTTACCTGATATGGACGAAGGTAGTATCGTTTTAGATTACACTTCGCCACCGGGAACATCCCTCGAAGAAACAGACCGCATTTTACGTGAGGTAGAAAAAATAATCATAAAAGAACCTGATGTAGAGGCCTACTCGCGCCGTACCGGCACACAGATGGGCTTTTTTATTACGGAACCCAATACCGGTGATTATCTCATCCAACTTAAAAAAAATCACAAGCAAACTACGGAAGAAGTAATCAGCGATCTTCGCGCCAAGATTGCCTCCACTCAACCCGAGTTAACCATTGATTTTGGTCAGGTTATCACCGATATGCTTGGTGATCTGATGGAATCGGCACAACCTATTGAAATAAAAGTTTATGGTGATGATAACCAGAAATTGCAACAGCTATCCAAACAGATAGCCACAGCCGTAAGTACCGTAAAAGGTACTGCTGATGTTTTTGATGGGATAGTTATAGCCGGGCCATCTATTTCTATAATTCCAAACTTTAACCAACTGGCACAATATAATATCAGTCCGTTGGAGCTGCAATCACAAACTCAGGTAGCCTTGGAGGGCAATGTAGTTGGCAGTATGATTGAAAAACAGCAATTATCGCCAATCCGCATGGTTTACCCCGGCAGCCGGTCATTGACTATAAATGATGTAAAGAAGATGAACATCTTTTTAGCAAAAGGCCAACTGATACCCATTAGCCAGGTAGCCACCGTTTCTATTGATTCAGGCAGCGCCGAAATCAACCGCGAAAACCTGCAATCCATGGGAATTATTACTGCCCGCATGGAAAACACCGATTTGGGTACAGTAATGAAAGGCATAAAAAACAGCATCGCCCAAAAAGTTGTGCTACCAGAAGGCTACCACATTGAATATGGCGGCGATTATGCCCAGCAGCAACAAACTTTTAAAGAGCTTTTATACATCTTAATAGCCGCTTGTCTGTTGGTTTTCGCGGTGATAATATTCCTGTTCAAACAGTTTAGAATAGCGCTTTTAATATTAATCATATCTATATTGGGCGCGGCAGGTGGATTACTGGCGCTTTTTATAACCAATACACCATTAAATGTAGGTAGTTATACCGGCCTCATCATGATTGTGGGTATCATCGGCGAAAACTCCATTTTCACCTTCCTGCAGTTCAAACAAAGCGCTTTGGAAAGCACGGTTGACGAAGCCATTATCTACTCCATATCAACCCGTTTAAGGCCAAAACTAATGACTGCTTTGGGTGCCATTATAGCTTTGATGCCACTTGCTTTAGGCATAGGTGCAGGCGCGCAATTGCATCAACCTTTAGCTATCGCGGTTATTGGTGGCTTTTTGGCGGCATTGCCATTACTATTAATTGTGCTACCAAGTATGATGCGCATTTTGTATCGAAACGGATTTGTTAATCCTGATAACGCAACTATTCAAAACTCGTAAACTACAAATTCTCTTCAGAATTAAACCTGACATTTATAACTTATATAACTGCACCTGATATTTATGAAAAAAATATTTTTAGTACCCTTTTTTGTAATCGGCTTAATGCCATTGGCATCACGCGCCCAAACTTATACTTTTGAGAAATCCATTGCCCTGCCTGGAGATGGCGGTTGGGATTATGTATCGATTGATAAGGTGAGTGATCGTTTGTATGTATCGCATGGTAATGCTGTAAACGTTGTCGATCTAAAAACAGAACAACCTGTTGGCATGATCAGCGATCTGAAAGGTATCCATGGCATAGCTATCGATAACAAAGCGAATCGCGGATTCATCAGCGACGGAAAAGCGAATGCCATCGTAGTATTCGACCTGAAAACCTTGGCTACTATTGCTACCGTACCAATTGATGGCAAAGACCCCGATTGTATTATTTATGAACCATACAGCGATCGTATTTTCAGTTTTAATGGCGACAGCAACAGTTCATCAGTTGTTGACCCTAACAGCTTAAAACAAGTGGGTACTGTTGATTTAGGTGGCGGACCGGAATTCGCGGTATCTGATGGCAAAGGAAAAATCTACAATAACCTGGAAGACAAAAACAGTTTAAATGTTATCGATGTAAAAAGTTTAAAAGTAATCGCCAATTATCCATTGTCACCCGGTGGTGGCCCTACCGGCCTGGCTATTGATCTTAAAAACGGGCGCACATTCAGTGGTTGCCGCACAAATAAAGGCATGAGTGTAACAGATATAAAAACCGGTAAAGTTATAGCAACCTTAGCTATCGGTGCAGGTGTTGACGCGGTTGCCTTCGACCCAGAAACTAAACTGATATTTTGCTCATGCGGCGATGGTACAGTTACTGTAATTAAAGAAGAAAATGCCGATAATTATACTGTTGTCCAAACCATTAAAACACAAAACCGCGCCCGTACCATGGCTTTGGATACAAAAACACATAAAATTTATTTGAGTGTTGCCGAAACTGTGCCGAATAGTCGTAAAGCATTACCCGGAACTTTCAAAGTGTTGGTATACGAAATGAAATAATATTCCGGTTTCGTTAAATTATTCCAACTTTTATATTTATTATTGAAATTAAACGTTAATAAACAAAGTAGCAACCAAAAATTACCCTCCCCTGTCACGGTTTTCTATATAAAAACCATTTAAAATTATATGACTAATAAGACCGATTTCGTTTACTCAGAAGCTTCAGAGCCGCACCGTATTCGTACCAAAAAGATTTTAAAACAGTTTCCACAAATGAGAAACCTGATAGGCAAAAACCCTGCGACTATCTTTGCCATTACTGGCCTGGTAGCATTACAGGTTGTTTTAGCCTGGGTCCTGCGCGACCAATCATGGTGGTGGGTTTTTGGAGCAGCATACGTTATTGGTGCTTTTGCTGATCATGCCTTATTTGTAATGATACACGAATGCGCGCATCAACTCTTATTTAAAGGTCGTTCAGCTAACCGCTGGGCTGGTATATTCGCGAATTTGCCGCAAATTTTCCCAAGTTCTATATCATTCGAACGTTATCATATTAAACACCACTCTTTTCAGGGGGTACATGAGCTTGATGCCGATTTGCCAAACCGTTGGGAAGCAAAATTGATCGACAATTCATTTTTCGGTAAAGCCATCTGGTTATTATTTTATCCGGTTTTCCAGGTATTTCGCCTATCAAGATTGCGCGAACTACAAACATTTGATTGGTGGGTTGTGGCAAACCTTTTAGTGCAGGTAGTATTTACCACTGCCATATATTACTTTATGGGCTGGCACGCGTTAGCGTTTTTACTACTTAGCTTTTCATTCTCAGTTGGTTTACATCCGCTGGGTGCACGTTGGGTACAGGAACATTACCTTACTCATAGTGTGGAGCAAGAAACTTACAGCTACTATGGCGCATTTAATGCAGTTGCTTTTAACGTAGGTTTTCACAACGAACACCACGATTTTCCTTCTATCCCATGGAACAAACTTCCGCAGATAAAGAAAACAGCACCTGAATATTACGAAACATTATATTTCCATACTTCGTGGACTAAACTATTTTTCCGCTTTCTGTTTGATCGTGAAATATCATTATTCAACAGGATACTGCGTAAAGAACGCGGCAAAGTAGCCCTAACCGACGTTTCAAAACCAGACGGTTAAATGGAGCCCGCAACGCTTTAAAACTTCCTCTTTTTACAGGACTTCATTAAGAAAAGCATATTTATTATCCGGCAAGGTGTCATCAACAACATCTTGCCGGATAATTACTTTAAAGGCTATAGTATTATGCAATTTCATAACCCTATAGCTTTTGCTATTTTTGCAGATATTAACAGCAATGAGTAACCCCACAAAGCTTAAAATACTAATTCCTATACTTTTCGTCGCGTTTTTTTGCGCCCATGCCTGGCACAAACACGAGCAACAGGAAAATGATATAACAGGCACACTACAAGGCAGGGAACTGGACGAAATATCGGGCATTGCAGCGTCTGGCATTAACAATAGCCTTTATTATATAGAAAACGACAGCGGCGACACCAGCCGCTTTTTTAGTATCGATCCTACCGGAAAAGTCCATGCCACTATTTATTTTAAAGGTAACCCCAAAACGGAGTTTGGGGTTACGGATTGTGAAGACATTGCTGTAGGCCCCGGGCCCATCCAGGGCAAAAGCTATTTATATGATGGTGATATAGGTGATAATTATTCCGACAGGCAATCTCTGACAATTTATCGCATGGAAGAACAAAAAGCATGGGCTGATACAGGGATTAAACGTGCTACCGCAATACCGCTACATCTAAAATATCCTGATGGGCCGAAAGACGCTGAAACATTAATGATCGATCCTATTGAGAAATTGATTTATATCGTTTCCAAACGCCGCGATTCTGTAGGCATTTATACAACACCCCTGCTGTATAAACCAAATGATACAGTTACACTTACCCTGCATGGCAAGCTATTTTTTCAAGGTATAAAACCATTTAAATGGATAACAGCCGGCGATATATCCAAAGATGGTACGCAAATATTATTACGCAGCTACGATAAAGTATACTACTGGCAACGCCCCCTAAACGAACCTGTTTGGAAAGTAATGCTCGCTCAAAAGCCGCAAAAGCTACCCTATACTATGGAAAAACAGGGCGAAGCCATAGGCTTTACACCCGATGGCAAAGGTTATTACACCACAAGCGAAGGTGTTTACTCACCCATATACTATTATAAAATCCCGGGGAAGTAATAGAGCTCATCTCCCATGTCATTGCGAGGAACGAAGCAATCGCACGGAGAAAAGCGGATATGCAAAGTTCGCGATTGCTTCGTTCCTCGCAATGACAGAAAAATGACAAACTTAACAACTAGTTAATTTTTAGATTTTATTAGGTTACTAACTTTATCTCGATAAAAAAAACACCATGAAAAAACTGTTTTTATTATCGATTTTGTTGTGCTTTGTGGCGGCAGGCCTCGCAGCAACAACAGCCTTGAACGGCCAATGGATCGGCACTTTAAAAACCGACGATGGCAATGAGTATCCACTGCAATACAATTTCAAGGTGGATGGCGATAAGCTCACCGGCACTGTCCGCGGCCCGCATGGCGACTTGCCTATAAATGATGGCCAAATCCATGGCTCGGCTTTCAGCTTTGATGTTTCGCTTGATAAAATGTTTTTGCTGCACACCGGCAAAATCTATCCTGACTCTATCAGTCTGGATATAGAATGCGATGAAACTAAAGCGCATACTGTATTGAAAAGAAATTAAAGGTTTTATAAAAAGTGGGCAGTATAAAATCGCCCTTGTCATTGCGAGGAACGAAGCAATCGCACAGAGAAAAGCGGATATGCATGGTTTGCGATTGCTTCGTTCCTCGCAATGACAATTAACAATCACACCAGCTTTTGTCATTCCTACCTAACAATTCAATTTAAAACCGCGCATATCAAACTTTTGCGTAAAATATTCCGTTATTTTATAACAGAAAGGTACAATATGCGTGGTTTTGGATTTTCCAAGTTTCAACCCAATGAGATCCCTAAAGGGGGATTTGAAGAATTACTGAAGTTATTTCTTGAATTGCTTAATTATACGTCGGGCGATGCAGGCGAAGCTTTGGCTTGGCTGAATGAACTCGACAAACAATATAACATCACCAATGACGACTATGGCATGGGTGATTTTATTGATGAGCTAAAACAAAAAGGCTATTTAGACGAAGATAAACAGAATGGCGAATTCCGCATTACCGGCAAAACAGAGCAAAGCATCCGTCAGGCATCGCTGGAAGAAATTTTCGGTAAGCTGAAAAAATCAGGTAAAGGCAACCACCGCTCGCCGCAATCCGGTCAGGGCGATGAAAGAAATTCCGAGCGCCGCGAATTTGAGTTTGGCGATAGTCTGGATCAGATAGATATGACCCAATCTATCCACAACGCACAGGTTAACCACGGCATCGGCGATTTTATGATGACCGAGCGCGATCTGGAAGTTGAGGAAATGGATTATAAAACCCTTACCTCAACCGTGCTGATGATTGATATATCGCACTCCATGATACTTTATGGTGAGGATAGGATAACCCCGGCAAAGAAAGTCGCGATGGCTTTGGCCGAACTAATCCGCACTAAATACCCTAAGGATACTTTAGATATTGTTGTTTTTGGTAACGATGCATGGCCTATTACATTAAAGGATCTGCCCTATTTACAAGTTGGCCCTTACCATACCAACACCTATGCGGGTTTGGAGTTGGCTACGGATATACTTCGCCGCCGTAAAACGCAAAACAAGCAGATATTTATGATTACCGATGGTAAGCCCACCTGCTTAAAAGAGGGAACAAAATATTATAAAAACAGCGTCGGCCTCGACCGTAAGGTAGTAAACAAAACGTTGAATATGGCGGCGCAATGTAAAAGGCTAAAAATACCTATCACCACATTTATGATAGCAAAAGACCCTTACCTGCAACAGTTTGTACGCAAGTTTACCGAAACCAATGGCGGCAAGGCCTTCTACAGCTCGTTAACCGGTTTAGGCGAATACATTTTTGAGGATTATATTAAGAACAGGAGAAGAACGGTTAGGTAATTTGATGTACAGATGTGCGTACATGCAGATGTGCAGATAAAATGAACTTATCCTCTTTCCGCCGCAGGCGAAGAGAGGGTAGACCAGCGAAGCGCAGTAGGGGTGAGTAATTATAAAAGCGACTAATAACAATGACAATCGACCACATAGATCACCTTGTACTAACCGTTGCGGATATTGACATTACCTGCAAATTTTACGAGGAGGTAATGGGAATGCAAAAAACAACATCGCCGGAAGGCAGGGTTGCTTTAAAATTCGGCACACAAAAACTAAACCTGCACAAAAAAGGTAAAGAGTTTGAACCGAAGGCTGAATACCCTACACCCGGCGCAATTGATATTTGCTTTATAACCAACAACCCGGTTGAGCAGGTAAAAACAGAATTAGAAAATAAAAACATACAAACGCAAGGATTATTTGAGCGCACGGGAGCTACCGGCAAAATACGTTCGGTTTACTTCCGCGACCCTGATATGAACCTTATTGAGGTAAGTAATTACATATAAACAATGTGCGGATTTGCAAATATGCAGATGTGCAAATGACAAAAAGACTAAATAACGAATGAGCAAATTATTAGAGATAACAACCCTTGGCCAGCTAAAAAAGACTGAATACAAAAGCCGATCGGTTAAAGATGAATTAAGAGCAAACCTGATAACGCAATTGCAAAAAAGCGAAGGCGGTTTTGAAGGTATTATCGGTTTTGAGGATACGGTTATCCCCGATCTGCAAACTGCTATACTTTCGCGCCATAACATTTTACTACTTGGGTTACGTGGGCAGGCAAAAACACGTATTGCCCGTTTACTGGTAAATTTGTTGGATGAATATGTGCCTTATATCGAAGGATCGGAATTATTTGATGATCCATTCGCGCCTATTTCATGGTTTGGCCATAACGAAGTCTTAGCCAAAGGCGATGCCACTCCTATTGCTTGGTTGCACCGCTCAGACCGTTATACTGAGAAGTTGGCTACGCCCGATGTTACCGTTGCCGATTTAATTGGTGATGTTGACCCGATAAAAGCGGCAACGATGAAGTTGACTTACAGTGACGAGCGTGTAATTCACTTCGGTTTGATACCACGTGCCCACAGAGGAATATTTGTAATTAATGAGTTACCCGATTTGCAAGCACGTATACAAGTATCCCTGTTTAATATTTTGCAGGAAAGAGATATACAGATTCGTGGTTTTAAATTGCGCTTACCTTTGGATATACAGTTTGTATTTACTGCCAACCCCGAGGATTATACCAATCGTGGTTCGATAGTAACGCCTTTGAAGGACAGGATCGAGAGTCAGATATTAACCCACTACCCACGCTCGGTTGAAATCTCACGAAAGATTACCCAACAGGAAGCCCTGTTATCACCCGAACAAAAAGTTGCCGTTGAGGCCGATAGTTTGGTAAAAAACATGGTAGAGCAAATCGCTTTTGAAGCTAGGAACTCTGAATATATCGATAAAAAATCAGGCGTATCGGCAAGGTTAACCATTTCAGCCTATGAAAACCTGATTAGTAACGCGGAAAGGCGCATGATCATCAATCGTGAGGCAAGCACATTTGTGCGTATCAGCGACTTTTTAGGCGTTATCCCGGCTATTACCGGTAAAATAGAGTTAGTATACGAAGGTGAACTGGAAGGCCCTGCAAAGGTTGCGAATATGCTTATCGGCAAAGCCATCAAAACTATGCTGGTGCAATTTTTCCCGGACCCGGAGAAAGCTAAAAAAGCAAAAGCGCCCAACCCTTATGCTGAAATTATAGCATGGTTTAGTAACGGTAATAACTTGTCGCTAGTTGATGACCTGTCATTAGTTGATTATAAAAAAAGCTTAAATTCTGTAACCGGATTAAAAGAGCTTGTTAAAAAGATGCACCCTCGCCTAAGCGAAAACCAACAATTATTATTGATGGAATTTGTACTGCATGGTCTGGCTGAATTTTCACAACTAAACAAAGGTTTTTTAGATAATGGTTTCGCGTTCTCCGATATGTTCACCAGCCTGTTCAACCTTGAACCGGATGATGATGATTTGGATATGGATGATGATCGTTATTAATACCTAATAACCTTTTTGTCATTCTGAACGGAGTGAAGAATCTTGGAACTATGCTAACGTTATACATTACGGATAGATTCTTCACTCCGTTCAGAATGACAATTTGATTTTAAGATTTTTCTTTTCAGCCTTTAAAGATTAACAAAGATTGTTGCGATATTTGAGCCATCCCTTGTTAATTCGGGCGCACCACTCAGGTAATCCATGAAAAAAATATTGCAATCAATTGTTGATTTTTTACTCTTCAGCAATGTTTTTATGGCGCTGTGCGCCGTGGCCCAGGGCTTGGTTACCTTTTACCTGATCGGCTCAAAACCAATACCCACTGTACTTTTCCTGTTGTTTACTTCTACATTAGGTATATATAACTTCAGCATATTCATAGGCAAACCCAAGCAACTCGATAAAACGGCTACCGCCCGCGAAGTATGGTATTTTACACATCCCCGCTTAATGATAACACTGGCCATTGTGTCAATCCTATCATTAGCGCCATTGTTTTTTTTGATAACCATGGAGTCGAAAATACTACTCACCTTTTTGGCAGTTATCTCCTTTTGTTATAGTTTACCATTGTTCACCCTGGGCGACAAAAAGTTTGGCTTACGCAATATCCCGGGATTAAAGCAATTTTTAATAACCCTGGTATGGACCATGAGTAGTGTATTATTACCAGTAATGGAATCGCTGAATGCACATTTATCTACTATTTCTCTACGCGACATCACTATACTTTTGGCTAAACGGTTCCTGTTCATCGGCGCTTTAACTATGCCTTTTGATATACGCGATATTTTCCATGATTATAACCTGGGATTAAAAACCATACCGGTAATTTATGGCGAAAAAAAGGCTTATTTATTTTGCCAGATAATACTTATCGGATATGTAGTGCTACTATTCCTGTTCAGAAACAACGGCTTTAATAACGATTTCTTCGCGCTAACTATAACCGCGGTTTTAGCCGGTTGGTTAATATTCCACTCAACTATTGAGAAGGACGATTACTATTATTTTTTTTATGTTGATGGTGTTTTAATACTACAATATCTACTTCTGCTGCTATTCAATTCTTTCAGCTTTAAATTATAATGGCAGCCAATTACAATAATTCGGCCTGGTTTTATGATAGCCTTGCACGGTTGGTATACGGCAAAGCATTAGTAAACGCACAGGTCTATTTGTTGAAGCATATTCCCGAAAATGCAAAAGTACTTATCGTTGGGGGTGGTACTGGTTGGATATTGGAGGAGCTGGTTCGCATACGTCCATCAGGTTTACAAATCACCTATGTAGAGATCGCGCCAAATATGATGGCCTTATCTAAAAAAAGAAACATCGGCAATAACCAGGTAACGTTTATTAATGATGCTATTGAAAATATTGATCTGATTGCAGATTTTGATATAGTGCTCACCCCTTTTTTACTGGATAATTTCACGAATGAGAACTTAATTAAAGTATTTAACAGGATTACGATTTTACTTAAACCAGATGCCTTATGGCTCAATACAAGTTTTCAATTAACCGATAAATGGTGGCAGCCGGTTATGCTACAAAGTATGTTTATTCTATTTAAAGTGATTTGTAATATTGAGGCATCAAAACTGCCAGCAATTGATAAATGCTTTGAAGAAAAACATTTTAAGCTTGTAAAACAACAATGCTTTTTTGGAGAGTTTATTGGGGCGAGGGTTTATAGAAAATAAACACCTCGTCATTGCGAGCGATAGCGTGGCAATCCCCGACTTATAGAACCGCTCTGCTTATTAGGGATTGCCACGTCGCTCCGCTCCTCGCAATGACGCGCGGAGGGAAAACGGTATTATTCGATATAGCTTTCCAATATTTTAAAGCCCTCAGTAGTTTCTAACTCCACATGGTCAACTACTTTTGGTAACAGAATACACTCACCCATTTTTACAGAATAACTTTGATTGTTATACTTTAACTTATAAGCACCTTCCACACAAACATGTATTACAAACGAATCCAGGTTTGAATAATCTTTTGATACGCCTTTATCAAAATCCAACAAATTGGTAGTAAAGTAAGGGCAAGTTACTAAGTGAACTGTTTTATCCTTTTCAGGTGCATATTTGGTTTTATATTCAGGATAATGTTTGTAATCTATGGCAGCAAGCGCTTCTTCTACATGCAGCTCACGTTTATTGCCTTTATCATCCACACGGTCAAAATCATAAATACGGTAGGTAATATCTGATGTTTGCTGAATTTCAGCGATTAATAAGCCTTTACCTATTGTATGTACCCTTCCCGCAGGTAAAAAGAAAACATCACCAGCTTTTACATCTTCCTTATTTAACACATCGGTTAAATGGCCGCTGTTGAAAGTATCTAAATACTCTTGTTGGGTAAGTTCTTTATTAAAACCGGCAATTAATGTCGAACCCGGATCAGCTTCAATCACATACCACATTTCGGTTTTGCCGAAGGAATTATGGCGTTCTTTACCTAACTTATCATCCGGGTGAACCTGGATTGAAAGATCTTCATTGGCATCAATAAACTTCACCAGCAAAGGGAATATATTACCAAAGTGATCGTATACTTTTTTACCTACCAATTGATCTTTATATTGCTCTAACAGATCAGCTAATGACTGTCCTGCTAGTTCACCACCTTCAACAACGGATACATCAGATTTTACGCCTGATATTTCCCAGGTTTCGCCACAGTTTGGCAAATCACCAAAATCTTTATGTAAATAAGTATTGATCTTATGACCGCCCCAAATCTTGTCTTTGTAAATGGTTTTGAATTTTAGAGGATATAATGTTGACATTGGTTTTGTGTTTATTGATGTAAAATATCGTTTTCAAAAATAGCTAAATCTGTTTACCATCCAACAAAAAAGTCCGCATATTGTGTATGCGGACTTTTAATAATTATTATAGTTGAATGAATTACTTACCTAATTTCTTTTTCAGGTTTTCATCTATCGCTTCTAAAAATTCTTCGGTGTACAGGTAATCAGTACCATGCTCAACCTTTGGTTTTATAGTGATGGCCAAATCTTTAGTCATTTTGCCGCTTTCAACGGTTTCAATACAAACTTCTTCTAAAGCCTTGCAGAAATCGATCAATTCCTGGTTGTTATCTAACAAGCCACGGAACTCTAAACCACGTGTCCATGCAAAAATTGACGCGATAGGGTTAGTTGATGTTGGCCTGCCTGCCTGGTGCTCGCGGTAGTGGCGGGTTACCGTACCGTGTGCAGCTTCAGCTTCCATTACAGTACCATCTGGTGTAACCAAAGTCGAAGTCATCAAACCTAATGAACCAAAGCCTTGCGCTACGGTGTCCGATTGTACGTCGCCATCATAGTTTTTACAAGCCCAAACAAAGTTACCGTTCCATTTTAATGCAGAAGCAACCATGTCGTCAATTAAACGGTGCTCATAGGTAATGCCTGCATCAGCAAATTTTTGTTTGTAATCGTTTTGGTAGATCTCTTCAAAAATATCTTTAAAACGACCATCATATTTTTTAAGAATGGTGTTTTTAGTAGACAGATATAAAGGCCAGCCTTTCATTAATGCCTGGTTAAAGCAAGCATGCGCAAATCCTCTGATAGACTCATCAGTATTGTACATAGCTAAAGCGACACCATCGCCTTTAAAGTTAAATACTTCAAATGATTGCTCAGGGCTGCCATCTTCAGGAGTGAATTTTATAGTAAGCTTACCTTTTCCTTTAGTTAAAAAGTCGGTAGCGCGGTATTGGTCACCAAAAGCGTGACGGCCGATGCAAATAGGAGCTGTCCAGTTTGGAACCAAACGAGGAACATTGTTCATCACGATAGGTTCACGGAAAACAGTACCATCTAAAATATTACGGATAGTTCCATTAGGCGATTTCCACATTTGTTTCAAGCCAAACTCTTCAACACGTGCTTCATCAGGAGTAATGGTAGCGCATTTAATACCTACGCCATATTGCTTTATCGCGTTAGCAGCGTCAATAGTTACCTGATCGTTGGTTTCATCACGATACTCTAAACCAAGGTCGTAGTATTTAATATCTACATCAAGATAAGGAACAATCAGTTTATCTTTAATGAATTTCCATATAATGCGGGTCATTTCGTCCCCATCCAGCTCAACTACCGGATTTGCTACTTTAATTTTTGACATTGTTAAATCCTATTTATTTAATGGATTCAAATATATAAAATTGAGCTTACCTGTTTTATCAAATACAAGTAATAACTGAAATATTTCTTTTAATCGCCCGTTTTTAAATGATTGGTACTATTTATGCTGTCAATGTAAACATTCATAATCTCAACATACACAAAATGACTAACACTATGGTTAAATCATTTATCGTAACAACTGTTATTTGCCTCTTCGCCTTAACATCAAAAGCACAATTAGGCTACATGTACTCTCCATTAGATTTAGGTGTAGCCGGCACTGTAAATACTGTTTATGGTGATGCCAAAACACAACAGAATAAGTTTTCCGGTGATGTTTCCCTTAGCTACAATCAAACACCGTTTGTAAATTATGTTTTTGATTTCCAGGCAGGTAACCTATCAGGTGGTAATATACAAAAAGACGTTCACAGCAGTCAGTTTTCTAATAACTACACGGCGTATACAGGCCGGGCACAGCTACAATTAGGTGAAATTACAGATTATTCGCAAAGTGTAATCGCAAATGCTTTTAAAAACCTGTATCTGTCCACGGGGGTAGGTTTTATTGCTAATGATGCATCTGCGGTTCACTATGTAGTATCTCAGGGGAATCCTTATGCTTCTACCCAAAGTAACTCAATCGAAGCATTTATACCCGTACGCATTGGATATGAATTCAAATTATTTAATGCTTACAACGAACCAACAATTAAATTTGATTTGGCCTATCAAACCAATTATGTTTTGGGCGATGAAATAGATGCTTTAAAATTGGGTAAGAGTAATGATATTTTTACGCAGTTTTCATTAGGGGTTAAATTTGCCATAGGCACCCCAACTTCATACCGAAAACAAATAAGTTATTAAATTATTACCAAACATACTTTGGCAAGGTTTTAGTACATTTATATACATTAACTAAAAACCTATGATTAACGACAGTACAGATCCGGTTTTCGATGATGAAAGCGTGGATAGGGACAGAACCCTTAAAGACGAGTTAGGCGAAACAATTGACGAAGAGCAATTGAAATACAATGCCGACGATAATAGCTATGAGTACGATGTAAAAAGCGATAACCCGGATTATGATCATCCTGACCCGTACAAAACATCTGCTAAAAATGGCGAGGATATGAACTCCACTTACGACGAGGCAAACCCTTATGATACAACTGACGAATACATTCCTAATGAGTCGCTTGAAACAGATGTCGACAAATTAGCTATGCATGTTGAAGGCAACGAAGCCGTAGAAGTTGACCCGATTGATGAGCTTTTATCACACACACCCGAAGATGATCGCGATGATCTGGATGAAGAAGGTTATCCGAAAAACGACAGAAGATAAACAACCTCAACTATAAAGAAAGCGCCCGCTTTGTTATAAAACGGGCGCTTTTATTTTTATAAAGAATATCTCCTGCTTAATCAAAGTCGAGATTAAAACGTTTTTTCAATTCAAGAAGCTGTGGGTTTTTTGCTGCCATGTACTGGAATTTTTCCAGGTTGGTATATGGCCGTTTTACAACCACTTTCTCATCAATCCGGGCGTTAAGTTCAATACCAAAGTTCTTTAAAGTAGTACGTAAAAAGTTCAGGATGTTTGGTCGTTCGTTCCTGAAATCCTTTTCCTGCACCTTAGTGCCTACCGCTATTTCAAACTCATATGGGCGAATCATAACAGGTGCATCACCCGTAAAAATACTCAGCGCATTATGCTTGCCTTCCGTTTTTAGTTTCGCGGCATACTCACTCCAGCATTTTAAAAAGTCGACTGTGGTAAAATCTTCCCGTGCGTCACCTTTTATATAAGGGTCTTCCTCCTCTTCGAGTGTTGCAGCTTCCTGTATTTTACCCCAATCTTTTAAAGATGGTATTTTTATTGAAGTAGCCGCTGTATGTTGATTAGGAATGAAAACTTTTGGTTTTTCGGCAACTGGCGCTTCGCTAACAATAGCAGCAGGGGGCTTTGCCTCAACTTTATTTGCTGTATAATTTGTAGGAGCTTCGCTTAAAATAGGTGTTGTAGCAGGTTCGGCTTGCGGTGCCACGGGTTCTGCTTTTACTGCGGAATCAGGTTTTTTTTTTAATTGCCCTTCGGGCGAAGGCATTGCGTTTAGTGGCGTAGTGGCCAAATTAAAGGCCGATACTAAGTGACACATTTTGAGCAATGCCAGTTCTACCTGCAATCGCTGGTTTTTACTGAGCTTATAACTCAAATCGCATTGGTTGGCAATATTCATTGCCGATAGCAGGAACGACACCGTTGATGCCTGCGATTGTTGCAGATATTTGGTTTTTATGCCCTCGCTAACTTCTAACAATTTCAGTGTAGCGGCATCTTTACCCACCAATAAATTACGCAAATGCTCCGACAGTCCGGATATAAAGTGCGCGCCATCAAAACCATTATTTAATATCTCATCAAACAACAGCAGTGTATTAGCGGTATCTTCTTTTAATAAACTATCGGTTACATTAAAATAGTAATCATAATCCAATATGTTCAGGTTGTCGATTACCGAACGGTAGGTAACATTACCACCTGAAAAACTCACGATCTGGTCGAACATCGACAAGGCATCCCTTAAACCGCCATCCGCTTTTTGGGCGATGATATGCAGGCCATCAGGTTCATAGCTTATATCTTCTTTTTTAGCAATTGATGCCAGGTGGTTAGCCATATCCTCTACCCTGATCCTGTTAAAATCAAATATCTGGCAGCGGGACAATATGGTTGGTAGTATTTTATGCTTCTCGGTAGTAGCTAAAATAAATATGGCATAATGCGGTGGTTCTTCCAGCGTTTTCAGAAAAGCGTTAAACGCCGCCTGCGATAGCATGTGCACCTCATCAATAATATATACTTTATACCTAACACCTTGTGGCGGTATGCGCACCTGCTCAATCAAACTGCGTATATCATCAACCGAGTTGTTTGACGCGGCATCCAGTTCATGAACGTTAAAGGAGTTGCCGTTAAGGAATGAGCGGCAGGAATCACAAGTTCCGCAGGCCTCGCCATTGGGCTGTAAATTGGTACAGTTTATTGTTTTTGCAAGGATACGGGCACAGGTAGTTTTACCCACACCACGCGGCCCGCAAAATAAAAATGCCTGTGCCAGCTGATTATTTTTAATAGCGTTTTTAAGCGTATTAGTTATATGCTGCTGGCCTACAACACTTTCAAATGTAGACGGACGGTATTTACGTGCCGAAACAATAAAATTCTCCACAAGTGCTAAGATAATGAGAATTTACCGATGTTAAAATAGCTGAATTTGATTGTTGAAAAACAACGCGGGATAGAATCAATAAGTAAGAGACAAGAATCAAGATAGATTGGGTACGACTAACCACTTGGCTGCATAATTGCATATACAATTAGTTAAAAAACCTTATTTTAGGACCAAATACCACCGTTTTGACTAAAAAAAGCGACTCAAATTATATTCCGGCGCTAACAGGGGTGCGTGCCATGGCAGCCTACCTTGTTTTTATATCCCATTATTGTTATGTGTTTGATGCCAATTTTCCCCACATTGTGCAACGTTTTTTCGGCGAATTCCATATTGGGGTATCTATTTTTTTTGTACTATCCGGCTTTTTGATCACTTTCCGTTATTACGATAAATTTAACGGGCTTACCAAAGACTGGTTTTTGCAATACCTAAAAAATCGTGTCGCACGTATTTATCCCATGTACTTTTTGCTTACGGTGGCAGCATTCGTTTATTATTTCATCACTAAAGATCCTATCGTTGTACAAAAAAGCACCATAAACCCTATTTGGTTAATGGTGCTGAATATTACTTTTTTACGCGGTTTTTTCTATCAATTTTGGAATACGGGTATAGCGCAGGGCTGGTCGTTAACTGTAGAGGAATGCTTTTATTTTTCGGCGCCAATTATCTTTTTGATCGCCAAACGCTACGGTAAGTTTTACATCCAGCCTGTGGTCATCACATTATTTGCCATAGTAATGGTGTTCATATTTAGCCATGTAAACTGGTATGGCTTTTTCAGCAACTTCCCTTTTGTGATGTTGTTTACATTTTTTGGCAGGTGTTTTGAGTTTTTTGTAGGCGTGCAGTTAGCCAAAATAATGCTTAAAAAAGGGTTTGAACGCAAAACCAAAATCCCGTTCACCTATGGGGGGGTTATATTGATATTTCTTTGCGTACTGGTTATGGCCTTTCAACCTATCCCGAAGGGGTGGGCGGCAGGCTTGGAAAGCCCGGTTGGCATCATCACTAATAACTATTTTCTGTGTATCGCGGTATCATTGTTTTTTTATGGTATCCTAACTGAAGTTACGGTCTTCAAGAGCTTCCTCGCATTACCTTTTATCGAATTATTAGGCAAAAGCTCCTACATATTTTACCTGATACATTTAGGTTGGATGCAAACGCTGATCAGTAATGGATGTGATAATTTGAATGACCGTGTTTTTAACCTGTATGATAAATGGAGTGTAAACTGGCACTCGCCTTTTGAGTACGATTGGCTTAATTTACTTTACGCGTTCATCATCCTAAACATAATTTCGGTAACCTTGTTCAAACTGATCGAGGAACCTTTGAACCATTATATACGTAAATCAAATTTCCTGATCAAAAACAAAACCCGGAATCCGGATAACATCGCTCAAAAAACTGAATCTTAATAAAGATATATAGTGAAAAAAATAGTTAACTACATAGGTATCATCATTCTTTTTATAGCTTTTACAGGTATTACCAGGGCTATGGCACAGGTTATACCGCCTGATATGATTAAGCGTGATACTAGCACCAAAGCCAATAATAATGACGACAGTGATGGCGACAACAACGCGAATGATATATCCACCAGCCTTTTAGCCGGTAATAAAACCGCGACTTTTGATAATGTCGCCAGATATACATACATCGTAAAAAATCCGACTAATAATGTACAAGTTGGCAGGGTAAGCTACCAGGTTTTTACCGAGACAGGCGTTAAACTAAGCCACCAAACCTTCGCGGTAACTATCGGCAAAAAAAGTTCGGGCAGCTATGATTTTGATATACCTGAAAGCAAAGCCGGTTTTTACAAGGTGAGCTTTATGGTGAATGTAACTGATTATGATGATACCACCCGCCGTGCATTTGGTATCAGGCCTGAAGAACTTAGGGCTAGCCACGACAAACCTGCCGATTTTGACCAATTTTGGAAAGAAACAAAGATTGAGCTGGCCGAAGTAAAACCGGACTTTAAAGTTACCTACCTGCCTGATTCAACAAAAGATAACCGCAAAGTGTATCTGTTCGAGATGAAATCCTTAGGCGGTTTAACCATTCGTGGTTATTTAACTGAGCCTAAGACTAATAATAAACACAAAAAATTTGCGGTATTACTTGGCTTACCGGGCTATCAGGTTGGCTTACCGCCAATGTATGGCACAGATGATGATTTAGCAATAATTACGCTTAACGTTCGTGGCCAGGGCAACAGTCGGGATGTGATACATACCCAGCGCGATGAGTATATTTTTTACCATATAGAAGATAAATACAAATATGTAATGCGGGGCGTAATTATGGATTGTGTTCGCGCTATAGACTTCATCTGCTCACGCCCCGAACTTAATCATGATCGGATTTTGGTATCTGGTGGTAGTATGGGTGGGTTTTTAGCCATTGCAACCGCCGCGCTTGATAAACGTGTGGCCCTCTGCGCTGCACAAAACCCTATCCTAAGCGATGTTTATGACCTGACGGGTGCTGTAAACTGGCCCATTGATGATATTAACCGATATATAAAAACCAAACCTGGTTTAACACTAGACAAGGTGCTGCAAAACCTAAACTATTTTGATACCAAGAACTTTGCATCGGAACTAAAATGCCCAACTTTGATAGGCATGGGTTTATTGGACCCTATTATACCGCCAAACAATGTGTATATTGATTATAATAACGTAACTGCAAAAAAGCACCTCATTATTTTTAGGGACTTAGGGCACGAGGTGGGGATAGCTTATAAAAACTACGAAGGCCGCTGGATGCGTGATACTTTTGGATTGTTTTAAACGATGATAATGACGAAACAAAAACACAACGTATAACGATCACATAACCAATGATATGATATTTACAAAATACTTAAGATATATAATAATTATTGCCCTGGTAACCGTATTTGCGCAAAGTGAGTCGTATGCGGGCGGCTTTCCCATAAGGCCGGGAAGGCTGATACTTTCGCCATCAGTAAACTATTTTTTCGCTAGTAAACAATGGGACTCTACCGGGGTGAAAAAGCCCTTTGCTAATGATGGCAAGTTCACCTCTATTAGCATATCACTTTATGCGGAATATGGTATATCCAGAAGGTTTGCCGCGGTGGCTTTAGTACCTTATGTGATCAATGATTTTAAACAGACCGGTTACGATCAAAAGTATTCCGGCCTAACAGATGCGGAGACAGGTATAAAGTATTATCTGGCAAATATTAATTATATCTATTACTTTTCGTTACAAGGTACAGCCATTACCCCAATGTATCGTAACCCTACAAACGGCGGCCCGTTATTAGGTTATGGTGAAGAAGGCGCTGAGCTTAAACTGTCTTTTGCAGGTAGCGGTAACCTGTTTGACAGAAGTTATTATTTTAATGTTGAAAACGGTGTAAGGCAATACTTTGGAACTGACGGACCAATACAGGATCGTTACAACGCTACATTCGGCATTACACTCGACAGGAAATTCAAGGAGCAGATATCCGCGTCATTCGGCGGATTTTATACGGTGAGTAATTTTAAACAGTTTAATGAGCTAAACCCAACACTTACCAAAAACTTTGCCTTTAAGCAGGTATCTGTTAGCTATGGTCATGCGTTTAGTCATGAGCTGTCGCTATTCTTATCAGGCGGACAGTTTCTTACAGGGAGAAACACCGGTGATGGCACCAGTGCTTCATTATCTTTTGTATATAGGATTGGAAATTAAAAATGGAACGAAGAAATTATTCCTTTATCCATTTAAAAACCGAGGTAAAAACAATAATAGTAGCGATACCTAAAATCACGTCAGCAATTTCTGAGCTGTAACGGAAATCAGCAAAACGCAGGTAAATACCCACCAGGCCTATAACAACTGCTACAATAATGGTTGCAACATATGGTAATGATTTATCTTCGCTTTCGTCGATTAAGTTCATGTTATTTTTATTAAGTGAACAAAAATATAAATGTTTAACGTAAATGTCTAATCTCTATTAAAAGAAATTAGACATTATACCATCAGCCCTTAAGCTGCGATTATACTTTTTATATCGGCGATAATTTTTTCCGCCAGTTTACCGGCATTTTCCAGCGATTCCGCCTCAGCATATATCCTGATCACCGGCTCAGTATTCGATTTACGCAGGTGCACCCATTGTTTATCAAATTCAATTTTTAAACCATCGATAGTACTGTAAGGCTGATGCTGATATTTCAGTTCCATCTTTTTTAACAGACCATCAATATCCATTTCCTCCGTAAGGGTAATTTTGTTTTTCGAGATGTAGTATGCAGGGTAGCTTGCTCTTAATGCCGATACCGTTTTACCGGTTTTAGCCAGATGCGTTAAAAATAACGCTATACCAACCAAAGCATCCCGACCGTAATGCAACTCTGGATAAATGATACCGCCGTTACCTTCGCCACCTATTACCGCGTCGGTTTCCTTCATTTTAGTTACCACGTTCACCTCACCAACTGCGGATGCATTGTAAACGCCGCCATTCAGTTCGGTAACATCACGCAATGCGCGAGTTGATGACAGGTTTGATACCGTATTTCCCGGATTATGCTGCAAAATATAATCGGCAACGGTTACCAGCGTATATTCTTCGCCAAACATAGCGCCATTCTCATCAACAAAACAAAGGCGATCAACATCGGGGTCAACAGCAATACCCAAATTAGCTTTGGTTTCAATTACTTTACTTGACAACACTACCAGGTTTTCAGGAAGCGGTTCAGGGTCATGCGGGAACTGACCATTTGGTGTGCAGAATAATTCTTCTATTTGTGTTACGCCTAATTGCTTCAGCAAAGCAGGTAAAAATATACCGCCTGATGAGTTCACGCAATCAATAACCACCTTAAAATTAGCTTTTGTAATAACCTCAACGTCAACCAATGGCAAAGCCAATATTTTGTTGATGTGTTTTTGCAGATAACTGTCATCAGTAGTTACTTTACCAATGTTATCTACCTCAGCAAAATCAAGATCACTATCTTCAGCTATAGCTAAAACAGCTTGTCCTTCAACATCATTTATAAATTCGCCATGTGAGTTTAATAATTTCAGCGCGTTCCACTGTTTAGGATTATGACTTGCCGTGATGATAATACCACCGCCTGCTTTTTCATCAGGCACGGCAACTTCAACCGTTGGCGTTGTCGACAAGCCAATGTCAACCACATCAATACCAATGCCCATCAACGTACCCACAACAAGGTTTTTAACCATCTCGCCCGAGATGCGTGCATCGCGACCGATAACCACTTTATTAATACCGGTGGTTTGCAATACCCAGCGGCCATAAGCAGCCGTGTATTTAACAATATCATTCGGAGTAAGGCCATTGCCGGGCTTACCACCTATAGTTCCCCTAATGCCGGAGATTGATTTAATTAAGGTCATGATAGTTTTTTATTAGAACTTCCACTTCACAAATGCTTCCATGGCTTCATATTCTGCCAAACCAAGCTGGTTATATGTTCTTGCTGTTTCGCTGGTACGGTCTTCGGCACGTACCCAAAACTCGCGGGCATCATCACCCGGGAAAACCGGCCTGTCCTTTTGCGACTGGTGTTTAAAGATAGCCAAACGTTTACGCTCCACCTCTTCAGGTGATAATGGTACGCACATTTCTATCTCATGGGTTTCAAACTCAAACCAGGCGCCACGGTATAGCCATAACCAGCAATCTTTAACCCACTCCTCGGTTTTCCCCAGACGTTTTAAAGCTTCCAGAATAATATTGAAGCAAGTTTCATGGGTACCGTGTGGGTCGGCAAAATCGCCTGCTGCATAAACCTGTTGTGGTTTTACTTGTTGTAACAAAGCCATGGTTTGCTGAATGTCGTCCTCATAAGAAACATTTTTGCTCACCTTCCTCCTGTCGTAAAAAGGTAGGTTTTGGAAATGGATATGATCATCATCCAATCCAACAAAACGTGCACCTGCAATGGCTTCACCTTTACGAATTAAACCTTTAATGGTTTGCAATTCTTCAGGGTCGGTTTGGTTGGGTTGTTTTGTGCTGATGAATGAACGGGTAGCTTCGTATAATTTCTCAATATCACTACAATTCACATTTTGCGATTTGGCGAAATCAAGCGAAAATTCAATATATCTTAACGCATCATCATCCCAAACGGCAGTATTACCTGATGTTTGATAAGCTACATGCACATCATGCCCCTGGTCTGCTAAACGAATAAAAGTACCCCCCATAGATATTACATCATCATCCGGATGCGGTGAGAACACGATCACACGCTTTTTGGCAGGATTTGCACGTTCCGGGCGCTGGCTGTCATCCGCATTTGGTTTACCACCCGGCCAGCCGGTTATGGTATGCTGCAGCTTATTAAATATGTGTATGTTGATATTATAAACCGGGCCTTTTTCCGTAGCCAGTTGGGCCATGCCGTGGTTATTATAGTCATCCTCGGTTAGCTTTAAAATCGGTTTGTTTAATGTTTTAGATAGCCAGATAACTGCTTTTTTAATCATCTGCTCGTTCCAAACACAATCCTTCACTAACCATGGCGTATTAAAACGGGTTAGTTCTGATGCTGCATCGGTATCAACAATAAATTCAACGTGATCGGATAATTGTAAATAGGTAGCAGGTACGTCAGCAGATATTTCACCTTCAACAGCTTTTTTCAATATCGGTGCTTTTTTCGCACTCCAGGCCATCAGGATAATTTCTCGGGCTTTGAAAATGGTGCCAATACCCATAGTGATGGCTTTGGTTGGCACATTGGCTTTCCCACCAAAATCATGCGCAGCATCGCTACGAGTTAATTCATCCAGTGATATTAAACGTGTACCTGAATTTGGCGCGGAGCCCGGCTCGTTAAAACCGATGTGACCCGTACGACCGATACCCAATATTTGTATATCCAAACCACCTAATGCAGAGATCTTTTGCTCATAAGCCAGGCAAAAAGCGGCAATATCTTCCTGTTTTAATGTGCCATCGGGTATATTTACATTATTTAGATCGATGTCCACATGACCAAATAAATGCTCTTTCATAAAAGCATTATAGCTTTGGGCCGCGGTTGGCTCCATTGGATAATATTCGTCGAGATTAAAAGTAATTACATTTTTAAAGCTCAAGCCGTCCTCTTTATGCAGGCGAACCAATTCGCTGTACACTGCAATGGGGGTTACACCTGTAGCAAGACCTAAAACGGCATTTTCACCTTTGGCCGCCTTTTTTTTAATTACTTCGGCTATACGTTTTGCAACTGTTTTTGATGCGGTAAGCTTGTCGGGATATACCGTTACCGGTAGTTTTTCAAATCTTGTTTCTTCTAAAAGATTTAAACGTGGCATATGTATTTAGTATTTGGGTATGACGTATCTTCACTCAGGCATTCTATTTTATCGCCGGGATTTCTGCTCCGGCCTCTACATTCTTCCATTCAGTTTGCACAACGCTTTCCAGTTCTTTCCTGTTAAATTCGAGCATTTTAAACAGCTGCATTTGCGCATGGGTACGTTGCAAATTATGTTCGGCGAAATGTGTCTTATAATACACATCACCCTCCAGATAATCAGTTAAAAACCTGATGGATTGCATATATGGTAACAGTAACACACCCATTATCAGCGATTTTAATTCCGCTTCGGTAAGGAATGATTTGGTTTGGCTCAGGTATCCTTTAGTAAACTCAGCGAACAAAGGAATATTCAATTGAATCGCATTTAAATCAGCCTCATCCTCCACAGCGGTATTGATGATGGTACGGATGGCATCGCCAAAATCAAAAGCTACATAGCCTGGCATTACGGTATCCAAATCAATAACGCATTGGATATTATTATCCTTATCCAACAGGATATTATTGAACTTAGTATCGTTATGGGTGATGCGTATTGGCAATATACCCGCCCTTCCCATTTTAGGGATCTCATTCATGGCGACAGCCCAGCTATTCAGAAAATCAACTTCTGCTTTTACTTTTTCTAATCTGCCTGCAACGTTCTTTTTGATTGCATTCTTAAAATCATGTAGACGCTTTTCAATATTCAGGAAATCAGGAATCGTATCGATCAAAACCTTCGGATCGAGATCCGATAATAAATACTGGAACCTGCCAAAGGCTACCCCACCCTGATGAGCTTGTTGTTCAGTCGTAACCAGATCATAGCTTTTAGTATCTTCTAAAAAACAGGTCATACGCCAGTAGTTATCCTGCTCGTCTTTATAGTAATATTTGCCTGCTTTTGTTGGGATAAGCGTTAAAACCTCTTTATCGGGGTTACCGCCTGCTTTACCTATTTTTTGTTTCAGATGGTTTACAACAAACAGCATGTTGTTCATTAAACCATCGATATTTTTAAACACAAAACTGTTTATTTTTTGCAACAGGTAGCCCGGATGGACCCCTGTTTTGCTTTTAACCAGGTATGTATCATTAATATGTCCCGATCCGAAATTTGAAATTTCGAAATCCTCACCTTCCGTATTAAAATGTGCAATGATGTCGGTAAAATTATAAGGCATTGCGTTGCTATTCATATATGTTATGTAACCTGGTGTATTCTTGTTTTTGTGTTAATTAAAATATACTGTACAAATATAATAC
Source organism: Bacteroidota bacterium (assembly GCA_026224775.1). Taxonomy (GTDB): domain Bacteria; phylum Bacteroidota; class Bacteroidia; order Sphingobacteriales; family Sphingobacteriaceae; genus Mucilaginibacter. The sequence goes on from JAMFRP010000033.1 coordinate 72,660, forward strand.
ATTTTGCGTGTCCGTGCACACATTTTATAAATTAACACACATTTTTTATTTATCCTTTTTTATTTTATTTGTAACTACCTAGCGTCCATGACTTTTACTTCAAATGGAGCTAATTTAACTACAAAGGTTTCGCTATTATAAAATGGTGTTTTTGCATTTGTTTTTGCATCATAAAAACAGTAATTAGCGCTATAACCGGTAGGTATATCTAACATCTGCCTTACATGCACTGTAAATGTTTTTGTGTGCGATGTTGGGTTACGCAAACTCAACACGCCTTTTTTATCAGCCCAACCCGCATAGCCATAAACTTCACCTTTCAACGGGTTACCGCCGACCCAGTGGGTATCGGCTAATTGTTTAGCGTGTGCTTTTGACCAGTTTGATGCATCGCGAATGCAATCCCAATCGACTGAATTTAATTTATGGGGATCGACATACAATTCCTGCAAGCTTGTTCCGCTTCCAAAGAATGCCCATATCTCATCACTGATGTCCTTGTTATCCATCTCCAGTGTGCCAGGCAAGCCACGATCGGCAATACAAATACCGTGGTACATTACCGAGTTTAGAGGATATAGCGGCGCACGTTTTACAATATTTTCATATGCCTGCCCATCTTTGTAGGTGATCCATTGCTGGCGTTTCGGGCCTTCGCCGCCTAAACCGGTATCATCACCTGCACGCCAGATGGCATCACCATATTTTAACCAGTAAACTGATGGCCATGTACCAACGGTTAAACTCAGGTATAAATCAGGTTTATCGGTGCGTAACTCGGTTATCAGTTTTAAAAAGGCTTCTATATCTTTTTGATAAGTGATACTAGCACCACTCGCGCCGTTACCTGCACCTACCCCATCAAACTTAAATATGCTGATGTTATAATCCTTGATAAACGATGTAGTCACGCCCCTGAAACGTTTATAATAATTTGACCCTGTTAATGAGAACCCGTTTTCGTTAGTTTCAAAAGGCGGTGTTTGTTTTGCACCGTAAGCGAGGCGTTGTTTTTTGTGCTCATCGTAACCTCCCCAAGGCGAGATCCACACCCCAAGGGTTGAATTGGCCCCCTTAGCTGCTTTAGCTATTTTTGTAAACCCATTAGGAAAACCTGAATTAAATTGCCACAAGGTTTTAGTATCATCCCAACCATCATCAAACAAAAAAGCTTTCAGTTTTACATGGCGTTTGTCTATCAAGCTGTCCTTAAATACTTTTATGCGATCAAGACAAACAGAATCGTTTAATTTACTGTCATCCCAGGAGATATCGAACCATGAGTTATAATGCAAAAACTGGCGATAAGGCACCGCTCTTTCGCGCTCAGTATAATACAGAAAACCACGGCGCAGTTGACCCACAGGCGTAGTACCCCAAACCGATGAAATAGTTAGCGGCGCTGAGTTATAAACCGGGTTTAAACGTGGCAGGTAAATAGACACACTGCTTTTGTTAGTCAATGTCTGGCTCATAGGATGTTCCAGCGAGAAGAACATATTGTTGTGTACCAATGGTGAGCCATCAACTGTACCTTCTTTTTTTATGCCGATTGATGAGGGTAATTGTACCAGCGTAATTTTAGAGATTTTAACCGAATCAGCGGCGCTAAAAGTAAATACCTGACGGACATAGTTACCCTCGTTTAACAAGCTCGCTTCCCAATGAACTTTTAGTCCAAGTTTAGCATCTTCCAGATCAGCACTTAGTTTTTTGCCGGATAGTTTGTCGGCGTATTTGAGTGCGTTTTCATCTCCGGTTATATCTGATGTAGTCGCTAAACCTACCACGGTAAATTCATTTGATGTGATGACTTTATCGCCAACCAACAATGAAAATAAAGCGCTTTTCCCAATGGCTAAATGCTCATTAGTTTGCTTGTCGCTAAAACCGGCAATAGTCAATTTATCCCCATTAGTGGCAAAGCTCATAGCAAGTGCCGTATTTTCAAAAGTTATGGTTTTGCCTACTTTTTTGATTGACGCAAGGCCGGGTTTATTGCCCGGGTAACCAACCTGGGCAATAGAACAATTTAACCCGGCAATCAACCAAATCAAAAACAAAAAAAGTTTCTTATACATGTTATTAGCTTTAAAAAGGATTGTTATTAATATATTTTTCCCATGCCCATGCCGATGACAACATACTGGTTAAATCGTTTTCGGCTTTCCAGTTTAATTCTTTTTCAGCTAGGCTCACATCGCCCCAAATTTTCACAATATCCCCATCGCGCGGCGGACCAATACGATAGTTCAATTGCTTACCGGTAACTTTTTCAAAGGTGTGGATCAACTCCAGTACAGAATAGCCATTCCCTGTACCCACATTAAACACTTCATAAGCAGCTGCCATTTGTTTGGCTTCCATGCGTTTTATGGCAGCAACATGTGCCTTAGCCAAATCAACCACATGGATAAAATCACGGATGCAGCTGCCATCAGGCGTATCAAACTTATCACCAAAAACGGTTAACTGTTCGCGCTTACCAATAGCTGTTTGGGTGATGAATGGCACCAGGTTTTGTGGTACACCGTTTGGCAACTCGCCTATTAAGGCTGATTGATGCGCGCCTACCGGATTAAAATATCTTAAGGCAATCACTTTTAGATCATCGGTTGCATTGGCTGTTTCTTTTAGGATCTCCTCGCCTATTTGCTTGGTGTTGCCATAAGGCGATTCTGCTTTTTTTATTTCCGCTTGTTCCGTAACAGGTAACGTATCTGGTTCCCCATAAACAGTGCATGATGAGGAGAATACAAAATTCACTGCGCTGCCCGCCAATGAGTTTAGCAAATTAACCAGCGTTGATATATTGTTATCATAATACAATAGCGGATTTTTAACCGATTCGCTTACCGATTTTGAGGCGGCGAAATGTATTACGCCGCTTATATCAGTATGCTTTTTTAAAAATTCAATTATCGACGATTTATCACGTAGATCGAGCTTTACAAAAGCAGGTTTTTTACCAGTGATGATCTCAATCTGTGTGAGTATCTTAATATCAGAGTTGGATAAATTATCTATTATAACAACCTCGTAGCCGTTATTTTGCAATTCAACCACCGTATGTGCACCTATGTAGCCCGTGCCTCCTGTAACCAATATCTTTCCCATTATTATTATTTAACCACTAAAGTCCCTTGTAATTTGTTATAACCTGTTGTTGTTTCCCAGGTGTTATTGTTTGCTAATTGTATACTGAAATTTGGATTTGTATTTAACGTAGTTGCATTATCAGGCATGTTTAACAATACATCATAATTACCTGCTGTAATACCTGATGGCATAGTTAATGTTTGTTGCAGGTTGATAGTACCTGTATACCATTTGCGGATATCGGCATTGAATGTCGCCACGAATACCTTGCCTGATGTTTGATTACGCAGAACCAATTGTACCGGCCTTGGGTTATAAGGCGAAGCATAGCCAATATTATCAATAGTTAAGTTAACGCTGATGTTTCCGGTAGGGCTTGCCGATGTTGGCAGCTCGGCTTTGCGTAATACAAAACGATAACCTAGTTTTTGTTTGATACTGTCCATACAACCGCCGGACACCCAGTTGTTATTTAGATCAAGATCATAAACCGCATTCAAGAAACTGTAATGGAATTTTTCAAATTCCGATTTGGCGATACCTGTAGGTTCGCACTCATTTTGCGGGGTGTACGCGTTGCTACAAGTTTCTCCTCCAACAGCGGTGTATTTGGTATCATACGATTCATAATTTCTTAAAGCAGTTGTTGCATCCGCTTCAGGGCTTGATGAGTTACCATAGTCGAAATAAGTCCCTTCATCATTTGTGCTTGATAGAAAGCAATCGTTATGAAAGCCTATACGCGCTTTATCTGTTTCGGTAAAAGCTTCAGCATCCGTCATGGCCGGGGAGTTTACACTTGCCTGGATACCGTAAACATATCTTTCTTTTAGCTGCGGTATACGCACCTGTATCATTCTATCGGCAGGTACCGCAACCAACATCGCCTTTAATACATCAATACGGTCCTGCCAGTTTTGATCCAGTAATTTACCTTGTGTAGAGGCATCACCGAAATAATCAGTGTAATAGTTTTCTCCCCATATTCCGATAAAACCTAATTGCATACATGCAATAACATCTTCATTTTTCTGAAAATAAGGAGTTAACTGGCTAATATGATTCAAAATAACCGCCTTTGACGCATCTCCATAAGGAGGGCAAATAGACAAAGCAGGACAAGTTCCCGTGTGTGTAGTGCTTGTATATATAAATCTTGGAATCAATTTAATACCTGCTGCTCTGGCAGTCACGCAATCCGCATCAAGCTTCGACAAAAAATCAGCTGATATAGGGGAGCTTATAAAACTGTCTAAAACATATTCAACAAAAACTAAACTACTGGCTACGGTATATGTAGCACCGGGAATGCTTTGAGTAGTCCTGTAAGCTTTTAGTGTGGCTAAGTCCAGTGGGGTATAGTTGCTTGCATATATTTCATCGAATTGAAAAAATCCTCTTTCAGGATTTACAATATCCTGGGTACTCTCGGTATACGTGGCGGTTGTTGCTGTGTCAGCCGGTGGATTTTTAATAGCCAGTTCCTTTTTGCTGCACGACATTATGAATAATGCAGACGTGAGTAACAGTATTAATGCTTTCATGATTGTTTAATTAGTATTAATTAACATTATAGTTTCTTAAAAACAGGCACATCGCCCAGTCCTACCTCAACAATCTTTACTGATGGCCCCTTGAATATTTTTCCATCTTCACTTTGCCATTTACCTTTCGGGAACATTATTTTTCGATGATCGGCCTTTTCTAAAACAGGCGCCACCATAATCATTTTACCCAGCATAAACTGATCTTTAACCGTATCTAACCCTTGTCCCGGGAACTCATATTCCATATTCCGCACTACAGGCTCGCCGGTTACGGCTGACTGTTTAACTGTTTGCATGATATAAGCGGTGTATTTCGAACGAAGCGCAACAGCTTTTTTTACCGCCGCCAAATGACTTGCATCCAGTATGCGCCATGGCGCGACCGAAAACTGCATCATTGGCATCAAAGCACTACATTGAGCTGATCTTACCACCAAATCCTGATCGAAATGGTTTAGGCCTATAAATGAGCCATACTCTCCCCCGCCAATCATATCAGGGCAGGTAAACTGGTAACCTAATAAGCCAGAGGCTGTAATATTGGGTATCAGTTTTTGCAGATCATTCCAGTTATGCTTTTTATCACGTAATCTCTCGGCAAGAGGTTGGCCACCCCGCTTCCACATGGCGCGGTATTCATTTAACGGGTATGATAAACCAATGCTTCCCCATAATTCTGATTGTTGATTAGGTGTAGCAGGTTTAAAAGAGATCACGTTCGATGGATAAAACTCCATGTCCCCGGCATCAAACTTAAATCCATCAAGGCCGTAAGTATCCACCATGTACTGTAACTGTGCTTTATACCATTGTACCGCATCTGGATTAGTAAAATCAAGTTCCGCACTGTAGCCATTCCACCAGCTGATTATTGCTGGTTTAGATGCTTTATCCCATGTTAAGGCTTTGTCGCCCTGGTCATCCAGCAGAAGCAGTTTTTTTGCTTCGAGATCTCTTGATATTTCACTATCTGATGAAATGAACGGACAAACCCATACCATTACTTTAAAGCCCAATTGGTGTAGCTCAGCAATCATTTGCTTTGCATCAGTAAACCGATCTTTTCTAAAGCTGAACTTTCCATAAAAATCCATCCAGTTATCATCAATCATCAATACTCCCGGAGGAAATCCGTTATCTATAATTTGATGAGCATATTTTAAAATATCTGTTTGGTTTTGATTATAAACCAACTCAATCCATGTGTTGTATTGCGGGCGGGCGAACAACAGACTATCAGGCATCTGACCGCTTGCCGCGAATTTGCTTTTACTTGCAGCTTTAAATGCATCGGATAAAGTGTTGCCTGCTTTTACAACTGAAACACTATCTAATGCTTTATCAATAATTAACTGGTTGCCTTGGATTGTAAATTCAAAAGGCTGATCACTCCATATATAGCGGCCTTTGGTTGATAATAACAATGGTGCAGACTGATTGTCTTTATTATCACCATACAAATTAAAACTATAACCATTTTGAAAAGGCATTACATGGCCATCATCAACAGTGCCGCCAAACCACTTCTCTCCGGCTTCAATAGTTATATTTCTTTTAGCAGATTGATTTGTTTGGGCAGTAGATACCCCGCATACCCATATTAAAAGGCAGGTTACAATTGTTAGCTTATTCATTTGTTGGTTTATATTTTGATAAACACTTTATGCTTACTCAGGAAATAACACAGGTACCACTCAGCAAATAAGGTAACTAGTGCAGAAATTACAGCTATAATATTTAAAGGCATACCGGTAAATCCCATAAATCCTTTTACAAAAATGCCTATGGCGCCATTGAACCATTGCGCGCCAACGGTTTCAAAAAACAGGTAAATAAATATGGAATTCATGCCCACTACCACACAAACCCAGGCATATTTATTTACTTGTTTAATATCAACCAGCCAGTATAAGAAGGCCATAATGATCAATACCCATCCACCTGATGCTAAAGTGAAAGAACTGGTGCTTATCCGTTTGATAATAGGGACAATATTTGTAACATCAAGCCCGAAACCCAATACCAACCCAACCAAACCGGCTATTAGCAGGTAAAGTATTTTTTTATTGGATGATTCTTTTGAGATCAATAATTTACCCGCCAGAACACCCCAAATGGTATGTGCGGCTGTAGGTATTATATTTATCGCTACCCAACCATCAGTATTTATTTTACCCATTAGCACCGTATCCATATAAGCCCCGAAATTGTGAAACTCTACATAAGGTTGATTAAAGCCCGGCATTAATATGTTGCGGTACAATACATCTGTAATGATTAATAACGCGACAGAAAAAGCGATCTGGAACCAAAATGACCTGTTAATAATCAGATAAGCAATAAGCGTTGTAAAGGCCAGTTGTGTTAACACATTCCAAAGCTCGAACACTAATTTACCGGCATAAATACAGTGAAGACCTGTACCCAATATAAATAGTTTTAATGATCGGATGGCTATGTGCTTAAAGTTTTGCTGCCATGTTATCCCCTTTTGCAATTTTGAGTGGTAAGAGATATACATTGCCGCCCCGGCCATTAGCATGAAGGCAGGCTGCACGCAATCCCAAAAGTGCAGGCCATGCCACGGATCATGAAAAAACTGATTAATAAAACCGTCGGCTACACCTCCTAAATGCAGGGCCTGCAAATTTACATACACCAAACAGCTTTCGCCGGCTAGCAGAATCATTATAAGGCCTCGCATTACATCTAAGGAGATGAGCCTGTTTGACGATTTTGGAATGATGCTTTCCATTTAAACTAATTATTAACTATAGCTGATATTAATATTATTGGCTGATATCAAGTGTAATAGGTGCCGAGCCATTACCTGGCATCCAACCGATATTGTTATAAGCATCATCACTTACTATAATAGCTATTTTCATTCCGCCACCAGTTAAACCACCTATTTTACTGCGTGATAAGGCCATCTCGAAAGTAGTAACCCCGTTTACTTCCTGTACTGTGCCCAGTGTGTAAAACCCTGCGATACTTAAAGCATTGAATGAAAAAGAATTCTGAGCGCCAGTGTGCTGATATTGAACAAGCGGAGTTCCCGTATTATCAAGCACCTGACCTTCAAGCAAATAATCATAACCACCACCGGGTATTGCCCCTGTACTTAAACCTGTTGAAGCATCATTATCGGTATCCAGGTAAAAGTCGAATATATTTGCATCAGCAACGTGTACGGCCAATTTCATATAGATGTAGATATTCTGACTATCGTAATCAAATTTAGCTTCCTGCACTACGCCCCCAAGCGCGGCTGTAGGCGGTATTACTATATTTGAAATTGTATCCCAGTCCGCCAATGTATTGTCATTCAACAATATTGGCGAACTTTTAGATACGTGAATAATTGTTGAACCATTTATCACATTTCCGTTGTTTAATGTTGCATATAAGGTAACTACGTGTTTACCTTTTGCTTTATAGGTGTGCACAGGGTTGGTTTCGGTTGAACTGGTGGTGTCACCAAAATCCCACCTGAATGATTTGGCATCAGTTGTGGTATTTTTAAATGTAACCGTATAACTTTTTACCGAATCAGTAAAAACCACATCTTTCACCGGCAGTTCAGGGTTCTTTTTACAGGCCTGGAATCCTATCGCAAGGCTTCCTAATAAAAGGCAGCCTAATATATATTTGAATTTTTTCATATCATTTTTATTAAAAAACAATTAAATATTTTACTAATAACTATGGATTTTGAGTTGCTGCTGTATTAGACAGTATCTCGGCCTCCGGTATGTAATAAATGATCTTGGTACTGGTATAAGGGATGATCATATTAGGATAATTAGCAGGAGGAACACTTAGGTTAATAGCACTCGCTTGTAAACCTTGCAAATGATAACCCCAATAAGTTTTATTCATACTTTGCTTGTTGCGATATACTGTAAAAGTACGATCGGCCTCAAATGCTAATTCTAATCTTCTTTCCTGTAATACCGCACCTAATACAGTTTGGCCGGTTGGTACGGTGCCATTATAAAGTGCTCCGGATAAACCTCTGTTCGACCGGATGAAATCCACATCATTAAGTGCTGGGGATGTTTGGCCCAGATTTGCTTCAGCCTCTGCCCTGTTCAAATACATTTCTGAAAGGCGGAACATAATTGGCGAGCTTAATGTAGGGCTACCTCCCTGACCGGAGAACTTAGTTACATAATAAATTGGGATACCATTTTTATATTGCTGTGCACCTGTTGAATCAACATCATCATCAATATATGAGGTACGTACATCTGATGGGTTTTGAGCATACAAATCGCGTAGTGGCTGTGAAGCATACTCCTCACCCCAGCCAGAGTTACCATTAGAATAGTATTGAGAAGCAATAGAACCTAATTTACCATAATCATCTAACACATCAAATGCTATGCAGAATATAGTTTCTTTATCCGTTTGCGCATTTGCAAAAAGTGTTTTATAATCTGAAGCAGTTGCTTCGGTAAACTTACCTGAATTGATTACAGCATTACTATAGGTGATAGTGCTTTGATAATCACCTTCGTAAAGAGAAACACGTGATAATAAAGCTTCAGCCGCTTCTTTTGTTGCAAAGGTAACCCCCCTTGATGCACCGTCAGTCATTAAAGTAGATGATTTGATAGCATCGGCAATTACTTGCGCATATACATCTTTAACTGACGAACGTGCTTTTATGGCAGGATCAGTAGTTGAGGTCCTCAAAACAATGCCTGGAGCAGCCGGATTAATGGTATATGGCTCTGCAAAAAAGCGGGCTAAATTAAAATGACAGAACGCACGTAAAAAGTAGCACTCGCCGATTAGTTGCTGTTGAGCAGCACTTGGGTTGCTTATTTTTGATCCTGCTTCAATAACTGTATTCGCGTCACTGATAATTTTGTAGGATATGTACCAGAAATAACTGGCATTTTCCTGAGTTGGTGTAAAGCCCAAAGAGAATGTCAGAAAAAATGGATCGGTTGTTACTTGTCCGCATACCACATCATCCGAAGCAAAGTCAGACATCTGGAAATACTGGCGCAGGTACATATTGTTCAAATCGGTTGTGCCTTCAAATACCTCGTGGTCTTTGAACAAGGCATAGGCACCATTTACCGCGTTTAATAAACCATCGGAGGTTGTAGCCAATGATGCTGTTGTTACCGCATTAGTAGGGTTATCTTCAAGCTTACAGCCTGAGTATATAAGCATTGAAAATGCTGTTATAAGTAATAATTTATTTTTCATCACCTGATCTTTTAAAATTTAATATCAATGTTTAGTAAAAACTGGCGGTTATCCGGATACTTGAAATCGGCAACACCTGGCGTAACAAAATTACCCGGGGTTATAGTTGTTGCAGGATCCTGGCCCAGATAGCGGGTGAACGTATAAACATTATCGGCACTTAGTGATAGGTTGATATCGCTTAAGTTAAGTCTTTGAGCAAAAGCTTTTGGCAATGAGTAACCGAAAGCAACGTTCCTTAAGCTTAAATAGCTGCCATTTTTAAGATACCTTGTTGATACCGAAGTTGAATTGGTATTATTTTCAGGGCTTGGCTCAGTGGCTATATCGCCAGGATGAGTCCATACGCTGCTACCTTTAGGCAAAACTATCTGGTTTAACAATGGCTCGCTGCCATCATTTTCAACTTCGGCAAGGTTAGCGTTATAAACCTTATTACCATACAGGAAGTAAGTATTAATTCTCAGGAAGAATTTCTTGTACCTGAATTCGTTATTAAAACCTCCCTGGAATTTAGGCAATGCTGAACCTTGTTCCTGCAAAGTTGCAGAAGCATAATTAGACGTTAAAGAAGTTGATGTTACTTTACCATTCGCATCTTTGTTTTGAACGAGCCATTGTGGTGCGCCAGTTTGCGGGTTTACACCCTCCCATGTAGGCATGTAAAACTCATACAAATTGCCACCTGTGCGGTATATTTGTGATACAGCATCTTCGCCGGTTGAAATAACTGTTGAAGGAAAATCCTGCAGTTTGTTATTGTTAAAGCTGATGTTAAAGTCTGTAGTCCACTGGAAATCTTTATTCTTAATATTTTGGCTGCTGATAGCAAACTCTAAACCATTGTTAAGTACCTGTCCGGTATTCTCCCACTTAGTTTCAAACCCAACTGATAATGGTTGAGCAACCTGTAACAGTAAGTTTTTAGTAACGTTGTGGTAAGCATCAACAGTGATGTTAATACGGTGAAATAAACCAATATCAAAACCTGCATCTAACTGGTGTTTACTTTCCCATGTTAAGTTAGGGCTTTCTAATTGTAGTGGTGTTGCACCTACAGCTGAATTATATTGGCTGGTAAGTGAATACAAACCCAAATACCTTGATGCACCAATATCCTGCGTACCTGTTATACCATAGCTTAAACGTAGTTTTAAATTATCAACTGTGTGGCTGTCCTTTAAAAAGTCTTCGTTGCTTACTAACCAGCCAGCTGATATGGAAGGGAACGTGCCATATTTATTACCGGGAGCGAATGCTGATGAACCATCAACCCTGTATGAACCACTTAAGAAGTAACGGTCTTCATAGCTATAGTTCACTTGTGATAAATAGGATAAAATTGACGGACTGTCGGGTGAACCATTTACGGCCTGGCTGTTTGCAACAACATCTAAAGATGAAAGACCGATCGGTAAACCTTTACCTGAGGCGCCAACAGTGTTAGTTTGGCTGCCTTCAAACTCTACCCCTGCTAAACCATTAATAGCACTTTTACCGAATTTGAAATCAAATTTCAATAAGTTGGTTGATATACCACCATAATCGTAAGTGCTTTGATCGTTTAGATAACCGGTACCATGATATACGCCTTCAACTTCCGGGCTATAAAATGTAGAACTATAATAGTAAGAAGCTGAGCCACGATTAGTTGTACTAAATGACAACCAAGGTGTTATAGGTAAGTTTAAAGCGAGATCATAATTAATATCGAAACTTTTGAACGGATGATCTGAATTATCTATGGTATTAATTGGGTTTGTTTTATCCCTCGACCACCATGTGAATTTAGAATTACCATCAACATAAATGGCGTTATGATTAGCATCATAAGGATTATCCCAAGGCAAGTTTAAATAAGCGTAATAAATATCATTATAATCATAGCTCTTACCTTCGCTACCGCTAATATTAATATTATTAGTAAGAGTTATCTTGTCTGTAAAATGATAAGTATTGTTAGACCTCAAGTTAACACGCTTATAGTCCGTATTCATAAAAGTTCCACCTTCGTCGTAAAAAGTAGCGCCGAAATAGTAATCGTTTTTAGCGGTTTTACCCATTGCCGAAAAATAGTAATTCTCAACAGGGGCCGGTTTAAACATGGTAGTTAACCAATTGGTATTGGTATTTAATATAGAAGCCGGGCGTTCAGATTGAAACTGCACCAAATCAATCACATAACTATTACCAGTTGCTCCCGGAATGTAATCGCGGAACAGTTGTTTCTGGTTTTGATACAGCTCGCTGCTGTTCATCATAGTCATGGTACCAAAATCCGGGGTTCTGAAACCGGTTACGGCTTTAAACTCGTATTGAGTTTTATCGCCTTTAGCTTTCTTAGTAGTGATAATGATTACGCCACCGTTAGCTTGTGAACCATAAATAGCAGTTGCGCCCGCATCCTTTAATACAGTAACACTTTCCACATCATTAGGGTCATAATCACCGCCAATGATACCATCTACTACAATTAGGGGGGCTTGTGCAGCATTTACAGATGATACACCTCTCAGCCTGATCTCGGATACGCTACCCGGAGCACCTGAAGAGTTTACTACCTGTAAACCTGATACCTTACCTTGCAGCATTTCTCCGATATCATCTGAAGTAACATCTTTCAGTTTTTCTGCTGATACCACGCTGATTGCGCTGGTTAAGTTACCTTTCTTTTGGGATGAATAACCGGTAACAACAACTTCTCCAAGTTGCTTGTTATCTTCTTCCATTACAACTGAAAGTTTGTTTTGATCGGCGGCAACCGGGATAACTTTGGTAATGTATCCAATTGAGTGAGCTTCAAGGATAACAGCACCCGGTGTCACATTAATTGAGAAAAAGCCATCAGGGCCCGACGCTACCGCGCCTTTAGTAGTGCCTTGTAATTGAATAACAACTCCTGGCATGGAGGAGCCATCTTTGGCTGTAACCTTTCCTTTTACTACCCTTTCCTGGGCATAAAGGTTACAATAGCTAACTACTAATAAAAGAAAGAGTAAGAGTTTTTTCAAATTAAACATAGTTGATTTGTTAATAGAACGTTAACGGATAGGGTCATTTTAGTTTGGTTTTTTATTAGGTGGAAATAGATTAAATAGAAAAGTAGTGTGCTCGCATACGCAAAATTTAATTGTGTATAATATACAATATGTATTCATTATTACACCTATTGTATCGTTAAACCAAATATATGTAAATTAATTGCGTGTTCGCACACATTAGATAAAAGTTTTTCATAAAAAAATAAACTTTTATGATTTTAACAATAAACAGTGATTAATAAATCAAAAAACAACAAGTTAAATAACAATTATTTAACAAATTGGTAATGAATTAACAATCAACTAAGCGAAAAAGAATCAAATGGAGGTTTTGGTTGATTCTGCGCTGCTTACGCGAATGTGATTGTACCAAAAAACTGCGGTAAGTGAAAGTTTGGTTGAGGATAGTCTATGGCGTTCCAGCTGAGGAAATGCGGGGCAGGAAGATCATCGCCGCATTTAAAGAAATTCACCCGGCAATACAGCCCGGCTAATGGGCTTATAGTATTATGTATAAATAAGATAAAAGGAATGCTTAGAGTAAGCTCCCACGCTGTATTGCCTTTATCATTTGGCGTAGTAGTAATTGTATGGTGGCTTTTTATTTTGGAAATTATTGATTCGCTCAGTATTTCACGATCATTATTATCTGATCCATAGCCAATTAGTGCAGTACCGATACGATTAAATTCCAAATTATAATAATTTCCATCATCACCGAAGGCAACAAAAAACTCTACACAGCTGTCTTTATATACCGGGTCGTTTGTTTGAAGATAGTCGGCCTTAACGTATTTTTCAGTAACAAAATATTTCAGGAGGATGCTATCTTCGGTATATGCCATAGCGAAGGACACTACCGGCTTATAACCATCATTACTCCATAATAAGTTGTCAATGCTTTGCCTTTCGCTATCGTTTAAAAATAAAGAAACACCGGTCATGCCATCATTAAGCTCTTGGTTTGAAATAAAGGCAATACGGAAATTTTTCATGGGCAAGCTGCGTGTACGGGCACAAAGATAATTTATAATTAATAAATCAGCTTCAATAATTAAATATTGGGGAACGAAGGATCTTTCTCGTCCAGAAAATAATTGAGGTTTTCCTTGGTGACAATATCCAGCGGAAGGTATTTAAGTATAGGTACTTCTTTTTTAAACACCAAATGCTCTGCCAGTTGATAAATACCCCAGTATCCCTGCCCTTTCGGGTTCTGGTTGATAAGGAAGCTGATATTACCCTTCTCCAGGTAATGCAGGTTTGGTGGTATTAAATCGTATCCTATTAATTTAATGTGGGTGATGTGGCGCTGCTCTAAATATTTAGCTACATCATAAGCCTGCGAAGTAGTTACAAATATTTGTTTCAGATCCAGGGTTTGTTCAAAAATCTCGTCCAGTTTTTTGATAAAACCCGATTGGCTTGCCCTCTTTAACTCAACCCTTAATATATTATATTGATGATCTAGGTTATTTTGGGCGAAGTAATTTTTGAAACCCTGTTCTTTTTTCACCAAGTGCTGGGCATTGCTTATTTCCTCATCAATATGCGCTATTAATATAGAACATGGCGAAGGTTGCCCGTAATGCACCAATTTAGCGGCTACCTGCCCGCTTTGGTATGAATCCTGACCGATATAACTCAAGGGATCATAATCAGCTATCTGGGTATTGAAAAGCACAAACGGAATTCCGGCTGCTCTCCATTTTTCAAAAAATGTTAATGTTTCCTTATAATATATAGGTGACAGCAATATGCCATCAGGATTTTTTTGAGTGATTTCGTTTGCTTTGGCAACGTAAGCATCCACATCCTGCGGATCAAATACAAATTGCTCAACAGTAACACCATATTGTTTCAGGTCCTGTTCTGCCCTTTCAATGCCTGATTTAGGGGCCAGCCAAAAGTTATCATAATTATAATCAGGAAGCAGGGCGGCAAAACGGTATTGTTTTTTTGAACCCAGCATACGAGCCATCATGTTTGGCTCATAGTTTAGTTCTTTGATGATTTTTAAGACACGCTCTTTTACGTCGTCGGCCACGCGGCCGCGATTATGTATAACCCTATCAACGGTACCGGTTGACACATTAGCTTTGAGCGCGATATCCTTTATACGTATTACCGAACTTTGCGAAACAGGTTTATTCTTCATCACTGGATACAATATTACAAATATCGATATTAAAATTGCGTGCTTTTTTTTAAACACATCAATATTATTACCTAAATCATAGAAACACTGTTGAAGATGCATTATTAAGTGGCATTGCGAGGCTAGGGTCGCGGAATAAAAACTCTCCCCGCCAATAATATTCAAACCTGAAAACCTTTGGTCAACTTGTTAGTTTATTATCATTATGGAAACTAACCGACTATCATCAACACTTGCAGCTGCGCTTAATGCGCAAATGACAAACGAGGCACACAACTCACAGATATATCTTGCTTATGCCGCTTGGGCAAGCGAAAAAGGTTACGGCGGCGTCGCCAATTTTTTATTCAGGCACGCCAATGAAGAGCGCAACCATATGATGAAGTTTTTGGAGTATATCCTTAAACGAGGCGCCAAGGTTACTATTACCGAAATACCCGGCCCGGGAGCTAACCCAACAAGCGTTAATGATTGCTTTGAGAAAGTATTTAAATACGAGGTACAAAACACCACCTCTATTTACAATATTGTAAATATAAGCATGGCCGAAAAAGACTGGGCCACCTGGAACTTTTTACAATGGTTTGTAAAAGAACAAACTGAAGAAGAAACCATGGCGATGGACCTGCTGGATAAAATAAAAGTGGCTGGCGGACCAAATGCTAAAGACGATGCTTTATTTGCGCTAGACAGCGAATTGGCTAAAACACCTGACGATGCTATACTAGCACAGGATGTTACCGTAGAAAAACCGTAATTATAAAACCTATATTTATTTAACTCCTGGCATTAAAATCGCCAGGAGTTATTTTTTTGAAAATTTTACACGCTGCTAACCGGGCAGTCGTACAAGATCACGATTTTTATAGATTATTATCGACCGGTTAATCATGCATAAGAAACTGTTGTTATTATTTGTCCTATTGTTTAAACTATTACCAGCATTGGCGCAAACCGACTGGAAGTTTAATAGTGAAAACGACGGGATAAAAATTTATACCAGCATCTTTCCTAATTCAAAAATAAAAGCAATTAGAGTGGAATGTGATTACAAAGCCACACCGTCGCAATTTGTTGCAATTTTATTTGATATTAAGAATTCGCCGGAATGGCTTTATCACACCAAATTTTGTAAAGTATTTAAACAGGTTTCGCCACAGGAGCTTTATTATTACTCAGAAGTTACTTTGCCCTGGCCGGCGGAAAACCGGGACTTTGTTTCGCACCTTACCGTAAACCAAAATCCAACTACTAAGGTTGTATTGGTTGATGGTCCGGCCGTGCCGGGATTTATCCCGGTAAGATCAGATATTGTACGTGTCGACCACTCAGGCAGTCAATGGGAAATTACGCCTTTAAATAATGATGAAATCAGGGTGATCTACACTTTGCATGTTGATCCCGGAGGCGCATTGCCTGCCTGGCTCATTAATATGTTCGCAACGGAAGCTCCGACGCAGATCTTTAAAAACTTAAAAACAGAGTTGCAAAAACCTACCTATAAAAACGCCACGCTTCCGTTCATTCAAAACTGATCAGGAAGCCAGCCACTCTTCAACGGCTTTAACGGTATCAGTATAAAATAGCTTGTATGTATTTTCGGTAACGTAACCAACATGCGATGTTGCCAGTAAATTATCCATTTTCCGGAAAGGATGATCAGTAGGCAATGGCTCTGTGTTAAACACATCAATTGCAGCACCCGCAATTTTATGCTGCTCTAGTATTTCTATCAGTGCCGCCTCATCCACTAAGGGGCCACGGGAGGTATTAATAAAATAAGCCGTAGGTTTCATCAAGGATAAATCCTCTTTACCAACAATCCCCCTTGAGCGATCACTCAGTACCATGTGGATGGTAACAAAATCGGCCTGCTTAAATAATTCTTCCTTGCTAACCAATTGCGCGCCTGATTCGGCTGCCTTTTCTTGGGTAAGGTTCGGGCTCCAGGCAATTACATTCATATCAAAAGCCTTGGCATAAGCGGCAATTTTACTACCTACTCTGCCCATGCCTAAAATGCCCATGGTTTTACCTTTAAAATCGCCGCCGATAGTGGTTTGCCATCCACCTGATTTAAAGTTATTATTCTCCTGCGGGATATGCCTTGCTATGCCCATAATCAACGCCCAGGTCATCTCGGGTGCACCGCTTTCTAAATAGCCGGTGTATTTTAGGGTGATGCCAAACTCTTGGACCGCTTTTATATCAATGGATGCATTACGCATTCCAGTGGATACGATTAGTTTTAAATTGGGCAGCTGGGAAAGTATATTGCGGTTTAGCGGCGTTCTTTCGCGCATTACGCACACCACGTTAAAGGGTAGCAGGCGCTCAATTACTGTTTTTTCATCAGCAGTATGATCGGTAAATGCTTTTACCTCTGCTTTAGCAGTAATAGCCGACCAGTCAGCAAATTTGAAGGCTACCTGCTGGTAATCGTCCAGCACGGCAATTTTAACGGGCGAATTATTTATCATATTATAGGCTTATATGGCGCTACAATATTACACGTTTTTTAACGGTATATGTTTCAATTAATACCGGTACAGGAATAATTTATTCCTGCTTATTCCGCATGTACCTCATTATTTATGTCTTCACGTTCAACCATTATTTTGCATTCGCCTATCAACGCAGCTATAGCGCCTATGGCAGCCAGCATCGGCATAATTAAAACACCTATCAAGCCAAAGGTTAGCGGGAAGCTGGCTAATTCCTTATCGTATTTATCGTAGATGGTAATCTTGCGTACATTACCTTCTGCTACTAGTTCTTTAACCTTTTTTACAAGGTTCTCTCCGTTGATGTGAAATGATTCTTTTGTCATGATGTTTGTTATTTATATAACAAAGGTATATCAGCCTAAAAAAACGCCACTATATAAATCGGTGTGATGTAGCTTTTTATCGGTAAAATTGCAGATAATTCGGTGATTATCATCAGATACAAAACATATCTACCTAAATAAACTTATACCAGCATGACTTCCGCTATCATTATTATCCTCCTCGTTATTGTAGCCGTGTATTTTGTATTCCGCAAAAAAGGAAAAACCACAGCGGCTGTAATTGATTTAGAACCTATCGAATATAAAAAACTGTTAACTGAGCATGTTGCTTTTTACCAGAAACTTGACAATACAGGCAAAGATCGCTTTGAGCAAAAAGTTACCGATTTTTTGGCGGAAACTAATATTGAAGGCATAGGCACAGAAATTACGCCACTTGATAGGACACTGATCGCATCCAGCGCGGTGATACCGATTTTTGGTTTCCCGGAGTGGAAATATAAAAACCTGACCAATGTGATATTGTATCCCGATACTTTTGATAAGGATTTTCAGTTTGAGGGTGAGAACCGTAACATAATGGGTATGGTTGGCACAGGTTATATGAACGGACAAATGTTGTTATCAAGAGCTGCATTAACCAAAGGATTTTCGAAAGATAGTGGCAAAGAGAACGCCGCCATACATGAGTTTGTACATTTATTAGACAAAGCAGATGGCGATACCGATGGCATACCCGAAACTTTTATACCGCACGAATACGCTGAACCATGGCTTAAAATGATGCACCAGGAAATGCACCACATCAGCGATGGGCACTCCGATATTAACCCATATGCCTTAACCAACGAGGCGGAGTTTTTAGCCGTTGCCTCTGAATACTTTTTTGAAAAACCAACGGAACTTCAACATAAACACCCAGAGCTTTATGCGGAATTGAGCAGAATATTTGGGCAGGATTTGGCGGGTTAAAGAATTGTCATACTGAGGGACGAAGCATCTGTACAAGTGTATAAACTACCTTACAGATTCTTCGCTATGTTCAGAATGACAAGTAAATTCAAAATCGCAGGCTTAATAAACAATACTTTATTTCGGCATAAGTTTATA
This sequence comes from Bacteroidota bacterium, assembly GCA_026224775.1. GTDB lineage: Bacteria > Bacteroidota > Bacteroidia > Sphingobacteriales > Sphingobacteriaceae > Mucilaginibacter. Next base: position 91,632 of record JAMFRP010000033.1, read on the forward strand.
GCTTTAGTAATTCCTTTAAAGCGTAGCTATGAATTTTGAGGCAGACAGGCAAACACTTGATGATTTGGGCATATTTCCAAATGCTAATAATCATAAATCGGTATTTTCACTGTTTAACAATACCAAAACGCTTGGAGGTAATGACAAGCTTACAGAAATATTCAGTAAGCCATTAACCGATGCAAGCGCAATCAAAAGCAGGATAGAAACGATCAGTTATTTCTTAAATAACGACACGAAACTATTGGTTGATAAACAATCCTGCGATTTTGCAGAGTTCTACTTAAAAAAGCATTATCGTACCCGGCCATTCTCACAGATCATTGGTTTTTTTGAGAAGGTTATATATACCTTCAACAGCAATAACGATTACTATGTTATTCAACAAGGCATTAGCAATACCCTAAGTATTTTAAACACCTTACTTAATTTTTTTGAGGCTGATGCGGAGAGATTTCCAAAAACCTTACAGGATTTTCGCGGAATCGTTTTAGAAACCTTTGCCAGTGAAGATTTCATTTTTATTAGGAAACTAATTCATAAACCTAAAATCAATTCTATCGAATTAGACCGGGCAGATCACATTTTAAGATACTCAGCGACTGATCAAATTAAAGTTTTACTGGATATTATTTATCAGTTAGATCTGTATATCTCAATTAGCGTAACGGCTAAACACTTTGGATTTACCCTGCCGGTAATTAAAGATTACGGGCAAGCAACATTGATATTTGAAGGCCTTTTCCATCCCTTTATCAATAATCCGGTGATTAATGATGTGGCGTTTAATGCTGATCATAACTTATGTTTTGTAACCGGCACTAATATGGCTGGCAAATCAACCTTTTTAAAAGCTGTTGGCATATCTATTTATTTATCACAGCTTGGGTTTCCGGTACCGGCTAGTTATATGGAAACAAGTGTTTTTGATGGGTTGATCACCACCATCAATATTGATGATAATATCGACAAAGGGCACAGTCATTTTTATAACGAAGTGCTTAGAGTAAAACACGTTGCCAAAAAGATCAGCGAATCGCAAAACGTGTTTGTGATTTTTGATGAGCTATTCAGGGGTACTAATGTAAAGGATGCTTATGATGCCTCGTTGGCTATCATTTCGGCGTTTGCTAAGGTGAGGAAATGCTTCTTTATGGTATCCACCCATATTGTTGAAGTGGCAAATGACCTGCAAAGCATCGATAATATTGATTTCAGATACATGGAGACTGTATTTGACGAAGGCAACCCAACCTATAGCTACAAACTTAGAGAAGGCATTACCGAAGAACGTTTGGGTATGTGGATAGTTAAGAATGAGGGAATAGTGGAGATTATTGAGGGAGCGGTTAATTAAATAGAATATATTTCACACGAATCGAATGCTGTTCGTAGGCTTTGTCGTCCGAAGTTTAAAACTTCGGACAGCGGCGTAACATGCCTAAGTTTTATCAGTTTTAAGTGAGTTCCTCACAAACAACACTGCCATCAACGCTCCCAAAAATCCCAGTCCCGCCGCTATGCGCATAATATTGGCGTAGGCTTTTATAAAGCTCTGGTGATAGGCTTGTTCAATTACTTTACCATTGGTAATTCCTTGCGGTACTTTGGCGTTGCCTAAATCTGGCGCTTGCGCCATTACCTCTTGCTTTTGTTTGGGGTTGAGTTTGATTGTTTTAACCTGTTGCTGCAATCCACCAGTAAAAAACAATACCGACAGTGCTCCAAATATCGCGGTCGCAAAAACATTGGCAATACGCGACATCGCATTATTTACCCCCGACGCAGTACCCGAGAAATGATCACTTACCGACCCCATTACCGCGGCCGTAAGCGGCGCTACGGTGAATGAAATACCCAGACCAAAAACTATTATCCCCGGAAAAAAGGTATTCCAATAATCACCCGGACCGGCAGTTTGTTTTACAAATGATAAGATCAGCAAACCTACACCTGCCGCCGCCGGGCCGAATATTAAAAGCAATCTCGGACCATATTTATCTGCCAAAGCACCTGCGTATCGTGCAACGGAAATCATCATTACGGTAAATGGTAAAAATGTTAGTCCGGATTGCAGTTGACTGTAGCCTTGTACCTGCACCAAATTAAGTGATATAAACAGCATACCTGCTCCCAATCCGGCATATAAAAAGAAAGTGAGCAGGTTTGTGCCGCTAAAAGTCGCGTTAACAAACAGTTGCAGCGGCATCATTGGGTATTTGCTTTTGGCTTCGATGATGATAAAAGCTATTAAGAACAGCACTCCCGCGGCTAAAGCTAAGCATACCTGCCAATTACCAAAGCCCAGGGCAGGCATCCGCAGAAAACCAAATGTTACCAGTGCTAAGCCAAGCGCGATGGTAAAGGCTCCGGGGAAATCCAATGATTGCTGGTTGTCCTCATCTTTGCTTTCCTTTACTTTTAGCCAAAGCATCAGCAAGGCAATTATTCCGATGGGTACGTTAATAAAAAATATGTATCGCCATAAACCGGCATCGCCCAAAGCGCCACCTAATATGGGACCACCCATCGTAACCACTGTGGTGAAAGCAGACCACGTACCAATAGCCTTACCCCGCTCCTGTTGATTGATAGACGATGAAATCATGGAAAGGCTTCCCGGAATCATTAAAGCGCCACCAACGCCTTGTATCAGTCTAAAAACAACCAGGTACAATACGCCAGGCGCAAACCCACATGCCGCAGATCCACATATAAAAATGAAGATACCCGCCATGAATACTTTTTTGCGGCCCAGTCTGTCGCCCATGGAGCCGCCAATAAGGATGAGCGATGCCAGCATGAGCAGGTAAGCATTGAGTATCCAGAAGAGATCGGCGCCGCTGGCCTGCAAACTTTTTTGCAGCGACGGCAATACCACATTAAGGGCGGTGCCATCAATAAATGCCATTGCCGAGGCCAGTATGGCCGAAACCATTACCCATTTACCGGCAGTGCTACGCAAAGCTACTGTAGTCATAATTTGATTTACAGGTTGTTAGTAAAGCTACAAAAAGCAAACGATATACCACGGCGGAATACTCATAGTGGATGTTGTGGTGCAAACATGTGTACAGATTTTTCGCTGGCGCTCAAGAAAAAGATCTTCGCTATGCTCAGAATGACAAAAAACAAAGAACAAAAATGTTAAATTATTATGCTGAGCGACGAAGCATCTGTACAAACAACCGGACGTTAATGCCTACAAAAACTGCTCTAAATTATTTAGGCACTTATTGAATATTAAGTAAATTTTTTATTTTTAATTAAAACAACAGCATTTTTATTACATATTACCTTTGAGAACCAATGACTTATGACAAAATTTCAATCTATCCACTAATCAATCGATTAAAAGCTACGTTTTAACGTTGATTACGGCATATTATTTGCTTTTTAAGATACAAATAGGGCATATAATGAAAAACTTTAAAGAAAACGACGTAGTAATCTACACTGATAAAGAAGGTAACTGCTTTGACACCTTCGTAATTTTTGGTAATGATATTGATACCGGTTTAGTACATATTAATCACGAAAACTTAAAGGTTAGCCCCACCTTTTTAGAATTACACCCGAGCGCGTTTTCTGGTAATGCAATGCCATTTTCCGACCCATACAGCTTTATGCTTTTTAATAAACTGAAAGAGAAATATGAGCAAAAAGTAGAGGAAGCTGTTACTTTATACAATGAGATTAAAAAAACTACGTTAGCTAATGCTTCGTAAAAAAATTACATACATATATGCTGTTCGTAGACTTTGTTTACGAACTTACAATCTTCCTCGCAATGACAAAAAATTAATTTTCCACTAATTTACTTCCCAAACGGTGGCCTGCCTGTTAGCTGGTGATACACCGGCAGATCTTCGCGCGGTTGGGCCGGTACGTGGAAACGGGTACAATAATAAACTTGTAAATGCAATTCGTCTCTGCCCCCACGCGTAATGATAATGTCCGGAAGTTGCTTCACATTATCGAAGAACGGCGTTACATCATTTTTAACACTTACCGGGTTGCCCTGGTCTATCACAATGGCATCCTCCCCTACTAATTTATTAGGATTGATCAGGAACGCGATGTTGCGCGGGTCATCGTTAAAACAAACAATATCTTTTTTGCCTTTCAACACCCAGTCTACCTTACCGTTTAACCACCAACGGGTAGTACCGGCAAATATTTTAGGGTTGTTTAACCAGCCTTCTTTCTCAAAACGTGGCAGGATAGCATCATCATCAACTCCTTGTATAGTTGGGTCAATTTCCCTGGCTTTAGCTTCAGGGGTTTTATCGTTTAAACTAACAAAATATTTAGGGCCGTACCACTGCCAAAAACCGGTAACCTCGTGCAGGTTAAGTACAGCGAGTGTGATCACCGTAAAGCAAGCTGAAAAAATTAACCAGCGGCGTGTCCCCCGTGCCCTTGTGGGGTCGGATAGATGCTGATCAATTGAATAGCCCAAAGGCATAAATAACATCATATATCCCGGCGCTTGCCAGTGGAAATGGTATTGCAGATCGGACCATAGTGTTACTATCGTAAAAAACACCAATGGTAAAACCGACGTCCAAAATAAAAAGCTATATGATTGTGATTGTATACGTAGCTTGAATGATTTGATCAACTGCCCAATCAATGGGAACCAAAACCATGGCAGCAGCCATAAACACTGCCCACCGATGCTCCGCAGTAGCCATATTGGGTGCAAGCCACCGCTTGAACCTGCGCGTGAGCCCTGGAACACAAAAGACACCCAGTTGTTATGGGCGTTCCACCATAGTATAGGCCAGGCAAATGCCAGCGCGATAATCATGGCGATATATGGACCCGGATGCCTTAACCAATGGCGTTGATTTTTGTTAACACTAACAAATATCAACACACCTAAGAATAAAAATATGGTATGATATTTACTCAATATGGCTAAGCCCATGCAAATCCCGATGATGATCCACAAGGAATATGCTTTGCCCGATTGCAATTTTGTACGCCCCTGATTGTTGATGGATAAAACCTCGACAAAAAAGTAAGTACTCAATAGCCAAAAGAACATCAGCGGTGCATCAGGCTGAAACCAAACTGCGATGGGTATTGTAAATACTGCGCTTAGATTCATCACCAAAACAGCCCAAAAACCCGCGGCTGCATTGAAAAGTTTTTTGGTTACCAAAAACAACAGCCAGCTTGTACCCGCAAATAAAAGCACCGCCGGAAACCTGATACCTAAATTAGTTAAGCCTAAAACTTTAAGGCTTAAACCGCTCAGCCAAAAAAACAAGGGTGGTTGATCAAAGTAACTCAGATCCAGGTGTAAAGCGCCACGGAAATAGTAAGCCTCGCCAATGCCCAGCCCGGTGTAGGCGGCAATAAACAAGCGTATAACAAACGTAGTTATAATTAAAAAAACGGTATAGGATGCGGCGTTGCCTTGAGTTATTTTCTTCATTGATCAAAAAATAATGCCCGTAATTTTTGGGGTGAAAAATTTTTTAAAATTATTACATATTATTCAGCTTTTGTGCAAAGCGGGAAAATTTATCGAAATGAGGGTTAAAATTCATAATTTATTCACCCTATTGTCATTCTGAGCATAGCGAAGAATCTGCACGTTGGTTTACGCATGTACAGATTCTTCGCTACGCTCAGAATGACAGGTGGTATCGGGGCTAATATTTTACATCGCTATCCACTTACCGAAAGGCAATTTACTTAATAGCCAAACCAACAATAAGGATAGGATATAGCAGATTAAAGCAGTTAGCGGTATGCTGATAAAGGGCGTACAAAAAGTGTAATCAATATTAAAATGATAATCCGGATCGCCGAGGATGGTTAGGATGAGGGCGTGGCTTAGGTAGATGCCATAGGTATAGCCTCCGGCAAAATTGACTATTTGTTTTATTTTGGGTGATAATTTAAACACACTCAACCTGAAAACCATGAATATACTGGCGGATAAGATCACAATTAACGGGCTTATAGGTTCGTAAAAGAGGGTACTTAAACTCTTATAGCTTAAAGAGGCAAAGTAAGTTCCGGCGACAATTACCAACAAACTCACCAAAAACAATATCCCAAACCATTTTGCATTAAGCCATGTGGGAAACTGTTTTTCAGCAAGATAATAACCCAACACCAAATAGCCCATATACCCTGTTATATTATGAAAATCGATCTGTGGGTTATAGCGCGAAAGATAGGGTTGGTTGATGATCATTACGCCTAACCATAGCAGCAGGAAGTAGATGATTTGCATTTCGCTAGCATTACGCACAAATTTGCTGAGTATCGGAATGATAAAATAAAGCCCGATAAGCATATACACGTACCATAGGTGATATGACGCGCCAAACTTTAACTGATGCAAAACTATTTTAACATTCATCCAGGTATCGGCAGTAAAAGTTATATCCTCATCGTACCAGGCATAAGCCACATAAATCAAACTCCAGAACAGGAATGGCGGGATGATGCGCCAGAGTCGTCGTTTTAAAAAATCGCCCAGCTCGTAATCACGACTGAGCAGTAATGCCCCGGTTATCATCACAAAAACAGGTACACCGAAACGGGCTAAGGCATTGTAAAAATCTGCTATAAGCCAGTAACTATTGGGTACCTTACCATAGGCCATCAGCATAGGCGATGTGGTATGCAATATCACCACCAAAAACATAGCAAGCACGCGCAGGTTATTTATCCAATCGAGTTGTTGGGGTTTGGTTGCTGATGGGATTGGATCGGTGGTTGACATTAGTAACTTGTAAAAGTTTTTTAAAAGTAATAATATTCGGGTTAGTCGGCTTATTTTAGTGGCATGCAAGTTAAACTTTTCATGCTGATGCTGGGTGCAAAACCCGAAGGTCGCCATACCGAACAACACGACATATTCTTTGTAATAGCAGAATCGATCAATGATGTTAAGCCCAACATCCAGTCATTTTGGCCTGAAGCTAAAGATAAAATACATATTGATGCCTGGCGCGAGGTAACCTCGGTTGAAGGGTATCAAATAAGTGTGGTTGAAAAACAAGCAAGCGTTGTACCATCGTCCAAACACAAACTATTCTTTGTAAATCTGGGTGGATACCAGGAAAATAAGTTTGAAGAGCAGCACTATGTTTTATTAACCGTGAAGGAGGATAAATCGCTTGCGTTTAGGGAAGCTAAGCAAACTTTATTTTATCAGCATAACCATTTTGAGGGCGCAAGCTCGCACATTGATGATAAATATGGTGTTGATGTAGATGACCTTTATGAGATAGAAGATATTTTATCTGCGGAGCAAAAAGAAAAATACCAGATTAATATTGTGCCTACAGAGGGATTAGTGGAGGATGAGTTTCATTTGGGATATTTGAAATTGAGTATGTTGACGTAAGTATTTCGTCCTCTTTCCTCTTTGTCATTCTGAGCATAGCGTTTTAGATTGAAATCTCCATCCGCTTATGTTTCGTATCCCAATTGTAAAAAAAGGTGAACTTCAGTTTGGCAGCATGTTTTTGTATTTTAGCCTCAGGAATAAATTCATCCCATGCAAAAACCATCCATCCTAATAACCTTCCTCTTATTCATTTTAACATTAAATGCTCAGCAACGGCCCGCATCCCAAGGCAACACCTTTAACAACATGCTTGGTATTAATGCTTTTGAGTGGGACTTTTTACAGGATCCTAAGAACCCGAATGATGTGAGTAAGATTTATGAACCTAAGATGGAGATTATTAAATCATTCGGAGGTTTCAGGCATTATTTGGATTGGCAAAAGGTTGAGCCAAAACGTGGTAGCTTTACTTTTAATCCTACTAATAACGGCGGCTGGAATTTGGACGTGATCTACCAGCGTTGTAAGCTGGAAGGTATTGATGTGTTGGTTTGTTTGAAGGGTTGCCCCGATTGGTTGCTGGAAACTTACCCGCTTAACCTGCGTGATGGCGAGAATATACCAATGGCTTTTGGCGCTACGCGCGATGATCCGGCATCTTATATTGAACAGGCTAAGATGGTGTTTCAGTTTGCGGCGAGATATGGCAATAACAAAAACATAAACCCTGCTTTAGTGACGGTAGACAGCAAGCCCCGATGGACCGCTGACCCTATTAACGTGCCTAAGATTGGCCTCGGGTATATTAAATATATAGAATGTGATAACGAGCGCGATAAATGGTGGAAAGGCGATAAGGCTCATCAAACACCGGAAGAATACGCGGCTAATCTATCGGCTTTTTATGATGGGGATAAAGGCAGGCTGGGCAAAAATGTTGGTGTAAAGAACGCCGACCCAAACATTAAAGTAGTTATGGCAGGCTTAGCCAAGCCCAACCCGGATTATGTACGGGCGATAATCAATTGGTGTCGTGTGCATCGTGGTTACCGGGCTGATGGGTCGGTGAATCTTTGTTTTGATGTGATCAATTATCATTATTACTCCAGCAATGCCAGACCAAATTCTACAGATTTTGGTACCGAGGGAGTAGCACCTGAGCTATCGCAAACAGCGGAGTTGGCCAATGCGTTTGTAAGTTTGGGCAGGCAATATCACCTGCCTGTTTGGGTAACGGAATCGGGCTATGATATTAACCAGGGCAGCCCACAAAAGGCTATACCTATCGGTAGTAAATCTGCTTTGATAACACAGGCGGATTGGATTATCCGCACATCGTTATTGTATGCACGTCACGGTATTAGCAAGGTTTTTTATTATGAACTTTTTGATGATAATAGTATTAACAGCACGCAATATGAAACGAGTGGTTTCGCTGTCAAAGAGCCTTTGCAACGCAGACCTGTTGCTAATTATGTTTACCAGGTTAAGCACCTGTTAGGCGGATATACCTATAAAGGTACTATTAATAATTTCCCGCTGGTTGATGTTTACCGCAATGGCGGTAAAACTATTTATGTGTTGACCGTTCCTAATGAACAAGGCAAAACCGGGATATGTACTTTGAATTTGGGGAATGCGACCAAAGGCATTCTTTATCAGTTAAACCCTGATGGGGTTAATATGGCGCAAAGCACGGTAAGTTCCGCAAATCATAATGTGAAGATTAAGGTTGGTGAAACGCCGGTTTTTGTGGAGAAGGTGGATTGAGGATTCCAATTGTCATTGCGAGGAACGAAGCAATCGCGAACCTTGCAAGGCAGCTTTTCTACGTGCGATTGCTTCGTTCCTCGCAATGACATGGAGCCAATGTTACCAACCTCCTTTCATAATAAAAACTTAACATACCGGTAATATGGTAGTTGCACCTTTGCAGCATATTATTTAGGCGAAACACTCACAAGCTCGTTCTTTATTCCCAAATAAGATCAGTTAAAAGTTAATAAGATAAGGAGAGCGGAGACTCTCTTTATTTTTATCTCTATCCAATAATATTCCTCTATATTATTCCATAAACCATGAAAATACTATACGCTATACAAGGTACAGGTAACGGCCATTTAAGTCGCTCAATGGATATTGTTCCATTGCTTAAAAAAATGGGCGATGTTGATGTATTAGTGAGTGGCACGCAAGGCGATCTGGCCCTACCGTTCCAGGTTAAATATGTACTGCACGGTTTTGGCTTTGTATTCGGCAAAAAGGGTGGAGTTGATATATGGGCATCATTTTTAAAATCACGTTTTCGCAAGTTTATTCACGAGATAAATACTTTGCCGGTTGAAGATTATGATTTGGTGATCAATGATTTTGAACCGGTATCTGCCTGGGCTTGTTATATGAAAAATAAGCCATGTATCGGGCTTAGTCACCAGGCGGCGGTATTATCCAGCAATGCGCCAAAACCTGATGACACGGATATGATGGGCAGGCTCATCCTCAAAAATTACGCGCCGGTATCAGCACAATATGGTTTTCATTTTTCAAAATATGATGCCAATATCTTCACCCCGGTTATACGCCAGCAGGTAAGGGATCAAAAAATAGCGAACAAGGGACATTACACCGTTTATCTACCTGCTTATGACGATAAAAGACTGGTAAAGCGCCTAACGGAGTTTAAGGATGTACAGTGGGACGTTTTCAGCAAGCACAATAAAAAAACCTTCAAACATAAAAACGTATCTATACAACCAATAGATAACGAGAAGTTTATTAAAAGCATGGCCGAAAGCGCGGCGGTACTCTGCGGTGGCGGTTTTGAAACCCCTGCCGAAGCACTTTACATGAAAAAGAAATTGTTGGTTATCCCCATGAAGACGCAATATGAGCAGCAACTGAACGCTGCTGCATTAAAGCATATGGGCGTACCTGTTGTAAAAAGCTTGAAGCCAAAGCATAACGACATTATTTTAGACTGGATAAACAACGGCAAACCTATCCCTGTAAATTATCCTGATACAACACAAAAAATACTCGACCTGGTGTTTGAGAACCATGCCAAAGCCGAGTACGCTATTGTATAATATTATTTAGAAGCTCTCAAATTAGAAGCTCTCAAAAAGCGATTGAATCTTGTTTTATTTTATATAAAAACAAATCGTCATTGAGCGATAGTTCCTTCGCTGTTCGTAGACTTAGTTTATGAACGATTTAAAAAAATTGTCCTTGCGAGGAACGAAGCAATCGCGAACTATGCAAGACTACTTTTCTACGTGCGATTGCTTCGTTCCTCGCAATGACATAGTTTTATATCTGTAAGTAGGGGATTGCCACGCTATCGCTCGCAATGACGATTATTTATTATTTTTTAACAGCTACTTAGTAGCTAACTTAATATCTTTCGGGTCAGATAGAACGATTTCGGGTTTGCCTTTGTAATCGATAATAGTTCCGGTTACGCAAACGGCTTTATCTTTAAAATCAACTTCGGGTTGGCCTGTAAATTTAGTCCTGTCCTCGCCTTTTATTACTACGGTAAGCAATTGATCGGGATGGAAACCGCCAAGATCTAAAAAGGTCATATTTGATGGCGTGATCAGTTTGGTGCTGAAAACTTTACCACAAACGGTTAAGGTTTCGCCAACGTGTTTGGCCGCGTCTTTTACATCAATCATTTTTTGTGCCGATGCATTAAAAGCTAAGAATAGTGCTAAAGAAGCCAGAATAAGTATACGTTTCATGGTTGATTTATTTAGATGCAAAATAGCAATTTATTAGGCTAATTATCAGCATTGATATGTAACAAAATTAAACCGCTTTTATACTTTCATTTTATAAAACCCCTGATTTTTGTTACTTTTCGTCATATTTTAACTCGAAACATCTATCCTGCTTATGTCCCTTAAAAAGTGCGCGGTTCTTGCCTCATTAATTATTTCTTTTGTGTTGCTTACACAGCTACAAACATCGGCCCAAAATCAATACGAATTAAATACCGGGTGGAAATGCCAGAAGGCAGCTGCCGTAACCGTCAATGGCGCGCAATTATCAAAAAGTGATTTCCCCCTTAGCTCATGGCAAGAAGCAACGGTACCAGGAACGGTACTAACTACGCAACTTAATAACAAACAAGTTTCCGATCCTTTTATTGGGATGAACAACGCGCATATCCCCGACATTTACAAGGTTGGGCGTGATTATTATACCTACTGGTTCGTAAAAGATTTTAAGGAAGCATCACCCCAAAACAATAGCCAGGTTTACCTTAATCTGCGTGGTGTAAACTATAGCTGTAACGTATTTTTAAACGGACACCAATTAAATGACAAACTGCATAGCGGCATGTTTTTGCGCCAAACCTATAACATTACCCAGTGGCTAAGTAAAAGCGGCAATAACCGTTTAGCTGTAATTGTTTATCCGGCTGATGTGGTAGGCAACCCGAACGGCGGCCAGGGTGGCGACGGTACCATTGCACGTAACGTGAGCATACAATATACCGCAGGTTGGGACTGGATACAACCCATCCCCGACCGTAATACCGGTATTTGGGATAAAGTGACCATTGAAAAAACGGGAGCTGTTAAAATAACTGATCCGCATGTAATTACATTGGTACCGGGCATCCGTCAGCCAGATGGGCCGCAGCAACCAGCGAACATAATAGTATCAGCGGTTGTAGAAAATGCTACAAATTTGCCGGTTAGCGGAGTATTGCAGTATATCCTGGACGGGAATATAGTATCAAGCAAAGTTACCTTAATGCCTAACTCAAAAGAGCAGGTTCAATTGCCGTATTATGTTTTAAAGAACCCAAAATTGTGGTGGCCCAATGGTTACGGGCCGCAAAACCTTTATAATTTAAAATTGCAATTTGTTACCGCAGGCAATAAAATATCCGATCAGCAAAATATTGAGGTCGGCGTGAGGCAAATCACTACAGAACGGAATGAGCGCACGGAAAGCCGCCAGATAAACGTAAACGGACAAAAAATATTTATTAAAGGTGGCGACTGGATCATATCTGACGAAATGCTGCGCTTTACTGACAAGCGTTATGATGCTGAGGTTCGTTTTCATCATGATATGAACCTGAACTTGATACGGGTTTGGGGTGGTGCGCTAATTGAGCGACCTGAGTTTTATGCTGCTTGTGATAAATACGGCATGCTGGTTTTTCAGGATATGTGGGGATCTGGTGATTGTAACGGTCGTTGGGAAGATCCAATGAAACTGGATGACCAATGGACTCGCCGTAAATACCCGGATGACCATCAGCTTTATATTAAATCTGTTGAAGATCAGGTAAAAATGGTACGCAATTATCCGTCGCTGGCTATTTGGTGTGGTGGTAACGAGATAACGCCGCCTGAAGATATTTTAATTGCGCTGCGGGATACTGTTATGCCTAAGTTAGATAATACCCGTTGGTTTGTGGAGTACTCTAACTCAGAAAACATGTCGCGCAATGTATTGGGTGGCAATGGCGATGGGCCTTATGGTATTCAGCCCCTGTCGGTATTTTGGGATCAGCGGACTTTCCCGTTTAACTCCGAAGTTGGCTCGGTTGGGGTGAGCGATTACGAATCGTTAAAAAGATTTATGCCTAACGCCAATATGGTAGTTCCCGAATATGATGAGGCTACGGGCAAAACCAAAACGGATTCTGTTTGGGAATATCATAAGTATATTGGTTACGATGCCTCCATCAATAAATATGGCAAACCTAAGAATGTGGAAGATTTTGCCAACAAAGCACAATTGGTTAATTACGACCAGTACCGCGCTTTGATGGAAGGTTTCAGCTCGCATATGTGGGATTGGTATACCGGCGTAATCATCTGGAAAACACAAAACCCATGGACCGCATTGCGCGGGCAGATGTATGATTATTACCTTGATCCAAACGCCTGCCTGTACGGTCTGCACTGCGGCAGCGAACCGCTGCACATTATGTACAACCCGGGCGATGGCATGGTGATGGTTGCCAACAATACGTTTAAGCCACACGCTAATATGATGATCGCGGTAAAATCATACAGCATTAGTGGTAAGGAAGAGATCATTAGTCAGGTTATTTCAGATGTAACGGCTACTACTACCAAAAGATATTTCAGCATAAAAGAATATACTGATAAGCTGGCGCAGGCAGGCGGCGGTTTTATTGACCTGGAACTTTTAGATATGGATAAGAAAATCATCAGCCAAAATATTTACTGGTTAGCGGATGATAAAGGTGAATACAGCGGCTTGCAAAAACTGGCTGCATCGCAATTACAAACAGCGGCTAAACTGCTTTCGCCGGGGAAAGTAGTTGTAACTTTAACAAACCCTGCTGGTGCACCGGTTGCATTTTTTAATCGTTTATCATTGGTTGATGCCCAAAGTGGCAAACGTTTGCTGCCTGTTTTTTATAGTGATAATTATGTATCGGTTTTACCCGGCACACAAAAAACAGTAGTGATTGATTATGATATTAAGCAATATCCAAACTTGCCAATGCTAAACATAAGCGGTTGGAATCTAAAGGAACAAAACCAGATCATTGCATCGAATTAGCATTTAAAATACCTACATTTAATTATTAACATTTTGTTTTTAAACACGCTCACCCCTAAAATAATTAAAATTAAACATATGGAATGGTATAATTACTTAGCAGCATTTTTTGCAGGCGCATTTTTAGCTAACAGTATTCCTCATTTTATTAAAGGCATCCAGGGCGATAAATTCCCTACCCCGTTTGCGAAACCACCGGGTAAGGGCTTATCACCGGCTTATATTAATGTATTATGGGGTGGATTGAATATCATTATTGGCTACCTGTTGTTAGTACATAGTAAAATCCGCACTGAAAATGACCATCTCGGTAAGATCATATTTTTTGTTGGAGCAATGGCTTTATCACTTATGTTAAGTATTCATTTCACTCAAAAACATAAAGAATAATTCGTACTAGTGCGGCGTAAACATCGACCACAACTAATATAAATTAAGCGTCATTGCGAGCGAAGCGTGGCAATCCCAGGCTATGCAAAGCCCCTCTGCAAATATGGGATTGCCACGCTTCGCTCGCAATGACGATAGTTTTATCTTTTTTAGATAGCCGCTCAGAATGACAAAGTGGAATTAATAGAACTTAGGCAACGGATTCAATTTAATATCCTGTCTTTGGTGCCAATATGGGTATATTGGGTCAACATCACTGGCGGCATCAAGCTTTTTAACCTGATCAGTGGTAAGGTTCCATCCTACCGCGGCTAAGTTTTGTTTAAGCTGCTCTTCGTTACGGGCACCAATAACCAGGTTGGCTACTGTTGGGCGTTGTAATAGCCAGTTTAAAGCTACTTGTGGCACCGATTTGCCAACTTCCTCTGCTACTTCGTCCAAAGCATCAACAATGGTGTAAAGGCGCTCAAAGTTAGTTGCGGGGCCATGTGCACCACCTTTACTCATGCGGGAATCTTGTGGAATCGGTTGATCTCTGCGGTATTTTCCGCTTAACCTGCTTGACGAAAGCGGGCTCCATACAATTGTGCTCACCCCTTGATTGATACCTAAAGGCATCAGCTCCCATTCAAATTCTCTGTCCAACAAAGAATAATAAGCCTGGTGAGCGATGTATTTTGCCCAACCATATTTTTCAGAAACCGATAATGATTTCATTAAATGCCAGCCTGAAAAATTGGAACAAGCGATATAACGAACTTTTCCGCTGGTGATCAAATCTTCTAAGGCATGCAACGTTTCTTCAACCGGGGTATTACCATCAAAACCATGCATATGGTAAACATCAATATAATCAGTTTGCAGGCGTTTAAGGCTATCTTCGCAGGATTTGATAAGGTGCAGACGTGATGAACCATAATCGTTCGGCCCATCGCCCATTTTAAATGTTGCTTTGGTTGATATTAAAACCTTGTCGCGTGCAATACCTTCGAGCGCTTTACCTAAAATTTCTTCTGATGTGCCACGTGAGTAAACATTAGCGGTATCAAAAAAATTAACCCCCGCATCCAAACACAGGTTTATCAACTTTTTTGCTTCATCTAATTGGGTATCGCCCCAGGCTTTAAAAAATTCGTTTCCACCGCCAAAAGTAGCCGTTCCGAAACTAAGTACAGGTACGTTTAGTCCTGATGCTCCTAATTGTCTGTATTCCATAAATAGATATTGTTATGTGTTTTATCAAAGTAACAACAGATGGGGCAGAGAATTGTCAGCAGATTTTCAGGATTCTTTTAATAAAGAATTTGTCATTCTGAGCATAGCGAAGAATCTATGCTAATGTAAACTGCTTTACAGATTCTTCGCTATGCTCAGAATGACAAGGTGGATAAAATTTCATTTACGCGTGCATAGCACTTTCTTCCATCCAATGCTTTACGCTGGCGTATAAATGATCGAGGTCGAATGGTTTTGCGATGAATTCATCGGCACCGTAATTACCCAACGATTCCAGCACACGGGGATAGCCCGAAAGCATAATTACCGGAATATGTGATGAAATTGGATTCGTTTTTAGCTGATGGCAAAGCTCGCCACCATTGATGCCTGCCAACAAAAAATCAAGCATTACCAAATCGGGTTGGTATTGCGATATGCTGGTGATAATATTTTCGGTATAAGGCAGCGCGGTAACATCATAGCCCTCCTGCTCCAATGCTTCTTTCAGTAAGTCGAGTGTATCGCTGCTATCGTCGACTATTAAGATGTTTTTTGACATGAAAATATAATAATTGGTAGGTATTAAACGAATGAATTAATTCTATTGTTTTTAAACCATTGCAAAAATAAGTGGTATTTTTTATAAATCTCTAATTACTCTAATATTTTTACATTAAGTTTTTATGAAAATGACATAAACAAACAGTACAATTGTGTTATTTGAATGTTATGCGCAATATTCTATTCTTTGGCGATAGCCTTACCGCTGGTTATGGCCTTGCCGATGCACGCAAGGAGGCCTGTCCCGCTCTAATACAACAAAAGATAAACGCTGAAGGTTATGACTACCATGTAATAAACGGAGGCTTAAGTGGTGATACTACAAGCGGCGGATTAGCCCGGTTAGAATACTGGCTTAACCGCCCAATGGATATTTTTGTGTTGGAGCTAGGTATAAATGATATGCGCCGGCATATATCGCCTGAAAAAATTTATCAGAATCTGGATGCGATTGTGAAGCAGGTTAAAGCTAAATACCCGGGTATAAAACTAGCTTTAATGGGGATGCAGATACCGGCAGTTATACCCGGTTTACCTGCTGATAATTTTAATTCGATGTTTAAGAAACTGGCTGATGCGCATAATATGGCTTTTGTGCCTTTTTATTTGGATGGCGTTGCCGGGCAGCTCCATTTAAATATTCGTGATGGATTACATCCTTCGGCTGAGGGTTATAAGATTATTGCGGAGAAGATTTGGCTGGTGATAAAGAGGTTATTAGTTAAGGATTAAACGCTTTGTCATTCTGAGCATAGTGAAGAACTTTTTCTTGAGCGCCAGCGAAAAATCTGTACTGGTGTAAACTACTTTACAGATTCTTCGTTCCTCAGAATGACAATCCCACAAAATGACAAATTATTTTATGATAACTCTGCGCTATTTTTTACTGCCCAGGCGGCCATGCTTTGGAGTACGGGTTGGAGTTCCTGGCCTGATGGGCTTAGGCTATAGGTTACATAGGGCGGCACCACAGGTTTAGCTTCGCGGATAATGATGAGATCGGCCTCCATTTGCTTTAGGTGCTGGATAAGCATCTTCTCAGTAATGGTTGGAATTGCTTTTTTTAGTTCGCTATAACGTTTAGGGCCCATCATTAATTGGTACAGGATAATGGGTTTCCAATATCCCCCTATCTTATTCATAATATAAGTTACCGGGCATATATCGGCGGTAATTTTTTTGTTGGCACTTCGGGTCGAGCTTTCTTTGATTGCTGTCATGAGTTACACACTTTGGGGTAAGTACTTGTATAAAAGTAAGTACAAATATACCTTTGTTTCATTAAATAAAAACAAAAAAAATTATGAAAATTACCATAACAGGTTCGCTTGGAAATATCAGCAAACCATTAGCAGAAAAATTAATCGCAGCAGGTCATCAGGTTACTATCGTTAGCAGTAATGCCGATAAAGCGGCAGCTATTGAAGCATTGGGTGCAACGCCAGCAATAGGATCAGTTGAAGATGTTGAGTTTTTAACCAAAGCCTTTACCGGCGCCGATGCGGTTTATACCATGGTACCACCAAATATGATAACCAATACCTGGAAAAAATACATTGCAGGCATTGGCCATAATTATGCCATCGCTATTAAAAGTGCAGGAATCAAGCGCGTGGTTAACTTAAGCAGCATTGGCGGCCATTTGGCTGAAGGCGCGGGACCAATATCGGGTATGCACTTTGTTGAAGAGGAATTTAATGCACTGGAAGGTGTCGCGGTTAGGCATCTGCGCCCGGGATTCTTCTACACCAATTTTTTACATAATGTAGATATGGTGAAAAACATGGGCATCATCGGTGCAAACTATAAGCCGGATAGCGTTATATCAATGGTATATCCTAATGATATAGCTGATGCCGCAGCGGATGCTTTACAATCAGACTTTACAGGTAAATCCTTCTACTACGTAATCAGTTCTGTACATACCAGTGCTGAGGTTGCTGCCATTTTAGGTACTGCAGTTGGCAAACCAAACCTGCCATGGGTTGAGTTTAAGGATGAGGATGTGGTTGCTGCCATGGAACAAAACGGCGCATCGCATGATGTGGCTGTAAACTATGCCAAAATGGGTGATGTTATCAAATCAGGAAAAATTAATGAGGATTATAACAAAAGCGCTCATATTATAAAAGGCAAAACCAGCTTTGAAGCTTTTGCTAAGGATTTTGCAAAAGCATTTTAATAAATACTTTAACAGGGTGGTAAATTTATGCTGCCCTGTTTTTTTTAAAGTTGATAAAACTATCGTCATTGCGAGCGATAGCGCGGCAATCCCCGACTTTGCAGGTCGATCTGTACAGTTTGGGATTGCCACGTCGTTATACTCCTCGCAATGACGATCCGTTATTGTGTTTATAAATAAAACAACATTAAATCATTCTTAAAAGGCTTCCTTAAAATCACTATAAAAAATAACGAATACGTTTTCGTAATAAACTTGCTATCATCACTATAAATAAGTGGTAATTATCTGCGCGTATTTTAACTTTGGGCGTCTTCATACACAACCAATTATTATATGAAAAAGTTATTGCTGCTTATAGCGATTCAGGGTGTGCTTATACAAGTATCATCGGCACAAAAAACCTCCATTTACCATAAGGGCTGGATAGATTTTAACAAGAACGGCAAAATGGATGTTTTTGAGGATCCATCGCAGCCAATTGATAAACGTGTTGTTGATTTACTGAGCCAAATGACGGTTGAGGAAAAAACCTGCCAGCTAGCAACATTGTATGGTTACAAAAGAGTTTTAAAAGAAGAAATGCCTGCCGAATCGTGGAAGAACGAGGTTTGGAAGGATGGTATTGCCAATATTGATGAGGAGTTGAATAACCTGGCCTCCAGAACTGATATGGCGCCTACGCAATATAGTTTCCCGTTCAGCAAACATGCCGCGGCTATTAATACTGTACAAAAATGGTTTGTTGAGCAAACCCGCATGGGTATCCCGGTTGATTTTACAAACGAAGGTATTCACGGCCTGAATCATGATCGTGCCACGCCACTACCTGCCCCTATTGGTATTGGCGCAACATGGGATAAGGAACTGGTTAGACTAGCGGGTGATGTAGTTGGTCGCGAGGCACGTGCCTTAGGCTATACCAATGTTTACACGCCGATATTAGACCCAGCCCGCGATCAGCGTTGGGGACGTACTGTTGAAACTTATGGTGAAGACCCTTATCTGATTGCTGAATTAGGCAAACAAATGTGCCTGGGTGTGCAGGAAGAAGGCGCGGCATCTACCTTAAAACACTTCGCGGTTTATAGCGTACCGAAAGGTGGCCGTGATGGCGCAGACAGGACCGACCCGCATGTTGCACCACGTGAAATGTATGAACTATACCTATACCCTTTCCGTAGGGTAATACAGGAGGCGCATGCCATGGGTGTGATGAGCAGCTATAACGACTGGAACGGCGAGCCGATAACAGGCAGCTATTTCTTTTTAACTGAATTGTTGAGGCAGAAATTTGGCTTTACCGGCTATGTGGTTTCGGATAGTGAAGCGGTTGAGTTTTTATATAGCAAACATCACGTAGCCAGCAGCCCAGAGGATGCGGTTAGGATGGCTATTGAGGCCGGGCTGAATGTACGCACCAATTTCACTATGCCGCAAACTTATATTATGCCATTGAGGCACTTGGTTAAGGATGGTAAGGTATCTATGAAAACGCTGGATTCCCGCGTAGCGGATGTACTGCGTGTGAAATTTGAGTTGGGTTTGTTTGATGAACCTTATGTGAAAGACCCGAAAGCAGCAGACAAATTGGTTCATAACGCTGAAGCGGATAGCATGAGCATAAAAATGAACCGTGAGAGCATGGTATTATTGAAAAACGAGGGTAATCTGTTGCCATTAGATAAAAATAAATACAAACACATTTTGGTAACCGGGCCGTTGGCTATGGAAACCAGCTATGCCATTAGCAGGTACGGACCATCACATAACCCGGTAACTACTGTTTATGATGGGATAAAAAATTACGTAGGCAACAATGCAACCGTAAGCTACGCCAAAGGTTGCGATATTGTAGATGCTACCTGGCCAGAAAGCGAGATTATAGAAACGCCACTAACCGATAAGGAACAGGCAGATATAACCGCAGCAGTTGAAGAAGCCAAAAAGTCTGACATTGTAATCGTTGCCGTTGGCGAAGGTGTTGATCAGGTTGGTGAGAGCTTATCCCGTACAGGATTGAACTTACCGGGCAGGCAATTGAAGCTGGTACAAGCCTTACAGGCAACGGGTAAACCTGTGGTGATGGTGATGATAAACGGGCAGCCGTTAACTATCAACTGGGAAAACAAATACGTACCTGCCATTTTAGAGGCTTGGTTCCCTAGCCCACAGAGTGGTAAGGTTATAGCTGAAACTTTGTTTGGCGATAATAATCCGGGTGGTAAGTTATCCATCACCTTCCCGAAAACAGTTGGGCAGATTGAAATGAACTTTCCGTTTAAACCAAGCTCTCAGGCTCCGCAAAGCGGTAAAAATGGCTGGGGACATACCAGTGTTGATGGAGCATTATATCCGTTTGGCTATGGTTTGAGTTACACTACGTTTGATTACAGTAACCTGCAAGTATCGCCGGAAAGCGAAAAAGGTCAGGCACATGTGGAAGTAACTGTTGATGTAACCAATACAGGCTCGCGCAAAGGTGATGATGTGGTTGAACTTTATCTGAAACAGGAATTAAGTGATGTAACGGTTTATGATTATGACCTGCGTGGATTTACGCGTGTAAACCTTGCACCCGGCGAAAAGAAAACGGTACATTTCACTTTGCATCCTGATGATTTAGCCATATTAGATAAGAACATGAACTGGACTGTTGAGCCGGGTAAATTTAAGGTGATGATTGGAAGATCATCGGAAGATTTGGTTTTGAATAAGGAATTTGTGGTGGAGTAATTTAAGCGTGGACGATTAAATTATCGCCCGGTCAAGTATGGAAACTTGACCGGGCGATTGGAAATCAAATACAGCCAAACCAAGTGTTGACACTTGGTTTTTTTAATTTTAAGCGTCTAGGCTTAAAATCCTTAAACCGGCATAATTCCATACAATCCTTAGGTGTTGTTTAAAAATGATAAAATGATCGTCATTGCGGGGAACGAAGCAATCTCTATATTTTACAGAGCTGCTCTGCAGGTTCAATACCAGTCTAATCGCCTTGCCTATGTAGAAATTGCTTCGTTCCTCGCAATGACGATAAGTTAAACAACTTCTTAGATTCGGTTACAAGTATCATAGATTTGGTTACATTCTTCTCATGCCACCACGCGACTTTTGCTTTATAAAAAAATAAAGCCATGAAAATAATTGTAACAGGTTCCCTGGGATATGTTGGTAAACCATTGACCGAGGAATTAATAAAAAAAGGACATTCGGTTACCGTTATCAGCAGTAATGCCGAAAAACAAAAAGACATTGAAGCCCTGGGCGCAAAAGCCGCTATCGGGACAATGGAAGACGCTAATTTTCTTACTGATACTTTCACAGGCGCCGATGCCGTGTATTGTATGCTGGCGCTACATGGTAGTTTCGCCGACCCGGATAACAGTGCAGATAAGGTAATAAAACAAGCGGATGCAGTTGCCAATAATTATGGACAGGCCATTGAGCGATCGGGCGTGAAACGTATGGTTTACCTGAGCAGTATCGGCGCAGATATGGAGAAAGATAGTGGCCTTATTATTATACATCACCATGCGGAAAAAACCTTAAGTAAACTGCCATCCGATGTAAATATTTCATTTATGCGACCATCCGGTTTTTATAAAAACCTGTTTGCCTTTGTACCTTCTATAAAAACCCAGGGGATTATTGCGGCAAGTTACGGTGGAGATGATCTAAATATATTTGTTTCTAGTCTGGATATTGCCGACGCTATAGTTGAAGAACTTGAATCGCAGGTACCAGGTAGAAAAGTTCGTTATATAGCAAGCGAAGAATTGCCCTGTAATGAAGCGGCTGGTATTTTAGGTGCTGCTATCGGGAAACCTGATTTGAAATGGGTGACAATTAGTGATGAACAACAGCTTAACGGTTATAAAACACATGGAATGAATGATAGCCTTGCCCAACAATTTGTAGAAATGAATGCCAGTATACACAAGGGGAGATTTTACAAAGATTATAATCAACACAAACCAACTTTGGGAAAAGTAAAATTGAAAGATTTCGCCAAAGAATTTGCCGCTGCTTATTATCAATAATAATTATATTGTACCATGCCAGCCTCAGAACCATACCGGATTAAAACTATTGGCGAGCTTCATCATTTAATGGGCTTGCCCAGGCCGGAGCATCCTTTAATTAGTGTAATTAACCTGGAGGAAGTTAAACGCCCATCGGGAAAGATGCCTGCCACCCGTATGCTTGATTTTTATTCCATTGCATTAAAACGACATTGCAACGGTAATTTTAAATATGGGCAACACCTATATGCTGTTCACGGAGGCATTATGTATTTTGTGGCACCTGGGCAAGTAATCGGGCCACTGATTGTCGATGATACAAAGCCAGCACAAATGTCAGGATGGGCGCTTTATATACATCCTGACTTTTTGTGGAACACGCCGCTGGCTAAATCAATGAAGCGATATGAATACTTTGATTATTCGGTGAATGAGGCTTTATATCTTTCGGAAAAAGAAGAAGCTACAATTATTGGCATAATGCAAAATATTCAAACAGAGTATTTTGCCAATACCGATAAGTTCAGCCAGGATATTATCATATCGATGATTGAAGTATTGCTGAATTACGCCGACAGGTTCTATCACCGCCAATTTCTGACACGGAAAATTGAGAATCATCAAATTCTCGATCGACTGGAAGATATTTTGACAGCCTATTTTAATAACGAAGACTTATTAACGATGGGGCTACCGAGCGTTCAGTATATAGCCGAGAAATTGAATATATCGCCCAACTACTTAAGCGGCTTACTGAAAGTATTAACCGGACGCAATACGCAACAGCATATTCAGGATAAAATGATTGAGAAGGCTAAGGAAAGAATCTCCACTACCGAACTATCGGTAAGTGAGATTTCTTATGAGCTAGGTTTTGAGCACCCACAATCATTCAGTCGTTTGTTTAAGGCTAAGACCGGGCTTTCGCCTTTAGCGTTCCGGCATACGTTTAACTGAACTGAACGTTACGACCAGAATCCTTTAGCATTGATCTGGCAAGAATTATAACCCTGTAGCTTTAATAGTTTTTTCATCTGACTTACCATGATATTGTTGCCGGTTAGGTAAAATACGGTATTCTCCAATGTGTATTGCTGACCGATTACCCACTGAATTAAACTATGGTGGCCATAAGCATCGTCACGCTTAACGGTTTGCAGCGGTGAACGAAAAAACTCGCTGAACTGGCTGCGGTGATCGTCGTTACCCATAACTACGGCTCCTGAAAAGCGGGCAGCAGGCATTACCATTTGCTGTAAAGCCAGCATATGGCCCAGGCTGCTTTCATCGCCCAAAGCAATAACTGCCGAAGTGCTTTCGGCTACCTGGTGGGTGGTGCCTATTTTGAAATAACTTACCGTATCGTCCTTTTTCAATTGTTTTGCCCAGTTACTGCCGGGGCCGTTGTGCGCGGCATCAATAAATATGGTGCAGGTACTGGTTTCAGCATCCCAACCGGATGGGGTATAGTCGCGGTAAGTAAAGGATGCTACTTTGAATTTAATATAAGGTATTTCTATCCATTGCTGCATATCGGCAAAAGGCAGGTGCAGATCGATCTCGATCAGAGTGGATAACTGCCAGTAGCGCACTTCCAGCACGCGGCCCGTTTGCATTTGTGAGGGCTCGAATATTTTTTCGGCCTTTCTTTTTAATCTATCTAAAGTAAATGCTTCCATTAGTGTAGTGTTTTAACACTGCAAAGTAACGGCACAAATGGCTCAATAAAAATGGCAACTTCGGGGTAAGTATTGGACTATTTACGGTAACACCCACGAAATGTAAGTGGTGTGGTATCAGTAAATTTTTTGAATAAACGTGAAAAATAAGCGTGATCTTCATAACCTAACAAGTGTGCAATCTGCTTTACCGAGCGCGAGGTATAGTACAACATGCGTTTAGCCTCGAGCACCACTTCGTGTTGTATCCAGTAGCTTACGGAGAATCCTGTAACTTTTTTAAGCGACTCATTCAGGTACGATTCTGAAACATTTAATTGAGACGCGTAAGCTGAAGGGCTTTTTACAGTCCGTACATTGGTTACCAATAACTTTTTAAACTCTTGCGAGAGCTGTGCCGGGCGGGATATATGGTTATGCGGATTAGTTAAGGTGGTGAACCCACCGGCAGCTATCCCTAAAAATGATTGCAGTAAAGAGTGAACAACCGACAGGTTAAAAGGTATTTGCTCGTCTTCGTGATGCTTTTGATCGAGCACGCAAAGCAGGCTGCGGCATTGGGTCATCAGCTTATCGGATAAAGCAAATGGTTGTTGCAGCAACAATTGATTTTCAAAAATATCCCGGTAATCAGGCGGCACAAGCAGGGTATCTACCGCCAGAAACCAGCCTTCTGCTTGCTGCGCATGTATGCGGTGATGTACCTGCCCCGGTAATATATAATAAATGGATGATGGCTGCAAACTCAGCTCATGAAAATCGATCATTAAGGAAGCAACGCCGCTTTCTATCAGGAAGAAGATATAATGATCATCACGATGGGCGCCTAATATTTCAGCTTGATCTTTAGTGACATCACCCGGAAAGTAATGCCTGATCTCGAAGCCTGAGTCTATCCTATCTTTTAGTTGATGTACGGGGATGTCTTTCATTTACCCGGCTAAATTAATAATTAACAAGCTTATAAATAAGCATCTTAAACAAATGACATTAATGCACGTTGTTATACAAATCATCACAATGCCATGAAAAAGTTTTTAATCTTTTTGATCATCATAACTGCATCCGCGTTTAAAACACAGGCACAGCAAAAGCCTGAACAATACAACGTTAACCAGTTTGTAAAACATGTGGGCAAGAAGATAACCATGTGCGAAACGGTTTATTCTTTTAAAATATTGAGCGATACTGTTACCATGCTGAATATGGGCGGTAATTACCCTAACCAAAAGTTTACGGTGGTAGTTAGCGGCAAGGAAATACAGTTGAATTATGATGATTTAAAAGGCAAGCACATTTGTGTAACCGGCGATACATCGATGTACAAAAAACACCCTGAAGTGTTGATCTATCATGAAGACCAGATCCAGTTTAAATAGGTGCTTGGATTGAGGCCTTAACTGCGTTTGTTTTTATTTTAGATGCCATCCAAACAATTAAAGTGCCAAGCGTGGTGATAACCGCAAACGACCAGCGCAGGTTTAATGCCTGTGCTACAAAACCAACCATAGGCGGCACTACCAAAAAACCAAAATAACCAACCGTTGATACTGCCGCGATAGCAGGGCCTTTGGCCATTGTTGTTGATTTACCTGCCTCGCTAAAACATAGTGGCACTATACAGGACGTGCCTATCCCCACCAAACCAAAACCAATAATGGTGGTAGGCACATAAGGGAAAAGCACAGCCAGCAAAAAACCAGTCACAATAAATACCCCGCTGCATTGCATTAACAATTTTACGCCATAACGACCCACTATTTTATCGCCCGCAAAGCGGGAAGCAGTCAGTGTAGTCATGAATACAACGAATGCCGCCGTAGCAGTGGCGTGGGTGGAGTGTACAGCTTTATCCATATAAATACCGCTCCAATCGTACATGATGTTTTCGCAGGCCATGGAGGAGAAGCAGATGAGGGATAGGTTGATAAGTGTTTTATCCGGTAACGAAAACAAGGGCTTTTTTTCTAATTGCTGTGGCTGCTGTTGCAGGGTGAATGGCGCGAAGCAAATAGATAATACTACCAAGGTTGTACTAACCGACAGCAAATGCCAAACCGGCAATACATGGTTAGCCACCATTAAATATCCTAACGCAGCCCCGGCAAAACCCGCGCAGCTCCAGATGGCGTGAAAGGTGGTTATGATTGATTTTTTATATAACCCTTGTACGCTAACACCTTCGGTATTCATGGATAGGTTGAGCAGGTTGCGCGATGAACCGAAACAAAGCAGTACTAATATAAACTCCCAGTAATGCACGGCATAGCCCAGCAGGCCCAGCATGAGGTTAAACAGCAAAGCACCAAACAACATAATGCGGCTACTGCTATATGCGCGGAGCAGGCGGCCCGTTAAAGGCATGGTGACTAATAAGCCAACGGGCAAAGCAAATAAGGCTGTACCTAACTGGGCTTCGTTTAAATGCAGATCGCGTTGGATGGAGGGAATACGGGATGCCCAGGTAGTGTAGCCGAACCCCGATATAAAGAAAAACGCGGCTGTAGCAATACGTATAGTTTTTGGGGATCGGGATGGGTTAATCACGGGGATGAATATAACAAAAAAGGTGTCCAGCTTTCGCTAAACACCTTTTAAATTTTATGGTAAGAAGTAAGAAACTTATTCAGCTACTACTTCAAACGGTACGCGTACTTTTACTTCTTTGTGCAGGTTTACATTTGCAACGTATTCGCCAACAAATTTAGGTTCTGTATCAAAAGTAATACGACGACGGTCAACTTCAAAACCTTCTTTTTTCAAAGCATCAGCAAGCTGAATAGTGTTGATAGCACCGAATATTTTACCGCTTTCGCCGGCTTTAGCACCAATGGTAAGTTTAACACCTTCCAAACGGGCAGCTATCGCGTCAGCATCTTTACGTATTTTTTCTTGTTTAAACTGAGCCTGTTTAAGGTTTTCAGCTAAAACTTTGCGGGCACTTACAGTGGCCAATATGGCGTAGCCTTTAGGTAAAAGGTAGTTACGGCCATAACCTGGTTTAACGCTTACTACATCGTCTTTGTCGCCCAGGTTTTTTACATCTTGTTTTAAAATAACATCCATTTCTTGATCTCCTATTATTTTAATGAATCTGTAACGTAAGGCAATAAACCAATGTGACGGGCACGTTTAACTGCCTGAGCCACTTTACGCTGGAATTTTAATGAAGTACCTGTTAAACGGCGAGGTAATACTTTACCCTGATCGTTAATAAACTTTAATAAAAAGTTAGCGTCTTTGTAATCAATATACTTAATACCATTCTTTTTAAAACGGCAGTATTTTTTACGGTTATCCTCCACTTTGGGGGCTGTAACGTATTGAATTTGATCGTTTGCCATTATTTAGCTACCTCCTCAGTTTTAGTTTTTTTCTGATTAAATGCACCGCTACGTTTTTTATCGGCGTAAGCTGTTGCATGTTTATCTAAGGCGATAGTCAGAAAGCGTAAGATGCGCTCATCACGACGATATTCAACCTCCAGTTTATTAATTAATTCACCCGGAGCTTTAAATTCGGTTAGGTGATAGTATCCTGTAGTTTTCTTTTGGATAGGATACGCTAGTTTTCTCAAACCCCAATTATCCTCTTGGATAATTTCGGCTCCGCCATCAGTTAACAGCTTGGTGTATTTGGCTACAGCCTCCTTAGCAGTTTCAACTGACAACAACGGGGTTAGAATGATCACGGTTTCGTACTGTTGCATTTTAACGTTGTTTTTATGTTTTATCCGCCCTAAAAGCGGGATGCAAATGTAGGTAATAAATTAAACAAAACAAAGTGTTTAAGCCAAAGAAATAACCGGCTATCCTGTTGATAAATAATGCGATACAGGGATAAAGTGATTCAGGGCGCTTAATTGCCAAATATTTGGCACAAAAAAAGCGGCGAAACAAGTTTCGCCGCTCAAACACACCTAATAACAAAGAAAATTTCGATTAATTGATTTTCCCCTTAATTAATTTCACTGATCTCTTTGTTGTCATCAAAGATATAATCGCGAAACCGCATTTCATATCCGTGGAAACACGTATTTTAGATGTTCAAACATTTAAAATACAGTACCATAAACTACAACACATATTACTCTATATCAATCAATTAAAACAAATATCCTACAAACCCCATAGATTTTAAAATACGAGATTTTTTATCCTTGCCGGCATGATTTTCAATTTTGGGAGCAGCCTTTACTTTTCAGAAAAAAACTCAGTTAT
>JAMFRP010000034.1 GCA_026224775.1 Bacteroidota bacterium
AATATAAATGTGGGTTGATGGTGGTATTATATAAAAGGCCGCCAACGGCTTCACCAGCTACATAACTTAAAGTAACATCAGAATTTTTATAGGTATCGCCCGCACTGCATACTACAGTACGGGTTATGTACTGTGCATAGCAAGTGTATTCAAGTGATATAAAAAAACAAATCGTCAATAAGACTTTAAGTAGATGTTTTTTCATCGTTAATGTGACTAATGGTTTAAGTTCCCCAAATATAAATATTATTAACTGATAAATAATGAGTTATGAAAAAAATGAACAAATTAAATATTGATTATATTTTTATCATTTGGCAATAATTTATACCGGAAATACACGATAAAGAATGGTAAATTAACCATAATGAAAAGAAACAATCCAAAGTTCACTATGAAACAAGGCATAGGCATAATATCATTATGGATAAAATGTCCTATTGTTACTTATTTGGGCAAATATTATTCGTTAAGAAGATGTTTAAGTGGAAAAACAAAAAAGCCTGTAATCATTGATTACAGGCTTTAAACAAATTTGACCTTGTTTGCGGAATGGACGGGACTACCCAATCCATTCTAATAACTTCACTTATAGATATTTTAAATTAAATGTCACTAATGGAACCCGAAAAGGAACCCTTGATATTTAATATTACTTATCAAGATTTGGAAAGAACTTCTTCACTTAAATTTACAAAAAAAACAAAAACGAGCAACCTATTACAAAAACGATTTATAATATTTTTCGCACCGCGCTCAGTAATACGTACTGCTCAAAAATAGTTTCCCGATCTTTTTAACTTATTCATAAACTCAGCAAATACGGGCGCGAGTTCTTCAAATAAAGCATCTTTGCGATGCTTTATCATCACTTCTCCAAAAAGCTTTAAGCCAATAGCAAGCTCCGTGGCTTCTTGTTCATCTTCAAACAAACCTTTGGCTTTTATCAGCTCAATGATCGAGAAAATATCATCGTGATTTTCAAAATTAAATTCCAATGTTCCCTTATCCACTGCCTTACCCTTGTTGTTTCCCAGATATTGCAATGTTAATTTATACTGATGTATTTTGTGATTCATTGTATTTTTTATTTAATGGATTGTTTGCTATGCCTTGTATAACATTTGGCAGAACTGTACCATCCGGTGGGTTTAGGACTTAAAGAAAAACTGCTCAAAAACGATTTTCCCATCGTTAACCTCATAAACAGCTATTTCGTCCATAACAGCCCTGTAACCATTTTTGTAACTGATGTCCATTTTAATGTGTAATGCAAAATGGTCGGCTGCTATCAGTGGATCGGAAACCGAGGCGGAATGCACCTCGGAAACTTGCGCACCCCAGTCGGAGCTTTTTTTGTGAATTGCTTCAATTCCTTCTAATTTATCGCCATTCCCCTCTATGCTAACAATGTCGTCTGCATAAAATTGGTCTTTTGCTTGTTTATTTTTTCCTTCGCGGATCAGTTTTACTACATCTTCGGCTATTTGTTGAATTTGCATGATTCTATTTTTTTAATGTATTTATTAGTTAAGTAAATGTTTCTTAAACTGGTTGGGAGTTACACCCGTTTCCTTTTTAAAAAGCCTTGAGAAATAGGACAGGTCTTCGAACCCAAGCGCGTAAGCAATTTCAGAAACACGCTGATCATCATTCCTCAAACGGTTTTTGGCTTCATTTATCAAGTAAATATGGATCAGTTCTATAGCTGTTTTACCCGTTTCCTGCTTCAATAAATCGCTCAGGTAGCGGGGAGATAAGTTCAATTGCGCAGCCAGGGTACCCACGTTTGGTAAGCCCCGGTTGAGCAATAACCCGTCCTTAAAATAAGCTGCCAGCACATCGTTAAACTTTGATACGGTTTTACCGGATAACTGAGTACGGCCAATAAATTGGCGTTTATAAAACCGTTGTGAATACCTCAACATGGAATCAACATGCGAAAGCATAATATTACGGCTGTATTCATCATTATTGGTTTGATACTCAGCATCTATTTTGAAGAAAAGGTCCCACATAACCTGTTCTTCACGGGGAGAAAGATGCAGAGCCTCATTTGCCTCGTAATCGAAAAAAGCATATTTACTGATCTCGTTATGCAGAAAGTGGCCGTTCAAAAAATCTTCATGAATAAATATGATGAACGAGTCTTCATGATACTCCAGGTTTTTGAACTCCATGATCTGCCGGGGCCTGGCAAACAGCATACAGCCGTTGTCATGATCGTATTTGGTACGTCCGTACATGATAACCCCCGATTCAAGCTTTTTAAACCCGATGATATAAAAATCAGCGGTAAATGGTTTTTCACCAAGTGAAGTTTTTTTTGGACACCTGTAAACGCTGAACAGTGGATTTTCAGGCATCGGCAAGCCATTGAAGCGATGTAATTCGGCCAGACTACTAAAATGCTGCATGATCTTAAAAGTTTAAACAGGTCTGCGTCATATTCAGGCGCAGATCATGTCAGTACAATATAGTGATTATTTACCTTGTGAGGCTAAGGTTACGTCCAGCCAGCTATCCCATTCAGTATTCCGGCCCGCGTATTCTTTCTTGACCAACATATTGGCATACTTACCGAGTAATAAACGCAATGGAGGATTTTCGCTATCTATTAGTTTCAGCACCGCATCTATTGTTCCGCTTGCAGCTCCCCGGAAATCAGGAGGTATGCCTGCCTGGTGATTTGCTTTTACTTCATTATACTCAGGCATTGCAACAGTACGCGCAGCCGAAGAACTTCCCCATTCAGTATCAAAACCGGCAGGTTCTATAATAGAAACATGAATACCAAAGCCCTTTACTTCAGCAGCAAGCGATTCACTCAAACCCTCTACCGCAAATTTAGAAGCAGCATACAGCCCTAACACTGGTCGGCTGATCAAGCCTAATACGCTTGAAAGTTGGATAATATGACCATGCCCCTGCTCACGCATGATAGGCATTACTGCCTGCGAAAGCCACAATAAGCCAAAAAAATTGGTTTCCATTTGATTGCGGGCTTCTTTTTCGGATGTCTCCTCAATTGCGCCGAATAAACCATAACCCGCATTATTTATCAGCACATTAACACTACCAAAATGTTCCTTTGCTTTTATTACGGCTGCAAAATCGGCATCGCGATCATTGACATCCAATTGGAGCGCTAACACATTATCGCCGTATTTACTTACCAAATCATCCAGTGCGCTTAAATCGCGCGCGGTAGCTATTACTTTATCGCCTCTTTGCAATAAAGCCTCGGCCCATAATTTACCGAAACCACGTGAGGCGCCAGTAATAAAAATTGTTTTTGCCATTGTTATAGTTTTTAAATGTACAGGCAAAGTTAGCGTGGCCGTTGCTACACGATTAGTACAGAAGTAGGGAACATTGGGACATTTTTACGCAAGTATGCGCAATGGTTAACAGGAATGTAATTACCAAATGGAAGACCGTCGCACAACATTTACCAGGAATCAGTCATAACAAAAAAGCACAGGCAATTTGCTGTGCTTTTAAAAAGTTGCCGAACCGCTGTACTATTTGGCAAGTTTAACCATATCGGGTGGCGTAATTATCTTCTTACCATATCCTTTATAACCGACTTGTATCATCGCCAGGGCAAGTTCTTTTAATGTGCAAAAGCCTTCAGGATAAACTAATCTTCCAAGGGGGAACAACCAACTAATATATTTATAGAACCCGTGTGAATTCCGAAGCCCTTTTGTAGGTGTCAACATAAATGGCCTGAAGGTGAAGAATTGTCTGAATCCCATTTTTGTCAATTCGTTTTCTGTTCTGCCTTTTACCCTTGCCCACATGGTTTTCCCGTGTTCCGAATTATCAGTCCCTTTAGCAGTAACATAGCAAAAAGTTATTTTTGGGTTAAGATGCAACAGGGTTTTCGCGATCTTCAAAGTTAAATCATAAGTGAGCTTGGCATATTCTTCTTCGTTTTTTCCTATCGAGGTAACCCCAAGACAATAAAAACAAGCATCGATGTCATTTAGCCCCGGCTCATTACCTGTGAATGCAAAAAGATCATTCAACAATACTTCTTTTACCTTTGGGTGTACAACACCGGCGCTGCGCCTGTTTAGTAAAGTGATAGCGGCTATTCTGGGATCGTTAAGGCATTCATGCAGTACCCCCTCGCCAACCATCCCTGTGGCTCCTGTAATAATAACGTTAATGCTTTTTGTTTCCATTTTATTCTGACTTGATGTTTAATATTGTTTTGAGTTTCCTCTTGGGGGGCAATTGGTGTTTAATTTTCAATTGCAAACTTACTGCTACATTTGCGGTATGAATGGTACAGAAGTAGGAAAAACTGTGACTATTTTACGTAAATATCCGGCGATTATAATTTCCCCATTGGTAACAGTAGATAAATATTAAATACCAAAAACAGGTATCCGAATTGGTACCCTTTTCAGTATCTGACCACGTATTGGAGAGAAACTAATATAATTTACAAATTATTGATTTTGAGTGACTTTGTGAAGATTTGTGATACTTTTTTTAATTAGGTTCGAGTCCCATCCAGCTCAAATAAAAAAACCTGTAAATCAATGACTTACAGGTTTTTTGCGATTTTCAGCGGAATGGACGGGACTCGAACCTTAGTTAAAATTAACTGATTTTCAGCCGTTTATATCTCTTCAAAAAAAGACGCCACGAATGACGCTCTATTGAAAATTGATTGTCTATTTGTCAATGACATTTTAAAAATGAAAGCCTCCCTAATCAACTTAAAAAACAACTGATTTCAGCTACATTTCTTAATTCAAATATAAGTATTTGCTGGGATATTTAATAATTTACGGCTTATAATTTACCTCACTCTGTTTCTCAATTATCCCATCTTGTCAATAGATTTCAGATAAGACGTATACTCTCTGGCATTTCAAATCGACAAATAAATTCAATAAGCCAGTAGGATTGACCTACCGGCACTTTTTTAAACCTACTCGTTCTGTTTTAGGGTTACTAAGTTATAAGTAGTATTCCGGCCACCTCCGGGTTCCT
>JAMFRP010000006.1 GCA_026224775.1 Bacteroidota bacterium
ACGGACAACCACAACCAATACATTGGTAATGTTTCGCGAAAGTAATGTGTTTAATATTGGCCGACCTGCAGTTCCGGATGGTTCACCATCATCATTAATACGAAATACAGAGCGGTCGATCCCCAGGCGCATGGCCCAGCAATGATGGTTTGCTTTTGGATGCTCGCTTTTTAAAACTATAAGGATAGCTTTAATATCAGCCTCAGAATTTATAGGATAAGCAAAAGTTAGAAATTTACTGCCGCGATCACGAAATATGGCTTCGGATGGTTTTTCTATGGTGAGGTAAGTATCGTCGAACAGCATTAAAATATATTAGCGTAAGAAATTACAACAATAGCGATAATCGCCAGCCCTATACCCAGCTTGTTTACTATGCTTAATTTCTCTTTAAACACAACCAGCCCCACAACAGCACCTAATGCGATAACACCGATATTCATAGCGGAAAAAACCGTAGACGGACTTTTGGCTAAAGCTTGATGTGCTTTTAAATAGAACAATATGTTACCAAAATTAGCTATGCCTAATATCCAGCCAAACATAATATGCGGCCATGAAAATTTTGATTTTTTAGAGCCAAAACGATAGGCTAATAATACTAACGATAATACAAAAGCGATAACATACACCATAAAAAGCGAAGATGTAAATGACATCCCCTTAAATTGACTTACTTTTTTAAGCAGCACATCAATTACCCCCATACCTATAAAAACAACAAATAAATATAACCAGGCGTTGGTGGCTGTTTTTTTATTTGGAGATCGCTTTACTTTCCAGGGAATTGAACACAATATGGCTGCAATTCCAATACTTATACCAATAATTTTTAATGTGCTTAACCGTTCACCGAACAATAAAAAGGCCGCTACAATTGGAATGAATAACGACAAGCGTTCGGCCACGTCGGTACGTACAATTCCATTATATTTAATAGATAAAGCCAGGATTACAAAGAGTAATGGTAATAATATCCCCAATGCCGTATAGGTGTAAATTGGTGATGCCTGCAGGTTATGCAATTGCGGTTTCAGGAATATCCATGTAAGCACAATGGCTATGGAATAGTTCCATGTTATGGCTTGAAAAATATCTATCTGGTATCGTTTAGCAAGCTTTAGTAAGATTGAAACGATTACACTGCAGCAAATACTTAAAAAAACGTAGAGCATTTTTTGTGTTGATTGTGTTGATAGATTAAATTATGGTGAGTGCTTTCAAACTCATTCAACTAAATAAACCTAATCAACTATTCACTAATATTGTTAATCGATCGGTTCCTGATAGAACTTCTTCCTCAATTATACCATTAATTTGCGGCGCTTTTATGCCTTCATTCAAATTAGCGGTGCCTGTAAATATGCGGGCTTCGTCCCACAAACCAGCTTCGATAAATGTATTTAGAGTATGCGCGCCGCCTTCAATAATTACCGATTGTATGTCCTGCATGTACAATTGATATAGAATATATTGAGGCACGTATCGCCCAAAATCTTCTAAAGCAATATATTTGTTTTTACCGTCGATCCTTGTTTCAATCTCGTTAAAAATCAATGTATCAACTGATTGATCGAATATGTTTAAGCTTTTATTTAACTTTAATTTCCTATCGATAACCACACGTTTGGGCGATTTTCCTTCGCCATATCTAACGTTTAGTTGGGGGTTATCGGCAGTAACTGTTTTAGTCCCTACTAAAATAGCATCCTCTTCGCCGCGCCATTGGTGCACCAGTTTGCGTGATTCCGTTCCTGTTATCCAGAACTGACTACCATCCGCCGGAGCAAAAAAGCCATCGGATGTTTGCGCCCATTTGAGGATGATATAAGGGCGATGCTTTTGAATACGTGTAAAAAAACGACGGTTAAGCCATTTGCATTCTGCTTCTAAAACACCTAAAACTACTTCTACTCCTGCCGCTTGCAGTTTTTCTATTCCTTTACCATTTACCTGGTCAAAAGGATCGCGGCAGCCCACAACTACTTTTGGAATCTGATGTTTGATGATCAGATCGGCACAAGGTGGGGTTTTACCATAATGTGCACAGGGTTCAAGCGAAACATATATGGTTGCTTGCTTCAGCAATTCAGCATAATTATCAAACTTGTTGATCACCTGGTTTACCGCGTTAACTTCGGCATGTGCCTCGCCGTATTTTTGGTGATAGCCCTCGCCTATTACCTTGCCATTTAGCACGATAACCGCGCCGACCATAGGGTTAGGACTAACATTGCCCATGCCTAATTCAGCAAGCTCCAGGCAGCGGTGCATATATATATCGTGTTCGGGCATGGTACAAATATGATCAGAATTTACAAAATTTAAGAATTGACAGAATCATGCGGGTTTTATAGTGTTAATTTGCAGCTTAATAAAATTCCGGAAATTCTATATTTTGATCTTACATGAAAACTATTAAGGATGTATTTGCTGTTTTTAAACAAAACCTTGGTGGTGTTTATGATGCTAATGAAATAGAAGCACTTACCTTGATGGTTGTCAATGAAATAAGTGATTTATCAAAAGGGCAAATCAAAGCTTTTCCGGAGAAAGAAATTACAATTGAACAAGCTGACAGATTAAATACGATCCTAACTCGCTTGCAAACCGGTGAACCTATACAATACATTTTGGGCCATACTGAGTTTTATGGTTTACCATTCAAAGTAAATCCATCGGTATTGATACCCCGGCCGGAAACCGAGGAATTAGTTGAATGGGTATTAACTTCAGTTGGCAGTTCCTCATTAACCAATAGCAACATTTTAGACATAGGTACCGGCAGCGGTTGTATCGCCATCAGCTTAAAAAAGAATTTGCCTAATATTTTAGTTTACGCTATTGATATTTCTACTGGTGCTTTAGAAACAGCTAAACAAAACGCTGATCTAAATGAAGTTAAGATTAATTTTATTCAGGCAGATATATTAAATTCAAAATTGGATATTAAGCATTCCAGGTTCAATATAATCATCAGCAATCCTCCTTATGTTACATTGTATGATAAAACACAAATGCATACTAACGTAACTGATTTTGAGCCGCATTCCGCATTGTTTGTACCTGAAGATGATCCATTGATTTTTTATAAGGCGATAGCTGATTTCGCTTTGGATAACCTTAGCGCGAATGGGCTTTTGTTTTTAGAGATCAATGAAAGTTTGGGTAATGAAACGGTGGAATTATTACAAGCAAAGGGCTTTAGAGATATTGAATTGAGGAAGGATATGAGTAGTAGGGATAGGATTATACGAGCTAACCGCTGATTTTTTATGATTAAGGGATTCCGTTGATTTTTTGATATTGATTGATTTTATCAGCGAAATCATTAAGTCATAAAAATCAACGGTCAATTGCGGGGATGAAACTGTATAATCGTTCCCTTTAAAAATTCCCTGTCTAAATGTGTATAAATTTCAGTGGTGGTGATGCTTTCATGCCCAAGCATTTCCTGTACGGCACGCAGATCCGCACCTCCTTCAACCAAATGCGTGGCAAATGAATGCCGGAATGTGTGAGGACTGATTGATTTTTTCAATCCAATCGTCTCTGCCAGTTGCTTTATCAGCGTAAAAATATAAATACGGCTCAACCTGCTGCCTCGCTGGTTTAAAAAGACCATGTCCTCCTCTCCTTTTTTTATAGGAGTATGTACACGAACCTGTTCTATCCAAATTTTTAAAGCTTTTACAGCTTCGCCACCTATAGGTACCAGGCGTTCTTTACTTCCTTTGCCTGTTACTTTTATAAATTCTATATCAAGATATAAATTGGATAATTTAAGCTCCGTTAATTCAGATACCCGTAAACCGCATCCATAAAGTACTTCTAAAATAGCTTTGTTACGTGCGCCATCCGGTCGCGACAAATCAATAGCGGCAATCAGTTTATTGATGTCCTCGTAGCTCAGTGTGTCGGGTAGCTTTCGTTGTATTTTGGGCGATTCTAATAGCTCGGATGGATCATCATTTATAATATCTTCCATCAGCATGTATTTATAGAATGCTTTTATGCCTGATAAAATACGGGCTTGTGAGGATGGGATCATGCCTAATTCATTTACCCAATTTATAAATAAACGAAGATCACCCAGGGTAATGTTTTCAGGTCTGAGTTTAACGACTTGAACTTCACTGAATTGACACAACTTATCAATATCGCGACTGTAAGCCTCGATTGAATTGGGAGAAAGCGATTTTTCCAGTTTTAGATAGGCCTGGAAACCTTTTATTGCCGAACGCCAATCCAATTGATTTTAGTTTTAATGATTTTATGTAAGTTTGAACTAATGAAGATACAAATTATTAACGGCCCTAATTTAAACTTGTTGGGCGTTCGCGAGAAATCAATTTACGGTAATACGGGTTTTGAGTCTTATTTAGAAGACTTGCGCAAGCAATATCCTAATATTCAGCTTGATTATTATCAAAGCAATGTTGAAGGCGAATTAATCAATAAATTGCACGAAATTGGTTTTAGCTATGATGGTGTAGTTTTAAATGCAGGTGCTTATACGCATACCTCTGTTGCTATTGCTGATGCTATTGCCGCTATTACCACGCAGGTTATTGAGGTCCATATATCTAATGTGTACAAGCGCGAGGAGTTCAGGCACCATTCAATGTTGGCTGCCAGCTGCAAAGGCGTTATTGCGGGCTTTGGATTAGAATCGTACCGTTTAGGGGTAGAAAGCTTTATAATTTAGTAAATATTATTTATTATTAATACCTGAACAATAAGACTGTATTTACGTTAAAGATCAATGCTCAAAAAGAATAAATATCAGCTATTAATAATATTTTTATTTGCGTTGGTAGTTGCGCCAGCCGCGTTTGCGCAACAAAAATCGCTCACTGCAAGGTTTTTAAGGGAGCGACAAAGGCGGGCCATGCATTCCCGTGATTCGTTATTACGCATAATCAACAAATCTGATACCTCGATAAATAGCTTACTGCAAAGGGTTGAACAATATACCACTACCTATAACCAGATAGGCAATAACTTAGCAGAGGGGCTGGATACAGCCGATATAGGCCAGCAATTACCGCCAATAATTAAAAGGCTTGGCAAAATAGATACGCTTATAAATACTCATAAAGCGAGCACCTTACGTTATTTATTTGTTTTAAGAGATATTTTGGACCGAAGTCAAGGGCAGTTGGAAGACTGGCAATCAGACCTGCAAGACATTAGTACCTCACTAATACAAAATCAAAATGACCTTATAAAATTCACGAAGGATTCATTAATAAAAACCAACCCCAAAGATAGTTTATTAAAAAGTACCTTTTTTACCCAGAGGAAAGCGGTTTGGCTTTTATGGCGAAATACTGATACACAGAATAGAAGCGATCTGTCCAAAATTAATTTATTGCAAGATAAAGTAGCTATAGCCTATACAGAAGTTCTTGACGCATCAGATCATATCGATTCCAAAATAAAAAAGTTTGCTGACAAGGCTGTTGAAGGTGAATTTGGTTATATATGGGAACCTGCCCCGGAATATGCTGGTTTTAAATCTCCGTTTAATAGCACTATAAAGGTTAATAAGTTATTGTTTAGCTATTTTATTATGAACGAGACATTAACCCATTTAGTGGGCTTTTTGTTCCTTGCGGCAATACTTGGCTGGATACTATTTAACCGTATAAAAGTTAAGCGAAATACGGGGCTTGCTGAATCACTATCTGAAAAGATCAATTACATTTATAAACGACCAATTATTTCGGCGTTATTAGTTGCTACTGCAATTGTGCCTTATTTCTATAATCATCCACCTGTGGTGTTTACGGAGATCCTATTTTTATTCCCCATGATATTTGTGCTGGTGTTTGTAAGAAAAGAGTTCCCACCAACCAAGCTCCATTTCTTACATGCTCTTTTCTGGATAACCATAGTTTATGGTGTAAGCAACTTATTTATTGAAATATCAAACATCGATAGGTTTGTTATACTTGTTCTGAGCATAATCTCTATCGCGGCCGGATTATTATTTTACAAGAAAATCAAGGAAACACCAGAGGGATACCTTCCCTATTCAGGTTTAATTATAAAGGTGTTTATCGGCCTGCAATCTTTGTCGCTATTGTTAAACTTAACCGGCAGGTTTAGTTTGGCCAAGATAATTGGTGTAACCGCCGCTTTTAATTTATGGCTGCTGGTTATACTTTATTTTGTTGTTC
The DNA here is from genome assembly GCA_026224775.1 of Bacteroidota bacterium. GTDB lineage: Bacteria > Bacteroidota > Bacteroidia > Sphingobacteriales > Sphingobacteriaceae > Mucilaginibacter. The sequence continues at coordinate 6,186 of JAMFRP010000006.1, forward strand.
AAATTATTATCCAGGCTCTGTTTTTGCAATTTCAAACCAAAAAGCCGGGCAGTATACTTGATTGGGTTGATTATGCAGTTATAGAACAGAAATTCACGAAACTGCTTGTCATATTGGCGAGCCTGGCATGGCTGTTTTTCCTTTTCCAGAATTTAAATATTGATGATGCAGTACGTGATTACGTTAGCGATTTCCTGGCCCAATCGCATACTGTAGGTGGCGCGTCATTCACCTTTGAAGGCTTTGTGATTTTTATTACAGTGATATGGTTGTCATCCATCGTATCAAGGATCATCAGCTATTTTTATGATGTTTCATCACTGCGTGTTAAGGATGATCTCTCGGTACAAAAAAAGAAAAACCGGACATCGACACTTTTAATCAGATTGGGTGTGTTTTCAGTAGGATTTTTATTGGCGGTGGCCGCTTCCGGCTTTCCTTTGGATAAGATCACCATTATTATTAGTGCATTTGGTATAGGTATAGGTTTTGGTTTGCAAAATATTGTAAATAACCTGGTATCCGGGTTGATACTAGCATTTGAGAAACCGGTACAGATTGGTGATGTGATTGAAATAGATAGCCGTTCTGGTACCATCAGGGAGATTGGTGTGCGTTCAAGCAGGTTAACTACCAGCGATGGCGCTGAGGTAATTATCCCTAATGGCGATATGATATCGCACCATGTGATCAACTGGACACTGAGTAATAATAACCGCCGTATAGAACTGATTGTTGGTGTGGCTTATGGATCTGACATTGCCAAGGTTAAACAGATGTTGAAAGACATGTTGGCTGACAGAGACGATATTATGTCAGATCCGGCGCCATCGGTGTTTCTACATAATTTAAATGATAGTTCTGTTGATTTCCGGATGTTCTTTTGGGCGGCGGATATTGCTACCTGGTTGGAGTTGAAGAGCAGGGTTTTGACTGATATTTATGTAAAATTTGCTGAGGAAGGTATTGAAATACCATTCCCAACCAGGGACATTAATTTTCACTTAAAGGATGAGCATATCTCTATCAATAAATTTGAAAGGGAAGATGCTGAGGAAAAAGGAAAAATTATTCCTGTTAAAGGGCAAAATGATAAAGACGAGGATTTACCAACTGATACAGATGCTAATAAAAGTTCTTCTGATCCAGCGAAGTAAATGAGTGTTTCTTTTTGATAAAGAATTCGGCTATTATACTGCCTTTGTACATACCTTTTAAACGGGATTTATCTTTATGGATAATCGTTTTTTCGGAATGGAAAAGATGTCTTATAAAGTTTCGGTGCGCTTTGCTTACTGCGGCGGCGTCCTTGCGCTTGCCTTCGTTTATGAACCTTAGCAAAGCCATAAAATCCATAAAATATCGGGTAGTTATTACATAAACTGATCGCCCGAAGGGCAAATTCTTTTTAAGTAGTAACAGGTTATTCCTGAAATTGAGGTAAGTTTTAAACGGATTCTCGGTATTTAGTGTACCACCACCGAGGTGAAATACTTCGGATTGTGCGCAGTACATAATTTTGTACCCCATGTTTTTTAAGCGCCAGCAAAGGTCAATTTCTTCCATGTGAGCAAAAAAACGATCGTCGAAACCACCGGCTTCGTCCCAGCATTTCTTTTTGATGAACAGCGCCGCTCCTGATGCCCAAAATATTTCGCCTGATTGTTCGTACTGGCCTTTATCTTGTTCTATTGCATAAAATACACGTCCACGGCAAAATGGATAGCCATAGCTGTCAATAAAGCCACCAGCCGCACCTGCATGCTCAAAACTGTCTTTTTGTAAATATGCTTTTATTTTAGGGGCTGCCGCTGCTATCAGTGGGTCGCTTTCCATTAATTCAATAACCGGGGCAATCCAGCCGGGATGAACTTCTACATCAGAATTTAACAGGATATAATAGTCTGCTTCAACTTGTTCTAAAACCCTATTATATCCTCCGGTAAAGCCATAATTCGCACCTGTTTCAATTATTCTTATCGAAGGGTACATCCCTTTAATAAAAGCAACAGACCCATCGGTTGAGCCATTATCGCCAACAATAATATCCAGATTAGGCCAAACAGAACTTAGTACAGAAGGGAGAAATGTGCGCAGGTGTTCAACGCCATTCCAATTCAATATAACTATGGCAACTTTAGGTGTATAATTCATTCTATATAATATCCTCTGGCTTAAACTTCCATCTCCTGTGCGACCATAGCCAGTATTGCGGCTCGCGTTTTATCATACTTTCCAAATACTTCACATGTGCTTCAGTTATAGCATGCGGAGCACTTTCTTTAGCATTCTCTTCCAGGGGCACAAAGGTATAAGTATAATAACCTCTTTTTATACGTTTTACATCACAAAATATCACTACCGAATTGGTGAGCTTTGCCAACTTTTCAACACCTAAAAATACAGCGGTTGGTTGGTTGAGAAATTCGGTAAAGTAATGCGCCTCATGCTTAACTGGCGTTTGATCGGCCACTAAAACACTGAAACTTAATTCGTTTTTATATTTAACCATAGCCCGTGCGGTATCTTTCATGGCTACCAGCGTAGCCCCAAAACGCGAACGCATTTTGATAAAGAACTGATCAAAATAATCATTGGTTAAAGGTTTGTATACGATTATACGCCTGTTCTCAGTAAAAAAGCCAAATCTTAACCCTGCCAGTTCCCAGTTACAATAATGCCCTACCGCACCGATAATGCTTTTACCTTGGGCGAAATAATTGTCAATCACTTCGGGATTGGTTGGCCATACGTGCTTTATGATCGTCTTTTTTGAAGCACTGATCATTTTTATACTTTCCATTATCAGGTCGGCCAGGTACCTGAAATAGTCTTTTTCGATTTTGTGGCGTTCTGCTTCTGTTTTCTCAGGGAAAGCGTTACGCAGGTTTTCCTGCACCACCTTGCGGCGATAACCTATTACGTAGTAAATAATTACGTATAAAAAATCGGCTATTAGGTATAAAAACCAAAAGGGTAATAATGATACCAGGTACAAAAAGAATGCACCTAATCTTGAAAGCCCTTTATTTATCATTATTTTCGCCGTGTTTTATCTGCAAACATAAAAAATATTATGATTGAAAGCGGTGCTGTTTTACCGATGTGTTATCTTCCGCCTATTGAGCTTTTTGTTGAGCTTAATAAATACAAACCTAATATACTAATTGAGCGTGAAGAGCATTTCCCAAAGCAAACCTATCGTAACCGGGCAAGTATTTATTCGCCCGATGGCGTATTAACGCTTACCGTGCCTGTTGTTAAAGGATCAAAGAACCATACAGTAATTAAGGATGTTAAAATAAGCTATGATTTTAAGTGGCAGCGCGCGCATTGGATGGGGCTGCAAACATGTTATCGTAGTTCGGCTTATTTTGAATATTATGAAGATGATTTCGCCCCGTTTTATGAGAAAAACTTTGAGTATCTGTTTGATTATAATCAACAGTTAATGGAACTTTTGATCAAGCTTACCAAAATAAAAACATCCTTAACGTATACTGAAACTTACGAAGAAGCCTATCCAATGCTTACTGATCTAAGAAACACCATCAGCCCTAAAATTGAAAACGAATCCTTTCAGCAGAAGCCATATTTCCAGGTTTTTGAGGATAGGCATGGGTTTATTAAAAACCTGAGCATTGTTGATTTACTATTTAATCAGGGACCGCAGGCTTTAAGTTATTTGTAGATAACCTATTCTCCTTCTTTCCCTGATTCCAGAGAAAGGTATCGCACGAGGCCTGCCTTTTTTTAATTTTTTGCTATTTACCTTTAACACTTGCCCATTCACCGGTAGTAAAATCATATTGTTTAATGATTTTTGCAGGATTGCCCGCTACTACTGAGTAAGGCGGCACATCTTTAGTAACCACAGCACCGCCTGCTACTACGCTGTGCTTACCAATGGTAACACCTGAAGTAATAACCGCGTTGGCCGCTATCCAGCAATCATCCTCGACAATAATGGGCGAAACCACTATTTTTTGTTTGGATATGGGAACGTTTATGTCCCGGTATTCGTGATTTAAGCCACTGGCTACGATGTTTTGAGCGAAAATTACATTGTTTCCAATGGTTATCGGCCCGATAAGTACGTTACTCATTCCTATCAGCGTATCATCGCCAATAATCACATCGCCAACGCCGTTATTGATCGTACTGAAATCTTCAATAACCGTATTTTGGCCTATATTGAATTGGTTAAAAGGCAACACATCAATACGTGTACGCCACTTTATGCTCGCGCCCCTACCCTTTTTGTGTACAATTGGATTTACAAACCATTTAACCCATAGGCGTGGCCTGGCCTCGCCCGTTGGTATCAGCAGCCAGTGAACAAACTTTTTTAAACCGGGATTACTTTTGATTTTATCTTTTAATGACATGTTATTGCTCCCTTTTTGCTTTTTCCCAGATGGCGCTTTGCTTGCCTGAGAAGTATCGGCCAATGCCCATAACTACAGCATAATTCATCATGCAGAAATAATATGGGATGAAAAATATTTTGATTTTAATGTGTCGCTCTTCCATTATCCAGCCGGATATTGCCAGTAAATAAAACCCAATCTGCGCCAATAATAATAACTGATAAGTCAATGAAATACTGCCGGTAAAAACAATATATAAATTGATAAGCAGCGCTAATATCATCAGGAATGGTACGATAGTCCACCTTAATACCCGGTGACTTACATATTGAAAGGTTAGAACCGGATACGGGATAGGATTAAGCAGCGTTTTTAACCTGATGATGGATTGAATGCCTCCGGCGGCTATCCTAATCTTTCGTTTTAATTCTTCGGTTACATTTTGCGATGCTGCTTCGGTAGCGAAGGCAGCAGGTTCATAAATTACACGGTAACCTTTTTGCGCCACGATTAGCGAGATCATGAAATCATCTAAAATGGTATCAGGGGCAACGGGCTGATATAGTCCGGTACGTATGCTAAACAGTTCGCCCGCCGCACCAACTACTGAGTATAGCTCAGAATCCCATGTTTTTAACTTGGATTCGTATTTCCAGTAGAAACCTTCGCCTGCTGTGGCATTAGCGCCTGCGGAATATACCCGTTTCTCTCCTGCTACCGCGCCAACTTTTGCATCGCTATAATGACGACAAATATTTATAAGTGCATCGGCATTTAAAAAAGTATTAGCATCTGTAAAAACCACCACTTCGGTATTTACGGTTTCCATAGCACGGTGAACAGCTGCAATTTTACCTTTACGCTCATCGCTGTGCATTGCCCGTATTTGCGGGTAAGTTTTAACTATAACTGCTGAACCATCGCTGGAACCATCGGTAATAAAAACAAATTCTAATTTTTCGGCAGGGTAAACAAGCGCGAGTGTGTTCTTGATCTTTTCATCCATTACCCCCTCCTCATTGTACGCAGCAACGACAATGGTACAAGTTGGCAACGCATCGAAGTTAACTTCAGGAATTATTACATCTCCCTTTATCATTCGTTTTATTTTAACGATGATAAACAGCAATATACCATAGCCAAAAAAAGCATAAAAAGCGATAAACAGGCTTAACCAAAGTAGTGTTGTCATGCTTTTTAATTAATTGGATAGCCCAGTTTTTTACTATCGGTGGGTTGGGTAATATTCCACCAAATTGCTTTAAGTAATAAAGTTGTAAACCCTTTATATCCTTTTGTTATATACGATAGTATATTGCGTGGTGTTACCATACATACAAAGTAAACATAAAAAAACAATCGAGCCTGAGCAGGTGCATTTCTGCGGATGAACAATATCCTGTTACGATTCATGAAATATTCCTTTAAACCGCTTGCTTTGCCTACTGATATAGATTCTTTGTGGTAGATCATCGCCAGGGTATCTACCCAAACTTCATAACCTGCTTTTTTTATACGGTCGCACCAATCGAACTCCTCGTAGTATAAAAAAAAATTTTCGGCCATTAAGCCTGCTTTTTCAATAGCTTCACGCCTAACCAGCATGGCGGCGCCATGTATGTAACCTGTTGGCGCAGTTATATTATCATACTGCCCCTTATCTGTTTCAAACTGGCCGATGCAATAGTTCCGGCAGGTGTAATAGTTCATGGGGGTATAACCAGCGTATTGAATCATATCGGGTTTGTCGAAATACATTAATTTAGGTGAAATCATGCCAATCTCAGGATGTTTATCCAATGTGGCGACAAGCGTTTCAATTAATTTTGGCGTGAACTCGGTATCGTTATTAACAAAAAATAGATATTCGCCTGTAGCTTGTTGAATACCTAAGTTGTTACCGCCTGCAAAACCAAGGTTAATTTCAGACCGGATAAACTTAATGCCGGGATACTTAATTTGCCATTCTGGTATATCATTTGTTTTACTTCCGTTATCAACCACAATAATCTCTATATTCGGGTAGGTATTGGTGGTACTGATGGATGACAATAGTTCTTGGGTAACGAAACTTTGATTGAAGTTTACCGTAATGATGGAAACACTGTTCATCTAAAAAGGAAATTTGAATTTGGCAGTTTATTTATTGAAAAGTAAAGATTAGAATCCATTATCAAAAATAATATTACAAAAGAGCATACGGCGTTTCCTTATATGGCTGAGAACAAAGTAGAAATTGATGAAAAAATGAATGAACTGATAGCCTTACTGGCTAAAAGTGACCTCAGCAGCGAAACGGCTAAAGCTATACGCGACCGGTTTAATGCAGCTATAAAAAGCTCTGGCCCCGGGCTTGAGCAAATAGAGGCTTTTCATAAACTGGATACTGATAATACCCCTCGAGAAGCTTTATTGGATGAGTTCAGCATATTATTATCAAATAACCAATTCGATAGTAAAATATCAAAGAAGCACCTGCGCGGCGAGCGTTTATCAAAAATAGTTTTAGTGGTGATAGGTATTGTGATGATAACGCTTGGCTTCGCAATGATCATTATGCCTGCTCCGCCTTTTTTTGAGATGTACACCATATTTTACTTCACCCGCGATGATGGGATTACATTAATGGACCTGATATCCTTATTGATAGTTTTGGCTGGAGTGTTTTTTTTAATCAAAGGCATTTACCGTAATTCGGCACGTAAATAGCAATGGCAACAAGTACACAGGTAAAAACTATTTTATTGGTTGATGATAGCCAATTGTTTTTAAAAATGCTATCGCAGGCATTTAAAAAGGCAGGGATAGCTTGTGTTACTGCCGAATCAGGTAAGGAAGCGCTCGAAAAACTTAGCTCACTTTTGCCTGATGCTATATTATCGGACTATGAGATGCCTGGCATGAATGGCATGGAATTTCGACAGCAGTTGATGGCCAATGATACTTTTAAGGATATTCCATTTATCTTTCTGACATATATTACTGATAATGATCTGATGGTTAAAGGGCTTAAATTGCAAGCTGTTGATTATGTAATTAAAGATACACCCGTTAATGTTATTGTATCAAAAATAAACAACCTGATCTATACGGTACAAAAGCAACAGGAACTATCAAAAAGTGAGCTCAAAAGAGCAGCGGAGGCACTTAATGTAAAATCTATCCCCACGAAAACACCTGAAATTAAGGGCTTCGAAGTATATTTTTGGCATCGGCCTTACCAGGATATCCCCGGTGGTGATTTTATTGATTTCATACAAGCGAGTGAGCGCTACACCTTTATTATATTAGGTGATATTATGGGCAAAAAGTGGATGGCATGGTTTTTTACCTTTAGCTTCTTGAGCTATATCAGGGCAGCTATCCGTTTTTGTGTGCTTAGTCAGGATTACTCGGTTGGCAGCATATTGCAGAAGGTAAACGATGTGATTTGTTTGGATGATGTGCTGAAAGATATTTTATCAAGCCTTTCATTATTGATGATAGATAATGAAACACAGATCATAACCTACTCCGGTGCCGGTGATTTGCCGTTATTACATTTTGAAGCAAGTACATCAACATTAAAACAAATAAGCGGGGACGGCTTGTTATTAGGTCTTTTCGAGGGTAACGAATACACAGAGCAGGAGATTAGATTGTCCCAAAACGATCAGCTATTGATTTTTACAGATGGCATGATTGATTTTTCGGACGATGGGGGCAAAAAAAGCGATTACAATAAATTCGCGCATAATATTGATTTGATGCTGAACAAAAAATATTCTTTTAAACGCATACAGGATGAATTATTTGAACCATCGTTAGCTGTTCAGGTTGATGATTGCAGCATAATAAACATCCGCAAAACCATATGATATGATCAAGATTATAAAAGATACAGAAAGCCATCTTTTGATAGAAATTGAGGTTTCCGAAGCAAACCTGAATAACTCAGATCTGTTTAAAGCGCAAGTAATACAGCTTTTAGATCGCCATGAAAAAACGGTAATTATTGATTTTAATAAGGTTGAATATATCGACAGTTCGTTTTTAGGCGCTTTGGTGGCTATACTAAAACATGCAATCGGCATGAAACTTGATATTATATTGGTGGGTTTAAGAAATGATGTGCATGACTTATTAAAGCTGATCCGTTTGGATAAGGTTTTTAAGATTTTTAGCAATTATAACGACGTGATTAATGTTTAGCTTTTTATACAATGCACAATAAGCAGTTTGAATTTTTAAAAAATAGTTACCATTTAAGTTCGGATATACAACAAATTCTTGGATTCATTAATGATGAATTGTCCGCTACTGCTCCGGTAGAGGACTTGTTGTTTAAAGCTAAAATCATAGTAACGGAATTGCTTACCAATTCCTTAAAACATGCCGGGGTAAACAGTACAATAATCGACGTAAAAATTAGCGAGCATGATTTAAATATTTTGAAGGCTGATTTTGGTAACCCCTTATCACTTATTCAGAAGAATTATCCTATCAACACTAAAATTCCTATCAGCAACGATATACTGCATACTTTATATGCGATAATCGATTCAGGGAGAAATATTAACTTTTTTTGTGATGAAATTAATATGGATGATATTTTAGCTGTAGAGAATATTGTTGAACATTTCGGATTACTCATTATAACTAAAGCCGCCGACAAATTTACCTATAATTACAACGAGCAAACCAAGGAAAACCTTTTTGAGATTACCTTAAAGTTTTAATACCGCTGTTATTTTTTAGGTCTGAATTTTTGCAGAGTGCTTGTTAATAATAATTTGCTCTCGCTAAATCCCAGGGTATAGGAATCCCAGAATGAGAATCTGTGGTATTTGTTGAGCGCGAAATACCCCATGGCCACTCCTGCTATTACCCAAATAGCTGTAGATAATGCCGCACCATAGATGTTTCCGAAAATATATATCCCTAAAAAATCCATGGATATATTAATAGCGAGCATGATTAATACTTTGTAAAAGTTGACTATCGGGCGATTGATAACATCTAACGTTAATCCAAAAAAGCGGTCGGCCGGATAAAGGAGTGAGAATGCCAGGAATAAACGGAATACATTGGCCGCTTGTGTACCGATGTACTTACCACCGCCAATAATATAAATTGGCAGATCTGCTAAGGCCCAACCGCAGATAATGATGGGGATGAGCACAACAGTTAATATACCGATATATTTTTTCATGATATGGATCACTCCTATCGGGCTGTCCTGTGTAAAAGCTGCGGATAGAGATGGCATGGCTGTAGCGGCAAAACTACGGAGTAAAATTTCGACCAATTGCATCAGGCTTTGGCCGAGGTTGTAAATGGCAAGTGCAGCTTTACCCAGCATCAGGTTGATGATAAAGGCATCAGATGCGCCAAAAAGATTGGCGCTGATGGTTGTCCCCACACTAAATTTACCAAAGTGATACAGTTCTAATATGGTTTTACGGCTTTTATGCCTTATGGTATTGATTCGTGCCCAGCCCATAATGATAACATACACACTGGTTATAAAATAGGATAATAAATAGGAAAAAAGCACCCCCATTAAACTGATCTTCCCGATTATGATCAACACTAAAATAAACAGCAGGAAACCACCCTGGTTTACCCCGCGCACATATAACATGCGATCAAACCGCTGTTCGCCTTGTAATACGCAGGTAGCGATAAAGGTTGGCAGCATTAAAATAAAGCATAAGCCCGACCATTTGAAAAAGAGCATATAACCAGCGTCGTGAATATCTTTAAGGAAAAACATTACCGGTATATTTACAATAACCAGTAGGCCGGTGATACACAAACCTACAACCCATGCTGAACCTGCTATTTCGGCGGTGCGCTCGGGATGCGAACCTGCGTAAAACTTTATAAACGCGGTAGTTAAAAAGCCTGAACGAAATGTATCAACTAAAAGCAAGGTAGATTGAAACAGAACCCATACCCCTACCACTTGTATATCCAGCGACCGATAAATAATAGCCATGGTAAGCATACCAAGCCCCGACATAATAACGTTACCTGTTAGTGAAAGAAAATATTTGTTTTTAATAGCAGAAACTATTTTTGAGGGCATACGGGGGTAAAATATATCTTATGGCAATAATAAAGTAATTGTTATGCATTATAAACGAAATTTTTGACATCTTAGCCTCACCATGGAAATAAAAGAAAGTTATTTCGAAGAGATTACTTTATTGATTACCCATTATAACCGTAGCGCATCGTTAGAAAGATTACTACAAGCCTTTGTTAAACAACATATAAGCTTTGGTGATATTGTAGTATCTGACGATGGCAGCAAGCCCGAACATCTGGAAAGATTAAAAATACTGCAACCTATTTATAATTTTAGATTGATAACTACGCCTATAAACAAAGGTTTGGGTAACAATATAAATAAAGGTCAGGATGCAGTAACTACCCCTTATACTTTATATATCCAGGAGGATTTTGAGCCAAAGAATGCGTTTCTAATTCACTTTAGAGATGCTATTGATATAATGACGGCGGATCATGGTTTGGATATAATTCGTTTTTATGCTTACTTTAAGTATCCGTATTTAAAAGCTTATGCAAAAGGATTTTATGAAATGATATTTAAACCGGCTATCTTCGCGAATAATCATCTTAAATTTTATGTTTATAGCGATCACCCGCATTTAAGGCGGAGCAATTTCCTTGAAAAATTTGGCCGTTATCCCGAAGGAATTAAAGGCGATTTAACGGAATATGGAATGGCTTTATCCTTCATACAGAAAAAAGGCAGGGGGTTATTTTTTGATCATTTTAACGATCTGTTCTATCAAAAAAACTCGGAAGATGAACCAAGTACTATGGGCCGCAGCAGCTGGCGCGAAAGTAAAAACCCGGCCGCATTAACGGTAAGGGCAATATACTTGCAGTTTAAATTATTGAGGTGGACTTATGATTACTTTTTAAAACGGTAAACATTGCTTACACTAAACGTAGATTAACGAATATATCAGCATAATGCAGCCCGAATTTAGCAGGATCACATTATTAGTAACTCATTATAACCGCAGCACATCGCTAGAGCGGCTTTTAAGGGCGTTTGCCGATCAGGAAATTATTTTCGGGGACATTGTAGTATCGGATGACGGAAGTAAGCCTGAGCACTTAGAACGGCTAAAATCGTTGCAAAGCACCTACCCTTTCAGGCTGATAACCACTTCTGTTAATAAAGGGCTAGGCAACAATATTAACAAAGGGCAGGATGCGGTGAATACGCCTTATACCTTGTATGTTCAGGAAGATTTTAATCCATTCGCCGGTTATAAAAAACATTTGCAGGATGCTTTGAGTATTACTGAAGAGCGGGCTGATATTGATATGATCCGTTTTTACGCTTATTTTAAATATCCATACCTTAAACCCTATCGTGATGGTTTTTCTGAAATGATATTTAAACTCTGGTATCCGGGCTATCGTAAATTTCATTGTTATAGTGATCATCCCCATTTAAGGCGGAGTAACTTTTTTAATAGGTTTGGCAGGTATGCCGAAGGTATAAAAGGCGACCGTACAGAATTTTTAATGGCGATGTCTTTTTTGAAAAATAAAGGCAAGGCTATGTTTTATGAAGATTTTAAAGGGTTATTTGACCAGGTAAATTCAAGTGATGAGCCCAGTACTATGAAACGCAGCGATTTAAGGCAAAGCCCTAATTTTGTTATTGCTTTTATAAGAGGCATTTATCGTAACATCAAACATAGCTACGATTATATCAACGCTAAAAAAATTAATTAAGCTTTATCCTGATATTTTAACCGGAGCTCCTGTTCAATTATTTCAACAAGCCGGTTAGCGCTGGCATCCCAGGTATTTTCATTGGCTACCGCTTGTCGATCGGCTTTATTTTGTTCGTTATCCTTTGCTAAAATAGTGTTTATAGCCCTATTGAACGCTGTAGCATCGGCGCAAAAAACTACAACATCTTTTGTATATTCCTTTAAGTCGGGGTTAAAATCAGTTGTTATAACTGGTTTTCCTGCCCCTAAATATTCAAAAAGTTTTAGCGGAAAAATGGTTGCGCTTACCTCATCCTTTTTAAATGGAATAATGGCTATATCAAAACCTTTAACCATTTGTGGCATTTCGCTGTAAGGTATCTGCCCGGTTAAATATACATTGGGTGTATTAGAAAACCAATCCGGAATGTGCTCCTTTATCGCTGGCCCTGCAAAAACAAAGCTTTTATCAGGATTTGCCCTTACCACATCCAGCATTAAATCATAATTTATTCTTCGTTCAATACTACCAAAATAACCAATTATGGGTTTTGGGATATTGTCTAATAAATGATGGACAGGTAATGCCGGATCTAAGGCTTTTGAACTGTGCGACAGATCAGCAGCATTTGGTAAAAGATGGGTATGACTGTTTATTTTCGATTTTTCAAGATATAGCGCCTTGCTAGTACAGATAACGGCATCACTATCTTTAACCAATTGCAACTCGGATACAAAACCATGTTTTAAATCATAAGGAGTGATCAATGGGTCAATAGAATGATAGACCATCAATTCCGGCTGTAATAATTTCCCAACATTTGGGTAATGAAAATTAAAAGAATTTATAAAGATAAAATCTTCAACAGATTGCTTTTGGAGTATTGCTTTTATCCTTTTAAAAATCAATTGCTCATTAACCTTCAATAAGTACCGGAATATTTTACCTTCCGGGATGAAGTTTATAGACGCCACAATTGGTGGAAATATCTTTTTAAGATTTAGCGTATCTGTATTAACCAAAGCATCGTCGACATTAAAAAAACTATTTTTCACAGCTAAAAACTCCGGTGAGTTCTTATCCCTAAAATAATCCCTTATTGTTGATGGATATTCGATGTAAAATACCTGATGATCCCTTGCTAATGATCTGGCTAAAAACAGGGATGTAGCTTCTATTGGGCTATCAAATCGCATGTTGCCAAAAATAAGTATAGCCTTATTTTTTAACCTGTATTTTGAATTGAGGCTTTGGTTAATCGCCTCATATATCTTCTTTACACTATTTTCCCAGGTATGAGTCGATGCGAATTTTATACGTTGCTGTTGCAGTTCAGCAGAGTTGTTTTTTAATGCATGATGAATGGCGACAATATAATCATCAGCGGTATCGCACAAATAAACATAATCCTTAAAAACATCCATTGCTAATGTCTTTGTAGCCACAACCGGCTTGCCCATAGCCAGGTATTCATCAATTTTACGCGGATAGTTACCTATAGTTATATCATTAATAACCTGTGGGTTTATACATACATCAAACGACTGTACGTAAGCAGGCATCATACTAGTTGGCTTTGCCCCCAAAAAGTATATATTACTAATATTGTGCAAGTCGCTATCCTTAAAAATGTCATCTTCCGGCCCTACTAAAACAATGTTTGCGTCGGGTAATTTTAGCGCGATTGATTTTATAAGTTCAATATCAAGGCGTATATTTTGTATAGCGCCAATATAGCCGATTATTGGTGATTTGATATTAGCGACGTCTGGTGGCTTTGGCTCTTCAAATTGAGTAAACTCTTCAATGTCGCATCCCTGACCTACATAGAATGAATTTGGATTATACCTTCCACAATAATCAGCCAAATAGGTAGAATTCGCTACACAAATGTCGCTTTTGGCAATTAACTCTGGTTCTTTTTTCTGCCCATGTAATTTCCAATAATCTACGGTCAATAAAAAATCTCTTGAATAGTAGATACTCAGTTTCGGTTTTAATAATTCCTTTAAATAGAAACTGTTTAAAATGTCATTATCATTAAATAATATGTAATCCTTAAAACCAAGTTTTTTAATTGCCTTATCAATTGACCGGGCAAAACGTTTATTGTTAAGTTTATTTAAACGCGAGTGTAAGAATTTGTTACTGATCCAATTAATGGATTCAATCATTTCATCAGGATAATATACCCAAAGGTTAGGTTGTATTTCGGTTAAACCATCCTCTTTATGATTTATAACGTTAAGTCTTTTTTTTATCTGCGGATCATACCGATGTTTGATAGCTGTTATTCTGGGTAAGGCAGAGTTTACATATAATACCCTGTTGCTTTTACTGAACTGAACCGCAATATTTTTATTGTTACTACCGATCTCTACATCCCAGGGCTGCTGCCCTACCATTATAATATCGCAATTATTTAAGATGGTTTTATCAATCATCGCGTTATATAATATTGGGAGCCATCATTAGTCTGTTCCTTTCTTCCCGTTGTGCTATATCTAATCTAAGCGTTATGTTTATTAAAGCAGCTTCCAGGTAAAACAAAATATTGGATGGGAACTGCACCAATGCTTCCTGTGGGAAATTCGCGAGATTATAGGCAAAGATAATCAGTGTCATGGCGAGGCAATAGATTTTTAGTTCCTTGTCTTCAATTAAATAGTAATTATTTATGCCCGTTTTTATAATCACAAACATAAAAAGGCAGAAAACAAGTAAGCCAGCCCAGCCATCTTCAACCGCTACACGGATATAACCACTATCGGGTGGAAACTGGGCCAGATATGAGCCGGGTGCAAAACGCTGGCCCCATAGTCCTGTTGAACCCAAGCCACCACCCATTACATGAGATAAAATGTAAGGTTGAATTTCTTTCTGGTTCCTCTTTCGAAGATTATAAGAGTCATCGTTATTAGGTTTAAATGCGGTTTGAAAACGCATTAAATTAGTGTTTGACGTTGGAACGTTTATTAAAAAAATAAGAAACAGAGCAGCCAGTACCGTTCCAATTAATATTTTCCGGTTAAATTTAAGTACAGTAAGCAGAACCAAGGCCGCAGGGATCAGTACGTTAGCGCCACGGGTGCCGGAAAATAACATGGCATCTAAAAAGAATGCGATCATGCAGCACAGGGCTATCTTCTTCCATGGCTTAATATCCAACATAAACACACAAATACAAAAAATACTTGGCATAACCATATTGTATGCGAATGCTACAGGATCAGAAAATATGGAGAATTTGCGCCAATGGCCATTTATAAATAACAGGGCCGAAATACCCGGTGTATCCAGGAAAGCTTGTTCATGGTCACTAAAACCAATATACTCCTGTTTAAACGCGTAAGCGGCGGCGATACAAGTTAAAACCAACCAAATTTTAAATAACAGCCTGATATATTTAACAGATCTGATATTGAACATAAAAACAAAATATGTTAATATGGTAATTGCTATAGGCCTTATGGTATAAAGCCATGCTAAACGCGAACCTGCTTGGGGATTAGCAACTTCGGCCAAATTATAGCCAAGCCACATTAAAGCAACCCAGGTTATAGGATTTTTGAATATGGCCCAGTTTTTATCCTTCTTCATTTGGATAAACATGCCAAATACCAGCAATATCTGTAAACCATCCATTATGGTGCCTATTGGCCCACTCAAACCAAGTTGCGTAAGCACAAATAACATGTACGACATGATGAGCAATAAAATAATGCCGAATTTTGGATAGGCGATTATCGCATATAACAATGGCAAGGCAACAATCCCCACTATTAATAATATACCGAACTCTACACCTGCATACGCGGTACCCACGGCAATTATTATAGCTACGGTTGCTAATAAAATGAAGCCGGTGGTATTATACAACTTTTCAACAATAAAAATCCTATTAAAGGTTTGCGAAAACCTTCTGGGTGATTTACGTGGTACATGCTTTATGTTTTGCGTGGTATTTTCCATTAAAAAAATAATATTTTAAAGAAAAACGCGAACGTGCTTATAAAGGCTATTATAATAGCTATAACGCGTGTAATATCGTCGGTCTTTTTCTGGGTGAAGATTTTTTTTTCTTCGGGGGATAACTTTAATCTTTCCCTTATCTCTTTCGCCGGCTCAACTCTCATCGCTTTTTATTTTATCATTTTCAACAGTATCACTATTGTAATAATGAGTGGTTGCCACAGAATGTTTATTTGCCTTCCTAACCTTTAACAACGATAGTACCTGGTAAAAAATAAATTTAGGGATATTTATTAATGATTGCCAGATGCGTTTGTCTGTATCAGATTTGGCTAAGGCGATATAAAAACCGAGTATAAACACAATCAATCCAACCAACCACACAAATACGGCAGCTATGCTTATAAATATGTTTGCCAGCATACAAATCACCGATAATATCAGGAATATAAACAATGGCGGCCTTAACAATATAAAGCCGAATATAAATTGATTGCGACTAAAGTTAGTTATGCCCTTAAATACCAGTGCAAAACCAAATTTAAAGTACTTAAACCAGGTATTTATCCAGCGAGAACGTTGTTTAACCAGCTGATCTGAGTGGGTGGTTTTTTCATCGTAAACAATGGCCTTGTCGGTGAAGGCTATGCGCAGGTTTTGGCCTACTATGATGGATTGTAAAACTTTATCAAAACCGGCACCGGTTATATCCCTGCTCTCGAGGGAATCACGATATAACTGTGTGGTAAATGCCATTCCTGAACCTGCAAGTGTTGCGGATGAGCCTATCCCGAATAGAATTTTTCCATCATAGAAATGGTAATAAATATCCCTGGCGGCATCAAGGCAGGCATAGGTGGTGTTGAGATTTTTTGCTTCGCGGATACCCTGGACGGCTGAAAAACCTGTGTTGAAATACTTGTCTAATTCGTTCAAATACTCAGGATCTACCAGGTTATCGCTATCAATAATAGTTAAACGGGTATGCTGTCGTTTGAAATTGTATATCGCGTAGAAATGCGAGCGGGTATTGCTCGCCAGCGTTTCGGGCGGGCGGAGGATCACTACGCGTTCATCGTCGAAACTCAGGTTGGATACATCGCAATTATCGGCAACAATGTAAACTATAAAGTTGGTGTAGTGAAGCTTTAGTATGGATGCGATTACGTTGGGTATTGAATCTACCTGCTCATAGGCGGTAACTATGATGGCGTAATCATCCTCAGCAACTAATGGCGGGATTTGTTTTGATGGCTTATAAAAAGTAAAAAGAATTATAGGCAGATATAGATTGTATCCGATTAAAACCTGTAACAGTATCCATATCGCCCAGATAATTGTCATGTATAATTATTACGTGTTATCAGCCAGTATTAAGCGGCATTGGTGTGGTCCTCATCCGATGCATCAAGCTTGTTTACCACATTTAAAACCCAGCCCATGAATTTACCATTTAAACTTTTAAGATAGTTTATATGCTTCATTTCATGATCGCGGAGCCTTTTACCTGCCTCAAATATGGTTAGTATTTTATCAGTAAACTTGTTCCACTCTTTTGATTTGTTTAAGGTATTTAGCGAAGATGCCTCAATAATGATGATATCAAAAACGCTTTTTAGTTTTTCAAATTTCTCGCGGATAGTTTTCTCATTATTAACTTCGAGTAAGGAGCCATCGCCGCCCTTGTTACTCATTACGGTTATTTTTGAAAGGTTATACTCGTTAAACTCAGGTATTGTACCTTTAAAATAATCCTCGATGTATAGTTTCGACTTAACTGAGTGGGTAATACCTGGATGATGAAAATTACCATCAATAAGCAAAACCTTTTTATTTACCAATGAATACGCGTAGGCCAGATTGGTAGCTAAAAATGTTTTCCCTTCGCCATTGGCGAGGCTGTTTATTAACAGGACTTTGTTTGCCCCAAGCTCGGTATCAACTTCAAACCTTACAGATTGTAGCAGGTTCCTGAATTGGTAGGTTTCCTGGTTGGGATGCGGATCACTCCACACCTGCCTTAAATCAATTGTTGAAGTGCTTAATAAATTCAGGTAACCAAGTACCGGGGCACCTGTTCTATTGGCAAGTTCTTCAGGGGTTTTAATAGTGTCGTCAATAAAATACAGTATGAAGAATATAATTACACAAGCTATAAAACTGATTATGCCACTTAATATTACCAGCAACATTTTTTTTGATGGTGATATAATACCGGGCATCGCGGTATCCAGTTGCTTTAACTGGTCGCCGCTATAACTTGCATCCAGGCTGGTTTGGTTGTACTTGTTTAGTATATCAAGATACTCCCTTTGCGCTACGTCAATAGCGCTTTCGTCCTGCTGTACTATGGCTTCGTGCGGCACAACTGCATCAAGTTCAGCATTAAGGCGTTTTAAAGCCTGCTGAATAGAGCCAATACTGTTTTTCGCAAGATCATATTGAACCTGCAGGGTTAACCGCTCCTGAACAAGATTTTGCTGTGTTGCTAAAGGGCTTACAATATACTTATCTGAAGACTGGCCTATTCTTTCGGAAATAATACGTTGCAATGAATCGATCTGTACCTTATAAACATTATCAAAATTGCTTTCGATGTATCTTTCATTTAATATTTTAAGCTGATCGGTAGTGCTTACCAGGCTTTGGTTTACTGGTTGCAGTAAGCTTTCAAGGTATTTACGTTGCCCAGGTTTAAATTGGTTATCAATATTATTGATCGCCGCCTGGGTTGAGATCGCATCTCTTTGCGCCGTTTCAAGGTGTGTTTCGTAATCTGCTAATTGCGAATAAAGCGCTCTTGATTGCTCCGGTATACTTAATATGCGGTTTTGGATCCTATAATTCTTAAGCTGGCCAATTTTTGAATCAAGCGTATCGCGTTTAGCTTCAACTAATTTACCCAGAAAAGTAACCGCCTTGTGCTGGTTTTCTTTTACGATGAAACTATAATAAGAGGTAAATTCATGTGCAAGGGTATTTACCACGAAAGCGGTTAATTGCGGATCGTCGTCGCTATACTCTACATCAATAAAATCGCTGCTTTGCGCCCTGTAGGTATTCAGGTTTTTAAGCAACGATTCATCATCATATTTCATGGAGATCAGTAAACGGTGTAAACCGTTCTGATCCGGATTGAATAGCGACAGTTCTTTTCTCCTGTTATAATAATCGGTATAAACAACCAAAGCATGTTCGCGTGCAGCCTGGTTAAGCTGCAAAAATAATTTACTTGGTGGTCTGAAAGGTGTTGGGCTCGTTAAATCGTGGATCATTAACTGGTATGATACCTGTTCGGTGATCCTTTTTGAACGTAAAATTTCAATCAGGTTATCAAAATCCTGCGCTATTTCTGATTGTGCAGTAGTCCCGTTATCGCTTATTACTGCTTGTGATTTATCAACCAGTCCGGTTGCTATTTGCGTTTGTGAGGTATATACACTTGGCTGATTACGTACCAGAAAGTAGGTGATAATAATAGCGAGAATAGGAACTATTATCAGCGTAAGTTTATGCCGCGAAAGAACCTTAAAAAAATCACCTAACTCCATCTATTTAATGTTTTCTAATTTATCGCCAAGCAATTCTTCCAGGTCGGCTTTGGCTATTAATAGAGCTGCTTCAGCTTGTATTTTAGCTTGATAACTTGTGGTTAAAGTACTTTGTGCTTTAGTATAATTATCAAACGTTTCCTCGCCTTTTTGAAACTTGTGTTTTACATCGTTAGCAACATTTTCATTATCAATACAAGCCTGCGCGGTAAGTTTAAGCATCGATATATCCTGCAGATAAGTATAATATCTTTTTTTAACCTCGTTGGTTATGGTTAAATAGTATTGGTTCTGATCATTATTGGCAATTTCAAGCTCTTGTTTGGCTTGCTTCACGGCATAGGGTTTTTCTAAAAATGAACCCAGGTTGAAAAATATCCCTGCTTGTATACCGTTAAAATAGTTATAGTTTGCCGATGTGCCCGATACGTTGCCTAGCGTGTTTATCCCTTGTGGTTGGTATATGTATGAAAATGTAAAGGCATCAAGGTAAGATACTTTGGCTTTACCAATATTACCCTGCGCTATATTTATTTTGTTTTGGTTTGATTTTACCTGCGGATAATTTGCTTCGGCATGCGCTACTAACCTGGCAATGTAATCCTCAGAAATATCATTCATGATAGTTTGCTGGGCACATACAAATTTATCTACTGATAAAAATACTACTATTAAGAAAAATAATTTCGACTTATTCATACAGGTTTTCCGGCGCCTTTGTTTGCATATCTACGTAACTAATATGCCTGAAATATTAAATTTTCAGCTAAAACAAATATTACTGTAATTAAGCTAATTATCCTATTGCATTTATCAACAACTGCAATAAAATGTTAATAAAAACCTTAGGTTAATTTTAAACTTATAGGCATGTTTAAATTTCCTATGTTTATTAAATTTTCTTAAAAACGATAAAGCGGGATAATTTTTAATTAAAAATCATCCCGCTTTATAATTAGTAAAATATATTTACCTGATTATTTGCCTGTAGAATCAGGCTTAACAGGTGCCGGTCCGTCGTGATGCATCATTTGTGGGCCGTGATTATTCATATCTGCCCCAAATTTTACTTCATCAGGATGCGGGCTGCCACGGTGGCAAGTAGCACATTTAATATCGCCTATTACCATGTTTAATGAGTCTTTTTTACCTTCAAAATATTTGGTATTTATTTTGGCTGTCATTTTATACATTTCACGGGCCATGTTCTTTTCTGGCTTAGCGTCGCTTGCAAAATCAAGTTTACCGCCCTCTCCGCCGGCATGGCAAAAATTACAATGTACACCTAAAGCTTCAGACCAATCGTCCATCACTTTATGCAGCATTTCGTGCGGAATATTTTTAGGAAGAACTTTTAAATTTTTAGGGCCATGATGATCGTCATGATCAGAGCTCATCGAGGTAAGCGCTGCGAATGTAACGGCTGCTAATAAGCAGATGATTGTTGTTGTTTTTTTGTAGACAAGCATTTTCATAGAGGTTTGAGAAACTAAGATAACAAAAAAAATATAACAGAATATTTTGACGTGAAAAAATCACGTCAAAATACTATTACAATTGTAAGCCCCCCTCTAAATCTCTCCCAGTTGGGTAGACTTTAATTTAAAGCCCTTCCTGCCGGGGAGGGTTGGTTGGGTAGGGCTTATACAGTTTTTAGCTCCTTATTCCTCCTGAAAATTGACAGTAAAAAGCCGATAATCATGATAAGCGTACCTGTCCACAAGAAGTTGATGAACGGAAAGTTAATAGCACGCATAACCACATATGGCCTTTTACCTTCGGGCTGGTCATATACCATTATCTCGAACTTGTTTTTTTCAGGGATTATTTTGGTTAAACGCAGTTTTAAACCTGCATCATCAATCTTACGGGCAAAATCAAATACCGAACCATTTTTCACCATGTAAACCGGTTCGGCCTGGTAAGTAATACCATGGGACACTACCTTTAGATCGGCGCCTACGGCAACATCGTTAGCTGTAACCGGGATATTTTGTACGTGAGCATCTTTGTTTAATTTTTCCAGTATGATATAGCCATCCCGATACTGAATAGTATCTCCTACAGCCATATCATGGGCGATTGGCGCATTGTAGTTGTCATCATCGTTCGTTTCCTGATCATGACCCAAGTCCATACCTGCCTGCATCACGTTAAGCGGCGCCATGCTAATGTGGGTATATAAATCATGAAACAAGTAGTGCTTGGTATCAGGTGATGAAACCAAACCCATCTTGTTGTTATACTGTGAGTTCGGTTTTAAGATAAACTCCTCTTTGATATTGCCGTTTCCATCTAAAAGCTTGTAATCAATCTTAAAATAGTGATTTGGTGCTGCGATGGAATCACCTACGTAAGTTACCGTATAATCGCCCATTTTGATTGGGACGTTTTTGTATAACATCACGTTTTCGCGGGAATTGTTCGCTTTATCAAAGTCAGCGCCGTAATCCATACCACTTGTATTTTGTGATACCACATTACTTGTACCTGCTGATATTAAAGCGCCTACCATGATCAACCCAAAGCCAATATGCGCTACTGCCGAACCTGCTAACTTAATTTTTCCTTTAAATGCATCGGCTAATACTTTACCATTTACCAAAATAGAGTAAATAGCGCCCAGCATCACCAATATAAATACAAACTTAAGCTTATAAACACCGGTTAGGTAAACAATAACCCCGGTAATTACAGCCGCGAAAACAAGGTAAAGTATGGTGCTGATGAAGAAACGGGTAATATCCGTCTTTTTATATTTTAAAAACTGCGTAACGCCTGTAAGCAAGGTTACCACAACCGCGAAACCAGCCTGGAAAACATTGTATAAAGTAACCGGGTTTGATGGCGGCGCTATATTTGTTTTAAAGATGGCATTCCATACCGGGATTGAGGTTACTACCACCAACTGCAGGCATGATAAGGCCAGGAATACAGAGCCAACAAACATCCAGAATTCGCGGGAGTAAGTATCTTCTTCTTTTTTGCTAATCGGCATTTCCTTAAAGCGGATGATCAGCAAGGTTGCCGCTATGATGGCAAATACCACTACATCAACTACTAAATGCCAAAACATACCTAAATCGGTGAAGGCGTGTACAGAGGTTTCACCCAGGATACCACTACGGGTTAGGAACGATGCATATAGTACCAGCACAAAGCTTATCAGCGTTAAAAAAGTAGCTGTAAAATAGGCATGACCGGTATTTTTATAAACGATCATGACGTGTACAGCGCCTATTAATGTTAACCATGGGATAAGGGCTGCATTTTCAACCGGATCCCATGCCCAGTAACCACCAAAGTTTAATGATTCATAAGCCCAAAGCGAACCCATAATAACACCTGTACCCAATACCATTACCGCGAATAAAGCGTATGATATAGCAGGCTGAACCCATTCTTTATATCGTTTTTGCCATAAACCCGCAACCGCGTAAGCGAAAGGCACGATCATGGATGCAAAGCCTAAGAACAAGGTTGGCGGGTGAATTACCATCCAATAGTTTTGAAGCAGCGGGTTTAAGCCGTTACCATCTTTAACATAGGAAAGGTATTCCGGGCGACTAAAGATTGGCGCTTCCATTGCCTGGCGAAGCAGGATAAATGGTGAGCTACCTATACGTGAGCCAAATATTTCGACACCTAAAAGCATAGATGCCAGTAGTGTTTGTGATAACGCGATAACAGTAAGCACTGGTTTTTCCCATGATTTTGCACGCCATATAAGGATATTACCTAATACGGCCTGCCAAAAGCCCCAAAGCCAGAAACTGCCTTCCTGCCCTTCCCAAAAGCTGGAAATAATATAGTAAACGGGTAGCGTGCGTGATGAATGCTCCCATGCGTAATGGTATTCGAACAGGTTGCTATAGATGATGTAGAACAAGCAAGCGCCGATACCAATAACAGATACACTGTTTAAAAAATAACCGATACGGCCCATGTATAACCACGAGGTATCGAGCTTATTGGTGTTGGTTGTAGCAAAATAATAGCTGATCGCGGAAAAAAGAGCAGAACCGAATGCAAGAACGATGAAAAATTGGCCCAATTGACCCGGTAAAAGGTGTTCGCCCTGGTAAGCTATATTCATTAAGATGGTTTTATTATATGGAGGCTTTTTTAGTATCGGCCTTAACGTCTAATTTATCCTGTGTGTATTTCGATGGGCACTTCATCAGGATGTGTGAAGCATGAAATTCGCCTTTGTTCATTTGGCCGACAAGCACAATTTTATCTGTTCTATCGAAATCTTCGGGCTTAGTACCGGTGTAAATAACCTTACGTTCATTTCCAATAGTATCACGCATGTAAAAAGAAAAATAGTTTGCGTCCTTAGTTGCATCATATTCCATTTCTTTTTGTTTATCGATGTGACCGATGATATGCAATTCGCCGCTGTTATTGTCGGCATCCTTAAAAGTACCATAAGTACTTGCAGAACCATAGGTGCAAATGATTATCGCGATAGCTACAGCAATGGTGACAATACCAAAAATTGATGATTTCTTCATTAAGGCTTCTCTCCTTGTAATTGAGTTTACAAAAATACGAAACGTAAAGGTAATAATGTTTATTACAAGACATTAATGCTATTTAGAATTATTATTGATAAATTATGTAAAAGTTGTGCTTTTCTGAACCATTTGTTATTGCGAGGAACGAAGCAATCGCGAACTTTGCATGTCTGCTTTTCTACATGAGATTGCTTCGTTCCTCGCAATGACATAGTGTGACATAGCAGCTATCCTTTTCTTGTGCCAATCTAAATTCTAACAAGCATAAAATGCGGTAGTTTTCGGTGTTTTTTATTGATTTTTTGATTAAAAATGGACTAAAAACGCATGTTTTTGGGTCGATTTTGATACTTTTTAGCCAGATTTGAGGTGAAAAAATGATCTAAAAACGCCCTTTTTAGTACTTTTTTGGGCGTTTATGGGGTTAAAAGTGTGCCAAATGTACCAGGTGTTTCACATGTGTCGTGGTACAGTACAAACAAAAAGCCATTGTATAAAATTATACAATGGCTAAAAACTATTCTACTTTATTAATATTCTTTATGGCCAAACACCTAGGTTTTGGTAGGATACTGCTATTTTGTTGATAGCGCCAACAAACGCGGCTGTACGTAAAGTATCTATGCCGGGTGTGGTAACAAAGGTTTCCCTGATCTCATGGTATGAGCGGATCATGGTATCCTCTAAACCAGAGTTTACCAGTTCTAACTCAGATGCCCCTTTGATAATGCTTGAACGCTGTGCACTGTTTAAGGCAACACCGGTAATACCTTCTACCATGTTTACCAGGTTCAGGTTCGAGTTTTCTTCAAAACGCCTGTTCATGCGGCCAAATGCTACGTGCGAAAGGTTTTTCAACCATTCGAAGTAAGATACAGTAACACCGCCTGCGTTGGCATACATATCAGGGATGATCAAACCGCCATTTTTATAGAAAATAGCTTCAGCTTCAGGAGTTGTAGGTCCGTTGGCCCCTTCGGCTATGATCTTGGCTTTGATGTTTTTGATATTTCCAATAGTGATCTGGTTCTCCAAAGCCGCAGGAACTAATATATCACATGGCTGCTCCAGGCCTTCCATTGAGTTCTTGAACTCAGACTTAGCACCTGCATAACCCAGAATTGATCCGGTTAATTTGCGGTGCTGGAATACTGCTTCAATATCTAAACCATCAGCGTTGTATATAGCGCCTTCAAACTCACATAAACCAACTACTATCGCGCCAAATTCAATCAGGAATTTAGCGGAATGGTAACCCACGTTACCCAAGCCCTGCACAATAACCTTTTTGCCTGATATACCTGCTGTGAGGCCAATTTTCTGCATGTCTTCACCAACACTAACGCACTCGCGAATAGCAATGGCTACTCCCCTGCCTGTAGCTTCGCGACGACCGGCAATGCCTTGCAGCGCAATTGGTTTACCAGTTACAGCACCCATTGCGTCTAATTGACCAGGGTTCATGGTAGCATAGGTATCAGCTATCCAACTCATCTCGCGTTCACCTGAACCATAATCAGGTGCGGGAACGTCGATGCTTGGGCCTATGAAGTTTTTCTTGATTAGCTCAACAGTATAGCGGCGGGTTATATTTTCCAATTCTCCAACTGTATAATTTTTAGGGTTGATCTTGATACCGCCTTTAGCGCCACCGAAAGGAACGTTTACAATAGCACACTTGTATGTCATTAATGCGGCAAGTGCCATTACCTCATCCTCATTAACCATTTCGCTGTAGCGGATACCACCTTTGGTTGGTGATTGGTGATGAGAGTGCTCTACACGCCAGGCATCAATAACCTCAAAGCCATTGCCTTTGCGAATTGGAAAACGGAAGCGATATACGCTGTTGCAGGATTTTATCTGGTCGAGTAACCCAGCATCATGATGTGTGAACTTTGCTGCATGATCGAAGAACTTACATACATCACCAAAAAAGTGATCGTCCGGAACGGCAGCATTAATATTGGTAGCCATAATTTGTTAGATAATTATTATATTGTTAAAAAACAGCGCAAATGTGATACTTTTTTTATCAATATTGCAAATATAAATACAGGTGTATTATCAATAATTACTAACAGACGACACAATACTATGTTTAAACTATTTAAACATAGTATTTGAACTATTTTTCGTTTTCGATTTTTTTCAATCTTCTGTCAATTGAAAATAAATATAGGGCTAATCCCACAAATATGATAGCGATTATGGCAACAACAACATATATTTTACCTGAGCTTTGTAAGGTATCATCCATAGTTACCCCAAGGTTCGATTGTGCAAATACACCTGTATAGGATAAAAGCAAAAGCAACAAAAAAGTTAATTTCTTCATATTAATTTATAGCATTCTTTTTGTTTTCAATTAAACGGATCCGATAGCGGATGGTGGCAATCCACAAAGCAATAAAACTCCAACCCAGCATGGCAGGATAAAAAGCGATCTTCATGCCGTTATCTAAATCATATTTACCAAAGGCAGGATTACCACCGCTACCCGGATGTAAAGAATCTGTCATTCTTGGTAAAATGAATATCAGTACAATCATGATTGGGAAGGCGAAGATGTTATAGATGGCTGATATTTTAGCACGCTTTTGCTCTTCGTCGATTGAATTACGCAGTATCAGATAAGCGCAGTATAGTAAAAATGCTATAGCAGCACTATTTTGCTTAGGGTCACCACTCCAAAATTGGCCCCAGGTGTATTTTGCCCATATCATTCCGGTAACTAAACCCATGGCATAAAATAATAAGCCGGTGTTTACACATTCCACTGCAGCCAGATCATCCTCTTCCCTGCCATTACGCAGATACTTTATGCTGAAGTAAACTGATAGTACGAATACCGTAAGCATCCCCATCCACATAGGTACGTGGAAATATAGGTTACGTATAGTTTCGTGAAGTACGGGTAATGCAGGTACATGAAGCAGTAAACCTGTAAAGAGTGTAGAAAATACCAGCAATACGGCTATTACTTTCCACCATGTTTGATAAATGAACTTCATATTATTTGTGCAGGCAAAGGTAATGATTTAAAAATCACGAATTAAATCATTTGGCTGTAATTGCTATCGAAATTAGTGATATTAATCACCCGGCGTATAATCAACAGGCAACAGATCAGATAATTTTGATTTTGACCAGGTGCCTTCATATAATGGAGCCGAATCACCAAATACCACACCATTAGTATCGAAAAAATATGGTTTTGTGGTAGTTACAACGCTGGTTTCATACGTTTCCATATCAAGGGGGCGGTATAGGTCCTTAAAATCTGAAGTTTCGTGCTTTTTTGTGTAGATAACATATAAGCAATCACTAAAACTAACCGCATAAATACCCTCTTGTCTAGTGTTGAATAAGAAAGTATTTAATGGTTGAGGGTTTCGATCTAAATGTTCATGAAAATATTTTGACATATTTTCCATTCCTATCCAGTAGTTTATTGAATCGCGGTGCATGCCATCGTTAAACTTTTTAATTTTTTGCTGTATAACTATCTCCTGCGGGCGATTAACATTGTTTTGCCTGGTTAGCTTCATTACAACAAAGCCGTCAGAGTCAAGCTTACCGGTATATAAAGATCTGTAAAAATGCATTGGCGAGCCATAATAAGCTTCTTCACGCTTTTTTTTCCATTCCTCTAATTGCTTTTTACTGCCGGATAATGCCTGAAATAGCCGCTGTCCACTATAACCTGTAATATTGGTGAGTTTGCTACTAGTGAACTCTTTTACCAAAAATTTAACACGATAACCAAGCGCCATGTTATCTACCACTAAAAATTCATCAGTATAAGCTTCCAGCTCTTGTTGAGGCTTGTGGTAAATTAGATTAACTGAACGTGGGTTAAGTACATAACATTGTTTTGCATTATCATCGGTACCAATAAACTCTTTAACAAACTCATCGTAATTTTTTTTCCAGTTTGCGGGAGTTGTTACAATTACTTCGTGGAGTTCAGTTACTTTGGCAGATAGTTCAATATTAATATTTATTGGCTCCTGTGCTACTGAAACTGTGGTAGAATACTCCTCGTAACCTAAAATACTTACAACCAGGGTATATTGCCCCGGCTTTAAATGGCTTAAAGTAAAGGTTCCGTCGGATGAGGTTGAAGTTCCTGATGTAGTATTACTTAAAAATACGTTAGCTAATGGTAACGGGGCTTTATTATCAGCACGGGTTACTTTACCCGTTATTATACCGTTTTGCGCCAGTGTAATAATGGGGGAAAATAATAGAAAGATTAACCAGGAAAAACGCATCAAACCAAAAGTTTTAATATTTTTTTGAAGATGCTAATTAAAGGTTTAGAAATGAAGTTGAAATGAAATTTTAATCCAATTCTAATCTTAAGTAAATTTAATGGATTAGAATTGGATATTGAAATAATTTATAATAAGCTAAACTTAAAAATAAGTTGACAAACCAAAGCTTAAACCGGCAGTTGGCCCAATTGCAGCCCCTATTTTATTTCCGGTTATATCGTTTTGTGTTTGGCGACGATAATTAAGTCGTAAAACGGTTTGAGGTGTTGGCCTAAAACTGATCGCAGGCATTATACTCCATAAATCGTTATACATTTTTTGGCCTGTTGCCGCAAAATTCCCATCATTCCAATCCACATATTCACCACGTACAGCAATATTAACTGTAGCGTTATCCCAATCAAGTATATGGCCATGTATTATCGGCTGTACAATGTCAATAAATCCACCAAATTGCTTATGTGCATATTCGGGTGTATAATCAGGTGGTATATCTACAAATATCCACGCCCACTCAGAAATTATATTGGTATGCAAACCCGGTATGGTTCCATTAAAGTTCACATCAAACACATTAACACTTCTTTTATTATCAACCTGTGCGCCTTCTACACGCCA
Source organism: Bacteroidota bacterium (assembly GCA_026224775.1). Taxonomy (GTDB): domain Bacteria; phylum Bacteroidota; class Bacteroidia; order Sphingobacteriales; family Sphingobacteriaceae; genus Mucilaginibacter. The sequence goes on from JAMFRP010000006.1 coordinate 35,243, forward strand.
GGTATTATAAACCCCTCCCATGTATGATAAACCAAGTTCACCTATCTGATCATTACCGAATGATAGTTTGCCGGTATAAAGTGGCTCACCGCTGGCGCTTGTATTAAAACGAGTAATGCTGCTTTTTGCTGCCGGTAAGAATGTTTTACCTTGAGAATTATTAATAATAGAATCATTAAATCCACCGGTAACATAGGCTTCATAACCATACATCCAATGCCCGCTGTATTTTTTTCCATATAGCCCAAAGCCAGGGTTGTTCCAGGTATCGGGCAACATTTGTGTCATGGCAATTGGCCTGTCGGTAAATTCATATTTTGGGCCATCATGATTTTCGTTAAAACCACCTATCGGGTTCAATATCATACCGCCGCGTAAATTAAGTAATGGATTAAATTCAATATCTAAAGCAGCATATTCAACACCAAACTCAGGACCGGCAGCTTCACCCGCGTCGCCCGAAGGGTCATCTTCATATTCTATTTCAGAAAGGAATTTAATATGCGGAGCTATGGTTGACGATACAAACAAGCTAAAGCGCCTGAATTGGAACTGATCGCCATTGGTTATACCGGAGGTGTTGGTATATTGAACATCAGATTCAACATAGCCACCGATAGAAAGTGATGAACTACCTAATTTTTTAAACGGGCGGTTATAAATTGCATCCATACTTAGTGTATGTTTTGCAGTATCTTTTTTTGCAGGAGTATTAAGTAAACTACTGTCTATTTGTGCCGATGCAGGCTGAAAGTAAAAGAGTAAAATTGTAATAAATAAGGCTGATAAAATTATTTTCATTTGAGCGAAATAAGGAGTTGATCATTTTGAACGATTATCGGGAAAGTACGCAGATTGGTATCTGCAGGGCCATTTTTCACCTGGCCTGTATTACTAAAAGTGCTACCATGTGCAGGGCATTCTAATTTGTCGCCAAACACTTGTAGCTCAGCCCCCTGATGGGTACAACGCATCAGAACAGCTGAATATTCAGTTAGGCTAAAGCGATACACACAGATCGGATATTTCAATTGTTCCTGTTGTACCACAATATACTTATTATAAGCCCCCTTGTTTTGAAACGCGGTCATCGGTACAACCAAATTTGAATTAGTGATAGTGCCGGTTACCATTTTACTGGTGCCGCAACTTTCAAGCGCACCTATAAGCACGGAGCCACCTAAACAGGCGAAACCACAGGTTTTTAAAAATGCCTTTCTTTCCATTATAACGATTGTAAAAACTTAATTACAGATGTTTGGTCTGCTGACGATAATTTGCTAAAATTTGCTGCGCTAACCGCAGATTCGCCACCATGCATTTGGATAGCTTGTTGGATGCTGTGCGCCCTGCCATCGTGCATTAAATAAACATCACCACCTTGTACGCCCGGTGCCAAACCTAAACCCCATAGTGGAGTTGTACGCCACTCAGAAGTTAAAGCATCACCTTCAGTATAATGGTCATCATCTCCTGGCCCCATATCATGAACCAACAGATCCGTAAATGGCTGGAATGTTTGATAAGCAAGGCCTTGTATTGGCGAGTATCCTGTAGTAAGATTCTGTTTATGACAATCTGCGCAACCTATTTTAACAAATGCATTCTGGCCTTGTATAACAGTAGCATCAGTAGCATTACGTTGTATAGGGGTTTGTAAAGCGGTTACATAAAAAACAACAGAGTAAAATGTATTATTATCTATTTCCGGAGTTGAAGGTGTTGTTGGCACCGCTTCCTCCAGGTAATTAAATGGATTATATGGCATATAATTTGACGTAATACCCATGTCATGATTATAAGCCATTGCCACCTGTTGAAACAAGTTATAAACAGCTGCCTTGCGGCCAAAGCGGCAAATATATTTACCATCCGCCCTTGGTATAGCGCCACTTAATGGTGTTACATATGATGGAATAGTATTGTAATTAGGATGACCTCTTACACCATTCGGATTATTTACATTGGCATCAGCCATTGCTATAATTTCAGAATCAGGAACTGCTTCCAGAAAGCCTACACCTGCTGTAATTGGAGCTATTAGCTTAGTACTGGTTGCGCCTGCAGGTATTGTTTCAGGTGTATATCCCGGTAAACAAAACGTACCTAATTGTGGCCCGCCTTCTGCCAGGAATTTGTTACCAGTACTATCTGTTTGACCAAACCGGGTTAGTATAGTAAAAGGATGACCTCTATTATCACTTGAGTGACAGCTACCACATCCGGTTGCTACAAAGTACGGCCCAAGGCCTGTTGCTGATGTGCGATTAGCAAAAAACTGATCGTTTCCTTCTGAAAAAAGTAACGTTTGCGAACTTGTAAGGGTTATGGGCCCACACAAACCATTTTCAGGATTAATCATTTCCGGAAAAATCTTATTACATGATGTAATAGAGACTATGGTTGCGGAAAATGTAAGTATGAAAAGTATAAGGATTAGTAAATTTCTTTTCTTCATAAAGTCGAATTATGTCTATACCGTTTTTAGTTCGAAGACAAAATAACGCTTTATTTAGACTTAATCCAAATAATATGACCAAAAGATTAGATAGATTCTAAACAGTAGTATAATTAGTTTATTATCAATTTATTAATCACGCCATAAATACGGAAAAAGCAGTAAAGAAGTAGCTATCACAATAACATTTATGGCAAATAGTATACCTATGTTACTATACAATAAACTACGCTCTACCCCATCCATTGCGCTTTTGCTGATGCGTATCAGGAGTAAAATAACAGGTATAATAACCGGAAAGCTTAAGATGGCCATCAAAGTACCATTGTTGCCAGCTTTGGAAGCGATGGCCGAAATCATCGTAAAAACGGTGGAGAAACTAATACTACCTAAAAGCACAGCTAAGAAATAAAAAAGCGGGTCGCCGATAGTATTAGGGAAAAACAGCAGATAAACAATTAGTGCTAATATGCTGAGCAAGGACATTAGTAAAATATTATAAATTGTTTTTGAAAGGATTATAGCCTGTGGGCTGGCTATGGTATAGTAATACAATAAACGCCCCTTGTTTTCCTGAATAAAACTTTTGGCTATTGCATTCACCGACGCAAACAAAATGATAATCCAAAAAAGGATATTCCAAACTATTGGATACCCCGCGCTACCGCTAAAACCAGGACTTAGGTGAAATGATATATAACAAACAAATACGGTGGATACCACATATAATAGTACTCCATTGAAAGCATACTTTGAACGCCATTCCAACAGAATTTCCTTTTTCAGCAAGTTCCAAGTTTGATTAAATATCATGGAGCGAAGATAAGAATTAGGATAGTTAAATTGGCTATCACTCTACAGTGGTGCAAAATTATAGCACCAAATCTATCTTCAGCATTTTTTGTATTTTATCGTGCAGTTCATGAGGTTGGAATGGTTTTGATAACACATCATTCATACCTGCGGATATAGCTTCCTCTTTTTCATGATCCAAGGCTGCTGCCGATAGAGAAATTATAGGGATACTTCTTTTAGGTTCCTCAAAATCCATTCGGATAGCTTTAGCGGCCTGGTAACCATTCATATCCGGCATATGAGTATCCATCAGTATAATATCAAAGTTTTGCTGATGCAGTTTTTCAATAAGCTTGCGGCCGTTATCAACCATTTCAACATTTACGTTCCAATCCTTTAACATTTTTGCCAGGATAAACTGATTTACCATATTATCCTCTGCAACCAATACACTCAATTGGTTAAATGGTGGGAGTTTTTTATGATCTGTCTTATTCTCCTTCTTAAGTTCAGGTTTTTCAGCTATAGTAATCCAGTTTATTATATTAAATACGCTCCCCTTGCCTATCCGGCTACTAACAGTTAGTTCGCCACCTTTTAATTCTATAAGTTTTTTTACTATTGTGAGGCCCAAACCAGTACCGCCGTATATACTAGCGGTATCAATGTCAGCCTGCTCAAACGAATCAAATATCTTTGATAACTTCTCCTCGGCTATACCTATACCGGTATCTTCAACGCTGAACTTAATTTTTAACCTGTCTTTATCTCTATCAAGTACAGATACCTTTAGCTTAACATGTCCCCTGTCGGTGAATTTAATCGCGTTACTTAACAAATTCATTAATACCTGATTTAGCCTCAAGGCATCAATCATCATATATTCAGGCAGGTTGGGGTCAATATCCAGTAACATATCAACCATTTTCTCATCGGCCTTAAACTTCAATAATTGAAATACAGAATCAGTAACTTCACGAATGTTATTTGGGGTACGAATGATATTGAATTTACCAGATTCGATTTTTGATATGTCCAGCACATCATTGATAACCCCAAGTAAGGATTGCGACGATGTCTCCAACAATTCCAGCATACTCAATTGCTGATCATTCATGGGGGTTTTACGCAACAATTGCGTTAAACCTATCACCCCGTTAATTGGCGTACGTAGCTCATGGCTCATGTTAGCCAAAAAGTTCTCTTTTACCTTTTTTCCGTATTCAGCCGCCTCTTTCGATTTGACCAACTGTTGCAAGTAGCTTTTTTGCGGAGATATATTACTAATGTTAATGAATATAGTTTTGTTATGATATGATGCCCTGCATTCAGCCCATATTACATTTTTATCAAATGTTTCAAACTGAAACTCAAACACCGTGAAATTTAGGTTATCATTAATAATTTCACCTAGCTTTTTACGAAATGCTATTCGATCAGGCTCTACAGCTCTGTCAATTATACTTTTACCTATAATTTCAGTAGCCTTATAACCTAATATATTCTCAACCGTTGGGTTGATTGTTTTTACTCTCAGCGTTTTTGCATCAACCGCGCAAATAATATCTGCTGAATTATTCACTACGATAGAGAAATTTTCCAGCTCCTCATTTTTACGGATAATTTCAGCCTGATAACGTGCCAATTGAACAAACGAATCAACCTTCGCAGATGTAATATAAGGATCAAGAGGTTTATATAAATAATCTACCGCACCAGTACTATAACCTTTAACAGCATATTTTGACTCTTTTGAAATAGCAGTTACAAAAATCACCAGTATATCTTTGGTGCGCGGGTTTGACTTGAGCATGTCAACCAGTTCAAAACCATCAATTTCAGGCATTTGAACATCAACTAACGCGATTGCAATATGATTTTCCCAGGCAATTTTCAGAGCATCGTTAGGCGACGTTGTAGAAAATATTTTAATATCATTACGCTTTAATAATGCTTCAAGCGCAATAATATTTTCTTCTCTATCATCAACAATGAGAATATTAACAGGGGTCATCTAAAATTGTATAAGTTTATCGATAATAATTATTTTTGTAAAAGTCCAAAAATTTCCTCAGAATTTAATATATATTCTGCTGCTTTAATTTCAATTGCGGCAAACGGCATTTGGGGCATTTCCGCCTCTTCCGGGTTTTGCGCTATTGTTAAACAACCATTGTCTCGTAGTTTTAATAATCCCAGTGCCCCATCCTGGTTTGCGCCAGAAAGAAGTATGGCCGTACAACGCCCCTTAAAAGCCTCAGCTGCACTTTCAAAAGTTACATCTATAGAAGGTCTCGAATACCAAATTGCCTCCGAAACATCAAGCCCAAAGCTACCATTCTTTTCGATAAGAGTATGATAATTTGCAGGGGCAATGTATATAGTGTTTTTACGTATTACTTCCTTGTCTCTAATTTCCTTGAGTGATATACGAGAATTTTCGGCAAACAGTTTTTCTATCTCGCTGAAAAAATTCTTTTTTCTATGAATTATTATAACAGCTTTATCCAAATTGGAATTAAAATTCTTCACGATATTAAATATCAATTTAAAAGACCCAGCAGATCCCCCTATCAGTAAGAATTCTGATTTTTTCCAGTGAGCTATTATATTATTATCAAGTGACAATTTTTTGATATATGTTTTCTTTACTACTTATGATCTTAAACTTCTTTTTGAACCTATCTGAGCGTATAGTTTCTTTACTCCCCATACATAAGAACCCAAGCGGAGCTAAACTGTTATAAAATAACTCAAGTATTTTTTCCTGAAGTTCACTTTCAAAGTATATAAATACATTTCGGCAACTAATTAACTGAAATTCATTAAATATGGCATCAGATACCAGGTTATGTACGGAAAACAAAGTATTATGTTTCAATTCGCTATGTATCGTTGCAGCATCATACATTATAGTAAAATGATCTGTTAATGATCCTTTCAATCCGGAGTATTGATAGTTTTCGGCATAGCTCTTTATTTTCTTCAGGCTATAAATACCTTTTCGAGCTTCCTTAAGCATTTCTGTATTGATGTCAGTACCATAAATAAACGATTTTTTACGCAGATCGGTTTCATTCATTAAAATGGCAAGCGAATAAACCTCTTCCCCTGATGAGCAACCCGCGCTCCAAATTTTTATATGCTGATAAGTAGAAAGATAAGGGATAACCTGGTTGTTAATCGCTTTATAGAAAGATGGGTCACGAAACATTTCAGTAACGTTTACCGTGATCTCATCTAAAAATTCCTGAAAAAAATGCTGGTTATTTACCAGCGTGTGTTTAAGATCATAAAAAGTTTGCTTTTTGTTTTGCATTATTCTTATGACCCTGCGTTTTAGCGAGGCTTTGGAATAGCAAGAAAAATCAAACCCATGAAACTTTTTTATCAGATCAATCAACTCATCTAATTGCTGTGCTGATAAAATTTCCTGTTCGGTACTCATCATATTAACTTCCTAACCACAACTGCATCAATGCTATCAATCTATCCATATCAACCGGTTTGGTAATGTAATCATTTGCGCCGGCAGCTATGCATTTTTCACGATCATCCTTCATTGCTTTTGCGGTTAAAGCTATTACAGGCAACTTAGCCCATTTGTTTTGCTTGCGTATGTACCTGGTAGCTTCATAGCCATCCATTTTAGGCATCATAATGTCCATCAACACTATATCAATGTCATCTATCTCTTCAAGTTTCACAATTGCTTCCTCGCCATCGTTGGCAATCTCTACCACAAGGTCATAGGATTGTAGCGCACTGCTTAGGGCGAATATATTACGCATATCATCATCTACAATAAGTACCTTTTTACCTTTTATGGCATCCTTACCTTTATTGATAACCCTCGCAGCAGAACCTATTATTGGTGATTGTTTTTTGTTAACCTCGCTTATCTTATTCAGAAAAAGGTTGACCTCATCAATCAATCTGTCGGATGATTTACTGGTTTTAACAACCATTGCATTGGCGTATTTCATCAACCTGTTTACCGATGTTCTATCAAGCTCCATTGCTGTATTTACAATAACCGGTAGTTCGGCAAATTCATCAACTTCCTTAATCTTGTCTAACAAGTCAAGCCCTGAAATGTCAGGAAGGTTAAGGTCGAGTATCACACACTGGTATTCATTTTCATGCAGCATCCTGAAAGCGGATTCACCGTCAAAGGCTTGATCGACAGTGATACCCTGCCCTTCCATCATCTCCTTTAATGCCTGACTTTGTGCTTTATGATCTTCTACCAGTAGAATTTGCTTGAATTTAGCCCCACTTTGTAGCATAATGTCGGTAAACAGCTTATCTAATATGCCGGTATCTATTGGTTTTTTAAGGAAACTGATAGCCCCTTCACGACGAACCCTATTAGCGGCGGCGTCTCCGGCCGACATTAAATGGACAGGGATATGCATCGTTTCAGTCAGGGCTTTTAATTCTTTCAATATCTGCCAGCCATCTTTACCGGGCAACATAATATCCAATATTACAGCGTCAGGAAGGTGTTCTTTAATAATTTCAACAGCATTGGTACCCTCATTAACCATAATAGATTTATAACCATGGTCGCGGGAATAATCCTGCAGGATGTTAGCGAAGTTTTTATCATCCTCAACAATAACTACTGTTGGTTCCCTGTTTGGGTCGCGTACAACTTGTGCCGCTGGTTTGAGGAAGTTTTCCCTTGTAGGATTAAACGTTTCCACTGTTGGCACCTGCTCATCCTCCATTACAACCGGCACAGCTTTAGCTTCAAAAGGTACAGTCAGGATAAATTCACTGCCTATTCCCGGCTCACTATTAAGAGTAATTGTACCGCCCAGTAAGGCAGTTAATTCCCGGCTTATAGATAAGCCTAAACCTGTACCGCCATACTTACGGCTTGTTGAGCCATCTGCTTGTTGAAATGCCTCGAATATAATACGTTGTTTTTCTTTCGGGATACCAACACCGGTATCTTTAATACAAAAGTTTATTGTTTTTTCTACCGGACCGGGGACAACATTCAAGGCTATAGAACCACCTTCGGAGGTGAATTTAAATGCGTTAGATAATAAATTCTTAATTACCTGTTCAACCCTCACCTTATCGGTAAATAAGACTTTAGGGACATCTTTAACACTATTGGTAAATTTGATGTTTTTATGGGATGCTACTTCGGCAAACAACATGTCCATATCTTTCAATATGTCAGTTATTTTGATTTGCTCATTTTGCATTTCCAATTTGCCTGATTCAATCTTCGATAAATCAAGAATATCGTTGATCAGCGTTAATAAGTCGTTGCCTGCATTAAATATTACGCTAGCATATTTTATCTGATCTTCTGATAAGTTATGAGGTTTGTTATCTTTTAAGATACGTGCGAGAACCAAAATACTATTTAATGGAGTACGCAATTCATGACTCATATTAGCCAGGAATTCAGATTTGTACTTACCTGTAGTTTCCAGCTCCTGAACTTTTACATTGATGGATGCACGGGCTTCTTCTATAGCCTGGTTCTTTTCTTCGAGCAGGCTTGCTTTTTCCTCCAACTCGGCATTAATACTGCGCAGTTCCTCTTGCTGTACCCTAAGTTCTTCTTCTGATGCTTCTAACATTTCTGTTTTGTTCATCAGTTCTTCGTTGGTAACACGCATTTCTTCCTGCTGTGCTTCCAGTTCTTCGGCCTGTTGCTGGGTTTCCTCAAACAAATCGTGCATAATGGTACGGGCCTGAGCTGTATTTACAGCTATACCTATATCGCTTCCGATTTCAGTAATATAATCTAACTTATCATTGTTTAATTCGCCCTGGAATGCTAATTCCATTACCCCAATCAGGCGTTTATCGAATGTGAATGGCACAATAATACTTTCTACAAAGTCATCATAAATTATTGAACTTTGCAAATCGAGCTTATCGTTCAATTTACCTTTAACAATCGCCAATTTTCTATTTTGTGCTGCCTGGCCTAACCAGCCCTCGGTTAATTTAACGGTCTTTTTCAAAACGTCTAAATTATGGAAGGCATATGAAGCATATAACTCCAGTCTTTCTTCGGCTTCGTTATGCAGATAAAATGTACCTGATAACGCCTTTGTATAATTGGCAACTTCTTTGAGTATATTTTCAGCAAGCTCTCTTTCACTTTGCTGGCCTTGCATTTTCTCGTTTAGTAAACCAGTACCAGTAAGCAGCCAGTTTTTAGCTTCATTTTCTGCTAACACTTTTCCGAGCTCAATATTTGCTACTCTTATTTCCTCTTCTATTTTCTTTTGTTGATCAAAGGTTTTCTGTATGTAAATGAACAAGATGATTATTATAGCCAGAAATATGACCGAACCAATAAAAATTGTTAATATAGTATAATTGGCTGCACTTTGAGTTCTTGCCCTGCCGTCTGCTAAGGCTTTATCTTCTCTTGTATTAATTCTATCTATTGTTTCACGGATGTCATCCATAATATGTTTGCCATTTAACAACATATTATGGTCAACCATATACTGCAGGCCTACTACATCCCGTACATCAATATTATTTTTAACCAGCTCTAATTGTCTATCGGTTAACAGGTAAAGCGAATCCAGATCTTTTTGCTGATATGGGTTATTGGGAGCTAGCTCTTTCAGTTTAGCAACATTGTTTCTGATTGCAGGCAATGCTGCTTTGTAAGGATCAAGGAAAGCTGGTTTATCCATGGCCACAAAACCACGCATACCTGTTTCGGCATCAATAAGATTTTGTAAAATATCGCGGGAAGTGTGAATGAGGACTTCACTTTGTTCAACCTTAGCCTGATCTTGCTCTAATTGTGTTATACTCCTAAAAGAAAATACAGCAACTAAAAAAACAAGAATTATAGAAACTGCAAAACCGGTAAGCACCTGGTTTCTAAAAGATAGTTTTAACATTTAGGATAGATTAATTATAATACAAATATGTTAAAAAAAATTAATTCATAATATAATCCTATACAACCCCTGGTTTTGGTTTCAGATAAGATAACAAGAATTAATCGACTTTAAAGTTACTTGCCTTTTTACTAACTAATGCACCCCCAACAGAAAGTATTCCGCCGAAAAATAACAGGTACCATCCCCATTTAAATTTCAGTTGGCTGCTTAAAAAGCCAGCTATTGAATGGAATGGTATAAAGCTGAATGAAGTTTTTACTTTTAAAATGGCCGCTATGTAAAATACAAATATTAAAGCAAAAGATAACCAGGCCGCGAGTCTGCTTATTTTAACCTGGTTAAATACGGTTCCTATTATACCGACTACGGCTATTAGCAACATAACCATGGCATATGGTTTATTTAAATCGTATGCATCCCAGTTAGCTAAATGAAATGGGCGTAATAGCGGGCAAAATGTTGCCGCTATTACTAATACAAACCCAACAAAAGATAAAAGCGCGGGCAGTCTCATCTTATTACTGTTGTTTTAAATCCATTTTATCAGCAAAATGCGCGCAATAATCGCGAAGGTCTTCTACGATATTAGTTTCGCCAGTAGCGCGTAAAAAGCTATCGCCCATAGTTTGTAATGTTTCGTAAAAGAAACGTTTCATGTCGTCAACAGGCATGTCTTTAGTCCAAAGATCTATACGTAAGGTGTTTTTATAATTATGATCCCATAATGCCAACATCATTGATTTTACGGGTAGCGCCTCTTTAGTTTGTGAGTCTGTTGATTCCCACATAATGCTATCAGGCACATTATTCTCGTCCATATCAATGGTTAGTTTGATCTCAGCTTTCTTCATTTTTTATTATCTTACAAGTAAAAATATTATTGCGGTCAAAGTTATAAAGCTTAGCTCTACAATCCATATTTTTTTAGTTTCCGGGAAGAAATTCCGAAGCATAACATCTAAAAATGACACAGCGAAAGCAAAGAATAAAAATATCCAACCGATAGCGGTGCCCAATTGCCGCACCTTCATGCCTACTGTGGCAGCTCCATTAATCCAAACATAAACGGCGAGCACAAGAAATAATGCGCTCACTACATTTAATGGGGTAATCTTAAACTTCATGTATTATACTTAATGTTTTTTTCTATAGCTTTTTGGCGATTTTGTTCGGGGAGATTTTGAATTGGGATTCTTTTTATCTCGTTCAGCTTTGAACTTGATTTTTTGGTTCAGGGTTTTCTTTTCGTGGAAAGCACCTTTAAAATCAGGATCATCGCGGCGTTTCTGCATATCAATCTCACGTGCCTGATCCTGTTTTTCATCATATCCTGTCACCTCAATAAACACCTCGGCAGGGATAGCCGTTACCGGGATAGTTTGCCTGATGAGTTTTTCAATCTTATTTACGTAATATTCTTCAGATGGTGTACAGAAAGTAATTGCTTCACCGGATTGAAATGCACGGCCAGTACGACCAATTCGGTGTACATAATCCTCAATTACAACAGGTACATCAAAATTAATAACGTGACTAACATCACTCACATCAATTCCGCGCGAAGCAACATCGGTAGCAACCAATATCTTCACTTCATCATTTTTAAATGAGTTGATGCTATTGATACGTGTATTTTGACCCTTATTAGCATGTAAAACCTTAACCTCCTTTTCGCCGAATTTACGCAACAGGAATTTATACACATCCTCTGCTGCTGCACGGGTTTTACAAAAAACAATTAGCTTTTTAATGTCATCCGGTGCATCTAGCAGGTTTTTAAGCAGATTAATCTTGGTCTTTACATTGGGCACATGGTACAATACCTGGTTTACTGTTTGTGCCGGAGTTGCCTGTGGCGTAACTTCGATAATAGTTGGAAACTCAAGGAAGTTATTAGAAAGCTGATGAATCTTATCAGACATCGTAGCCGAAAACAGCAAATTCTGACGCTTAACCGGCACAACCTCTAAAATACGATTGATCTGTGGCATGAAGCCCATATCCATCATTTTATCGGCCTCGTCCAAAACCAACACTTGCAATGTTTTGGTTACAATATGCCCTGCCAAATAAATATCCATAAAACGGCCGGGGGTGCCTACTATAATATCAACACCTTTATTGATGATCTCAATTTGAGTTTTTGGCCCTAATCCGCCATAAACAGAAACTATACGCAGATCAGTATAAACTGCAAATTGCTTTGCGTTTTCCTCTATCTGCATAGCCAATTCGCGGGTTGGCGCTATAATAATAGCCCTGGCGCTATCACCTTGTGCATATTTAAGCCGCATAATAATAGGCAACATATAAGCGGCAGTTTTACCTGTGCCAGTTTGTGCTATGCCCATTACATCCTGCCCGTTCATTATAGGCGGTATAGCTTTTTGCTGTATAGGCGTAGCTTCGGTGTAACCGGCATCAGCAATTGCATTCAGTATTTGCCGGTTAAAATTAAAATCCTCAAAAGTTACAGCCATTCTGCAAAGATAGTGTTTGCATTGGAAACAGAGCCAAGAATCAAGATACAAGAAGCAAGACGCTTCAAAAATGATCTTGATTCTTGACTCTTAATTCTTGATTCTTGTCTCTTCACTCTATATTTGCACTATGTCATCTATCCTCATAAAATCTGCCACTGTAGTTAACGAAAACAAGCAATTTGTTGCCGATGTATTTATTAAAGATGGTTTTATTGAACAAATAAATAGCCAGATTAACAAAAATGCCGATCAGGTAATTAATGCTGAGGGATTATATTTATTCCCTGGATGTATTGATGACCAGGTGCATTTTCGCGAACCGGGGTTGACTTATAAAGCTGATATTCATACGGAATCGCGCGCAGCTGTGGCCGGTGGTATCACTTCATTTATGGAGATGCCCAATACTGTACCCAATACTTTAACGCAGGAATTACTTGAACAAAAATATGAGATAGGGAAGTGTAACTCATTGGCTAACTATTCTTTCTTCATGGGTGCGAGTAATGACAATATTGATGAAGTATTAAAAACAGATACAGCCAATGTTTGCGGTATAAAAGTTTTCATGGGTTCATCAACAGGAAATATGCTGGTAGATAATCCAACAACATTGGAAAATATTTTCTCTCAATCACCTATGTTGGTTGCAACCCATTGTGAGGATGAGGCTACTATCCGCAGCAATTTAAACCATTACAAACAATTGCTTGGCGAAAATATCCCGGTGAAATTGCATCCAAAAATCCGCAGCGAAGAAGCTTGCTACCTATCATCATCAATGGCTGTTGAATTGGCTAAAAAGTATAACACAAGACTGCACATTTTACACATCTCTACCGAAAAAGAAACACACTTATTTAGTAATGATATTTCCCTAAAAGACAAGCGAATAACTGCCGAAGCCTGTATACACCATTTATGGTTTAGCGATAAAGATTACGATACCAAAGGCAACCTGATAAAGTGGAACCCGGCAGTTAAAACTGAAAACGATAGAGACGGCATTTTAAAAGCGGTTTTAGATGGACGGATTGACGTAATAGCCACCGACCATGCCCCGCATACTATTGAGGAGAAAGTACAACCATATTTACAGGCACCATCCGGCGGCCCGTTGGTACAACATGCTTTGCCTGCACTGTTAGAAATGCATCATCAAGGCAAAATAAGCCTTGAACAGATCGCAGAAAAAACGGCGCATAATGTGGCTATTTGTTTCCAGATAGATAAACGTGGCTTTATTCGCGAAGGCTATTGGGCTGATTTGGTTTTGATTGATCTGAACTCAAAATGGCAGGTAAACAAGGATAATATCCTTTACAAATGCGGCTGGAGTCCTTTTGAAGGTACCACTTTCCAATCCAAAATCACACACACCATAGTTTCAGGAAATTTAGCTTATAGCAATAACAAACTGAATGAAGGTATACCCGGTAAAAGGTTAAGTTTTACCAGGTAAACCAACTAGTTTATTGCAAGTGAGATTTTCATGCCATGTTCGTTAGCGCCCGAGCTATACAAATCAAAGTCGGCGGTATATTTTCTATTTATATCGCTTTCCCATATTTGCTGCCAGGCTGCGCTAATTACTTCGGATAATTTATTCTTTAACGAATAAACCTGGTATTTGCCTGCCGATATAGCTACAGCTGTAAAGGTATTGTTGATTTTTGTTAATGAATTTACCTTACAACCCAATACCGCGGTATATTTCCCGGTATGGTCTGTTTCATAATCTGTATAAACACAATACACATCATCTGATGCCCTATCGGGGATGTGTTTTATCAAATTATCATCCATAAACTTAAACCAAAGCTCTTCTATATCTTTTTTTGACTGCCCATTTTGGTTACTTGTACGTACAGATATACCAACAATGTGAAATCCTTCTTGCTCTATTATTTCTGTTTTCATCATTATAATTTTTTAAGAATATCCTTCAATCCATTAAATACTGATTTCCAATTTTGCTCTGAGTGTTCTGCCGCTTGTTGGTTTTTAACACCATCCTGCGTAATTATTAGCGTAGTTATCTCATTATCTTCACTAAGTTCATACGTGATATTATTATAGTTCTCCGGCTTGTCTTCAGTTCCCGACATGCTGCTCCAGTAAGTGTATTTCAATAATTTAGGCTCGTCGATAGCTAGTATGATACCGCCATCCCGATATTTATGACCTTCCCACTCTCCACTAAAAGTAATTGGATGCCCTACCTGCCAGTCGGATTTAAGCTCTGTACCAAAAAAGTATTGTTTTACAATTTTGGGGCCGGTTAAGCCCTGCCACACTTTTGCTATTGGCGCATTAAATGTGATGGTTGTTTTTGATGTTAATGTTTCCATAGTTTTGTAGTGGTTGATTGATAAATCAAAAATACAACCAGCTAATGACAACCCTATGTCAGTAGTAAAAAAGAATTATAAGTTTTTTTGAAGAATAGCTTGAGTGATGACTTTTACCCGCTCTTTCAAACTATTTGGCTGTAGAATTTCGGCACGATCACCGAACATCATGTACCAGTGAGCAAAGCCCTCAAGCGACGCGGTTAGGAAAGTCATCTCGATCATATTGCCAACCGTTTTTTCGGATACAAACCCACTCCAGTATTTTTGATAGCTTAAGTTCCCGTGGATCTCTTTATCTACCTTAATAATAACCGTTTCCAAATGCTTCTCTTTGGCGGTTTGGGCTATATAAGCTTTTAAGGTTGGATGTTGATTGCCGTACAACTTACCAGTCACACTCAAGGTTTTTATACGATCGATCCTGAAATCGCGGTAATCCTTGCGTAACAGGCAATAGGCGATCAGATGCCAGTAACCATCCATGAAAAATATACCCACAGGCTCAATTTCCCTTTTTGTATTTTCCTGGCTATGATGTGCAAAGTAATCAATACACAATACTTGCTTCTGCGAGATGCTATTTAATATGGTTTGAATATAATCGTTATGTGTTGTCTGTGGTTGCGACCGATTTTTAAATACATGTATATTGCTGTCAATATCCTCCAGCAAATCCTTTTCGGCATTCCGTAAAATAGCCCTGATCTTATACATCGCCGACTTATGATTGGCTACCGTTGATGCGTCTGTTAATTTTTCAATAAACTTTTCAGCCGTTAAGAATGCTGTAGCTTCTTCTTTGGTAAATGTCACCGGTGGCAAACGGTATCCATCCACAATAGAATACCCCACACCGGCTTCGCCGATTATCGGGATCCCTGCTTCTTCCAGGGTCCTTACATCGCGATAAACCGTACGCAAGCTGATATTAAAACGCTCGGCAATATCAGCCGCTTTTACAACCCTACGCGACTGTAATTGAATAAGAATTGCTGATATACGGTCAATACGGTTCATACCGCCAAAATACAGAAAACCAAGTTTGATAAGCAATTTTAAATAAAAATACCTATAATTACCTCAAATAACTGATCATGAAAAAACAACTGTTGTTAGCAGCATTTTTATTTGCATGCATAACTTGCTTCGCCCAACAAAAAACTGAGATTAAGCTGCAGTATTTGCTCATTATCCGTTTTAAAACAGACTTTAAACCGGAAACGGATACCACAGTAAGTGTAAACATTAAACACTGGCGGGTATATATGGGTGATTTGACTCAATCAGGTAAAATAGTTGGTGGCTACAGGCCGTCAGGCGATGGCATAACTATCAGCGGAACCCAAAAGGTTATAACAAAAACTCCATATACAGCAAACAATGATTTAGTAAGCTCAGTATTAGTTATTAATGCTGATGATTTGAACGACGCCAAAGCTATAGCAGCTAAATGCCCCGCACTTGAACTTGGCGGCAGTGTAGAGGTTCGCCCGATAATGAATACTGCAGGAAAATGAAAATAACATCAACATAACACATGTATAGCCGTCGTAAATTTTTAAAAGTATCTGCTGCAAGTGCATCATTAGCAGCTATATCTAATTCAATACTAGCTAGGCCAATTATTAAAAGCGAGCCTGCTGATTTCCCGATAGTAATTTCAACCTGGAATTTCGGCATACAAGCTAACCAGGAAGCGTGGAAAACGCTTTCCGCAGGTGGTCGTGCGCTGGATGCCGTTGAAGCCGGTGTGCGTATACCCGAGGCTGATATGAAAAACCATACTGTAGGTCGTGCTGGTTATCCCGATAGAGACGGGCACGTTACCCTTGATGCCTGTATAATGGATGAATTAGGTAATTGCGGATCAGTTGCTGCAATGGAATACATAGCGCATCCAATATCTGTTGCCCGTTTGGTGATGGAAAAAACGCCACATATTATGTTGGTAGGCGAAGGCGCTACACAATTCGCAGTTGAGCAAGGCTTCAAAAAAGAAAAGTTACTTACGCCGGAATCCGAAAAAGCATGGAAAGACTGGCTGGTGACCGCCAAATATGCCCCGGTAATGAATATTGAAGATCAGCAACATACTCCCGGGAGTAAATATAACCACGATACCATTGGCATGTTGGCCATTGATGCCAAAGGAAATATTTCAGGCGCTTGCACAACCAGCGGCATGGCATTTAAAATGCATGGCCGTGTTGGTGACAGCCCAATTATTGGAGCCGGTTTGTTTGTTGACAATGAGGTTGGTGGCGCTACCTCAACCGGGGTTGGCGAAGAGGTGATACGTAACGTGGGCAGCTTTTTAGTTGTTGAACTGATGCGCCAGGGCTATCATCCGGAAGATGCCTGCAGAATGGCGGTAGAACGCATCATCAAAAAGAAGCCTGAAACATCTAAAAACATACAGGTTGGCTTTTTAGCTATAAACAAAAAAGGCGAGCATGGCGCTTATGCCATACAACGGGGCTTTGAATATGCGGTTTGCAATAGTAAAACCCAGGATTTGCTAATCCCCGGTAAAAGTGCCTATGAAACAGTAGGTTATTAACAATAATCACATAAAATGAACAAAACTCTTTTAGATAAGTCTTGTTCGTATATCACCAAATTACAAAAATGATTGCTCTTGAAGTTTGCGCAAACTCTATAAATTCGGCCTTAGCAGCACAGAATGGCGGAGCTGTGCGTGTAGAGTTATGCGATAACCTGAAAGAAGGCGGCACTACCCCATCTGCTGGACAAATCACCCTGGCACGCAAGTTTCTGCATATCAAACTGTATGTATTAATACGACCCCGCAGCGGCGATTTCTTGTATAACGATATTGAATACCAAACCATGCAGGCCGACATAAGATACTGTATTGAAGCCGGTTGTGATGGCATTGTAATAGGTATACTTAATGTAGATGGTACCATAGATAAAGAACGCAACCTGGAGTTAGTGCGAATGGCTAAACAATTCGGTTTGGGTGTTACCTTTCATCGGGCGTTTGATGTTTGTGCCAATTTATACCAGGCGCTTGAAGATATTATTGAACTTGGTTGCGAGCGCATCTTAACCTCAGGCGGTAAAAGTAGCGCGATGGAAGGATCGGCGATGCTTGCGCATTTGGTTGAGAAAGCTGCCGGGCGCATCAGCATTATGGCCGGGGCGGGTGTAAATGAGCATAACGCCGCCGACCTGGTACATTATACAGGCGTACAAGAGATCCATTCATCAGCAAGGATTATGATTCCAAGTCAAATGAAATTTCAAAACGACCACATAGCTATGGGTGATGCCATGCATGATGAGTACAGTTTTGACCAAACCGATGTGGATCGGGTAAAAAAACTTATACAGCTGGTTAATGCCTGAGTGTACCACGGTACACGTGAAACACCTGGTACAGTTGGTACACTTTTCGCCCAAAAATCGCCATTTTTGACCCTAAAAAGGCGGTTTTTAGATTGAAAATTATCGTTTTTAAGCCTGTTTTAAGCTCAAAAATGACCAAAAAGCATCATTTTTTTACTCTTTTTGACCGTAAAACAGCGAAAAAACAACGCTTTTTCACCAAAAAAATCAACAATTTATACTTGTTAGATTTTTTCGGAAACTGCTTCTACCTAAAAAATACTCACCGGAACGATCAACTCAAACCTGTTCCTACCGCTGCCGCCGTACAGGTCGGGATCAAGCAGGCGGTCATATCTGAAACCAAACGAAATCGCTTCCTGGTTAAACCACTTGGTATCAAAGTAAACCTCTAAACCTGTTGAGTTAAAATTAGCTTTGAACTTTGAGCCATCTACATAAAAATCATTCGCAAGCGTATAATCATAAAAAGCATTGCCGCGGACACGCATAATATATATCGTATTAGCTACCCCTGCATCAGGATAAGCTATCGGAAAACTGTAATTCGCCCCTAACTTATCCATTTTATAAAAGTTTTCGGCGGTATATCCCCTCGAGAACGGGAAATTATTTGAGTAATCGATCACATTATCAGCGCTGCCTTTTTGCTGATAAGCCGCATTGAAAAATAAGCTATGATTAACAGACAGTCCCGGAAAATAAAAAGTACCAGTTGCTAAAAATTGCGTAGAGCTTTGTCCGGTCACCGCGTTTTGATAACCCAACTGTATGCTTTGCGCGAAATGCGGAAATATATTTTTTTGCGCCTGTAAGGTGCTGTTATAAAAATAAAGATAGTTATTCAGGTAAGCGTACGACTGATCGGCAAACAAAGCACGGTATGCCTGCTGAAAACTACTGCTGCTATACACCAAATCGCTACCTATAGCCAGCGAGGTACTGCTTTTGCCACGGGTGAAATTCAAAGGTAACTCTAAACCACCTTGCACACTGGTTTCGTTCCAATAAATGTTTGTGCCACGGTATAGCTCCCGCCTGTCAATCGTATAATCAACTCCTCCTGATATATATGGAAATAAAGCTCCGTAAATAGCATTAAAGCCAAACTCCTTGTAACCCTCGTCACGGTTATAGTTGAATAAGATGTTTGATTGAAAGGTATTCAGCACATTTTCACCCTGTATCTCTAAAGTATAATTCGGGTCGTCAATATTCGGGACAAGGCTATGAAAATTAAACAGGTGATAGGCTTTATTATACTTGCTAATACCCACCGGTTTGTTTTGTACCGATGCCAGTAAATTAGTTGATGAATCGCGCGTTAAAGCAGTAATATTAAAGTTAGGTAATGTACCGGGGATCGCTCCGCCTGGTAATTCGTTCCATTGAATTGCGGTATTATCAATTTGATGAATTTGATAACCATACGAAGTAAAACTTACCCAGGCCAATTTCTTGTCTGAAACCGAAGTTTCATAATTACCAATAAATGTTTGCAGCGAATCACCTTTTAACTCATACAGTTTATCATTCTTTAAATTGATAGCGAACAACCTATCGTTAATATTACTGGTCGCCGAAAAGTAAGCAGTATCGCCATGCAGATGCGGAAACACTATTGGTTGAAAAGTAAACGGCAATAGATATTTAGCTTCGCCCGTTTTGATATTAATAATAGCCAGCGACATTTTGCCTTTGCTGTTCCTTACCGTTGCAACTAAATTATCCCGCCCATAAAACTTAGGATACGTATAAAATAAATGCTGCTTATTGGGCACAACAGCTAATAATTTACCCGTAACCGCGTCAAGCAAATGCACATCGCATTTTCCCGATGGCGCTTCTTGCACCACGGCAATCGTTTTACCATCCGGACTAAACGATGGTGCAAAGTATTTTGTGCCTTTAGTAATGCGATGTTCCTTTCCGGTTTTTACATCCAATAATATTAGCTCACTATAATCCCGGTAATTCCAACGCAGATCAGGACGGTAACTGGCATAAATTATTTTGCCATCATGATAATCAAAATAATTATCCAGTGAATAGCTGCGGGTGCTGATGGTCTTCTCAGTATTACCTTCCTTAATTACAAAAACAGGCGTATTATCGTAGGTGGTTTTTGAATAGATGAGTGTATGATCATCAATGTAAGCAGGGTATTCACGGTCTGCATCGAAATGCTTATGCTTATTCACTATTGAAATACCTCGAACATGATCGAACAAATTATACTTATTCAACTTTAAAAGTGAATCTGGTATCTTGTATGGCACTTCAAACTGAACTTTGAAATGATTCAACGCATCATTCCTAAAATCTACAAAATCCTTACCCGAGTACTTCTTGATCGCCCGCTCAAACGGATAAAAGCCATCTTTATAAGCCGCAGCATCATGCGTTACCTTCTTCCAAAAGTCATCGCCATACTTTTCCCTGCCGTAGCTCACCAGCATGTATCCGAGCGGATACCAATCCGGCGTATAGTCGCGATACGATCCGTTGCGGATCTTCATATAACTGTAATTCCTGCCATCTGCCCACAAAGCCCTGAAGCCATCTAAAAAATATGGTAACCTGCCTCTGCCCTGTTCGCTTACATGGGTTTCGTTAAAAACGGCATCGCCCTCAAAAAACCAGTTTGGTACAGCAAGATCATTGGCTAATGCCTGTCCACCTTCGCCAAACAAAAAGCGCATGGTTTTGGATAGGCCAACATCAAAATTATTATACTGTTGCACATGCCTAAATTCGTGTATAGCCAATTGCTCTGGCCAGGGCAAACTGCCTATATCAAAGCTGTTCTGCTCCGGCGTCAAGAAAAACTCACTTCTAAACGGCGCTAACTGAACATAAGCATTGGTAATAGTGGTTTGGTTCTGCATCAATATGCTCACCTGCCGCTGTTTAAAGCCAATAGTAGGTTGTATAGCGCCATTCATTTGCGTAACAATGTTAGCTACTCTCAATCCCTCCGTATCCAACCCCACCGGGAAGATCACCTTTGCAGCCGGAGTATTTACCTGTTCCCATTTAATGGATGGCGGATTACCCCCAAACTCCTGCGCACGGGCAATCCCGGCAAACAATAACAAACTTAAAATGAGTGGAAATAGGGGTTTATTCATGCAGATGTGAAAGTAATTACAAAATATCATATTCGGAATTATCAGCATTAAAGATTTAAGAGGTTAATTGTTTTGTTACAGAGCTTACTCACCCTAGCCCTCTTCCTCTATGTCATTGCGAGCAAGACTGAGAAAAAGCCTGCGCGGCGAAGCAAACTCGTAGCAGTGCAATAACCAATTTTCTAATCCTGCACGTATACTATGCGACGAGTTTGCTTCGCCACACTACCCCATTTCAAATACCCCGCTCGCAATGACATACTGTTTTAGAATTTCAGGAAATATTACAGAAAATCCCTCTAACCCTCTCCACCGTGTCATTGCGAGCCAGACCGAGAAAAGCCCAGCGCGGCGAAGCAAACTCGTAGCCATGCAATAACAGATTTTTAATTTAAATCTGTTAACCTCATTTATTAAAATCACCTTTTACCAAACAATAATTTTTATAATATTTGATTAATGGAGAACGCCCAATACTGCATCTACATTGTTACCAATAAATCTAATACTACATTATATATTGGTGTTACAAGTAATCTACAAGAACGTATCTGGCAACACAAACAAAAAGTATATACCGGTTTTACATCAAGATATGATTGTGATAAATTGGTGTATTTTGAAGAATACCGTTTCATACAAGATGCAATTGCAAGAGAAAAACAACTGAAAGGTGGATCACGCCAAAAGAAAATAAACTTAATAGTAGCTAAAAATCCAGCCTGGAAAGATTTAAGCGAGGATTGGTATGATTAATACCAGCGTGGTGGTCAACGCCTCTCCACCATGTCATTGCGAGCGGGTCTGAGAAAAGGCATGCGCGGCGAAGCAAACTCGTAGCTATGCAATAAACAACTGCATATATATATCATGCTACGAGTTTGCTTCGCACCACAGTCCACG
The DNA here is from genome assembly GCA_026224775.1 of Bacteroidota bacterium. Classification (GTDB taxonomy): domain Bacteria; phylum Bacteroidota; class Bacteroidia; order Sphingobacteriales; family Sphingobacteriaceae; genus Mucilaginibacter. The sequence continues at coordinate 57,641 of JAMFRP010000006.1, forward strand.
CCAAACCCCGCTCGCAATGACATGGTGTTTAAAATTCCAATCAACAAATCCGAAATTCACATGACACATCATCCCCTAAAACTAAGTACATTTGCGGCTTGTTAATACCCTACTATGGCTAAAGTATCTATCAACCTGGCAACAGGTTCATTGCAAAAAGAAGAAATTATTGTCGGCATCGATCTGGGCACTACCAACTCATTGGTGGCTTTCATCAACCCTGATAAACAACCACAGGTAATTAACGATTTGGGTAAGGGTGTATTAGTACCATCTATTGTTCACTTTTCTGAAACCGGTGACATCACCGTAGGTAACGAGGCTAAAGAGTATTTAACCACCGATCCGCATAATACCATCTTCTCTGTAAAAAGGCTGCTTGGTCGCTCATATAAAGACATTGAAAACTATCAAGACTTTTTTAGCTATAAAGTTATTGATGATAATACAGAAAGTCTGGTAAAAATAAAAGTTGGAGATAAATTCTATACCCCAATCGAACTTTCAGGATTGATCCTAAAAGAACTTAAAGCCCGTGCCGAACATGCGCTAAAAACGCCTGTAAACCGTGCGGTGATAACCGTTCCCGCTTATTTTAACGACTCGCAGCGCCAGGCAACCCGCGATGCCGGTAAATTAGCCGGACTTGACGTATTACGCATTGTAAACGAACCTACCGCCGCGAGTTTAGCCTATGGCATCGGTTTGAATCCCGAAGAAACAAAAACCATTGCTGTTTATGATTTAGGTGGCGGCACTTTTGATGTATCCATCCTGCAAATACAAAATGGCATCTTCGAGGTTTTAGCCACCAATGGCGATACTTTTTTGGGTGGAGATGATTTTGACAGCGCGATTGTTGATTACTGGATTGAAAAGAACCAATTGAACAAAGCGGAGATCATCCAAAACCATGAACTTGCGCAGCAACTACGCTTAAAAGCAGAAGAAACTAAGAAGGCATTTTCACACCAGAATTTAGTGAACGATAAGATTGGTGATATATGGTGTACATTGGATAAGCAAACTTTTGAGTCGCTGATCCTGCCTAAAGTGCAGCAAACCATACAAGCCTGCAAAAACGCGTTGAAAGACGCGGGATTGACAGTCGATAAAATTGATGAAGTAGTGATGGTCGGCGGCTCTACACGCACAGCCCTAGTTAAAAAAATGGTTGCCGAGTTTTTTGGCCGACCAGTACATGATGAAGTAAACCCTGATGAAGTAGTTGCCCTGGGAGCTGCCATTCAGGCCGATATATTAGCCGGTAATCGCAGCGATATTTTATTGCTGGATGTTACCCCACTGTCTTTAGGTATTGAAACGATGGGTGGTTTAATGGATGTGATTATTCCCCGCAACTCAAAAGTACCAACCAAAGCAGGCAGGCAGTATACCACGTCAATCGACGGACAGGTAAACATGAAGATAGCTGTTTATCAGGGCGAACGTGATTTAATCAGCGAAAACCGTAAACTGGCAGAATTTGATTTAAAAGGCATCCCATCTATGCCTGCAGGTTTCCCTAAGGTTGATATTAACTTTTTATTGAATGCGGATGGTATTTTAACTATTCAGGCCATTGAACTGCGTTCAGGTGTAAAACAGGAAGTTGAAGTAAAACCTGCCTACGGTATAACAGATGACGTGGTAGAGCAAATGCTTTTAGACAGCATCACCCACGCCAAAGAAGACGTTGCCCAGCGCATGTTAATTGAAGCCCGCACCGAAGGCGAACAAATGGTTTACACCGTTGAACGCTTCCTCCAAAAAAATGCCGACCATGTAAGCATTGCTGAAATGGCTGAAACAAACAAATACCTTACCTCGCTAAAAGCAACACTAACCAGCGGCGATAAAGATGCCATACACAAAGCAATTGATGAGCTTAACGAATTCACCCGCCCATTCGCCGAACGCCTGATGGATCATGCGATCAGCACAGCGATGAAAGGAAAAAGCATAGAAAACGGCCCGGAATAGCGGGTTGTGATGCTGAGGGCACTCGAAGCATAAGCGCAAAGGCCTAGCAAAAATTGTCATTCTGAGCGAAGCGAAGAATCTGTAAAGTAGTTTACAAACGTGCAGATTCTTCGCTTCGCTCAGAATGACAGGGCACAAAAAAATCCCCGTTTCCGGGGATTCTGATTTTATAAATTCTTAATTTCTTCCTGTTCCTTTAAAGCCGCGATATTATTGCTGTTGCTATACTTATCGGTCTGACTTGCAAAGTCTTCCAATATCGCCGCAATGGTATCCAAATTATCCGCGACACGCTGGTGCATATCCGGCAGATCTTTTTCAAGGCGTTTATCGCCCAAATCTATATTATCAACTTCAATTTTAGCGAGTTTCTGTATGATTGCCTGCTGACTATTTTTTAAATCTTCCAATTCATGGACTATCTTTTCCATCAGCGCAAATTTCTTTAACTTATCCATAGTAGTATTTTTTAGATTATATTATTACAACTATGAAGAGGCAATTTTGTTTGTGCCCCTTGTCATTTCGACCAGCGGGAGAAATCTTCTACAACTTGCAAAGCGAACAATACAGATCGAAGAAGATTTCTCCCTCCGGTCGAAATGACAATAAGAATGTGTTATCTGTTCATCAACCTCGCCACATACTTACCAATAATATCAAACTCCAAATTTACCACAGAACCTTCACGCACATTTTGCAAATTGGTGTGCTCAAAAGTATATGGGATAATTGCGACTGAAAAGCTATTGGCCTGAGAATTAACCACCGTCAAACTGATACCGTTAACGCAGATAGAACCTTTCTCCACGGTCACGTTGCCAATAGTAGCATCATACTCAAAAGTATACTCCCAGCTACCCTCGAGTTCCTTAAAACCGATACATTTCGCGGTTTGGTCAACGTGTCCCTGTACAATATGCCCATCAAGGCGTGCATTCATCTGCATGCAACGTTCCAGATTCACTAAGTCGCCAACCTGTAAATAGCCGATACTGGTTTTATTCAGTGTTTCTTCAATCGCGGTTACGGTATGTATGCCATCAGCAACGGCCACAACAGTTAAGCAAACCCCGTTATGCGCGACTGATTGATCTATCTTCAACTCAGCCGAAATAGCAGATTCAACCGTAATATGTAAGTTTCCCTGATCTTTTTGCAGATCAACAACTTTGCCTAAAGTTTCAATTATTCCTGTAAACATGTTTCAAAACTAACTAATTGCGGTTATTTATGTTAATTACATAACTAATATTACAATATGTCCATCAAACAAAGCGCAGGAATCCTTTTATACAGAAATACAAATAACATTTTAGAGATATTCCTCGTTCACCCCGGCGGCCCGTTTTTCAAAAATAAAGATGAAGGTAGCTGGTCGATCCCCAAAGGTGAGTTTTTGGATGATGAAGAAGCTCTTACTGCCGCCAAACGTGAATTTGAAGAGGAAACCGGACAAGCCATTGATGGTAATTTCATTTCATTAGGTTCGATTAAGCAAAAAAGCGGCAAAACCGTTTATGCCTGGGCCGTTGAGGGTGACATCAACCACGAAACAATCCTGAGTAACACATGTGAAGTAGAATGGCCTCCCCGCTCCGGCAAAAAATTAACCATCCCCGAGATTGACCGGGCCGCATGGTTTGAAGTTGATGTGGCCAAAAAAAAGATCAACCCGGCACAGGTTGAATTAATAGACAGACTCATAAATTCACAAGCCTGATATGTGGGCTGTCATGCTTCGACTATGCCCAGCATGAATCTAATTCTTCCTATTCTTCATCCAATTACTACTTTCCACAGCAACAGTGTTATTAGTGCTGAGTTTTTTGCTGCTTAATAATTTTTCTACCAATAAAGCCGCTATCATCGCTTCCTCTTCATTCCCGGTTTGTAAAACTTCAGGCGTAAAATATTTCTTTACAAAGTGTGTATCAAAATTGCCCGAAGTAAAAGCCTCATGCTGCATCACAAATTTGCCAAAAGCCAAAGTGGTAGTAATTCCCGTTATATGATATTCATCAATAGCACGAATCATCCGCTCAATGGCTTCCTCACGGTTTTTGCCATAGGTAATTAGCTTAGCAATCATCGGGTCATAATAGATCGGGATTTCCATGCCTTGCTCAAAACCATCATCCACCCTAACACCGGGGCCTTTTGGTGTAACATATGTTTGCAAAGTGCCGATATCCGGCAAGAAGTTATTGGCCGGATCTTCGGCGTAAACACGCAGTTCAATAGCATGGCCATTAATCTCTAAATCTTCCTGTTTAAAGCTGATGGCCTCGCCTCTTGCAATACGGATTTGCTCTTTTACCAGGTCAATACCGGTGATAAACTCCGTTACGGGATGCTCAACCTGTAAACGGGTATTCATTTCTAAGAAATAGAAATTCAACTGGTCGTCCATAATAAACTCCACTGTTCCAGCACCGGTATAATTAACCGAACGTGCCACATCAACAGCGCATTTGCCCATAGCCTTACGGATTTCAGGTGTTAAAACCGATGACGGTGCTTCCTCAATCACCTTTTGGTGTCTACGCTGTACCGAACAGTCCCGCTCAAATAAATGCAGGATATTGCCGTGCGTATCACCCAAAACTTGTATCTCAATATGCCTTGGTGATGATACATACCGCTCAATAAATACCGAACCATCCCCAAATGCCGAGGTAGCTTCCGACACCGCTAATTGCATTTGCTCTTCAAAATCCCCAACCGCCTCCACAATACGCATGCCTTTACCACCTCCGCCTGCCGCAGCTTTAATCAGAATAGGGAAACCTACCTCAACCGCACGCTGCTTGGCTTCGTTAATATCGGTAATCGCTTCTTCTGTTCCAGGCACCATGGGTATATCATACTTCATGGCGGCTGCCTTAGCCGAAAGCTTATTACCCATCACTTCCATTGCTTCGGGCGATGGGCCGATCAATATTAATCCTGCCTCTCTTACTTTTCGGGCAAAAGCGGCATTTTCAGATAAAAAGCCATATCCCGGATGTATGCCCTCTGCGCCTGTTTGCTTACAAGCATCAATAATCTTTTCGCCCATCAAATAGGATTGGTTCGATGGCGCTTCGCCGATATACACTGCCTCGTCGGCATAACGCACATGTAAAGCATCACGATCAGCATCCGAATAAACGGCTACTGTTTTAATTCCCATCTCCCGCGCCGAGCGCATTATCCGTAAAGCAATTTCGCCGCGATTGGCAATCAGTATTTTTTGCATTGATAAATTTATAAAAATGTGATTCTCTACTAAATTGTCATTGCGAGGAACGAAGCAATCGCATATATGCAAAGTTCGCGATTGCTTCGTCGTACCTTCTCGCAATGACACTCTAATATTATACTATTGGGTAACCTCATCCACCAAATACAATATCGATTCATAATTTTCATTCACTGCCTGGCTCATCGCCATTTCGCAGGTTTTTGTTGATGAATAATAGCCCTCGTATTTGTGTTGATTTACCTCTAAAGCTTCCGGCATAGTAGCGGATGCGGTTAACTCTGGAAACAAAAATCCCCTGTCGCCCGCCATGCCACAACAGCCAGCATGCAGCGGTACGGTTACGTTATCAGCAAATTTGCGCGCTATATTTACAAACTTATCCTGCGTATTCATCTTTTGCAACGAACAAACCGGATGCAGCACAATATTATTCTTTTTATGGTCTATATTCAACAGTGGCATCAACATATCATGAAGATAATCAACACTGTCATAAATTGATAGCTGATCATACTTCAACTGATTATCAACCTTAAGTACAGGCCTTAAATGTTTAAACGAGTAAGCGCATGAGCTAACGTCGATCACAATTTTTGTCGCTCCTTGCTTGCTATCAACCCATAGGTTTTCAATTATTTCATTAGCCTTAAAGGTATAAGCATCTTTATAACCCTTAGACGAAAATATCTGACTGCAGCAACTACCCGAATTATTTTTTAATACTTCGACGTTGATACCCGCCTTTTTGGATACACTTAAAAATGTCTCCATCACATTCTTTTTACCCTCTTCGCCGCCACCCATCATCCGGGATATACAACTTGGGAAGTAAAGCACTTTTTCGGTCGATATATCATCCTCGCCGTTTGTTTTTAATACAGAAAGATCGGGCGGAGAAGCGATTTGCTCAGACCATAATGGTACGGCAGGAATAATTTTCTTCATACCTGCGGTGAGTTTTGTCATACTTGCCTTACCAAATAGCTTATTTACCGCATGCCCTGTCTTTAAACCAAAACGAGCCATCCGCACAGTTAAACCAAAGTTTTCAGCAACCAGCAAGGCCACACGATTTGCAAAAGCAGAGTGATTTTCGCGCCTTAATCTTTTCACCAGGTCGCCGGTATTAATATCAACCGGGCAGGCAGTGGCACACAGTCCGTCAACCGCGCAGGTATCCAAACCATCATATTGATATTGATCGAGCAGTATCTTATAATTGGTTTTATCACCTTTCTGCTCCATCTTTTTCAGCTCCCGCCTGATCACTATACGGCGGCGTGGCGTGGTGGTTAAATTACGGCTTGGGCATTTATGTTCACAATAGCCACATTCGGTACATTTATCTACCTCATGCTCTACGGTTGGCAGTAGTTTTATATTTTTTATGTGGATGTCCTTATCTGCATTAATAATAACGCCGGGGTTTAATAATGATTTGGGATCAACAGCCTGTTTAATCTGCTTCATCAAATCGTACAGCTCACCGCCCCACTCCGTTTCCACAAACGGTGCCATGTTACGGCCTGTGCCGTGTTCAGCTTTTAAAGTACCATGGTTTTTATGCACCACCACATCCACCATTTCCCGCATAAAACGGTCGTACCGGTCAATTTCGGTCGCATCATTAAAAGATGGCGTTATCAAAAAATGAATATTGCCATCCTTGGCATGGCCAAATACAATGGCATTATCATATTCATATTTTTTGAAAAGACTATGCAAATCCAGTATGGCGTCCCCCAATTTTTCAACCGGAAAGGCTACATCCTCCAAAATAACCGTCGATCCGCTTTTACGTACCGCACCAACTGACGGAAACAGGCCCTTGCGCACTTTCCAATAATATTCCTGCTCAACAGGATTATTGGTAAATATGGGTGCTTGTAATAATGATAACGACGAAACTACACTCAAAAAGTCGTTAACTTTAGTTTCTAATTCAGCATAAGTACTTTCCTGGAATTCTATTAATAAAGCAGCTGCGTTTTCAGGTAATTGCTTGATAATAGGCGGAAGATTAGGCATATCCTCAATAGCACGTAGCGATGCCCTGTCCATCAGCTCCACAGCCCTTGCCCCCGCATCAATCAAAGGTACAAGCGCCTGGCACGAGGTATATATATCGGGGAAATATAATAATGCAGTCGATTTAAATTTATAATCAGGAATAGTTTCCAGTACCGCTTCTGATATAAAAGCCAAAGTGCCTTCAGCACCGATAAGTAGGTGTGCCAGAATATCCAAAGGATGCTCAAAATCTATCAGCGCGTTTAACGAATAACCTACCGTGTTTTTCTGCCGATACTTCCTGCGGATCTTGTCGTGTAATTCACTATCAGCAATAATGGTACTTTTCGACTGCTTAAGTACCTCGCTTAATTGCGGGCATTCAGAAATAAAGCGATCATAATCAGCGGGATTCTCTGTAGTGTATCGCTTACCATCAGGCAAAATAAAGCGAATATATTTTACGGTGTGATAGGAGTTCAATTTCACTCCACAGCACATCCCACTGGAATTATTGGAGAGTATCCCGCCCATCATAGCTGAGTTTATGCTCGCGGGGTCGGGGCCAATTTTTGTTTTGTATGAGCTTAGGTATGAATTAACCATAGCACCGGTAACACCGGGCTGCACCCTAACCGTGTTACCACCATCTTCAATAATGACCTTATCCCAAAACTGACTCAAATCGACCAAAATACCATCGGTAATGGATTGGCCCGATAAGCTGGTGCCGCCTGTGCGGAAAACTAAAGGTATATTTTGTGCTGATGAAAAGCGGAAAAGCGCGATGATCTCATCTTCGTTGGCGGGTTGTACAACCGCTTTGGGTATCAATCGATAGAAACCTGCATCCGATGCATAGGATACAAGATCTATTAATCGGGTTTTAATTCTGGCTGATGGTAATATGGTTTGTAATTGTTTTCCTAGATCCATACAAATACTATTCTAAAACAGGTTTATTCAATTCACTTTTGTGAATATTGATAACCTGATCATTGAATTCAAATGTACTATTTAAGCAATTACTATAGTGAAGAATTATTTGATGAAGCTTTATTTTCGGATTTACTATTCACCCAGGCAGTATAGTAGATATTTACATAATATAACAAATAAATAAGCGCTGCGCCAAAAAACATTCCTGTAACAAAAGGTGATTCAGAAGTATATTGCCCCGGATAAAAATGATTCATTGTAATGCGAACTAAAGCAATTACAATAAGTATGATAGAGGCTACAGGTATTTTTCCAATTTTCATTGTGATGTTATTTATTCAAATATAATTAATGATTAATTGAATGCAAATCGGCAATAATCGCTAAAAGCTTTATGTTTGCTTTATGAAAATTGAGACTATTGCCATACACGCCGGTAACAAGAGAGACCAATCAACAGGTGCCGTAATTCAGCCAATTGTATTGTCAACTACATTTGATCGTAATGAAGATGGCAGTTATACCAACGGTTATATATATGGTCGTTCATCAAACCCTAATCGTACCTCGTTGGAGCATGTATTGGCTCAATTAGAAGGTGGTGCTGATGCCGCGGCATTCTCATCTGGCAATGCGGCGGGCATGGCGGTTTTCCAATCGTTAAAACCGGGCACTCACGTCATTTTACCAAGTGATATGTATCACGGTTTGCGCAACCAGGTGAAAACCTTGTTTGAAGGGATTTTAGAGTTCGATTTTATCGAGATAAATAACACCGATGTCTTGCAACAACATATTAAACCCAATACCGGATTAATATGGATTGAAACACCCTCGAACCCATTGTTAAAAATTACGGATATAAAGAAAGTTATCAGCATAGCAAAAACACACAATATTAAAGTCGCTTGCGATAATACTTTTGCAACCCCTGTTTTTCAAAAACCGCTTTCATTAGGTGCGGATATGGTGATGCATTCATCCACTAAATATTTCGGCGGCCACAGCGATTTGATGGGGGGGGTATTAATCACCGCCGAAAAAAACGACTGGTGGACAAAAATACGACAGGTACAGGAGATGGGCGGAGCAATCCCCTCACCTATGGATTGCTATTACTTAGTGCGAAGCATTAAAACATTACCGTACCGCATGGCCGGGCATGCTAAAAATGCGCAACTGCTGGCTGAATATTTAGAAAAACACCCCAAAGTTGAAAAGGTATTGTATCCGGGACTACCATCGCATCCACAATACGACACCATCAAACAACAAATGACAGGCTTTGGCGGCATGCTTTCTGTATTGATTAAAGGCGGCGAAGAAGAAGCTAAACGGGTAATAAACAGCTTAACCCTATTTGCCCAGGCAACCAGCTTAGGCGGCGTTGAAAGTCTGATTGAGCATCGTGCAGCTGTTGAAGGCCCCGATACCAAAACCCCAAGAAACCTGCTGAGGGTATCAGTTGGTTTGGAACATATTGATGATTTGATTGCAGATATGGAGAAGGCGTTAAGATAGTGTTTTCAACTTAACTACCCCTAAATCCATCTTTTTTAAATAAAATTTGGTTCTTAAACATTTATCACCCTATATTTGTAACAATATTTGGTAGCGATACTAAATCAGATCAAATCCCTTCAAAAAGGTTTTGATTTATAAAGAAGCGGCGAGAGATCAGGCTCAACTACCCGCTGGCAACCCTTAAAATTTTAAGAAGGTGCCAATTCCTGGCCCGGTAAATACCCCGGGGGATATAAATTAACGACCATGAAAAGTTTAAAAAAAATCCTGTCATTCAATGATGCCCAAAGAGGCAATTTAGTTTATACATATAGCTATTCTACAGGCTGTATTTGTATGTGTTGCTGTTGAACCAGTACACGTCCTTTCTTTCTTAATTTCTGAAAAAAACGCGTGTTACCTCCGGGGGATAATATTATCCTTTCGTGACCCAGCCAACAAATCCAAATATTCAATCACCTGTAAAATACAAATATCATGTCAAACTTAAAATTCGAAACACTACAATTACACGCCGGTCAGGAAGCGGATTCAGCAACAGGTTCACGCGCGGTGCCTTTATATCAAACAACATCTTACGTTTTTCAAAACGCGCAGCACGGCGCAAACCTGTTCGCGCTTAAAGAATTCGGCAATATTTATACCCGCATCATGAACCCCACTACCGACGTGTTTGAAAAACGCATCGCGGCTTTAGAGGGTGGCGTGGCTGCACTTGCTACCGCATCGGGCCAGGCATCGCAGTTTATTGCCCTTAACAATATATTACAAGCTGGCGATAACTTTGTAACCTCACCATATTTATATGGAGGCACTTATAACCAGTTTAAGGTAGCGTTTAAACGCTTGGGTATCGAGGCACGTTTCGCCAAAGATGATCAGGCTGAAAATATAGAAATCCTGATCGACAAAAACACCAAAGCCATCTTCCTGGAAACTATTGGCAACCCAGGTTTTAATATTCCCGATTTTGAAAAGATAGCAGCCGTTGCCAAACAGCACGACTTACCTTTAATAGTTGATAATACTTTTGGTGCAGGCGGATACCTGTTTCAACCATTAAAACATGGGGCGAATGTGGTTGTTGAATCAGCCACCAAATGGATCGGCGGGCATGGTACTACCATTGGTGGTGTAATTGTTGATGGCGGTAACTATAACTGGGGTAATGGCAAATTCCCTCAATTTACCGAGCCATCTGAAGGTTACCACGGTTTGGTTTTCGCAGATGTATTTGGCGTTGATGGCCCTTTTGGTAATATCCAATTCATTATCCGTGCACGTGTTGAAGGCTTAAGAGATTTTGGCCCTTCGCAAGCACCATTTAACAGTTGGTTGTTGTTACAGGGACTGGAAACATTATCGCTACGAGTACAGCGCCATGTAGATAACGCCTTTGAGTTAGCCAAATGGCTGGAAGCTCAACCGCAAGTACAAAAAGTAAATTACCCAGGCTTAACTTCATCGCCATATCATGTATTAGCCAAAAAATATTTAAAGAATGGTTTTGGTGGAGTGTTGTCTTTTGAGATAAAAGGCGATAAAGAAAATGCATCCCGTTTTATTGATAGCCTGCAATTGACAAGTCACCTGGCTAATGTGGGTGATGCGAAGACATTAATTATTCAACCATCGGCAACCACGCATCAGCAGCTTAGTGATGAGCAGCAACAGGCTGCCGGTGTTACACCAAGCTTATTGCGCGTATCGGTTGGGATTGAACATATAGATGATATTAAGGCCGATTTTGAACAGGCTTTTTTTAAAATAGAGGAATTGACAACAGAGTTAATATAGTTTTTTTAGTGATAATAGCGTTGTTACCGGATGCGGTTGCTTATTAAAGCAGCTGCACCTGTAGCGGCAAACAGAAACATGAATACACAGATATTTAAAAGTTCACAAACATTTGAGTTTGAATCGGGGCAAAAAGTACAGAACCTTGAAATAGGTTTTCACACCTACGGTAAACTAAATGCTAATAAAGATAATGTAGTTTGGGTTTGCCATGCGCTTACTGCTAACTCGGATGTATTGGATTGGTGGAAAGGTCTTTTTGGCACCAATGATTACTTCAATCCGGAAGAACATTTCATCGTTTGCGCTAATATTTTAGGTTCGCCTTATGGCACTACTAATCCATTGAGCGAAAACCCGGTAACTGGGCAACCTTATTATCTGGCTTATCCTCAATATACCGTACGCGATATTGTTAATGGTCACCGTTTATTGGCCGAACATTTGAAAATAAACGATATCGGAATATTGATCGGTGGTTCTTTGGGCGGTCAGCAAGCTATGGAATGGGGTATTATTGAACCGGATCGTATTAAAAACCTGATCCTGATAGCTACCAATGCCCGTCATTCTCCCTGGGGAATCGCTTTTAATGAATCACAGCGTTTGGCTTTAACTGCCGACCGCACTTTTTATTCCAACACTCCAGATGGCGGACAAAAAGGATTAAAAGCTGCGCGAAGCATAGCGCTCCTGTCCTATCGTGGTTATAAAACCTATACCGTAAGTCAGCAGGACGATGATGATAACATCAGCGACGACCACCGCGCATCATCGTATCAAAATTACCAGGGCCAAAAACTGGTGAACAGGTTTAACGCTTATAGCTACTGGTATTTAAGCAAAGCCATGGATTCGCACAATGTGGGCCGCAATCGTAAAGGCGTTGAAAAAGCACTTAGCCACATCAAGGCTAAAACATTGGTTATCGGCATTAAATCTGATGTGCTATTCCCTGTTGAAGAGCAACAATACCTGTTCAGGCATATTCCGAAATCAGCCTTTGCTGAATTAGACTCTTTTTACGGGCATGATGGATTTTTAATTGAAACAGAAGCATTAACAAATATTATCACTTCCTTTTTTAAAACAGACGTTAAAGGAAAAATTATAGAACTGCAAAGAATAGCGTAATGAGTAAGAAATTAAATATAGGTTTATTTGGATTTGGTGTAGTTGGCCAGGGATTGAACGATATTATCAGGACAAAAAACCTTAATCTGGAAATAGTTAAAATTGCTATAAAAAACCCGGACAAAAAACGTTCATTACCGGCTGAATTATTTACCACCGACAGAGACGAAATATTAAATAACCCGGAAATAAATACCATTGTTGAGCTGATCAATGATACCGAAGCCGCGTTCGAGATCGTATCCCGTGCATTAAGCTCCGGTAAAAACGTAGTATCCGCCAGTAAAAAAATGATCGCATTGCATTTAGAGGAATTGATCGCTTTGCAAGAAGAGTATGGTACATCTTTATTGTACGAAGGTGCGGTTTGTGGCAGTATTCCAATCATCCGTAACCTGGAAGAATACTATGACAACGAATTATTGCATTCAATAAGCGGGATATTTAACGGTTCATCCAACTATATCCTTTCTAAAGGATTTTTAGAAAACATGGATTATGATACCGCTTTAAAGCAAGCGCAGGACTTAGGCTTTGCTGAAACCGACCCTACTATGGATGTTGGTGGTTACGATGCTAAATTCAAATTGGTAATAGCCGCGTCACACGCTTATGGCATAATTGTTAACCCTGAAGAGATATTAAACATCGGCATACAAACTCTTGCAGCAAGCGATATACAATATGCCCGCGAAAAAAATCTGAAAATAAAACTGGTTCCCGTAGCTAAAGAATTAGATGATCGCCACATTGCTATGTTCGTTCTACCAAAATTCGTGAACGAAACCGAGTTTCTATATAATGTAGAGTACGAATACAACGGCGTAACTGTACAAGCTGCTTTTGCCGATCAGCAATTCTTCTTCGGTAAAGGCGCAGGTGGCCACCCTACCGGCTCGGCTGTATTATCTGACATCGCTGCCCTACGTTACGATTACCAGTACGAATACAAAAAAGCAAAAGCCAAAAAAGATTTAGCCTTCACCAATAATATCGAACTGAATATCTATTTGCGTTATGAAGATGAGGATTTGGTAGAAGCGCTTCAATTTAAACACATCCAGGAGCGTTATTATTCAGACAGCTACAAATTTGTTATCGGAAAGATCAATCTCCAAAGTTTGATTGATAATCAACACCGCATTGCAAATAACAAAGCATTTGTGGCATTCGCCGATCAATTAGCCGGAGTTACTTTGGCAGAAGAAGTTAAGTTTGCTGCTGAAGCGCTTAACTAGAGTAAACACTAGCGGTTAATAAAAGCTGTTTTAAATTATAAACTACCGTCATTGCGAGCGAAGCGTGGCAATCACCTACTTACAGAGTGGCTCCGCACAGCTTGGGATTGCCACGCTTCGCTCGCAATGACGATATATTTTAGGCAACTTCTCACCACCCATAAAGCCTATCCTTTTTTTAATTATTTGTCATAAAAATCAGGAACGTTACCATTTTGATTTTTAATTTCAGATATTTAAAGCCTATGCGGGTATCTGAAAATTTGTTAAAATGGGCTATGCGAATTTACCCGCCGCTATTTTTCCAGCGTATCTGGGTTAAAAAGTTTGATAAAGACTTTCGTGGCGTCGAGATAGTGATTAGGAAGAGTATCTGGAACAGGAACTATAATAACTCCATTTTTGGTGGGACAATTTTTGCTGCAGCTGATGCCTTCTATCCCATCCTGTTTTATAAAATCTTCACTAATAAGGGTTACAAGCTGCGTGCGTGGTCAAAGTCGCTGGAGATTCAATATATAAAACCCGGATTTACGGATTTGTATTATACTATATCAATCACAGATGATCAGATAGCAGAGGCCGAAAAAATATTAAATACGGTTGGGAAATATTCTATCTCTCACCCAATCTTGATTTTTGATAAAAATGGCGTTAATGTAGCTTCGGTTATGAACGAGGTATACATGCGCAATTTAGATTTTATGGAGACTAACAATGCACACAGTAATTAACGACGAAACGCTTATAAAAAAGGGCTACAGAATAAGTACAGATCAGGATTTGCTCGATTTAGATGTGATACATAACTACCTAAGTAATGAATCATACTGGTCTAAAGGAATAACAAAAGAAAAAGTGCAACGGTCAATAGAAAATTCGATGTGCTTTGGTGTTTATAAAGATGGTAAACAAGTTGGGCTGGCACGTGTTGTTACCGATAAGGCCATCTTCGCTTATTTGTGCGATGTATTTATATTGGATGAATACCGGGGACATGGATTATCAAAATGGCTATTACAAACCATTTTGGCGCATCCCGAGTTGCAAGGATTAAAACGATGGACTTTAGCTACGCTTGATGCGCATGGCTTGTATAAACAGTTTGGATTTGCTCCCCTAGGCAATCCTGATAGATGGATGGATATTTTTACACCTATAAAAAACGATTGAGAGGAAATCAGGGAAAATGAATATTAAAAGGCTGATTTTTGAAGGTGAAGGGGTATCGCTCGACTTTAAAAAAACTATTTCCAGCTGCGAGAAGATCGCACGCACCATGTCGTCGTATGCTAACAACAAAGGCGGTCGCCTGTTAATTGGTGTAGCTGATGACGGCACTATCAAGGGCGTAAAATCCGAGGATGAAGAACGCTACATGATAACCAAAGCGGCGCACATGTTTTGCAAACCTGCGCTGGAACCAACCTTTGAAGAAGTTTATGTAGATGATAAACTGGTCTTGGTTGTTACTATTGAGGAAAGTAACCTAAAGCCCCATTACGCTCTGGCCGAAGACGGCAAATGGTGGGTTTATGTGCGTGTAAAAGACAAAAGTGTTTTGGCCAGTAAAATTGTGGTGGATGTACTTAAACGTTCAGCGAATGAAAACGGTGTTTTGATTGAATATTCAGCTAACGAAAAAAACTTGCTGGAGTATCTGGAGAAAAGCAACAGGATAACCGTAAGGGAATTTTGTGAGCTGTTAAAGCTCACCCGCAAACGCGCGCAGCGAATTTTGGTTGATCTGATACTTTCTGGTGTTATCCGCATCCATACTACCGAAAAAGAAGAATACTATACCGCGGTATAATTGAGCCATCCCGGCCAAAAAATTTACCTTTGCCTTACTGACCAACATGAAAGCCGTATACAAAAAATACAAACACCACTATCGCGATAATCTTAAACTGGCAACGCCAGTAATGATATCACAGCTCGGGCATACGCTCGTACAAGCTTCGGATAGTGTGATTGTAGGGCATTTTGCCGGTACTGTTTGTTTGGCAGCGGTATCATTGGTCAACAGTATTTTTGTTATTCCGATGATCATAGGCTTGGGTATCTCCTATGGCGTTACCCCACTCATCGCGCAAAATAATGGTAGAAAAGATTATGCTGAGTGTGGCAAACTACTTTCAAACGGCTTATTCATTAACCTTATTTGCGGAGCTATACTTTTCGGTGTTTTATTTTTAGGGTCGATATACGCCTTAAATCATTTGCATCAGTCGCCGGAGGTGGTAGAGCAAGCCAAACCGTTTTTAACGCTATTGGGATTGTCGCTTATCCCAATGCTGATCTTCAATACTTTTAAGCAGTTTGCCGAAGGTTTGGGATTCACTAAGCAAGCCATGGTGATCTCTGTAATTGGAAACATTCTCAATATCTGCGTCGGCATTATACTGGTAAAAGGACTATTCGGCATTAAGCCGATGGGCGTTCGTGGAGTTGGTTATAGTACTTTAATAGATCGTTGTTTAATGGCGATAGTAATGAGCGTTTATGTATTCCGCTCCGAGAATTTCAAAGTGTATCTGAAAACCTTTGCCATTAAAAACATTAACTATCTGCGCAGTATGCAAATTTTGCGTATCGGTACACCCATCGCATTACAGTACACTTTTGAACTAAGTGCCTTCAGCGGAGCTGCCATTATGATCGGCAGCATCAGCCTTGTACAACAAGCCGCCCATCAGGTCGCCATCAACCTTGCCTCCATGACTTACATGATCTCAAGCGGAATTGCCGCTGCCGCCACCATAAAAACCGGCAACTATTTTGGTGTAAAAGATCATAAAGGATTAAGGTCATCTGCCATATCAAATTATCACATTGTGATTGCATTTATGGTATTTACCGCATTGTTATTTAGCCTTGGCAGTCCCTATCTACCTTATATTTATACTACAGATAAAGCAGTTATAGTTGTTGCATCACAGCTACTTATCATCGCAGCAGTATTTCAGATATTTGATGGAACGCAGGTTGTTGGGCTTGGTATTTTACGCGGCATGGGCGATGTAAACATTCCTACCATTAGTACATTTTTAGCTTATTGGGTAGTTGGTTTACCTGTCGGTTATTACTTAGGGATAGAATTAAACTGGGGCGTTAAAGGTATTTGGTACGGTTTGGTTTTAGGGTTGATGGTATCCTCTGCACTGATGTTTTTCCGTTTCCAATCCATCAGCAGGCGGCACGAAATAAAAGCTATTGAATAATTGTAAAGTGGCTATCTGCAAAATCATTGCCGTTGACTTTAGTCAACAGATACAAGCAATCACATTTAACGGCTTTAGCCAAAAGATGCAACAATTCTACATATATATAATTAGGCTAAAGCCAAATAGTTGAAATTATTAGTTCCGTTGACTAAAGTCAACGGCAATGAAATTCTTTTTTAAGTGTTTTTAAAAAATTAAAAGTAAAGCTGATTAGCTATGCGATAAGTATTGCAATGCGCCTCCACAATATCCTTGATCTTCGGCGAATAACCACCACCCATACTTACCTGCAACGGTATGTTGTGTTTAATGCATTGCTCAAAAACAAACTGATCGCGCATTTTGCATTCTTCGCGGGTTAAACCAAGCTTACCCAATTTATCCGATGCCAGCACATCCACTCCGGCTAAATAAAATATAAAGTCAGGCTTTTGTTGGGTGATGAGCTGCGGCAGCGCATCATATAAAAGAGCAAGATAATCATCTCCGTTTATGCCATCTGTCAAGGGAATATCCAGATCAGATTTCTCTTTCCTGAAGGGGAAATTATTAGCTGCATGCATAGAAAAGGTGAATACCCTTGGCTCGTTTTCAAAGATCACAGCAGTGCCATTTCCCTGATGCACATCTAAATCAACAATTAAGATAGATTGAGCTAATCCTTTATTCAACAAATAATTAGCTGCCATAGCCTGATCATTCAGTAGGCAAAAACCTTCACCCCAATTAGTGCCCGCATGGTGCGTACCACCGGCAACATTAAAGGCAATACCATGCTCAAATGCAAAACGACAACCATCAATAGTTCCCTGTCCAATCCTTACCTCACGCTCCACTAATCGTGCAGATAATGGGAATTCAATCCGTCGCTGCTCTCTTTCCGACAATGTCAAATCACGCAACTGCTGCCAGTAAACTGCATCATGTGTCCATAAAATTATTTCTTCTGAGATCGGTTTTGGCGAAAACAGGTTCTCCCTGCTGATGAGTCCCTCGTGCAACAACTGTTCAGGTATCAACTCATATTTCAGCATAGGGAAACGGTGTCCTTCGGGCAAAGGATGGGCATATATCGGGTCGAAAGCAATTTGAAGCATAATAAAGCCCTACAATCAAATATTTTCCACCGAACTGATAAGTATTCGCCCGGCGTTAAAAACATCTTCGAACGAGTTATAAAGCGGCACAGGGCTCAAGCGAATTACATTAGGCTCCCGCCAATCACCAATAACACCATTTTGGGTTAAATAATTAAAAATTCCTTTAGCATCACCCGCACAAACCACGGAAAGTTGTCCGCCACGCTTATTAGATTCTTTTGGTGTGATGATCTTGAATAACTCTTTACCCTTTTTAAGATTGATTTCATTTATAAGAAACTCCAGATAACCTGTTAGCACCTCGCTCTTCGCTCTCAACACTGGCACCCCACCCGCCTCTTCAAATATATCCAGCGAAGCTTTATGCAACGCCATCAACATAATTGGCGGTGTGCTCACCTGCCAGCCATCAGCACCCGGCTCCGCATCAAAGCCTGGCGCCATTAAAAATTGTTTATCCTTACGATGTCCCCACCAACCTGCGAAACGTTCATGGTTGGTCTTAAAATGCTTCTCATGCACAAATATCCCGCTTATTCCACCCGGTCCGGAGTTCATATACTTGTACGAGCACCAGCAAGCAAAATCAACACCCCAATCATGCAATTTCAATGGCACGTTACCGGCAGCATGCGCCAAATCAAATCCTGCGATAACTCCTACATTGTGCGCAGCCTTAGTGATTGCCGCCATATCGAAAAACTGCCCGGTATAATAATTGATCCCGCTGAACAGCACCAAAGCCAGCTCATCCGCGTTATCGCTTATTACATCAAGTATATCTTCAGTCCGTAAAGTATCTTCACCGCCGCGCGGAAAAATCTCAATAATGGCGTCTTTAGGATCAAAACCATGAAACCTAACCTGACTCTCCAAAGCATATTGATCAGATGGAAAAGCACCACCTTCCATTAATATTTTATATCGTTTACTATTTGGTTTATAAAAGCTTACCATCAGTAAATGAAGATTTACTGTAAGTGAATTCATCACACTAACTTCGTTCTCATTAGCGCCCACAATAGCCGAAAGTGCCGGTGTAAGCTTCTTATGATAACTCAACCATGGATCATTACCATCAAACCAGCCCTCTACACCCAATTGCTGCCAATTGGTGAGTTGATCACTCAGGTAATCTTTCGCTGCAACAGGCTGCAATCCCAAAGAATTACCGCATAAGTAAATAGCATCCCTACCATTGTGCTGCGGTATAAGAAACTTATTTCTTAGTGCTTTTAAAGGGCCTTGTTCATCAAGCTGCCGCGCGAACTCTGGTGTATTTTGGTACTGCATAACGCAATATTACTATTTATTAGGTTTACTTACATAAGGGTTTCCTTTTACATAAAACCGATACGGCAGCAAAGCATCTTCACCGGCGTAATCAACGCCAACACGCGGCACTATGGCAATTTCCGTATCAGTAAATGTCAACCCCCTGTCTTCAATCCACAAAGTATCACTTTGCAGACTGATGGCATTTATTGCACGCGAAATCCCAAAAGCTTTAGCTACCGATCCAGGTCCTTGGGTAATATTTGGCTTCAACGCGAGCATATTCCGTCGATACAACATCTCTTCAATCCCATCCGTCGGTTGTATAGCCCTGATCAAAACTGCATGTGGCTGCCCCTCCACAGAGGTGACTACATTGAACATCTCATGGATACCATAACACAGGTAAACATAGGCAACGCCGCCCTGCATAAACATGGTTTTAGTACGTGGCGTTATTCGGTTACCGTATGAATGTGAGGCCCGGTCAACTATACCATTATAAGCTTCTGTTTCAACAATATATCCACCTGTAGTTATACCATCAATGCAGGTAAACAAGTACTTGCCTATGAGGTTTTTAGACAGATGAACAACATCGGTATTTAAATAAAATGATTCGGGTAATTTCACTTCTTAAGAATTGGCTTTAACCATTTGTTTACCTGCTTGGCTTTGTCAAATATCATGATATGTGAGCCACCTTTTACAATAGTCGCATCCCTGATATTTTTCACCGGGAATACGCGGTCTTTGTCGCCATGTATATGATACACATTTGGAGGTATAATAAAGTTATCCCATTTCAACACGGCCCCCATCGCCCATTTTATAAATATCGGCGAACTTTTGGAAAGCATATCATTAAAAAGCCAGGCATCATTATCCTTTAAATGCCCAAACAATGGCTTTATCAAAAAGCCCAGCTTATTTAATATTCTGCCGGGCAAAAGTTTATAAATTGGCAATACTCTGAACACCGGAAAATAATCAGGAGCTTCCTTAATTGTTTTGATGCTAGAAATAAGTATAGCCTTTTTAAGGCTAACTTTCTTGGCGATTTCGATCGCAAGCATACCACCCAATGAAGTGCCAATCACAATAGAATTTGGTCTTATATCATATTGATAAATAATCTTTTGTGCATAAGTTTCTAAAGTATCTATTTCATGTGGTTCTATCCAATCAACCGGTACTACTTCATCATCTTCAGGTATATCAACATTGTTATAAAGCCGCGTATCAGCGCCCAGGCCTGAGATCAGAAAAACTTTACTCATGCCAAATTAATCAGCTTAACAAGCTGCACCAGGAAGGCTTTATCAATCTCATCAAAGTGCGCCAAATGCTCGCTATCTACATCCAAAACTCCCGCAACCTCATCATTGTGAAACAGCGGCACCACTATTTCTGATCGCGACAATGAACTGCAAGCAATATGCCCCGGAAATTCATCCACATCAGCCACTATAAGCGCACTGGCTTGCTCCCAGGCCACCCCACACACACCTTTACCCTTTTTAATACGCGCACATGCTACAGGCCCCTGAAAAGGCCCTAAAACCAATTCGTCGTTTTTCACCATGTAAAATCCAACCCAAAACCAGTTAAATTGCTCCTTTAGCGCAGCACTGATATTCGCAAGGTTGGCAATTAAATCATCTTCGCCAGCTATCAGGGCCTCTATTTGAGGAATTAATGATTGATACTGAGCCGCTTTGTCTGTTGTTTGTATGATGGTTAAATCCTCTGCCATGTTGCAAAAATAAGTATGAACTATTACATTTAAATAAGACAAATATCATATTTAATGTTTTAATTAGTCGCGATGATTGTTAGTCTTACTATAGTTCGCTACCGTAAATCCTTAATACCTTTTGCTTTATTGGCTATGGCTGCACATCGCCTACCTTTAGTGGTCAATAAAAAATGCAGTTTTTGGAAATTGCTTGGTAGCGGCCGTAACGGTACTTTTGACCTGCAACCCGATTGGCAACAATGGGGCCTGTTGGCTGTATGGGACAATCGGGAAGCATTTGATGAGTTTTACAATAAATCATTCATACATTGGTGGTGGAATACCTTCACCAATGAAAAATGGACGATATTATGCGAACCACTGCAAAGCCACGGTAAATGGAATAGTAAAGAACCCTTTGGCAAACCTGATACTAAAGTAATTATCGGACCCGTGGCTGTGCTGACACGAGCAACTATTAGACCTAACAAACTAAAAAGTTTTTGGGCCAATGTTGATAGCGTGGCTAATATTATGACTAATACACCGGGATTCATCACCTCATTTGGCATTGGCGAAGCACCTGTATATCGACAGGCTACATTTTCTATATGGAAAAGTATTGAAGATGTAAAAGCTTTTGCCTATACATCAAAGGAGCATGCCGAAGTCATCAAAAAAACAAGAAACGAAAATTGGTATAGCGAAGAGCTTTTTGCAAGATTTAAAATTGTGGATAGCTTGGGCACAATAAATGGTAATAATCCCCTAAAGGGAATAGAATTATAAATTATGAGAATTATTGCAGAATTACCTCACCCGGACTTTAAAATTTCAATCCTTAATATGAACCAGAAGTTCATTATCAAGATTGAGAAGGGGAGTATTGAACAGAGTTATAAAATACCAGAGATGGATTTAACCGATGGCGTAAACAGTGTATTTGAAATACTTGATGAAGCTTTCTTAAAAACTGTATCGCTCCGTTTTGAAGAAATGAAGAAAGATTTCAAAGAAACATATTTCAGGTATAACTATTAGATGATGTAATTTACATAACTTACTGTATAAATGAAACTTAAATAGCTAAACAGAATTTAATTTGGTAACAATCAAACGATCAACTTGCCGATTTAACCATTGGTAAATATATTCCTAAAAGGTTTACAATATCTACTTCAACAAATTAGTTAATCTAACTGATTTTCTTTATTTTATAATATATAAAAAAATTATATTTGGTTAACTTATAGAACATATTTTAGGTAGCTTTTAATTATTAAACAGTAATTCAGTTAAAAAAACACTATTTTTAAATTGTCAAATTCACACTAATGATTAGCAGCAAACAGTTTTACAATTTACATACTACCCAGGGTATGAAATTGATCAACATCAGAAACATTGCATGTATTGAAGAAGTAAATACATATCCTCAGATCACCCTGAATGTAAAACGTGCGGATGGGAATTACATTGAATTTATCAGCAGCGATGTGTATGATAAATTAGTAGAAAGTATTTTGAAAATGGATGCTGAATTGTAGAATTTTCAAATGGGGAGCAAATCACAATACCAAAATCCAGTTTTTTTAACCCGGTCGCTTCCTGCGCAATCGTCACCTGCCTTGTTGGGTGCTTTATATTCTTTAAATATCTTTTCGCCGGTTTTATATTTTATTTCTTCTTTGAATATTGGGCCTTTAAAAGCATAAGTGTGAAACTCTCCGTTTTCACCGCACACATCTACAGTTGCTGGTAAATCATTTATAAGCTGTTTGGTTATCTCCTGCCCTGCCAGTTCACCTAATTCTTCCTGAGTACAGGCTATTACAGTACCAAATCCTAGATGCAAAAACTCGTCAATTAATTTGCGGGTATCACGTTTCCATAAGGGGTAAATCCCCTTCATGTTTACTTCAGCAAGCCTGGCATCCCTGTAATTTCGTAAATCTTCCAGAAAAATATCGCCAAATATAGAATGCGTAATTCCTTCCGCACTCAGTCGACTTAAATGAGCTCGCATTACGTCATTATATTCTGTCATACCCGGCATCTCAGGCAAACGAATTTGATATAGAGGAATTCCAATACTCTCTGCCTGTTTAATTAGCAGCTCTGTCCTGACACCATGCATAGAAATTCTATCCGCTGCATCATTTATGGTGGTTACAAGATACTTGATATCCAATTCAGGATTCTTTAGGCAATAATATAGCGCCAACGCACTATCCTTACCACCACTCCAATTAAATATACATTTGATTTTATCAGGCATTGCTATTATTTAATACTTATTCAACATTAACTCTTCTACCAGGTCTGGGATACCAATTGTAGCTTTAGCCTGTATCTCAACCACATTAGTTAACCTGCGTACGGCAGGTATATTAGGATCAACAATATACTTTTTAACGCCGGGCCTTACATAATGGACAAGCCCCGCAGCAGGATAAACTGCCAATGAAGTACCAGTCAAAATAAATAACTCCGCATCAGCGCAAATATTAGCAGCTTCTTCTATCATTGGCACATCCTCGCCAAACCAAACAACGTGTGCCCTTAACGGCGATCCTAATTCACAAACCTCATTCATTTTTAATTCCCATCCCTCAATCAGGTAAGTTAATTCAGGGTTGATACTGGATTGCGACCGGGTAATAATGCCATGTAAATGCACCACATTCGTTGATCCTGCCCTCTCGTGCAGATCATCTATATTTTGCGTAATGATAATTACATTGAATCGCTCTTCCAGCTTTGCTAATGCAAAATGTGCCGCATTGGGTTGCGCCGCTAACACATCCTTCCTCCGCATATTATAAAAATCCTGTACCAACTGCGGATTGCGTTGCCAGGCTTGCGGCGTGGCTACGTCTTCAATATTATAGCCCTCCCACAAGCCATCGCTATCTCTAAACGTTTTTAAGCCACTCTCAGCGCTTATTCCCGCGCCTGTTAACACAACTATTCTTTTCATTATTTGAACGTTATATCATTAAATATACCCCATAAAAAAAGCGATGTGAAGTTCACATCGCTTTAATCAAAAAAGTATTTAAATTAAACAGCGAGTTGTTTTTTACTGCGTAGTATGGTGTACTTGCTTTGAGCGAACTCAAACCCACCAAATAATACCGCGCAATAAAATACATCTGCAAGCAACATATTTTTCTCAAACGGTATAGCCGCAACCAATGATTGCCCATATCCCGACAGGTTATGCGCATAAAAAGTACCATATATCCATGGCAAATCAATAATTAGCCAATGCACACAAACCGAAACAAATGAAGCTATAGCTACATTAGTTACATTTACCTTTTTAATTAGTGTACCGATAAACACCATAAGCGCAAAAGTTAAATAAACCCAGGCCGAACCACTATACCAGAACACTAATTTCGAAGTATATAGATAGTTAATACCAATATCGCTTATAAACAACGTTAACAATACTACCAGGTAAGCTTTCCACTTATCAGTAAAGTAAGCCCCGCCAAACAAGGCAACTGCACCAACCGGGGTAAAATTACTTAAGGTTTTGTACTCATAACTCACAAACCGCAAGGCAATTGCGGCCAGTATCATTAAAATGAGTACAATATTACGGGTGTTTATTTTTTGTTGTGACATAATTTAATCTGTATCGTAAAATTAAGAATTTTTACATCAAATCTTAAAATTACTTATTTACTAATATAATGCTCCCCGGATTGATACCTATAGTTAAGCTATACTCTTTCTTACCTGTTTTGTCAAAGGCGTATAAAACACCATTTGAAGCATAATCTGTAGCATCAGCAACAAACACTTCACCACTTATTGGATCAGCGGCCAAAGCGTAAGGTGTGATAATTGACGTTCCATCGGTAATAAAATTAGCCTGACCAGCGGCTTGTGTTTTAGCGTTATAAACAGCTACTTTATTGTCGCCGGTAACATAGTATATGTTATCTCCCTGCACTGTAATTGCAACATTAAATCCTAAGTTTACTGTTGGAGATGAGGCTACGACATCAGTAGTACTGTTAATAATATCCATTCCTGGTACTCCAGTGGCTCCAGTGCTAAAATCACCAATCGACAATACGTAAACATTGCCGTAACTGTCTGCTGCCATACCGACAGGGTTTGTAATAACTGTAATGGTTTTAGTTACTGTTAATGTTGACAAATCAATAACGGAAACAGTATTATCGAAATTACCGCTGTAACCGCCAGAATTTGCCACATATAATTTATTATTAGCAACAACCAATTGCTCCGGACTACGACCTACAGCGATAGATTGAGTTATAGCTAGTGTTGCGGTATCCATAACAGCCACGGTACCATCATAACAAGTTATAAAAGCATTCGACTTATAGAAAGCTATACTGCGCGGCAATCGCCCTACGTGGTTATTTACCAAACTATCTTGCTTTATTAGCTTGGCAGTTTTGGGATTAACAATATCAACAACATTGGAATTATTTACTACTATGTACATTTTTGAGCCATAAATAGCAATATCATTGGCAATTGATCCTAGTGGTGCACCTGAATTAGCCGTGGCGTAAAAATTAGGGTATAATTGTTTTGATGCGTAGTCGTAATAGGTTAAGCTACTATTATTATCACTTTGACCACCTTGATTCAATATATAAATACCTGCTCTTTGTGCTGTTGGGGTACCTGTATTACCAACTATCTTGTCTTTATGACAAGATGCTAATACAATTATAAAGGCTAAGGCAATAAATAAATAATTGAGTTTGTTTTGTTTCATGATTCGTATATTAAATTGTTATTTGAATAGATATTCTGAATGATCGCCCCGGCATGGGATAACTTTGCACAACGAAATAACTTTTATTGAAGATGTTATTCACTTCTGCTGATACTACCACAGGTTTCTTTTCGGCCAAAAAATGATAAACAACAGAAGCATCACTGGTAGAATAACCGGGAATGTAATCGTAAGGCAAATTATCGTTTGTATAATATCTTGATGATGATATAACCTGATTATAGTAAATGCCTAAACGGCTATTATCAATACCCGCATTTATTGCGACCGTATTTTTAGGCGTATAAGGCAGCTGATTAAGATATATTGACGAAATAGGATCGGTTACATTCACCGCCTGTTGATATGAATAATTCAGCGCTAATGAACCTTTCCATTTATCATTAATTTTAGCTTGTGTTTTAATACTGGCATCTAATCCATCTATATCAACTTTGCCAAAATTTTCTATAGAACCGCCATTGGTGTCTTTAGGAATAAATACAATTTTATTATTTACAATATTGTAATAAGCATCGGCGGTAAAAGCTATATAATTAAAAATTCCGCCTAATGCTTTTCTATACGTTGCACCTAAATCAAATTGATTCGTATACTCCGGCTTTAAATTGGGGTTACCAACCTGCTGATAATACAGCTCATCAAATGTTGGGTTTCGGAAAATATATTTATAGAATGCCCTCAATTGCAATCCTGAATTTTTAACCGGATCATAGGTAGCCATCATTGTGGGCGTAGTAATGTTTCGCGGTTTAGCTGCTATATTTTTTTTAACCGTTTCGGTAATATTTGTATTTAGCACACTGGCTTGGAAATGAAATTTACCAATGGTTAGATTAGATGCCAGCACATTTAACAATGTAAACCTGGTTGGATATGGAAATGAAGGGTTTGGATAACTGACATCCTCACCCAAGTCAGCAATAGAACCATCTATAGCATAAGATACCTCCCAGTTTGAATTAATATGATAGGATAAAGCTGCGGATTGGTATAACTCATGCTGCGTAAAGCGCTGTTCAAGCCTGCCGCTTTGACTTAAATAATCAGGATCAAGATAGTGTTCAAATAATTGGGATACCTTTGTGTTTAGTAACAGGTAAAACCCGCTTTTCCATATCCGCTCATACCCTGCCTGCATAAAAAAATCCCGGTTCCACAAGCGTTGCCTCGATAATGCTGCGCTGTACAAAATAACAGCACCAGGTAACCCTCTATCCGAATTGTAATAATTTATATGTAAATTGAATTTATTACTGTCGCTTTTAGCCCAATACAAAGCGCCATCTATTTGTTGCGCGTTTATATCGGCATTAGTACGTGTATGGGTAGAATCTACACCTGTACCTGTATTCGTTTTATATTTATACTGACCATTCGCACTCTCCAGGTAACTATTAATAATGAACGCCCAACTGTTATTGATACGTTGCTGCCATTGCACATAGGGATTAAATAAGCCAAATGAACCTGTTTTAATTCCTGCTGTAATTTGATACGGCTTTATGGTGTTCAATTCTGGCTTTACCGTAACAATAGACAGTACACTTGCTGATGCAAAAGATCGTGCAGGCATGCAAATATTAGGTGGCTGGCCATTATATAAAGTAATTTTTTGAACATTGTTAAGATTAAGTGTACTTAAATCTACTTGCCCGTTTTCTGCGTCGTTAATTTCCACACCATCGTATAAAACCGCTGTATGATTAGCTCCTAATCCACGAACTGAGATTGTTTTGAATCCACCAATCCCGCCGTAATCTTTAATGTTAACTCCTGAAAAATCGCGAACCGCATCAGCAACATTAAAAGCATTATACTGATTAAAATCACTTGATGATATGGATTGGGAGGGTGTAATGGTTTGCACCAACGGAACAGTTCCAGAAGATACTTTAACTTCGTTTAACTTCTTAGTTGTATCGCTTTGCGCTAATAAACGCATCGGCATCAACCCCAAAACAAAAAACGGCACATAACATTTCGACTTGCGCCATAAATGCCTGTAATTGTATTGTAGCGTTTTTTGCATGTTGATTTGATTTACAACAAACAGGAAATGGTTGAAATGAAAACACCTTTAGAAGAGCATTCACATCCAAGCTTCAATCCCCGAAAGCTGTGAATAATTATAATGCCTTGGCAGGTCTTCTGACTTACTCCCCTCCGTCCGGTCTTCCCTACCCAATACCGGGTAAGTGACCAATTGAATGAACTTTGGTTATAGAGATTACAGCTGCGGGACAGTTATGGAATTACACCATATTCCCTTTTAATTCTTTATAATAAATTTATAAAGAAACCTAAAGCGATGCAAATATAGTGATTAGAGATTATAGGTTGGTTATTAGTTGAATATTCTGTAAAACAAAAAAGGCCTGCATAAATGCAGGCCTTTTCAATATTGTGTTATGCTATATTATTTTACAGCGTCAACAACTGCTTTAAAAGCATCAGGGTGATTCATCGCTAAATCAGCTAATACCTTACGGTTTAAACCAATTTCACTTTTAATTAATTTACCCATTAATTGTGAGTAAGAAATTCCGTGTTGGCGTGCACCTGCGTTGATACGTTGGATCCATAAAGCCCTGAATTCTCTTTTCTTGGTCTTACGGTCACGGTAAGCATACTGTAAACCTTTTTCTACTGTGTTTTTAGCAACGGTATAAACCTTGCTTCTTGAACCCCAATAACCTTTGGCGAGGTTCATGATCTTTTTCCGGCGTCTTCTCGACGCGACTGCGTTAACTGAACGTGGCATTTCGTGTTGTTTTTGGTAGTGAGTGCCTTTTAAAGGACTTTAATACTCTAATACCTGGTTAAAAAATTTGTTTAATTACTTCCCGATACAAAGCATACGTTTAACGTTACCCATATCAGCGTTAGAAACTAAGCTTGTGTGAGTAAGGTTACGCTTGCGTTTAGTCGACATCTTAGTTAAGATGTGGCTTTTGTATGCGTTCTTTCTTGCAATTTTACCGGTTCCAGTAAGCTTAAAACGCTTTTTTGCACTGGAATTGGTTTTCATTTTTGGCATATCCGTTATTTATTTGTGTTTTATATCTACGTTTTCGCAACGTATTATCTTTAATTTCGAATTTCGGATGTTCGATTTCGGATTTCACCTAATCTCCAGCCTCTGTTCTCTAATCTCTATTTTTTAGCTGCCTTTGGAGCTACGGTTAAAAACATCCGTTTTCCTTCAAGCTTTGGTAGTTGTTCAACTTTACCTACTTCTTCTAGCGCCTGTGCAAAACGCAGCAATAATATCTCGCCTTGTTCCTTGTAAACAATTGCACGGCCCTTAAAGTGTACATAAGCCCTTACCTTTTCGCCAGATTCCAAAAACTTTTGCGCATGCTTTAATTTAAATTCAAAGTCATGGTCATCAGTATTCGGCCCAAACCTTATTTCTT
Organism: Bacteroidota bacterium; assembly: GCA_026224775.1. Classification (GTDB taxonomy): domain Bacteria; phylum Bacteroidota; class Bacteroidia; order Sphingobacteriales; family Sphingobacteriaceae; genus Mucilaginibacter. The sequence goes on from JAMFRP010000006.1 coordinate 87,064, forward strand.
TAATAACGGTTTGCTTGGCATTGCTTTTTATCTCTTTTAGCTTCTTCTTTTGTTCGTAAACAAACTTATTATAGTCTGTTACTTTACAAACAGGAGGAACAGCATTAGGCGAAATCTCTACAAGGTCCAGTTCCTGCTCCTGTGCAATGGCTAATGCATCACGCAGTGAAAAAACACCTTGCTCCACATTATCACCAACAAGGCGAACTTCAGGAGCTTTTATAAATTGATTAATGTTGTGTTCAGCTTCTTTCTTCTTGAAAGGAAGCCTTGGTCCTCTATTGAAAGGTTTGTTTAATGCCAAGTTATACTGTTATTTCTTTAATTATTTGTTTCTTAAAATCTTCTATGCTCATACTTCCTAAATCTCCCTGACCGTGTTTACGAACCGAAACTAACCCTTCAGTTGCTTCTTTTTCGCCCACAATCAGCATATATGGGATCTTTTTAACTTCAGCGTCACGTATCTTTCGACCGATTTTCTCATCCCTGAAATCAATAAGCCCGCAAATATCCGAATCTTTTAACGATTCTGAAAGTTTTTTTGCATAATCTTCATATTTTTCAGAGATAGGCAATATCACAAACTGCTCAGGCGATAACCATAACGGGAAATTACCAGCGCAATGCTCTATCAGCACAGCCACGAAACGCTCCAATGAACCAAAAGGTGCACGGTGAATCATTACCGGACGATGTTTTTGATTATCGCTGCCAGTGTATTCCAACTCGAAACGCTCCGGCAGGTTATAATCAACCTGAATAGTACCCAACTGCCATTTACGGCCTAAGGCATCCTTCACCATAAAATCAAGCTTAGGGCCATAGAATGCCGCTTCGCCTAATTCAACTACAGTGTTTAAGCCTTTTTCTGCCGCTGCTTCAATTATCGCTGATTCAGCCAAAGCCCAATTTTCATCAGTACCGATATATTTTGCTTTATTCTCAGGGTCGCGAAGTGAAATTTGCGCAGTGTAATCGTTAAAGCCCAAAGCTTTAAATACATAAAGCACCAGGTCGATTACCTTTTTAAATTCCTCTTTAACCTGATCCGGGCGGCAAAACAAATGCGCATCATCCTGAGTGAACCCACGAACACGTGTTAGGCCATGCAATTCGCCGCTTTGCTCATAACGGTATACAGTACCAAACTCAGCCAAACGAACCGGAAGATCCTTGTATGAGCGTGGTTTTGTTTTATAAATTTCGCAGTGATGCGGGCAGTTCATTGGTTTTAAGAAGAACTCCTCACCTTCCTGCGGTGTTTTTATAGGCTGAAAAGAATCAGCACCATATTTTTCGTAGTGACCCGATGTTACATACAGGTTTTTATGGCCGATATGCGGAGTAATAACTTGCTCATAACCAGCTTTAACCTGTGCTTTTTCAAGAAAATTAGTTAAGCGCTGACGCAATGCGGTACCTTTTGGCAACCACAATGGTAAACCCATGCCCACTTTTTCAGAGAAAGCGAATAACTCCAATTCTTTACCCAATTTACGGTGATCGTGCTTTTTAGCTTCCTCTATCATATGCAGATAGTCGGTTAGTTCGCTAGCCTTAGGGAAAGTTACACCGTAAATACGGGTTAACTGTTTGCGGCTTTCATCTCCACGCCAGTAAGCTCCGGCAACACTCATCAGCTTTACAGCTTTGATGAAACCGGTGTTAGGGATATGCGGCCCGCGGCACAGATCAGTAAAAGCACCTTGTGAATAAAAGGTAATTGAGCCATCAGGCAGGTCTTTTATTAAGTCGAGCTTATACTCGTCATCTTTCTCGGTAAAATATTCAATAGCATCGGCTTTAGTAACCGGTTTGCGGATAAATTCTTCTTTAGCTTTTGCTAATTCGATAATCTTGTCTTCGATCTTTTTGAATTCATCCGAAGAGAATTCACGGTCGCCAAAATCAACATCGTAATAAAAGCCGGTTTCAATAGCAGGACCTATACCGAATTTTGTACCCGGATAAAGCGCTTCTAAAGCCTCGGCCATAATGTGTGCCGAAGAGTGCCAAAATGTTGATTTACCTGCGGTATCGTTCCAGGTTAATAGTTTTACATGAGCATCCTGTTCAATCGGACGGCTTGAGTCCCAAACCTGGCCGTCAACTTCGGCCGCTAATACGTTTCTTGCTAAACCTTCAGAAATTGATAAGGCTATTTGCGCGGAAGTGATGCCCTTGTCGTATTCACGAACAGAGCCATCGGGAAGTGTAATGTTAATCATCTACAACTATGATTTATGTTTTATGAAAAATGTAATTTATTAAATCACCTACAAAGTGATCTGTTATTTATGGATGCGAATTTATGATTTTTTAGCGAAACATTAGTCAGCCAAATGACTAATTTATTTGATTTTAGCCTCGTAACGGTCTTTTACATGCTGATTGATGTAGGTGGTGAGCCCCGCTCCTGCCTTGGCTAGTTTTTTCATTTGGTTGATAGAATCCTGACCAGCACTCTTGTTGGTGTATAAGTACATCGTTCCATCTTTAAATTGAACAGCGATGTGATCCGGTCCATTCTGATAGGCAATCACACCAGTATCGCGATTTAAACTTTGGTAAGGATGCATGATATACTCAATAATTATACCGTAGGTATGGATTAATCATATTCAAACCGGCTTTTTATATAGTTTACTTATCCCGACTAATAATAAGGAAATAGCGATAAAGAATAAGGTGATACCACAAGCATTAATTATAGTAGTCTTAATGCCCAATTGGGCTAGATCAATAAATGGATATGGGTAAAAACCAGTGATCGCACCAAAAATGAATACATAAATAGTATATATGATTGGATATAATAACCATGGCCATACATTATTCCATTTTAATCCATCTTTCTTAACAAAAACCAGCCAGTAGATTAAAAACAGAATCGGAATAACGGCATGCAGTAATTCATTTACAATTAATTGCAGGCCTTCTGGCTTCCATATGATACGCAGTAAAACATTGTAAATGATTCCGACAACCAGTATATAAGAAGTTGTTGCTGTAAGCGTTTTTTGTCGACCCAGAAAATTACTTAAACGCGAATTCGGTGCAAGCAGAAGCGTAACGCTGGTTATGGCAACAAGTAAATTAGTGGTTAAGGTAAAGTAAGCAAAGTATCTAAAAAGCACAATATGCGGCGGGGCCAAACCACTTTCAATACTTAAATAGAATTGCGTTAATAATGAAAAGCAGCCTAAAACAGCTATCAGAAATAAATAGAGTTTAGCAGTGGTTGGGTTAGATTTCATCATTGAGTAATAGCTGCGTACGTAAAGCTATTTAAAACAATTGATAAAACGGAAAGAAAAACTTAAACGTTTCCCCACCCATGTGCCAATACATCAGCCAGATGCATCGTTTTTATTGGGAGCGCGTTTTTATCGATATAGCCCTGTAATTGCAATAGGCAGGAAGCATCTGTACTGATAATATATTCAGCGCCAACAGCTAAGGCATTATCCACTTTTTGCTGTGCCATTGCTGTTGAAATCGCTTCAAACTTAACAGCAAACGTACCGCCGAAACCACAACAGGTATCATTATCCTTTAGCTCAACTAATTCAAGACCTAAAACCTTTGACAATAATTGTCTTGGCTCTTCTTTGATCTTGCATTCACGCAAAGCGCTGCAACTATCATGATACACCGCCCGCCCTTCCAGCTCCGCGCCGAAATAATCAAACTGCAATATATTCACCAGGAAATCCGATAACTCATATATATTACCCTGAATTGCGCGGCATTTATTGTGCAGCACCGTATTAGTGAATAGATCATTATAATAACTCTTCACCATACCTGTACATGAGGCCGATGGCGTTACGATAACGCTCTCCTCCGGAAAATCATTTAGAAATTTACTGCCTACCGTTTTTGCCTCATCCCAAAAACCGGCATTAAATGCAGGCTGACCACAGCAAGTTTGGCTTGGGTTGTAATTCACCTTACAACCAGCTTTTTCTAATACTTTAACGGTATTAAAAGCAGTTTCAGGGTAAAGTTGGTCAACAAAACAGGGAATAAACAATTCTAAATTCATCGGCAGCTAATTTCAGAAAAAGTTTGGGTAATAGCTAACATGCCTTAAATATGTTAGCTATTAATTAAGATTCGACTAAGCTTCTACCAATTCTGTCTGTGGTGCAGTTGGCAAATTCTTCTTTTTCTTTTCAGCATAAAATAATGAAATCAATAAGCCGAAACCTATCAGGAAGAATAGATCAAGCGTAAGTGCCGCTATACGCATTTCATGGCTGATGGCTTCAACTAAAGAAAAACAAAGCAGGCCCACCACTATCGCGCTTTTTTCGGTAACATCGTAAAAGCTGAAGTATGATGCCGTGTCGGGAATGTTTTGCGGCAGGTATTTTGAGTAAGTTGATCTTGATATAGCCTGCACACCGCCCATTACCGCACCAACTATTACCGCGGCAACAAAAAACTCAGGAATGCTGGTAATAAAATAAACGGAAAGACATAGTATCGTCCAAACGCCCACTACCCAAACCAACGTACGCACATTACCATATTTTTCTGATAGTTTGGAAATACCTGCAGCCCCGACAACGCCTACTACATAAATAATAAGGATAATAATGATTAGTGTATCATCAGGCATATGCAATTCTTTTGATGCAAACTGTGCGGCCACCAGCATAATAGTTTGAACTCCAACAGAGTAAAAAAAGAATGATGATAAAAATCGGCGAAGTAGTGGCATGGTTTTTACCTTTTGGAATACCTTTATTAATTCTTTAAAGCCGCCTGTTAATACGTTATAATTATGTTTACCGGGATTAGGTTCACCTTTAGGTAATAACCTGAATGGAATAATAGAAAAACCCATCCACCAAACAAATACAATAATAAAAGTGATACGCGCGGGCAATGAATCATTTTTAGGGTCGATCCCAAACCATTCAGGTTTCTCTACAATAGCTAAACAGCACATTTGAACAACAAGGCTCCCTACGTAACCATATATAAATCCCTTTGCACTCACACTATCTTGTTTGGCTTCTGAAGCAATTTGCGGCAAATAAGAATTGTAAAAAACAAAACCGCCGCAATAACCTATACATGCAAGTGCAAAAAATATTAGCGGCATTTCAAGTGCTGGTATCCCATGCTCAACGGGTTTAAAAAAAAATAATCCTGCACATGACAATGCACCAAGCCAGGTAAAAAATTGCAGATAGCTCTTTTTATTCCCTTTGTAATCGGCAATTGAGGTAAGTATCGGCAGCATTAACACAATGATCAAATAAGCAATACCCAATACGAAATTTGATAATACAGTGTTAACGAACTTATGCCCAAAAAAAGTGACAACATCACCATTAGGGTTGTGCCATGTTGTATAGTACACGTAATAAAAAGGGAATATGGTTGTTGTGATCACCATATTATAAGATTGATTTGCCCAATCGAACATGCACCATGCCCAAATGGTTTTTTTATTGTCTTTTACGATTTCCATTATGGGTTAAAAATATACAAAATATGGTACTTACAAAGAATGAGGAAGTTTATATTGTTAACATCTCTTCCAAACCGGGATTGTAATCTAAATTATAATCTGCATAAAATAAATCGCAATTTAGTATCCTGAAATTATGCAGGATATTTTACGAACTGTTAATGTAACCCGGTATGTAACGCCCTTACGCGAGGGCGGCTCCCTACCCGCTATTGCCGAAGCCGACGACGGCTTTTTATACGTACTTAAATTTCGAGGCGCCGGTCAGGGGACTAAAGCGCTGATAGCGGAATTGATCGGTTGCGAAATCGCACGCAAGCTCGGCTTTAAAGTACCTGAAGTTGTCTTCGCCTATTTAGATGAGGCTTTTGGCCGTACTGAACCTGACGAGGAAATACAAGACCTGCTAAAAGCCAGCGTAGGTTTAAATCTAGCCCTGCATTACCTGCAAGGCGCTATTACTTTCGACGCTACTGTTACTAAAGTTGATACCAAACTAGCTTCGCAAATTGTGTGGATGGATTGTTTGCTGACTAACGTCGACCGCACGGCTCGTAATACCAATATGCTGGTATGGCATAAAGAATTATGGCTGATAGATCATGGCGCGGCATTATATTTCCATCACTCCTGGCATAATTGGGAAGAACAGGCAAAACGCCCCTTTGTACAGGTAAAAGATCATGTATTGTTATCTCAAGCTACCGAAATGAATGAAGTTGATGCCGAATTCCGCACCATTCTTACCGATAGTGTTATTAATGATATTGTAGATTTAATACCCGATGAATGGCTGGTTGATGAGTTTGAATCAGTGGCAGAACATCGCGCAGCCTATGCGCATTTTTTAATAACAAGGATAGCAAACTCAGCTGTTTTTGTAAACGAAGCTCAACATGCACAACAGAACCCTATTTGAGTACGCCGTAATACGCGTGATGCCAAGGGTTGAACGCGAGGAATTCCTAAACATCGGGATTATCTTGTACTGTGCCAAGCAAAAGTATTTGAAGATGCTGTATATATTGGATGAACAACGCTTGCAAGCCTTCTCCGATTACCTGGATATGAATGAATTAAAAGAGCACCTGTGTTCTTTTGAGCGCATTTGTTCCGGTGATGCGGATGGTGGCCCCATTGCTAAACTAGATATGCCATCCCGTTTCCGTTGGTTAAGTGCTACACGGAGTACCGTGCTACAAACATCAAAAGTACACCCGGGGTTATGCGTTGACGCGGAAGAAACTACAAATAGATTATTCAGCCAATTAGTACTGTGAGAGCAAGGCTTTAATAAAGTTTAATTAATTAAAGGAAAATCAATAAATTCCGATATTCAATTAAGCAGCATGACCGCACCCTCAACAAAAAATAAAATTGGCTTATGGACAAGCACCTCATTAGTTGTAGGCAATATGATTGGTGCGGGCGTGTTTTTAATGCCCACCCTAATGGCGTCCTTTGGCAGTATTAGTTTATTAGGCTGGTTATTTTCAGGGATAGGGTCATTCTTTTTAGCAAAGGTTTTCGCCAATTTAAGTAAACTGTTACCGCATGGTACAGGCGGCCCATACGCCTATTCGCAAAGCGGCCTGGGCGATTTTGCAGGTTTTCTGATGGCTTGGGGATATTTTGTATCTAATTGTGGTGGTTTAACCAGCCTTGTCATATCGTTTATCGGTGCAATGAGTACCTTCTTTCCCATTTTGTTAACGAACACAACGGTTGCCGTAATCACAGGATTATCTATGCTGTGGTTACTCACTTATATTAATAGTCGAGGTGTTGTTACGAGCGGAAAAGTTCAGTTAATCACTACAATACTAAAAATAACCCCATTGTTACTTGTTGCAGTTGGTGGATTGTTTTTCATAAAATTCAAATATTTTTTGCCATTCAACAATAGCGGCGGCTCTGTATTAACCGCAATTGGAGCTACGGGTGCTATGACTATGTTTTCGTACCTGGGAATAGAAAGCGCAACTATTCCGGCTGGCAACGTTACAAATCCAGGAAAAACTATATCAAGAGCAACTGTTTTAGGACTACTTATCACGGCAACGATTTATATTTTAGGTAGCTTTAGTGTAATGGGGATGATACCGGCATACACGTTGGAGCATTCGGTTACCCCTTATTCTGATGCAGCGGCCATTATATATGGAAACAGCGCCCGTTATTGGGTTAGTGGAGGAGTTGCAATTGCAGCATTTGGTGCATTAAATGGGTGGATATTGGTGCAGGGACAAGTCCCTTATGCCACTGCAACTGACAAATTATTCCCTCCTATTTTTGGCAAGTTGAACAAAAAAGGAGCACCGTATTTTGGCATTTTACTAAACGCAATAGTTATATCTATTTTTATAGGGATGAATTACACCAAAGGTTTAGTTGAGCAATTTAAATTTTTCTTATTATTTGCAACATTAACCTCGCTCATACCTTTTCTGTTTTCGGTGGCCGCCTACCCTATCATCCGCGCTAGAAAAAAGATAGCGGGTGGATGGACAGCTGCCCTTATCCTTACTTTTTTGGCTTTCATTTATACCATGTGGATGATTGCAGGAACCGGTAAGGATGCCGTATACTATGGCTTTTTAATGCTGATGCTGGGTGTACCGCTTTATATGTGGTTAGCCTACAAAAAAGAAAATGCATAAGAATAAAGTTTAACGTTTTTTTAAAACTGAGACTTTATGTTGACATAATTCGCGTTGCAGTGAACAGACACATAACATTTGAAGCGATGGTTATTTATTATAATCATTACTTTAGCCCCCATAATCAAAAGCGCTGATGATATCCGAACGTGTGTTGAAAAATAGTGAAGAGCTTTGGGCTACGTGTATACCACATCTATCTGTAGATAATGTGGTTTTTGGCTTTCATGATACTCAATTAAAAGTATTACTGTTACAAATTAATGATGGCAAAGACTGGATATTACCCGGTGGGTATGTTCGTAAAAATGAAAACGTAAATGACGCGGTTAAACGGGTACTAAAAGAGCGCACCGGTGCTGATAATATCTTTTTACAGCAATTTGCCACGTTTGGTGATGTTAACAGGTCTGAGGCTTTTTTTAAAGAATACCCTGATGACCTGTGGCATAAACAGCGTTTTATTTCAACCAGTTATTATGCATTGGTTGATTACACCGCAGTAGTGCCGGTAACTGATGAATTCTCCGACGCATGCAAATGGGTTAATGTTGAAGATCTCCCCAATTTGGTAATGGATCATACATTAATATTAAAAAAAGCCTTACAGGTGCTACGCGAACAACTGATTTATAAACCTATAGGTTATAATTTATTACCCGAAGAATTTACACTAACAGAATTACAACGCTTATATGAAGCGATATTGGGCATCAAATTAAATCGCGGTAATTTTTACAGGCGGGTAATGAAGTTTGGGATATTGATAAAATCAGATAACGTCCGGAGAGGCGGGGCGCATAAATCACCTGATCTGTACAGATTCGATCAAGCTAAATATCACGAGTCATTAAAAAGTTATAACTGGTAAAAAACAGGTTTTAACCAAGTTGATCTATCTTTTTCTGAATCCCTTGTCTCTCGGTTTGTGTTTTGGCTAAGGCTTTGGCATTTTCATAATTGCTTTTGGCCTTTGCCTCGTCAATGGTTTTATATAGTTCGCCTAGCAACAGGTAATAAAAATGGTTATGTTCCAGTTTCAATTTCTCGGCTTCTATTAAAGCCGCATGCTGACCATTGGCTTTGTATAAAGCGTAAGTACGGTTGAGTGCCACCATGGGCGAATAGTTAATCAACAAAAGCTGATTATATAACTGCAAAATATTCTCCCACTTTTCGCGTGTATCCTGTTTCAAGCTGTGCCAGTAAGCAATCCGGGCTTCCAGGTGATATGATGTGATCTCGTTTCCCTGAGCAGATAAGTTTAAGAAATGTATACCCTGATGGATTAATTCCTGATCCCATAACGTCACATCTTGTTGCTCGTAAAGTACTGGGGCTTCCTCGCCAATTTGACGGGCATTAAATCGCGAAGCATGGAAACACATGAGGGCTATAAGGGCATTGGTTTTAGGTAGATTGGTTTTGTCGTATTCCGTCAGCATTAACCCTAACCGCAGGGCTTCAATGCAAAAATCCTTTCGCAGTATCTCATTTTGAGTTTTGGAATAGTAGCCTTCACTGAAAAGCAGATAAACGATGTGCAGTACATTATCCAGTCGCCGGGAAATTTCACCTTCAGGTGGGAGTTCTAATTGTATCCTTTCATTCCGCAACTTTTCCTTAGCGCGGAATAAACGTTTGTTAATGGTTTCTTTATTAGATAAAAATGCCTCGGCAATTTCATCAATCCCGAAACCACACAGGATGCGCAGGGCCAGGCCTATCTGTGCCTCGCTGGCAATTAACGGGGTACAAACCGCAAACAACATTTGCAGCTGGCTATCCTTAATATTTCGGTATGAGAAATTCAATTCGGCCATCTCTTCATGCTCCTCTTGGTCCAGATTTAGCCGGGGTATCACCTTTTCGGTATAAGTTTTATTGCGCCTGAAATGCTGCAGCGTTTTTTGCTTAGCCACGGTATAAAGCCACGCTGCCGGATTAAGCGGGATACCTTTATGTTCCCAGGTTTCGGTAGCCACTAAAAAAGTTTCGGTTACAATATCTTCGGCTATTTCAATATGCTGCAAGCCATATAGCTTGCTTATTACCGCTACCATTTTGGTAAATTCTTGCTTAAATAAATGTTTTAATGCTGCCTGATGCTGTTCCATTTGCTAACTAAACCCCGACCGGATAAGCCAGCCGGGGTTTTTAAAAAAAGAGGTGTTATGCGAATGCTGTTCTGATTTCAACACTGCCGCCTACGTCAATGCCTGGGCAGCCGTGAGCCAGGGTAATGGCATCATCCATGGTATCAGCTTTAACCACTATAAAGCCGCCCAATATCTCCCTGATCTCTACAAAGGGGCCATCGGTAACTACACCGCCTGCTTTTAATACACTGCCTTCCGCTGCTAAGTGAATGCCGTTGCTGGCTAATTTTCCCTGTGCGGCTATACTGCCAACCCAATCCATCCACTTTTTTTGGAGTTCTCCCTGTCCTTCCGGGCTTAGGTTTAAAGCCGGCTGACGGAATAAAAAAACGAACTCATTTGCTTGATTCTTGTTCATGATTTTTAATTGATGTGTGAATTTATATTAATTATGTTAGACTAAGTTGATTATTACGACTTAAATTGCCCGGGCTGATAGCTGCCTCCTGGTGTTTGGAAAGCAATATTAATGCGGTTATAACTGTTAATTGTTATAATACCCACGGTTAAGTCTATAAGTTCCTGTTCTGTAAACTCGGCAGCGGCGGCGGCATATACCTCATCCGATACATGAGTTTTGGTAATTCCTTCGGCAAAAGCAAGGGCAGCGCGTTCCCGATTGGTATATACGGTTCCCTCACGCCAGGCATCAAGCATGTAGAGGCGTTGTTCGGTTTCGCCTGCCGCACGTAAATCCTTTGAGTGCATATCCAGGCAATAAGCGCAACCGTTAATTTGAGATACACGGAAGTAAAGCAGGTGCAATAACTTTTGTTCAATTGGTGATTTAGCCAGGTAAGCGCCTAAACCATACATTGCTTTCATTGCGTCTGCTCCTTTTGCGAAAAAGTTGATTCTTGGTTCCATTTTTGTCGATCTTTAATGTTATTTTTTGTTTTATACCTCAATAATGATTGAGATAGGACGAATTGGACATCACACAAAAAATATTTTTCACAAAAGATATTAAATGGAATTTTGTTTAGATGTAAATTACGTTTAAAACATTCGCATGGGGCACACAGGAGGTAGAACACCTTGAAAAGGTTCTATTAATTGTCAAAGTACACTTAACTAATAAAACATGAGCGGAAAAACCAAACAACCGAAACTTTCCATCGTGGAAGAACAAACACTTGAAGCACTGAATGCGCATTGGCATGCATCAGCAGTTGGCGATGCAAACGCGGAACATGACATTTACGATGACGACGCCGTCTGTGATTACCCCCAGTCGGGCGAGCGAATTCTCGGACGAAGCAATTTACAGGCCCTGCGAAGTCATCATCCGGGTAAGCCGTCAGGCTTCAATGTTAAACGTATTCTCGGAAAAGGCAATCTCTGGATCACAGAATATATAATTACCTACCAGGAACGACCAGCATACACAGTGAGCATTATGGAGTTTCGCAACGGTAAAGTCGTACATGAAACACAGTATTTCGCAGATCCCTTCGAGGCACCGGCCTGGCGAAATCAATGGGTTCAGCAAATCTTGTGACGCCGAATTGCGATAAAAAATATCAACGTGCTGTAACCTGTCTGGCGTTTTATCGGTCATAAATAAAAAATCCACACCATGAACGCCAAAAATTTAATTTACATTTTGTTATTTAGTCTTCTTGCTATGCCTATAATTGGCAAGAGCCAGCAAAAAGATAGTACTTATTACAAAAAAGAAAATGCACCTGGTGTAAAGAAAATTTTGATCGACGGCAAGTTTTGGGTGTGGACGCAAAAGATTGGTGATGGGAAAATCAATGTTTTATTGCTGCATGGCGGACCGGCTATCACGCACGAGAATTTTGAAATATTCGCAAAATACCTACCCAAAAATGGTATAACCATTTACTACTATGACCAGTTTGGATCTTACTTTTCGCAGGACCCAACAAAAGAACAATTGAACGATACTTCTATCTGGAAAGTTTCTCGCTATGTTGACGAAATTGAACAGGTTCGAAAAGGATTGGGGCTTGATAAATTTTTTATATACGGACATTCATACGGCGCACTATTGGCGCTGGCTTATACTTATAAATACCCGGATAATGTTAAGGGAATGATATTTTCAGATATGAACCCATCTCAAAGGGATTTTGGTGAGCGATATACATTGGCAAGTAAGCAAACCGATAGTTTATTAAATGTATTAAATCAATATCATAGTATAATTCAAAATAAAGCTAAGGGCATAAGCTACGATACCAACCTTTATCAAAAGGCTTTTGACAGCACATTTGAAAGAAACTTTGTGGTAAGATTAAATGCGCTACCGGACTATCTCATGAGGACAAAAGCGCATAAGAATTTTGAAATAGCCCGCAAAATTGGGCCTTCAACCTTTTCGTTAAATTACATGGCAATGGCTCCACAAATAAAAGTACCGGTATTGCTCATAGTGGGGCAATACGATTTTATTATAAGCAGAGAACAGGTAAAGAATTTAAGTACAAGATTTCCTAATGCACAATGGTATATGGTACCAAATGCAGCCCACATGGGTTTCTCTGATAACCCTGAAATGTATTTCCCGGGATTAATAAAATTTATCAGGAGAAACGAATAGGTTAATTGTCTAATTATAATACTATGGCCACCAGGATGTTTTTTAAATTTTTAGCAGTCAAGTTCAATAATAAGCATATTGTGTACCCACCTGGGCCATGTCTTAAAAGTGATGTATATCACATAAATATTGCCTTCTGTTAAATGTGATGTAGGTCACACAGTCACCTGAATTTTCCTGCCTTACTTTGTTGTATAATTTTTAATCAAAATAAAACAACAACATGAAACGTACAGCAAAAGCACATTGGAATGGTAACCTTAAAGAAGGTAAAGGCGAAATATCTTCTCAAAGCACTATTCTTAACCAAACCCCCTATTCTTTTAAAACACGATTCGAATCAGGTATCGGTACCAATCCCGAAGAATTGATAGCCGCAGCACACGCAGGCTGTTTTACAATGTCGGTAAGTGCAGTTCTTGAGCAGGCAGGCTTTTTAGCCAACGATCTGAATACCGAAGCCACTATTGAGGTTGATTTGGCTAACCTTAAGATCACTGGCATTCATTTGGATTTGACAGCATCATTGATCAATGGTGTATCCGCTGAAACTTTTAAAGAAATTGCAGAAGGCGCTAAAGCAAATTGTATTGTATCTAAAGTGCTAAATGCGCCTATTACTTTAACAGTTTCTTATCAGTAATGATGGCGGCTTAATACCTCTTGGCCATTTTTATTTCGGATGACGTATGATGCATGAATAGTGATGAATGAGTGTTGTTTGGAATAACGGCATACTCATCAAGAAATAAATACCAGGCAGTTCAATAACAACTGCCTGGTAAAGAATGGCCGGGGCACGTATGTGTGAATAAAACGCTATAAAACATTAAGTCTTGAATATGAAAACAGAATCGGTCATGATACTTAGAAACCCTGCTGATGGAGAATTGGATTTCAGGGTAATACACTTTGAAGGTGATCAGCATTTTAACAAGGTGCAAAGAGTTCCCTATTTTTCTATTATCCTGGTATCAGAAGGAGATGGCGAATTAAAAGCAGACTTCACTGATTATCAGATTTCTAAAAAGGCACTATTATTCTTTTCACCTTTTCAGCCATTTATGATCAATGGCGCAACGCTAAAAGGGGTGATGATTAATTTCCATCCTGATTTCTTCTGTATTTTCAGGCACCGAATTGAGGTTGCGTGCGACGGTATACTTTTTAATCCCCCTAATAATCCACCTTTTTTTAATATATCTGAAAATGAAAGTTCTTCAATTTACAGTATTGTAGAACTTATAACGGCTGAAATGTCAGGTGGTGGGCTCGCTCAACATGACCTTCTGATCGCATATCTTAAAATATTATTGATCACTGCTATTAGGATAAAATTTCTAAAATGCACAACTTCCATGTCGCTGGATCAGGATACAAGCGATGTTGCTCTTTTGCGCCAACTCAACAGAATGATAGAGTTACATTTCAAGACCAAGCATAGTGGCGGTGAATATGCGGACCTATTGAATATTCCTGTAAAAACACTTGGCAGAATTGTCAAAAATCATTTCAAAAGAACGCTGACAGAGATAATTTCTGAAAGGATTATTATGGAGGCAAAAAGGGAGCTTAACTTAACTTCTAAAACTTTAAAAGAAATTGCTTATAATCTTGGTTTTAATGATGAATATCATTTCAGCCGGTACTTTAAAAATAAGATAAAAGTTTCTCCTCAATCATTTAGGAATTCATTAAGGAATGCCCCTCATAGTTCAGTCGCATCAGGCACATTGTACACTACCTGAATAGCACGCTATCCTCATCTGCGAAGGTAATCCCAGAGAAAATCATCCATCATTTTGGGAAGTTTAGCCATTATAACGGCCCCTTTTTAAGGATAATTTCGTCTATTATTAATTCATAGTAAAACAAAAAAATGAAAATCGCATCTATTAAAAACAGCTCATTAAATAAGTATTTAATCGCAGCATTCGTTATCTTCAGCAGCTTGCTTATACGGGTTAGTCCGGTAGCAGCGCAAACCCATCCGATAAAAAACATTGTGATTGTACATGGTGCCTTTCAGGATGGTTCGGGATGGAAAAGTGTTTACAACATTCTTACAAAAAAGGGTTATCATGTAAGTATTGTTCAAAACCCGCTAACCTCATTGAACGATGATGTTGAAGCAACCAACCGAATACTTGCTCAGCAGGATGGACCGGTAGTACTGGTGGGCCATTCATGGGCCGGTGTAGTAATTACCCAGGCAGGTGTAGATCCTAAAGTTGCTTCTTTAGTTTATGTGGCCGCCTTTGAGCCGGATAAAGGTGAAACCGCAAATCAATGGTCAGTTACTCAACCAAAAGCACCTTCAATGCGCGTTACCGCAGATCCAAAGGGAGTTGTGTTTTTTGACAGGGAAACCTTCCATGAAGGTTATTGCGCCGATCTTCCTAAGGCTTTAGCAGATTTTATGAATGCATCCCAACTACCTATTGTAGGAGCATGTTTTGGTACCCCTGTTACTGAAGCAGCCTGGAAAGATAAGCCAAGCTTCGGCATAGTAGCTACCGAAGATCATGCTATTAATCCGATCATAGAGCGTAATATGTACAAACGTGCGCATACCAAAATTACAGAGATCAAAGGCAGCCATGCGGTGTTTATTTCACAGCCTGAGGCAGTGGCCGCGGTAATCATCAAAGCATCTTATGCAAAGCACTAAAAATTAATACCCTAACTAAATCAGATGCCTGATATCCCTTTTATGGGAATCGGGCATCGATTGTAGCGGATAGCTATTAGTCAGGTTTTTCTTCTATCAAACTACCTCATTATTTAATAATCTCAAATAGGCAATAACAAATACCTATTTGATTTTTAACAGACAACTTCTTATGAAACGTTTCTTATTATTTGGTATCGTAATATTACTATTTACCGGTGTTACAAATGCGCAAACAGCGGGTGGTGCTAATAATTTCAGCCCATTACCAAAACCTCAGGCGGGGGAAGCGGTGGCTACTTTTGGCGGTGGATGTTTTTGGAGTATGAGCGAGGCTATGCTTGAGCTAAAAGGCGTAAATAAGGTAATTTCTGGCTACGCTGGCGGAACAACTAAAAATCCAACTTATGACCAAGTAGCTTCAAAAACTACCGGGCATGCTGAATGTTCGCAAATTTATTATGATCCAAAAGTGATTAGTTTTGCTACTATAGCCCGGGCATTCTTTTTTGCGCATGACCCTACAGAGCTTAACCGCCAGGGACCTGATGAAGGTACCGAATATCACTCAATTGCCTTTTACCGGACCCCGGGAGAGAAAACTATTATATTGGGTTTGATAAAAGAGATCAACAGATCGAAGCATTATCCTAAAGCAATAGTTACCCAGGTTGTTCCATTTAATATATTTTATGTCGCGGAGAATTATCACCAGGGGTACTACCGTATCAATCCAAGTTCAACCTACATAATGCAAGTCTCAAAACCCAAAGTGCTGAAATTCAGAAAAGCTATGAATGCACAATTAAAACCGGAATTTCAGAAATAATCTAACAGCCCAATAGAGCTCATTTAAAATCACTAATAATGAAAATAACAAATAGAATACTTAAAGTTACGGTGATGCTCATTGCATTTACGTTTTACTCTTATACCTCATTTTCAAAAAATATTATTCAAACCACGATAAATAAGGCTATAAAACCGGCATCGCCCCCAAAAGGCTTTTCCAATCAATACGCAATTGTAAATGGTGTCAAAATACATTATGTGATCGGCGGACATGGGACCCCACTTATGCTGGTACATGGATTTCCTCAAAATTGGTATATGTGGGATAGGTTACTTCCGGAACTGTCAAAGCATTTCACCATAATTGCTCCGGATTTGCGTGGTGTTGGAGAGTCTGGAAAATCACAAGGTGGTTATGACAAAAAGACTATGGCTATAGACCTGCATGAACTTGCAAAAAAGCTTGGTTATAAGAAAATTGATATAGCCGGACATGATATCGGTATGATGGTTGCCTATGCTTATGCAGCGCAATTTCCGAACGAGGTTAATAAACTCGCTTTATTGGATGCACTAATACCCGGTGTGGAACCGGTTTGGAGCCAGGTTAAAGCCCAGGCATGGTGGTTCGGATTTTTTAGTCAGCCGCATTCCAGCGAAGTTGCAGAGGGAAGAATGAATTTAATTTTGGAAGATTTTTTTCCGGCGGTAAGTTTCGTGCAGAACTCATTTACTTCTCAAGAAAAAGCGGAATTTACTCGGGCATATTCAGTAAAAGGTGCAGCAAGAGCTTCGTTTCTTTGTTTTGTATTTGAACAAGACATTAAAGATAATCAGGAGTTTCGTAAACACAAGTTGGCGATGCCTGTATTGGCAATGGGATCAGACCATTTTGCACCCTTTTTGGGAGCACATGTTCGTTTGGTTGCCTCCAATGTAAAAGAATGTGTAATTACAGGTTCGGGGCATTGGATTATCCAGGAACAAACTGGCCAGGTACAAAAGGGGCTGTTGGAGTTTTTCATGGAAAAGTAAGTTTCATTACAAGCTCAACGATGATAAACCAAGAACCCAAATGAAAGCCATTAAAGAAAAGCATCCGCTGGTAATGAGATGGACACACTGGGTAAATTTCCCTGTCCTCGCCATCATGATCTGGAGCGGAATGTTGATTTATTGGGCAAATGACGAGTATAGAATCACCATATTTGGGCATACCTATGTCCGCTTCTTTCCTGATTGGTATTATAAACTGTTGCATATCCCGGCAAGGTTGGCTGAGGGCATGGCGTTCCATTTTCTGTTCATGTGGTTTTTCGCATTAAACGGGTTTTTCTATGTCCTCTATACGATGATCTCCGGCGAGTGGCGGCAATTAGTACCCAGCAGGCATTCATTTAAAGAAGCATGGCTGGTATTGTTGCACGATCTGCATATCCGAAAAACGGCACCTCCTCAGGATAAATATAATGCAGCTCAACGCATCGCTTACACGGCCATCATTATCATGGGGTTTGGTTCGCTGGTTACCGGGTTTGCTATTTACAAGCCTGTTCAGTTTTATTATCTAACATGGTTGTGTGGCGGTTACCATTTGGCCCGAATATGGCATTTTGTATTGACCATTGGCTATGTTTTATTCTTTGTGATCCACATTGTGCAAGTGATTCTAGCAGGATGGAATAATTTCAGATCGGTGATCTCTGGATTTGAAGTGGTAAACGAAGAACCCAAACCCATCATTGAAAATATACCCACAAGTGATGAAAAATCTATTCAGTAAAAAAAACAAGTCCTCTAAAAAACCGATTACTGTTGAGCAAAATATCAATCGGAAGAATTTTATTTCGTTTACCATTTTTGGCGTTTATGCTGCCAGTGCTTATAGCGGCTGGAGGTGGTTGTATAAGTCGCAAATTGAAACGGCAGGCATAACTGCCGGGGCACATAAACCCCTGCGCCGGGCGCTTAACAAAACCGAGCTATTCTTCAGAAGGTTGACATTTAACGAAAATCACCTGGTAAAAACGTATCCGCGCTCGATGGCCGCAAAAAAAATAAGGCACAACAGCGACATTGGTTCAGGAGGGGTACTACCACCCGAATTCTGGAAACTAAAGGTAAAAAAGATCTCAGGTGAAACTTTACAGATCACACTTGATGAACTGATGAAATTACCAAAAACGGCGATCACCTATGATTTTAAGTGCGTTGAAGGTTGGGATCAGATATCGCACTGGGAAGGGGTTAGTTTCCGTGATTTCATGGCCAACTTTAAATTGGAAGCCGAATCAAAGCTAGAATATGTAGGCATGGAAACGCCCGATAAGCGATATTATGTGGGCATTGATATGCCAAGCGCTATGCATCCTCAAACTTTATTGGCTTACCAGATGAATGATGAACCACTGAATGGTAATCACGGACAACCGCTCCGCCTGATCATCCCGGTAAAGTATGGCATCAAAAACTTGAAACGAATCGGGACGATCACCTTTAGTAACAACCGTCCGTACGACTACTGGGCTGAGCAGGGATATGATTATTATTCAGGATTATAATTGCAACAGATCAATTATCTCTTATCTTATTACTAATCCACATTGCGTTATGCGATGTTAATATTACATATGATAGATTACAAGATATTTGCAAAAAATAGCTTACAAAAAAAATCATTTGCCTGATTTTGCCCTTAACTTAGTATAATACAATGGAAGCCAAAGAAATCTTAAAAGTTCATGTAGCTAAATTAGCCTCGCTGTCAGATGATGAGTTTGATTATTTCTTTTCGTTTTTTAAAAACCAAAGTTTTAAAAAAGGGCAGGTGATAATCAGCGAGGGCGACATGGTCGATTGCGAATATTTCGTAATTTCGGGCTGCTTAAAATCTTTCTATATCAATGATGACCTGAAAATGTTCATCCTCCAATTTGCTATGCCTACGTGGTGGGCTTCCGATTATAATGCATTGTATAATCATACTAAGGCTTCCATCAACGTGGATTGCATTACCGATACGGAAGTGCTTTGCCTTAGCAATGCTGACAGGGAAAAACTGTGTAACGAACTTCACAACGCGGAGCACTTTTTCCGGTGGCGAACTAATAAAGGCTATATCGCAGCGAACAAAAGACTGCTATCCTTTATGAACAATAATGTAAAATATCGATATGAAGAGCTTTTGAAACTATATCCTGAGCTTTACAACATAGTTCCTAAAAATCTTATCGCAGCTTATTTAGGTGTTTCAAGAGAAACACTTAGCCGACTATACCAGGCTTAAAATGTGACATAGGTCACATAAATTATACCCTCATCCGAATGTGATATAGGTCACACAGCTACCCGGAATTTCCTGCCCAATTTTGTTTTGTAATTAAAACACAAAATAAAATGGAAAATCAAAAATTTGAAATCGTGGGTACCCAAAGCAATATTTATTGGGTGGGCAAAAAGGTAACCGGTGCACACAATGGCACCATAGCAATTAAGGAAGGTGAACTCGTTTTAAATAACGGTAAACTTACCGGTGGTAAATTCTTCATCGATACTACTTCTATTAAAATACTGGACATAACCGACCCTGCAACTAATGCACAGTTCGCCGGGCACCTGGCTTCTGATGACTTTTTCTCTATTGAAAAATATCCCGAAGCCGTTCTAAAGATCAATGCTATTTCAGGTAACCATATCACAGCCGATCTAACCATTAAAGGCATTACCAATCCCATAGCTTTTGATGTAGATATTAATATTAATGGTGATATATTAACTGCAACCGGCAAACTGGTTATAGATCGCACCAAATATGGCATGAAATTCCGTTCAGGTAATCTCTTTAAAGATTTGGGCGATACCTTGATCTACAATGATTTTGAATTGAATGTAAGTTTAACCGCTAAAGCATCATAAGCTTTAGCATAAAAATTAAAGCCATGCCATATGTGAAAATAGAAGTAACCCGCGAAGGCGTTACAAGAGAACAAAAGCAAGCCCTGATAAAAGGGGTAACTGATTTGTTGAGTGATGTATTAAACAAAGATCCTCAATTAACCTATGTCGTAATCCAGGAATATGATTTGGACGACTGGGGTCATAATGGAGAACAAGTATCTGTATTAAGAGAAAAAGGTATAACTGCTGAAAGAAATAAATGAAGAAGCAAACAATAATAGTTACTGGTGCCTCATCTGGCATCGGCAAAGAAATAGCCCGTCACTTTTTAGCAAATGGCGACAATGTAGTGATCAATTCTTCAACTGCAGAAAAGCTGGAACAGGTTTATTATGAACTTGGCGCAGGTGAAAACCTGGCCATGGTGGCCGGTAGTGTGTACGATAAGAAAACCGGCGAAAAACTTTTGGCAACTGCCGTTGAAAAATTTGGCTCGGCAGACGTTTTAGTGAACAACGCCGGGATATTTGAAACCAAACCTTTTCTCGAAGTGGACGAAGCCTACCTTGACCGTTTTCTGAATACAAATCTGAAAGGTACTTACTTTACCACCCAGGCCATTATTCCTCAAATGCTGAAGCAGCACGATGGCGTAGTGATCAATATCGGCACACCTCTTGTGAATCACGGTCTCGGCGGAGTACCCATTACCGCACAAATGGCATCAAAGGGTGCAATACATGCGCTTACTATACAGCTTGCAGCTGAGTTTGGTAAGGATAACATCAGGGTGAATACGATTGCGCCCGGAACGATCCGCACCCCAATGCATGGTGATAACGCCGATCAAACAGCAGGGTTACATCTGCTGAACCGTGTTGGCGAAGTGAAAGACATCGCAGAAATGGTTTATACCGTTGCAAAGAGTAACTTTATTAACGGCGCCATTATTAATGTGGATGGTGGTTTGGGAGCCGGACATAACCTGAATTAACATGAAAACGCTTTTATTTACCGCTTTTTTGTCCTGCACATTGCTGGTATTAAAAGCACAAAATTTAAAGAAAATGGAAACAACTCAAGATTCTACAGCAATTGCTCAGACACTGGAAGATTACTATTTCAAAGGAATTTATGAAGGGAATATTAATACCTTAAGTCATATTTTAAATCCAGGCACCTTATTGTTCGGGGACGTAAAGGGCCAGCCATATGCCAAAACACTTGATCAGTACCTTGACGGCGTTGCGCATCGCCAAAGCCCGAAAGATTCCGGCAAACCTTTTAAAGGAACGATTATATCTATTGATGTGATTAACTCCATAGCAGTTGCTAAAGTGAAGGTGAAAATGTATGAATTTAATTATGATGAGTTGCTTTCATTTCATAAAATTGATAACCAATGGATGATCATTAATAAAATGATCACCGACGTTTCTGAATAAATTTTAGCACTATGTGGTATCAAACAAAAGCATCTGAAATTCTGGGTATTCAATATCCCATCCTGCAAGGGCCGTTCGGCGGCAACCTATCTTCCGTTGAGCTGGTATCAACGGTATCTAATGCAGGAGGACTTGGGGGCTACGGCGCTTACACATTAAGCCCGCAGGAGATTGTTGAAGTAGATCAACAGATCAAAGCCGCAACCAATAAACCCTACAATATCAATCTGTGGGTTTCCGATACAGATGCCATAGACGGCTCAGTTTCAGATGAGCAGTTTAAACAGACTGAGGCTCTATTTAAGCCTTACTTTGACGAGTTGGGAATTGGGTTACCCGAAAAACCAGCACCATTCAAATCGCGTTTTGAAAACCAGATCGAGGTGATCCTACATCAAAGACCGCCTGTTTTTAGCTTTATGTTTGGTATCCCATCTGCTGATATTTTAGAGCAATGCCGCAGGTTTGGCATTGTTACTGTAGGGGCCGCAACTACACTGGATGAAGCTATCGCGCTGGAATCAGCAGGAGTTGAGATGATTATTGCTTCTGGTTTTGAAGCTGGTGGGCATCGCCCCTCATTTCTTGTATCGGCAGAATCATCTACAACCGGAACATTTGTATTACTCCAGCTGATCAAAGAAAAGGTAAAAACTCCAGTTATAGCCGCGGGTGGTATCGCTAACGGAAGGGGTGTTGCCGCGGCATTAGCACTTGGCGCTGATGCCGCGCAAATCGGTACTGCATTCCTGGCAACAGACGAGTCGAACGCTACAGCTATTCACCGGCAAATGCTGTTTTCAGATGCAGCTAAATATACTACCTTGTCGCGGGCATTTACCGGACGGCTTGGCCGAGGAATAACCAGTCGTGTTGCAAAGGACCTCATATATTATAAGGAAAATGGCTTTCTGCCTTTCCCTCTGCAAACACAGTTCATGTCGCATTTAAGAATAGCGGCTATCGAACAAGAAAAGTGGGATATGATCTTATTCTGGGGTGGCCAGATAGCGCCTGTACTGAAACATACAAAAGCCGGTGAACTAATGAAATCGATACTGGAAGAAACGACGGCCTACTTTGACCACCTAAGACAGGAGCAGAAATAGAATAACGCATCCGAATAAAACGATATAAAATCATAATATCATGAACACTTCAAAAGTATGGTATGTAACAGGAGCCTCTCAAGGACTGGGGTTAATCCTCGTAAAAAAACTGCTTGAAAACGGCTACAGAGTTGCCGCAACCTCGCGCGATGCACATACGCTGAGTCAGGCAGTCGGCTTTATAGATAAAGCCCGTTTTCTTCCGCTGGCGGTTGATTTAAACAACCTGGATTGCATTGATGAATCCGTACAGCAAACATTGGCTGCGTTTGGACAGATAGATGTTGTGGTTAACAACGCGGGGTACGGAATGGCCGGAACTGTAGAAGAGATAGCAGAACAGGATATCCGGAATATTTTTAATGTTAATGTGCTGGCAACAATAGATGTAGTAAAGAGTGTCCTACCGGTAATGCGCAGTCAGAGATCGGGTTATATCATAAATATCGGTTCGGTAGCCGGTTTTGTGGGCGCTCCTGGCTGGTCGGTTTATTCCGCTACCAAAGCCGCGGTAGCCGCTTTTTCCGAAGTGATCGCGCTTGATGTAAAGGAATTTGGAATTAAGGTTACCGTTGTTGAGCCATCAGGTTTCCGGACTGGCTTTTTGACCAAGAACTCTCTGGCACTAACTACTACAAACATCGAGGGCTATGAAGCAGTAAAAAACACGCAGAACCGTTACTTGTCTTCGGATGGAAAACAGGCGGGTAACCCGGATCGCGCAGCAGAAATATTTATGGAACTAGCTGAAATGGCGACACCGCCAATGCAATTGTTTCTCGGGAATGATGCTTATATCCGTGCTTCAAAAAAACTAACTGATATGTCCGAAGAATTGGAGCAATGGAAATCCATAACTATCGGAGCAGATTTTAAATAAAAAATGGGAATGGTGTTCAAACCATTCCCATTCTGTGCGGAAGAAGGGACTCGAACCCCCACGCCTCGCGGCGCCAGATCCTAAGTCTGGTGCGGCTACCAATTACGCCACTTCCGCATTAGGATTTTGTGAGGTGCAAAGATAGCTTAAATTGGTAAACAATAAAATTTATTTAAGTATTTGTGGTAAATACCTGTACGTTAGTCTGATTAATTTTAAACTAACGATTCAATCACCGATGAAAAATATCTTGGTGCCAATAATAGCCTGCTCCCATACCACGAAAACATTTCACCGTCAACTAAAACAACCTTTGCATTTGGCAATATTACTTTAAACTCCTTGATATGTTTTTCAGTAAAAGGGAATGGCTCGGACGATAGAAAAATCAAATCAGGATTAGCATTTATAAGCATCATTGTATCTACCTGCGGGTATCTTTCCGCTATAAAAGCATTAGTAAAGCCGCACAATTGCAACATGCTGTTAATAAACGTGCCGCCAGCTGCTACCATATATGGTTTACGCCATATTAAGTAAGCTACAGTCAGTGGTTTCTCAACTTTGATTAAGGCATTAAATTGATTTGAAATAGCTTTTACAAGTATATTGGCTTCAGCTTCCCGGTTAACCATCACTCCCACACTTTCAATCATTGCAATCGCTCCGGCTAAATCATCAATATCACTTACCCAAACCGGGCAAATATTCATTAAATCTTCAACCTGGCTTCGTTCATTTTCTTCTTTATTGCCAATGATCAGATCTGGTTGTAATTCCCGTATCAATTCAATATTTAGCTGTTTAGTGCCCCCAATTTTGGTTGTATGTTTAGTTTGATTATGTGGATGGGTACAAAATTTAGTAACCCCTATAATATTATCACCCAAACCTAAATAAAACAGTAATTCTGTTTGCGATGGTACAATTGAGATAATTCGTTGAGGTATTCTGTCGAGTGATACTTTTCGCTTAAGCTGATCGTAAAAAACAGGCATCAGAATGCATTTTTATCGCCTCTAAGAGTACCAAAGAATGTCAGGAAAACGATCTTAAGGTCAAGCAGGAACGACCAGTTTTCAAGGTACCATACATCAGCTTCCACTCTCGCCAGCATATCTTCAGTGTTTTTGGTTTCACCCCTTAAGCCACGTATTTGTGCCCAACCGGTAATACCTGGTTTTAGAAAATGCCTTACCATAAAGGTATCAATAAGCTGAGAGTACTGTTCGGTATGGCTTATCATGTGCGGACGAGGCCCGACAACAGACATATTTCCGCGCAGCACATTAAAAAACTGCGGAAGCTCATCAATACTCGTACGGCGCATAATAGCACCTATTAATGTAATACGTTTATCGTCGCGTGTAGCTTGCTTTTTATCCGACTCATCATTAACCCTCATGCTCCTGAATTTATAACATTTAAAGGGCTTATTATCCCGCCCAGAGCGTGTCTGCACAAAAAAGACCGGTCCTTTTGATTGTAGTTTTATAATTAAGGCCAATATTGGAAACAGCCAGCTAAATACAAACACAATAACAAGCATGGAAAAAACAGTATCGAATGATCGTTTTAAAAACCGGTTCAACATATTTTCAAGTGGTTCCGGCCGTACAGATATAATCGGGATATGGCCAAAGCTTTGTATATAAGTTGGTTTTTTCGCGTAATCGTAATATTCAGGCACAAACTTAAAACGTATCAGGTTTTTATCAGCATCAAGCATTAATCTCTCAATAGTATCAGCTTTAGAGTTTGGTAGCGTACAAAAGATCTCGTCGACATTATTGGCAATTACATAATCAATACACTCATCTGTACTACCTAAGTATAAACCTTTCTCTTTAACCCGTTCGGGTACATCATCAAAAAAACCTATAAGGTTATAGCCCCGTTCGGCATTGTTATTAAAAAATTGATAAAGATCATATCCTATCCTCCCACCACCTATTATAACCACATTCCTGGTATCAAATAAGGAACGACGATTGCTTTTGCGTATACCCAAAAATATAAGCTTCCATAAACCGAGTAAAAACCCAAACAGCGCAAGAGAATAAAAAAGATATTCGCGGGTTACAAAGTATGGTTTTGTACCTATAAGTATTATAATAGTAAAACATATAAAGCTTACAAAAATGAAATAGGTTTTAATAACCCCCCGATAAGTATTAATGGAATCCTTATTTAATACCTGTTCATACAAACCGCTTATATTGGCCGCCAGTAGCCAAATAAGGTTGAATACAAGTACTATTGGAAGGTAATTTTTATTATTGATCCATATGTATGACGATTTATCAATTACAACATATGAAATTACCATACTGATATTTAGAATTAAATAATCAGTAGTGAGGTTAACAGCCTTAATAAACGTTGCGTATCTGTGGATCATACTTTTTCTTCTTCTTATCGTAGAATAGTTAAACCCAGCATTTGTTGAAAATTTGCAATATCAAAAAATTAAACAACAGGTATGTGTATAACAAAATTAGAAATTTATGGTTTTGATTTTAATAATATCACAAACTTATCAAAGTTTATAGATTATTTTTATCAATTAAATATTTGATATACGCCAATAATACTTCTTTCTACTTCAGAGCCAACTAATATAGTTGTTATCTTTTTTTCAATCATCAGGCTTTCGGCTTGCTTAATAAATTCATCGCCGGCAACTATTACCGGGTTGCGTGTCATCATATCAACAATACTTAATTTTGATGTATCGGCATTTTTCAATAAGGCCCTTCGTAAATCGCCATCGGTAATAATTCCTTCAAAAAAATCCTTATTACCAACTATTACCATCCCCAAACGACCTTCAGACATCGAAAGCAATAATTCGGTAAATGAAGCGTCTTTTGAGATATATGGCAAGCTGTCCGAGCGCATCAAATCTTTCACCTTAGCCAATAACTTATGCCCCAGCCTTCCGCCTGGGTGGAAACGAGCAAAATCCTCTTCCTGAAATTGGCGCGACTCCATCAAAGCAACTGCCAGCGCATCGCCCATTACCAACGTAGCCGTTGTTGACGATGTTGGCGCCAATGCCAACGGGCAAGCCTCGCGGGTTATGCTGATATTAAGGTGATAGTCGCTGTTTTTTGCAATGGTTGAGTTGGGGTTGCCGGTAATGCTAATGATTTGATTTTTATTCCATTTTAGAAATGGAATAATTTTCAATACTTCCTCTGTTTCGCCGGAGTATGAAATAAGTGTTATAATATCATTCACCCCCACCATTCCCAAATCGCCATGAAAGGCTTCGCCGGGATGAAGGAAAAAGCTTGGCGTGCCCGTACTTGATAATGTGGCAGCGATTTTTCTGCCGATATGCCCGGATTTACCAATGCCAATAACAACCAGTTTGCCTTTGGTGTTTAAAATAGCTTCAACTGCTTGTGTAAATTTTTCATCAAGCAAACCCGCCACATGCTGTAATGATTCTATTTCAATATCAAAAACCCGTTTGGCAATATCCATCATAGCCATATTATTATCCTAATAATGGTTTTATCACCTCTTCAAGGTTACGCAATTTCACCATATTCGGTCCATCGCTAAGCGCGTTATCCGGATCGGGATGGGTTTCCATAAAGTAACCATCGGCGCCAAAAGCTTTAGCAGCAAGGGCCATCATAGGTACAAATGTACGGTCGCCACCGGTTTTACCACCAGCAGCGCCAGGGCGTTGTACCGAGTGTGTGCAATCCATACAAACCGGGTGGCCAAATAATTTCAGATCATGAATATTTCTAAAATCAACTACCAAATTATTATAGCCGTACATATTACCACGCTCAGTTAATATAACCTGGTTATTGCCTGCTTCAATTACTTTTTGTGCTGGATAAAACATATCCGCGCCTGATAAAAATTGTGCTTTCTTAATATTCACAATTTTACCTGTTTTTGCTGCCGCGACTAAAAGATCAGTTTGACG
Organism: Bacteroidota bacterium; assembly: GCA_026224775.1. Taxonomy (GTDB): domain Bacteria; phylum Bacteroidota; class Bacteroidia; order Sphingobacteriales; family Sphingobacteriaceae; genus Mucilaginibacter. The sequence continues at coordinate 114,689 of JAMFRP010000006.1, forward strand.
ACATAAAAAGGCAGGTATCTGCAAAATATCAACCACCTCACCTACTAAGGCTGCCTGGGAGCTTTCATGTATATCTGTAATCAACGGCAGGCCAAAACGTTCTTTTACTTTTAATAACATCTCCATACCTTTTTCAAGTCCCGGTCCGCGATATGAATGAATGGATGTACGATTAGCTTTATCAAATGATGATTTAAATACAACCGGGATGTTGTATTTCTGGCCTATTTCGGCAACTTTTTCAGCAACAGTATATAGTAATTCCTGGTTTTCCATTACACATGGGCCAAGTATAAAGAACGGCTTCTGCCGCATTTTTTCAAAAAGCATAGTAGTTTGTATTATTAAGCAAAGATGTAAAATTTTATGAACAGACACTAATTACGCAATTTGGTTTAATACTGATTAGTATAATTGGACACGTTACGTAACTTTGCAATATGAATTATTTTGATTTTTATGGCTTGCCTGAAACATTCAATTTGAATGATGCGGATGTAAAAAAGAAATTTTACCAATTAAGCAAGCAATACCACCCTGACTTTTATGCAAATGAAGACGAAGCAAAACAGCAGGAAATATTAGAATTATCTACGCTAAATAATAAGGCTTACCAAACCCTTGCCAATCCGGCAAAGCGGCTGGAATACATTTTAAGGCTCCATAATTTGGTTTCGGAAGGTGCAAAACCACAATTACCCGCAGATTTTTTAATGGAAATGATGGACATTAATGAAAGAATAATGGAAATTGACAGCGCGACGGAGTTGGGATCAATAACCGCGGAAGTACTTGCCATTGAGGGCGATATGAACGAGGAATTATTAGCGTTAACTACTGATTACACAACTTTGGATGATACAGCCAAGGAAAGCCGATTGAATGATATTGCAAATATTTACTTTAGACAAAAATATCTATTGCGAATTAAAGAGAGTTTAGATACATTTGCAGCCCGCTACTGAGAAATTAATCCACTCTCAGCATGCAAGCCCAGCTGGCGGAATTGGTAGACGCGCTGGTCTCAAACACCTGTGGGAAACCGTGCCGGTTCGACTCCGGCGCTGGGTACAAAGCCTTTCTGAGAAATCAGGAGGGCTTTGTTGTTTCGTATGTCTGTGCCAAACAAAGGACACTTGCCTATGTGAGTTAAATTCCGCTGATTAATCTAATTATTTCATTTTTTATTTTAGGAAATCACCATCAACTACCAGCAATTTAACTCCATTCTTTGAGAAAGATCGATGAGAACTTAAATTATCTGATACAATATAAGTCATTCCACTTTTCAATGAAAACATCTCACCACCTTCAAGCTCGCTAACAAAATCACCCTCGATACAATATATAATGTGGCCTTTTTGACACCAATGATCAGCAAGATAGCCTGGCGTATACGTTACTATCCGCATACGAAGACCCGGGTATTGTAGGGTTTGCCAAAATGCAGTACCTGTTTCCCCAGCATGTTCTGTTTTTTCTATTTGATCCCAGTCTATAGTCTGAAAAGTAATATTGCTCATAAATTTGTTTTATTGCAACTTATGCTTAAAGAATGATTAATACCTCGGCGAATATTCCTCTCCTTTAGCTATCGAGATTATTTTGTCGCGATATAATGGTTTTGAAATAAACTCTTTCACAAAATGGTAACTCAGCGCCTCACGTCTCTCATTAATATCTATTGATGTTGATATGATGTAAACGGAAATTGGTTTGGGTAAACGGGTATAATTTTTTTCAAGGGATTTTAAAATGCTCCACCCATCCATTTCAGGCATCTTAAGGTCAAGGAATATCACATCCGGAAGATTAACTGCATCATCTATATTGGATTTAATGTAATCCCACAAAGGTTTCCCGTCATTAAAATATAGCACATGACCAAATACCGCGTTCCTTGCCAAATTTAGCCTGATGATCCGCAAGTCTAGTTCATTATCGTCTGCAACAAAAAGAGTTTTCATAAATTGGTAGTTCGCTCAAATGCGTTTCAGTCATTTAGACGTAATTACCAACGTAGGGTTTAGATAAGTTATCAAGATATTAACATTTTTACACTACAATAAGTCTATTTTAAAATATTGGAGCTGAGTATAAGCCCATTAGTGACAAAATGCCCTATCGTTATTAAAAAAAATAATATTCCATGTTTATTTGGATTAAGTCTAAATAAGATTTTACTTTGCGACATTAAAAAAGTAGGCATTTAGGTGTCTCCAGACTTTTAACATCAGCTATTGTGTTTTAATTATATCAACCCGTTCATCTATGCTCCGAATTTTATCTTTTAGGCGTTATTACTTATTTCTCTTTTTACTTTCAGGATTTTACTCGACATCGTTTGCCCAAATAATAAAAGGGAAAATTTTTGACGCCGGTACCGGCGAACCATTAACTGGCGCTACTGTTAAAATTTATCAGGGAGATTTTAAAGCCTCAACACCAGCTAAGCTTGACGGATCTTATGCTTTTAAAGGATTGCATGCCGGAACATATAAGATAAAAGCCAATTTTGTGGGTTATCTGGATTCAAAAGAATATGAGCTTACAGTAAAGAATACCACTGGGGATTTAACATTAAATATTTTATTACAAAATAGCAGTAGCCAGCTTAATGAAGTTACAATTACAGGGCAGGCAGGTAAACAAACAGACCGATCGGCACGTTCACTTGAGCAAAGCTCAAATTCGGTTGAAAACATCCTGTCGCAAAATACAATACAGTTGTTGCCCGATGTAACCGTGGGCGATGCCCTGCAGCGTGTGAGTGGCGTTACCATTCAACGCAGCAACACTGGTGAAGGCCGGTATGCTATTATCAGAGGTATGGATCAGCGTTATAATACCACCCTTGTAAATGGTATTCAGATACCCAGTCCTGATGACAAATACCGTTTTGTACCTATGGATATTTTCCCATCAGAGTTGTTGGAAAGATTGGAAGTTATCAAAACACTCACCCCATCTATGGAAGGTGATGCTATTGGCGGCACAATGAACCTGGTAATGAAAAGCGCGCCAGACCATTTCTTATTAAATGTAAATGCCGCAGCCGGTTATTCTTTTTTGTTTTCTGACAGGCCATTCAGCGCTTTCGGTCATTCTGGAATTAATGATAAATCGCCGGCAGAGATGTATGGGAACGACTATACAGCTACCTATAAAGATTTTACAACCTCTAATTTAAATTATCATAACCTATCTGCACCGGTTAATTCACAGTACGGCTTAACCATCGGCGATCGCTTTTTAAATAATAAGTTAGGTGTTATACTATCGGCAAGTTATCAGAATTTTTATCGAGGTTCAAATTCGGATTATTTAGTCCCTAATCCGCAGCCCGTTTCAAACGGAACCACAGGTAATCTGCCTTTTTTCTCCGATGCGCTTTCAAGGCAGTATTCAACACAAACCAGCTTAACAGGAATAAACAATAAGATTGATTATGTATTCAACAGTAAAAACAAAATATCCTTATACAATTTTTACCTGCATCAGGATGAATACCAGACAAGGATAACCGCTGATACTATTCTAGGTATTCAAAGCGCAGGCGGTGTAAAACAAGTTAATGAGGAATACAGAAGCGAAACAACAAAACAAAGTATTTACAACGGCACTTTAAAAGGCGAGCACCAATTAACCAATGCACTTCATTTAACATGGACCGGTGTTTACTCTATCGCTAAAAGAGATGTGCCGGATATGGCCACTTATACTGTAGAAAATGATTTGCATTTGAATAGCGCGGGTGCCGTTACCAAAATAGATTCTTCCGCATTATCGATGGACCGCAGATGGCAACATAATTCAGATAAGGACCTGACAGGTTATTTGGACCTGATATATAATACACACATTGCCAACCACGATGTTGAATTTTCATTTGGTGGTTTATACAGGCACAAAACAAGGACTGAATATGATAATGATTATAGCCTGCAACCCTCACCTATTGGCGTAATACAGCCATTTACAACTATTGATAATGCACAATTCGGGTTCTTGAATACGAATGCCGGGATGGGCAGCATCAACACTATATCGTTAAATGATTATACAGCAACCGAAAATATAAATTCGGAATATCTACAGTTTAAATTCAACCTTCTTGAAAAATTACAGGTATTAGGAGGGCTTAGGGCCGAAAATACATGGGATAATTATAATACGACCGCGGGAATAACGGTTAATGAACGGTCAGGAACGATTAGTTACCTGGATATACTGCCAAGCCTGCATTTTAAATATGAACTTAGTGATGATCAGAATTTGCGATTATCCTACTATGAGGCCATCAGCAGGCCGGGATTTGGGGATTTGGTACCGACTAATCAACCCGGTGAATATTTTAATCTGGAGGGGAACCCTAATTTAAAACCTACAACAGCCGATAACTATGACTTTCGATATGAGTTATTTCCCGGCGGTGCCGACCAGTTTTTGTTAGGTGCCTTTTATAAAGATTTACAAAACCCGATTGAATATTTCACAGCAAATACCGTGGGCGCTACGCAGGTTATTCAACCTCAGAATACCAATCAGGCAATTAACTATGGCCTAGAAGCATTATTTACTAAATATTTTGGTTCGTTTGGGTTTTCTGCAAATTATACTTATACGCATAGTAGTGTAACCACTAGCAAACGGTATTATAATGCTGATGGAACGGCATCAACAGTGCAACAAACAAGGCCATTACAAGGACAGGCAGATAATGTAGGCAATATTTCTTTTTTGTATAAAAACACCAAAATTGGACTGGATATTCAATTAGCCTATGTTTATACCGGTGAGAGAATTGCACAAGTTTCGCCTTATTATGATTTGGATTACTGGGACAGGCCAAATGGACAGTTAGATTTCTCGTTCGAGAAAACAATATTTAAGCACTTCTCCTTTTACGGAAAAGTAAATAACCTTACCAATGCTGCTAATAGTGTTTTTCTGAAATATCCATATCAGGACCTGGAACAGAAACTATCAGCCCAGGACGTAAAAAATGAAACGCAAGTAGAAAAGGATCTTTATAAGATATCATTTTTAGGCGGTTTAAGGTATAAATTTTAATCAAGCTCCATATAATATCATCAAAAAATGAAAAAAATATTACTCCCCATTTTTTTAATTATTGTTGCCATAAGCTTTTTTGGCTGCAAAAAATGGGATACTATACATTCCAATGTGTATACATACTTACCACCGCCCGCGAGCCCCATAAGTGATGCCGCGCCTTTAAGCGGTAATATTAAAGGAACTATGTTGAGTGGTAAAACCTATATCCTGGGTGCCGATGTATATGTTTTACCAACCGATACACTGATCATTCAGCCGGGTGTAACGGTGTATGCAACTAATCAGGCAGGTATTATTGTTGAAGGTACTTTTATAAGTTTAGGTACACAGGCTAATCCTAACTGGCTCACTGTTCAGGGTATTATCAAAATTAGCACACCCGGTATAGCTCCGGCCAGCGACCCTGCTTATGCAGGTACCTGGAAAGGTATATTGGCAACAGCCAGCTGTAAGCTAATGGTAATTAAATGGACGCATATTGAGTTTACCGGCGCGGCTTATGGGCCAACTGTAGCTGCTGCTGTGGGTTTAACAGCCACCAATAACTACTCTGTTATCTTTCAAAATTATAACGGCTGTTTTATAATGGAGGATTCATGGTTTTATGGGTCAACTAATGATTGTGTACACATTTATAGTGGTAAAATTGATATTATGCGTAATACCTTTGAAAAAGCAGGCCCAAGTGACGGTGATTGCATTAATGTTGCTGGTGGTACGGTTGGTACAATGGCTTATAATATGTTTATTGGTACTGCCTCAAACGGACAAAGGGTTGCCAATAAAAACATACCTGTTGGCGCACCTCAAACAAACATTGTAATGTATAACTCTACTTTTGTAAACGGTGGTTTTCTGCAAATACAAGTTGGCCACGGTGGTAGCGTTTCTTTTGAACAAGGTGCAAAAGGCATGTACTATAACAATGCGGTTGTAAATTGCAAATACGGATACAGGGTTGGTGTAAACCCCACCCCGGATACTGCGAATCTTAAATACGGGAATAACTATCAGTATGCAGACTCGTTATCTGTTGCAAACCAGTTTTACCCGGTTGGCTACCTTGCCAAACCACAACCTACTGATATACCTGCGCCGTCAACATATTTACCTGCAAATTATACATTAGGCGCTACTTATAACGGTGCCCCAGTGATACAACAAAACAATCCTTTATTTGTAAATTATCCATTACCCGTAACCGGTGGAATCCCATTAGATGGTATCAGGTACATTGGTAATTTTAATTTTCATTTACAGGCCCAATCTCCTCTTATTGGTAAAGGGAATACTACAATTCAGCCATTAGTTGTAGTGCCGATTGATAAGGTATACGGCGCAACAGAAATTACACCTCCCGGGAAAGATTTGGGTTGTTACCAGGTTGATGGCACAGGCAATCAACATTAACATACAGAAGAAAACACAAAAGCGGAATAATTGCAAATCGCTTTTATTCCGCTTTTGTGTTTTTAAGTGATGCATTTAGTTCTGTTATCCGCGATCTAAATTGCTCTTACCTGATCTTTTCCCTACCTTCATGTTATGATTAATGTAACTCCAGAATTACTTCAATCTTTTGAAGCCCTGCAGGAAGTCCCACTGGAACAACTGAAATGGTTGATTGACAATAGTGAACAGCGCATATTGCCGGAAGGCGAATTTCTTTTCCAACCGGGTCAGCCTATTAATGCTACCAATATTTTTATAAATGGAAGAGTAAGCATGTACATGATGCAAAATAACGAGATGCGGGAAATGGCAGTTTTTGAAACTCAAACCATTTCGGGATATCTGCCTTTTTCAAGAGCTAAATCATCTCCGAGCTTTGCTAAAGCATTAGAGAATACACAGTTACTTAGCTTCCCGGCAACTAAAATGCCCGAAATGATTGCAGACCATTTTGAGCTAACACAAGCCCTGGTACATGTAATGGCTAGCCGGATCCGCGACTTTACCGCTTTGCAACAACAAAGTGAAAAAATGATGGCATTAGGTAAACTATCCGCTGGGCTGGCACATGAATTAAATAACCCGGCATCTGCAATAGTGCGTGGCGCTGCATCCCTTAAACAGCATTTGCTAAGTGCACCTAAAACGTTTAAAGAGATTATCGAAATGAAGATGACCGTGGAGCAGGTAAACATAGTGAATGATATGCTCAGGGTTGTTTTAAACGATAAAAAACAACCCACATTAACCATGATGGAGCGCAGTGAACTGGAAGATGAAATGATTGATTGGATGGATGCGCATGAAGTAAAGAATGCGGCTGAAATTTCAGAAAACTTTGTAGAATTTGGTTTTGAAGTAAGTGATGCTGAAGCTTTTAAGCAACATATTCCAGTTGATTATATTTCGCACATCATGAACTGGATAAACAGCAATATGGTAACCGAAAAAATGGTAACTGATATTGAAGAAGCATCGCGCCGAATTACCGACCTGGTTGGCTCTGTAAAGAATTTCACCCATATGGATCAGGGGCACGATAAGCAATATGCCGATATCCACAGCGGCATAAAAAATACACTTACCATGCTTCATCATAAAATTCATAAAAACGATATACAAATAGTAAAGAATTTCGACACTACTCTCCCACCGGTAAAAGCTATGATAGGCGAACTTAACCAGGTTTGGACTAACTTAATGGATAACGCGCTGGATGCCATGGAAGGAACTGCAAAAGGCATTTTAGAAATTAAAACATTAAAGGACGGTGCATTTGTAGAGGTATCGATAATTGATAATGGCCCTGGTATCCCCGAAGATTTTAAATCACAAATATTTGATCCTTTTTTTACTACCAAGGAAATTGGTAAAGGAACCGGACTTGGCCTGGATGTGGTACGCCGGATTGTAAAGCAACATCGTGGTTCGATCAAAGTACAGTCGGTACCGGGCAGAACGGCCTTTATTGTTTGTTTCCCAATTGATGGATAATATATTAACAACAAAAACTAAATGAGTCTCCCTATAATATTTTGTATTGATGATGATGCCCACGTATTGCGGGCACTTACTCGCGACATGAAAAATAAGTATCGCGACACCTACAGAGTTTTAAGCACCACAATTATACAAGAAGCATTTGACAGCCTGCTTGAATTAAAAAACAAAGGCGAAACAGTTGCCATGTACCTATCAGATCAGCGTATGCCTGAGATGGAGGGTGTAGACTTTTTGGAGCAGGCAATAAAATATTACCCAAATGCTAAACGGGTATTACTTACTGCCTATTCAGATACCGACGCGGCTATTAAAGCTATAAACACTGTTCAGCTGGATTATTACCTGGTTAAGCCTTGGGATCCGCCCGAAGAAAAGCTTTACCCCGTAATTGATGGTTTACTGGATGATTGGTTAAGCACTTATCAGCCCGATTTTAAAGGAATAAAAGTATTGGGGTATCAATACTCAGGCTTATCGCATGATATAAAAGATTTTCTTGCCGGTAATTTGGTACCGTATCAATGGTTTGATGTACAACTTAAAGAAAGAGCTGAAGAAAAGCTGGCACTTAATAAGCTAACCCTTAAAGATTTACCAGTTGTATTTTTTGAAGATGGCTCGCACCTGATTAAACCTACTATCGCGCAAATAGCTGATAAGATAGGCCTTAATCCAGAGCTTAAAAATGACATGTACGATGTAGTGATTATTGGTGCAGGCCCAGCAGGGCTTGCGGCAGGGGTTTATGGAGCTTCAGAAGGATTAAAAACATTGATGATTGAACGCAGGGCACCGGGTGGACAGGCAGGCACCAGTAGCAGGATAGAAAACTACCTTGGTTTTCCTACCGGCATCAGCGGTTCGGAACTTACCCGCCGTGCCATGACACAGGCCACACGTTTAGGTACTGAGTTTCTATCCCCCCGGTCTGTAAATTCTATCTTACAAAAAGATGGCTACAAAAAGATAATGCTGGAGGATGGCAACTGTATAGATACCCGCAGTATTATTATTACTACAGGTGTTGATTACCGTAGATTAGAAACCAAGGGCATCCCCGATTTTGCCGGTGCTGGTGTTTATTACGGTGCAGCCATGACTGAGGCCACTGCCTGCAAAGATAAAGAGGTATACGTGGTTGGCGGTGGAAATTCTGCCGGGCAGGCAGCCATGTACTTATCTAAATTTGCAAGCAAAGTATACATTTTAGTGCGTAAAACTGATTTATCTAGCACTATGTCGGCTTATCTTATTGATCAGATCAATGAAACAAGGAATATATTTGTACTTGGCAGAATGGAGATTGTTGAAGCAAAAGGTGATGGGCAATTACAAGAGCTTGTATTATGCAACATCGACACTAAAGAACAACAAACGTGCCCGGCATCAGCACTATATATTTTTATTGGCGCAAAGCCTTTTACCGAGTGGATACAATTAGATATTATAAAAGATGATAAGGGCTTTTTAGAAACCGGCAGAGATTTGAAAGTATATGAAGATTTTACCAAAATATGGAAAGAATCTCGCGACCCTTACTTGTTGGAAACAAGCTGTCCGGGTATTTTTGCCGCTGGCGACGTACGTTCGGGTGCTATGAATCGTGTGGCTGCAGCTGTGGGTGAAGGTTCGATGGCCATTAGTTTTGTACATAAATATTTAGCGGAGGTAAAATAATTGGATAGAGATTGGTGATATTAGAACTTTTTTAGTGATTCAACAGATAAGTATCGGTCGGTGTTGTTTAAACAACATCAGACCGATACTTCAATTTGTTTCTTTCGGGTATTGATGATAAGTGCTAAAACCAAACCTGTAAAAACCATTAACATACTAAACAGAAATATATACGTCATTCCAAAATGACTTGCAACAGCACCTACTAATGGCCCTGTTAAACCTAATGAAATATCTAAAAAGAGCCCATAGCCTCCAAGTGCTGCCCCTTTATTTGAACTTGGCACTATTTTAACAGCCTCAACTCCCAAGGCCGGAAACACCAACGAAAACCCTAATCCGGTAACACCTGCACCTATTAAAGCCACATGAGGCACATAAGCTAACCATATTATTAACAAACCTATGGTTTCGAGGGCGATGCAGCATATTGCTATTTTCATGCCGCCATATTTATCTATTGAATTAGCAAATAAAATACGACCAACAATAAACATTGAGCTAAATACAGACAAACATAAAACCGCACTTTGCCAATGTAAATAAGCATAATACAGTGTAATAAAAGTAGAGATTGTACCAAAGCCTAAGCCGCTTAATGTTAAACAAATACCATAAGGACTTACTGCTTTTAAAACCTTCAAGAATGATTCGCCTGGTATACCCGCATTTCCTTTCAAGGGAGTTTTATTTTTAGCGTAGATAAAGCCTGCTATACCAATAAAAAAAATCAATATTCCGATACTGCCAATACCATAACCGTTATGCAATAAAATGCCTACCGGTGCACCGGCAGCAAGTGCACCATAACTGGCTATCCCATTATATGATATTGCTTTAGCCGTATTTTTATCACCAACGGCTAGTATTGCCCAATTTATAGGGCTTGCGCCAATCAATCCTTCACCAAAGCCTGTCATTAATCGTGTTATAACTAATATGATCAAGCTTAATGTTGTATGTGCCCTTAAAGCGTATACTGCAAACAATAAGATCCCACTTAAAGTGAAGCCAATCATACCTAAAACAACTGCGGGTTTAGGCCCTTTTTTATCTACAATATTCCCGGCATATCCTCTAAAAAGAAAAGTAGTAACATATTGCAGGCTGATAACTATCCCTGCAATCATGGCATTGTAGCCGAGTTGCTGATGGATAAAAACAGGTAATACCCCAAGCGCTAAACCAATAGTAAAATAACCTAAAAAGGTAAATACCACATAGCTTGCTATAGTGACTCCTACTTTTGATAATGAAGTATCTGTAACTGTTTGTGCCCGCATAAAGTTAAATACTATACAAAGCTACTCAGATTAGAGATTACACCATAGTGTAAAATTGACACTTTACTTTCGCTTAACATTTAACAGGAAATAAATCCTCCCCCCGGGCAATAGTGTCAACTCTGATGTTTACTTCTTATTCCTTTATATCTCGCAACTGAGTTAATTAGCTAAGCAACCTTACAATTCCTTTGCCATCCAGATAGTACAGGCAAAATGCCCCGAATTACCCAAAGCGCCAGCCAAAGGTTTAAAGCCAGCCTTTTCATAAATGCTTACTGCTTTTGCTAATTGCGGGAACGACTCGAGGTACAAATGTGTATAGCCCATCGCTTTAGCTGCTTCGTAACATTTGTCCATCATCATTTTGCCTATACCCCGGCCACGTGTGGCGTTTGTAAGGTATAACTTTACCAGTTCGGCATATCCGGTGGGTAATCCTGGTGTTGGGTATACGCCGCAGCCGCCAATTAAGGCGCCGTCTTCTTCGGCTACAAAATAGCAGCTGGCGGGCGACTCTTCAAACATTTCGAACAAGCGATCGGTGTCCGGATCAGAATATACCGTGCCGATTTTAGGCACATCAAACTCAACCAACGATGCGCGGATGATGCGCGCTAACTCTTCGTTATCTTCTTTCTTTATATTTCTTAATGTAACAGGCATAATAATAGGTGTTGTATATTGATAATTATTTCTTTATAGCGATGTGTTTAAAACTCATCACTGATGTTAAAATTCTTCCTCGTCTTTCAATTCATTAGCCGCCATAATAACCTTGGCGCGTTGGTAAAAACTTTGCAGTTCCATTTGTTGTTCCACCTCTTCTATAGCCTTCATCAGGTTGTTTTTGGTTTCGGTTAATTGTGTTGAGGCGGCTATCATTACTTGCCAAACAGGCTTCATCTGGTTTATGAGCGCCTTCCCTTTTTCAGTCAACTGCACCAGGCGCTTGCGCTCGTCAGTTTTATCCTTTCCTGATTTTATCATTTTTTGTTTTTCCAGCTCTTTTAATAAGGTTATGGTGGAAGGATGCGAGTACCCGATCTCGGTAGACAACTCAACCACGCTCAAAACCGGCTTAACATGCAACGTATAAATTACCGGGAACCACTTAGGTTCGAAATCTACACCATGAGCTTTATAAATCAGCAGTCCATCCTTGCGCATCTGCTCAGCGAGGCGCTGTAAACGGGTGGCAATGGCCAGTATACCCAATTCATTGATAACATTCATAGCGCGGTTTGTTTATCCAGATGCAATTGATAAAACATATTGTCAGTAATCATGAGAGGGAAATAAGCGGGCAGATCGGCAACGGCTATCGGCGTAAAACTATTACGCTCATAAAACCGGTGCGCGGCTTTTAGCTGGTGAACCGTGCCTAAATATATATCTGTGATTTCCTTCTCGCTGCAATATTGCAGCAATGTATTGAGCAATTGTTGCGCAGTGCCCGGTTCCTTACCCCGATATTCCTTTTTAACAAACATCTTACGGATACAAGCCGAATTATGCCCACAATTGATCAGTGCGATAGTCCCAATCAGTTTGTCGTCCATAAAAGCCCCCCAGAAATTCCCGCCATCCTGATGATAATTGGTTTCCACATCCAGCAGATCAAGTTGCTGATTAATAGTGATAGTTAGTCCAAATTCTTTTTGCTGGATGGATAAGATCAGATCTATGATCTTATCACAATAATCGTTGTAAATGGGTTTGATAATTAGTGTATTTTCCATACTGAATTATTTATGTCCAAATATATGTAGTTAACTACATATATTTGGACATTTTCTTTATTTTTTTATCCCAGAAATTTCACACTTAAAACATTGTAATGATTTCTCTGCCGCTTACTTACCGACGGCAATTGACAAAATGCAGTTCTATTTACCTAAAAGTGATGGCGACACACCAAAAGCCTTTTTAAAAGCAAATGAGAAATGGGAAAGATCTTTAAATCCAACCTCCAGGTAAACATCTGATGTACGTTGACCTTTTTCTTTGATGAGATACCAGGCATCATTTAATCTTTTCTGCTGTAACCAGCGATTGGGCGTTTGCTTGAAGATACGCTCAAAATCACGTTTAAAGGTTGCCGGGCTGCGCCCTGTTAAATAGGCAAAACGAGTAAGATCAACATTGAATTTGTAATTTTCGTTCATATAAGCTTCAAGATCTATCTTACCAGGTTCGCTGAAATCGAATAACACATCCTTTAATTCGGGATTGGTTTGGAGTAATATCATCACAGCTTCTTTTACCTTTAATCCGGTTAAAGCTTTATTGCTACTTTCAGCATTATCAAGATATGGCGTTAATGAGTCAATATAATTTTTGAATAGCGCATTGGGTTTGAGGATAAGGCAGTTATCTCCTTTATATTGCTTGTTGGCATGCAAATCATACTCTGCACTAATATTTCGTAAGGTTTGTTGATCGATCCGTATCGAAATGGATTTATACTCACCATTTACCGGTGGATATTTTATGTACTTAGTTAGCTGATTCTTTCTAAAAAAGCGAAAATCACCCTCCTTAAACGAATATGTTTTACCACCGATGTAAGATTCTGATCCACCGGAAATAACATACCCAAACACATGTTCGGATATGAATTGTTCTCCTTCCCTGCTAATGTGACTATAGCAGGAATATAATATTTGTTTTGGATCTTTTTCAGTTTCCTTTATCGGCATAATCAAATTTAATTATTGCCTTTGATATTCATAAACGTTTTTGCGGCTTCCGTATCCAGAAAATTGGTTGCTTCATCATGGTCGGTAGATAAACTTACCGGCAGCCATTTCTCCATTTCTTCTTTTCGTTGCTCATCTGCCATTTTTAATATATTTATGGCTTCGCTACCCAGCACTAAATGTACCGGAGGTTCTACACTATCAATTAAATCGATCATCGCTTTAGCGGCCTTATCGGGATCACCCATCGGAACAAATTTCCCGCTTTTGAAAAAATCATAGCGTTTATCTACAGTTTCTTCATATCCTTCAACTTTAGGCGCATAGCTCATGGATGCACCGGCCCAATCCGTACGAAAACCACCGGGCTCAACACAGGTTACATGTATACCTAATGAACTAACTTCTTTTGCTAATGCCTCGCTAAAACCGCCTAAGCCAAATTTAGCGGCCTGGTACATGGTTAATCCGGCATTACCAACCCGCCCACCGACTGAGCTTATCTGCAAGATATGCCCTGAGCGTTGTTTGCGCATGTAAGGCAATACCGCGCGTGTAATTTCAATTGGGGCATATAAGTTGGTTTCTAATTGGCTGCGTACCTGTTCTTCTGTAAAAGCCTCCGCAGCTCCAATTATTCCGAAGCCGGCATTGTTTACCAACACGTCAATCCTACCAAAATGCTTTACAACACCTGCCACTGCGAGTTTAACTTCAGCATAATCGGTAACGTCAAGCTTAATGGGATATACCTGATCTTTATATTTTTCAACCAAATCATTCAATGCTTCGGGGTTGCGGGCTGTTGCTGCAACTTTATCACCATTAGCTAACACCGCTTCTGTAAGGCTTCGTCCCAACCCTCTGGAACTACCTGTTATGAACCAAATCTTTTCCATATCCTTTATTTTATTGTTAAACAAAGGTAGGCTATGATACAGTGTTGTGTTTTGTTAAAAAGCTCAATATAGTTTGTTAAAAGGCTCACGAGTATTATTTTTCATCAGTCATCGCTGCCATAGCTTGCAGATACCAAGCCGCATGTGGAATCCACTGCTCAGTCCAGCGCCATTCGTTACCAGCATCTTCGGTTTTATAGTCTATACCGCTACCATCGCCGTTACCTTCTTTACCGGTGACACCATTGGATATTCCGCCCCGTTCGGAACCATGCCCGAAATTTGAATGCATATAAGGTACATTATTTCTAACGAAATAATACATAAAGCAAACTTCATAAGGATTATCGCCCAAAATCCAATTGATCTGATTATAAGCAAACGTCATTAAAGCTTTTTTCTGCTTGATTTGATTTGGAGAATTATAAACCAATCTTGAACCAATAATAGCTGCAGTAGCCAACGAGCTTAAACGAGCATTCTCACCCTGCCACCACCAGCCGGTCTCATTATCATGTGGTATGAAGAAGCCGTTTTTAATGTTGTCTTTATACCGAAATGTTTGCCTTGCATAGCCAAACGGGTTACTTACATCAGTGGTTACTTTTAATTCATAATCCAAAGCTGTTTTAATAGTTTGCAATGCACTTGATCTATAAACAGGGTCTTTTTCTACTGTCAGATACCTTGCGAGAGCGATAATAGGCAAACCGGCATCGGATGCATGCCAATATGGGCGAGTATCATCATCAGCAATAAAATACCCACCCTTTGATAACCGCATCGCCAGATGATGCGCTCTTTTACGTGCTTCAGTTTTATAAATATTTTTATTCGTAGCTATCCAAAGTTCGGTAGAAGCCATCAGTGCGCAGTAATCATCAATTATATTTTCTTTATGATCATCATCGTATTTTGTGTTGTAGATGAGTAAGTGAGCAAAAGCCCGTTCGGCACCATCAAGATATTGTTTTGAGGTAAAGTCGCCATGCTTTTTCCAGCGGGAAATACGGGCCAATGCAGCTATTGCCATGCCACCACCCTCCCGGAAGGCACATTGATACTCATTGGTGGTTATGCTATTGGCATGCAGCCCTACTATTCTACGAGCAGCAGGGTTTTTATTAAAATAACTAAACACGGTCATATAGAAATAGTCACTGTCTGACAGTGAACGCATCATATAATCAGCGCCCCATAAAGCTTCATTTTCTAATGAATCTTTTACGCCCAGTTTGGTTAATAAACCGGGGATAGCTTCATCAGCACTGATCATTGACCAGGTAACCAGCGGTGTTTGCTGCGGCGACATAAAATTGGCATAAGCCAGATGTGAGAAATATTTACTTACATCACCGGAGGCATCACACCATCCGCCATGAACATCAACAGTTTTATCACTGCCAAAAAGTTTCATTTTCGAGTCGGCGGCAAGTTCAGCAGGTGTATTTGCCCGTTGTTTGTGATAATAATGTATTACTGATGGGATAGTGAGTTTAGCTAACTCATTAACATCGATATTAAATGTATCTGAAGTGTATGTTTTGCCCGATAGGGTTATAGATAAACGATATTTACCTATTTGTGTGAAGGCACTAAAATCAGCTTGGTAAAAATGTTTGCCGGGTGCCCATTCGGTTATTTGCATCTCGTGACCGAGTTTACCGGTAAAAACTATTTTGTGGGTATTTACTGATACTAAGACAAAACCTGGATTATCTGTAAAACTTTCATCATCACCAATTAATGCGATTTTTGGTGCATCGCTGTTAAAAGCAACCTGGTTAATATAAATTATTGGTTTTGCGTTAGTGACGAACGACAACAGGCATCCGCATAAAACAAACAATAATTTGATAGACTTAATTTTTGACATATAATTGGTTTAATACCACCAAATTTAAACACATAAAATGAGATAAGTGCTGACAGTAGTTTGTCAGCACTTAAATATTGTCCCTACAAATGCACTTCTTATTAAACTTTATATTAATAGCGTATCAACACGGTGTGCTAGCACAATTTGATCGCAAGGCGACCAGGAAAAAATAGTAAAACGGCCGTCCTGAGATGCCACAAGAGCAAATGCATCATGTTGATCATATACAAACTGGGCCGCCGAGAAATGGCGTGTACCGCCATCGCTTGAAGGTGGTATAATTACAGCGGGTGTGTTGATTATGGGTTCGGTAACCATTATCTGCCTAACGGTTTCATGGCCGGGCGAACGGGATATTTTAGCACCAAAGGCTAACAATTCATGTCTATCGTTAATAATAGTTGCGCCATCTACCGCGGTAAGGCCTCCTATCAGTTCAATTTCATCGTTTAGCTTTTCCTGCCAGGCTGATAAATCCTTCTCATTTACTTTTTGTTCCATCAAAACCGACAAAGTATTAAAAGCCGGTAAGACAGGATATGACATAGGATGAATGATGGATTTACGCCACTCTTCGTGGTCGGATGGGACGATCAATAATGTACCCCCGTGCCCATGTGCCCGCATAGATACAGCAAGCTGTACATGAAGGTTTACCGCATTATTATGCGTAAAAGTATTAGTAAAGCCAAGTAATGAATTGAGCATACCCGGGCAATCAGGCATGTTGATGCTATCTTCATCAACAATTTTAACTTCATCACCTTTTAGCACTGCCACGTTAACGTATTTACCAAAGCCATCAACACGACGGTGCTTAACAACCAGTAAACCTGGTTCAACAACTTCCAGCACAAAGCAAAAACCAGGGATTATTTGTGTAGTACCCCAGATGTATAATTCATTATCGTGCTGCCACACGCCGAGGTGAATGCCTGGGCGTTCAACTGCGGGAGCAAGTTTTGTTAGGATGTCGGCAGTTAAAGCAAGTGGATATTCGAATATGAGTGGTTGGCTTGTACTCTCAGGGGGAAGAAAGGCCAGCGATATTTTTGGTGAGCGCCCTTCCTCTTTTCGTAAGCTTGCCCAAAAAGCAGTATCTATGATGGATGCTATTACTTGTTTATCTGGTTTTGGGGCAAGGTTTTCTTCGCCACGTGATTGGGCTTGTTGTTGCTGATGTTCAAAATGCGCTTCAATGCCGGCAGAAGCACTAATGGCTGCTTTATAAGTAGGTTGCGGTAAAGATTGTTGAATTTGGCTTTCCATATTTTATAATGGTATAAAATTAGGCCTTATTCGCCTTTATACAATAATAGCTATAAAATATGACGTCAGAATGCCAGTATAAAAATTTGTGGGGATAAAAAAAGCCTTTCAACTATTTGAAAGGCTTTTAAACGTTTATATTTTTATTGAGCGTAATGGCCAGGCACCCAGTGCGTACCATGAGGGCCGTCTTCATAATGCCCTCTAACATATACTCCACCACGTGATCTCACTACGCATGAGCTAAAACTTGCGGCAATAGCAACAAGTATTACCATATATCTTATTGTTTTCATTTTTGGGTTGATATTGTTTTACATATCAGACCAACTAATGTGCCAAAGGATTAATTCGGCTCAATAATACAATCAATTAAAAATAAATTGATTACATCACATTATTAATGCTTTTCACCACCGGGATGTAAACCCTTTTTCTCTCTTTCTAATTTATTTTGCTCACGCGATTCGGCTATTTCATATTCCAACTCCGGATCAATATTTTGTTCCTCTACTTTTTTGGCTTTTTCCAATAGCAATTCATGGTTTGCTTGTAGCCATTCCAATTGTTTTTTACCATAGGAAAAACGTGTAAAGAAGACAAACAACACCGGCACAACAAATATTGAAATGGTTGAAGAAGCTACCATCCCGCCCAAAACGGTTACACCAATAGTGTTTCTTGACGCGCCACCCGCTCCTGTTGCCAGCGCCAATGGTAATACACCTAATATAAATGCCATTGAGGTCATGATGATTGGCCTTAAACGTAAGCGGACCGCCTCCAATGTAGCCTCCAATAACTCTATACCTTGGTCGACACGTATTTTGGCGAATTCGACAATCAGGATTGCATTTTTAGCGGATAAACCGATAAGTGTGATCAACCCAATTTGAGCATACACATTGTTCGTAAGTTGATTTTGTGTAACAAGCGGCCATAGCGTTAAGAAAACGATTGCACCAAAAGCACTTACCGGTACCGCAAGCATTACCGAGAATGGTACCGACCAACTCTCATATAACGCGGCCAGGAATAAGAATACGAACACGATGGAGAACATGAAAATGTAAACCGTGAGCGATCCTGCTTTTATCTCTTCATAGCTTAAGCCTGAAAACTCAAAGGTATAACCACGTGGCAATACAGTCTCGGCAAGATGTGTTAATTCATCCAACGACTGTCCGCTACTATATCCATCTGGTATTGATCCATCAACTTCAGCTGAACGGAAGATATTAAAGTGACTGATCAGCGGTGCAGCTATAGTAGGCTTGTAGCTAATAACGCTGCTTAAAGGCGTCATGTTGCCTACAGAATTACGCACATAGTATTTATCCATGTTTGATATCAATGCACGATATTGCGTATCCGCCTGTATAACAACATGATATGTTCTATTATATAACGTAAAGTTGTTTACAAATAAACTACCCATATACGCTTGCATAGTTGAAAACACGTCTGAAATATTTATACCCAACTTCTCGCACTTAGCCCTGTCGACGGTTAAATCGTAACTTGGCGTATGAGCTGAGAAATAACTGAATGCCGTAGATGTAGCAGGATTTTTTTGAGCTGCCGCTACAAACTTGTGTACGGCGGTCTCAAACTGATGTATATTATCAGTTGAATTTCCCTGCTCAATTTGCATGCTGAAACCGGCTGCAATACCGATACCCCTTATTGGCGGCGGTTGTATAACTACAACACTGGCATTTTTTATGCCAGCCTTGGCAAATTTGGTTGTAAGCACTTTCATTATTCCGGGGAACATGGTACCTGGTGTTGTACGTTCGTCCCAAGGCTTAAGCATCAGGAACATAGAGCCACTGTTTGAGGTAGCACCACCATTAAGAATATTGAAACCCGAAGAAGCTGTATAATGCAGAATACCCGGTGTTGTGCTTACCACCTTCATTAATTTATTCATCACCTCAACAGATTGAGATGTTGACGATGCATCGGGCAACTGGTAAGTTACATATAACCTACCTCCATCTTCTGAAGGTACAAAGCCCGATGGCTTTAATTTAAACAGATATATAGTAGCTACGCAAATACCTGTCAGAAGTAGAATTACTACCCAGGTATATTTAATAGATCGCCTTACCCCATTTACATAACGGGCTGTGACTTTATCAAAAGTATTATTAAAGAAATTGAAAAACTTCTCTATCCAATTTGCGACAAAATTGGACTTAGCTTCGTGATGTGACGGCCTCAATAGCAATGTACACAGAGCAGGTGTTAAAGATAATGCAACAAATGCTGAGATAATAACTGATATAGCTATAGTTATAGCGAATTGTTGATACAATCGACCCACTATACCAGGTATAAAGCCTACAGGGACGAATACAGAGGCCAGTATGAGCGCGATAGCGACTACCGGTGCTGATATTTCCTTCATGGCTTGATAGGTAGCCTCCTTAGGTGACATGTGTTGTTCGTCAATATAATGCTGAACGGCTTCGACCACAATAATAGCATCATCCACTACGATACCTATCGCCAATACGAAACCAAACATGGTTAAGGTATTTATGGTAAACCCAAGCGGTATAAAGAAGATAAACGTAGATAGTATGGACACCGGGATGGCAACTATAGGTATGATGGTAGACCTCCAGTTTTGAAGGAATAATAATACCACTATGGCAACCAAACCTAAGGCTTTTAGCAGAGTGCCGACCACTTCATCCATTGATACCTTGATGATGGTAATCGATTCAAATGGCACACTGTAATCAACATCCGCCGGGAATGATTTTTTTAATAGAGCAAGCTCTTTATAAACGTTATCTGCGGTTTGTAATGCGTTACTGCCCGGCGACTGGAAGATCTGTAATATAGACGCTCGTTTACCGCCATCTACAAATGAGTTACTGGCAAAAGTAAATTTACCTAATTCAACCCGGGCTATATCTTTTAAATAAACCATTGCCCCGGTGGCTGGGTTTGTTTTAACAACTATCTTTTGGTAATCAGAAGCTTTGTTAAGCATACCGTTCACTAGAATACCGGTTTCAAAGGATTGTGAACTGCGTTGCGGCGGAGATCCTACTGCACCGGCGGCTACATAAACGTTTTGTGCAGTTAGGGCCGAATCAACATCGCCGGTGGTAATATTATAGGATGCCATTTTATCCGGATTCATCCAGATACGCATACTAAACTGATCCGCACGGGCGGTAACATCACCTACGCCAGGCACACGTAGTATAGCATCTAAAATAAACGTGTTGGTATAGTTATCCAAAAATGTAATGTTGTGCATGGCTTTTGGCGAAAATATCGCAACCAACATTAGCATATCCGGGTTACTCGCACGTACGGTTAAACCTAATTTACTAACTACTGCAGGTAAAGATGGGCTTGCTATACCAACCCTGTTTTGAACGTTTAAGGCCGCTATCTGTACATTGGTACCAATATTAAAGGTAACCCTTATGCTCATACCGCCACTATTGGTGTTGGTGCTTTGCATATACTCCATACCCGGTGTACCGTTTACCTGTTCCTCTATCGGCGTAGCTACGGTTTGCTCAACAGTTTCTGCATCAGCGCCGGTATACGAACCTGACACAGAAACGCTTGGCGGAGATATATTAGGATACTGATCGACTGCCAGATTAAAAAGACATATCAACCCGGAAATCATTAAAACCAGGGAGATAACAATAGCAGTTACAGGCCTTTTTATAAATGTGTTAGCGATCATGCTTGACCCGGTTTATTCAGTTCACGAGATTTTTGTATCTCAAATTCAAGTTCAGGATCAATATTTTGCTCTTCAACCTTCTTAGCTTTTTCCATTAACTCTTTATGGTGAGATTTCAGGTATTCCAGTTTTTCCTTACCATAAGAGAACTTGGTAATAATTACATACAGTACCGGAACCACAAATATGGCTATAGTAGATGCCGCAAGCATCCCGCCCAATACGGTGTAACCTATAGTTCGCCTTCCAACGGCACCGGCACCTGTTGCCAACACCAATGGTAAAACACCCAATATAAAGGCTAAAGACGTCATGACAATAGGGCGTAAACGTAAGCTAACTGCGTCCAGTGTTGATTTGAGTAATTCCTCACCCCTATCTACACGCACTTTGGCAAACTCTACAATCAGGATAGCGTTTTTAGCAGCCAGACCGATCAGTGTAATTAAACCTATTTGCGCATATACGTTATCTGTTAAGTCAGGTACGCATACTAATGCCAGTATGGCCCCAAAAGCACCGATAGGAACCGCTAATAATACCGAGAACGGAACAGACCAACTTTCATACAAAGCAGCCAAGAATAAGAACACAAACGTGATTGAGAACATGAAAATATAAATGGTGGTTGAACCAGCTTTTATTTCCTCATAACTCAAACCTGAAAATTCGTATGCATATCCTGTAGGTAAATCTTTCGCTGCTAGTTTTTGCAAAGCATCCAGCGCTTGTGTGCTGCTGTATCCCGGTTTGTTAGCCCCATCAATCTCGGCTGAACGGAAAATGTTAAAATGCGATATTAATGGTGCGGCAACCGTTGGCGAATAACTAACCAAAGTCCCTAATGGCACCATTGTACCTGCCTGGTTACGTACATAATATTTGTCAACGTCTGATATCATGCCACGATAAGCTGTATCAGCCTGAACTACTACGTGGAATGTACGGGCATAAGTAGTAAAGTCATTAATATACAAACTGCCCATAAATGCCTGCAAGGCAGTAAATACATCGTTGATGTTAACTCCGAGTTTCTCGCATTTTTCCCTGTCGACCGTTAAATTATAATTCGGTGTGTGCGCTGTATAAAAAGTATATGAACTTGTAATAGCCGGATCTTTATTAGCATCAGCAACAAACTTATTCATTACAGTTTCAAATTGCTGCAAATTATCATTTGTGCTACGCTGTTCAACCTGCATACTGAAACCTACAGTTGCCCCTACACCCGGTAATGGTGATGGTTGTATAACTTCTACAGCAGCATTTTTTATACCCGCCGAATCTATACGTCTTTGTAGTTCACCAACAATACCCGGTACCTGCTCTGTTGATTTGCTACGCTCATCCCATGGAGAAAGCTGGCAGTAGATTGTACCGTTGTTGGAGTTACTTGCATTGGTAACTACGTTTAAGCCTGATAATGCCGCGTAATGCGCTACACCCGGTGTGGTGCCAACAACTTTCATCAGCTGCTGCATAACATTTGTTGCAGCCACTGTTGATGATGCCGGTGGTAACTGATAGGTAACATACAGGTTTCCATCATCCTCTGAGGGAATAAAGCCGGTTGGCTTAGCTTGAAACAGAAAATATGCTCCAACACATACACAAACTAATAATATAACTATGTATTTAGCACCGGCAATACATCTTCTTACACCTTCAGTATAGCTATCGGTAATACGTTGAAACCAATCATTAAATTTGGTGAAATATTTGGTGAGGCCTTTATTTTTCTGGCTTTCATCAGTAGGTTTTAACAGTAACGTACAAAGTGCCGGTGTTAATGATAAAGCTATAAATGCTGATATGATAACTGATATGGCGATGGTTATTGCAAACTGCTGGTATAAACGGCCTACAATGCCGGGGATGAACCCAACAGGAACGAACACAGCCGCCAGGATCAACGCGATAGCGACAACCGGGGCTGATATATCTTTCATAGCCTGATAAGTTGCTTCCTTAGCCGACATTTTATCATGATCGATATAGTGCTGTACCGCTTCTACCACAATAATGGCATCATCCACCACAATACCTATCGCCAACACAAAACCAAACATGGTTAATGTATTGATACTAAAGCCTAATGGAATAAAAAAGCAGAATGTACCAAATATAGATACCGGGATAGCCAAAATAGGGATAAGCGTTGAACGCCATGTTTGAAGGAATAAAAACACTACGACCCCAACCAAACCCAGGGTTTTTAATAAGGTGCCAACAACGTCTTCCATCGAAACCTTTACCACTGTAACCGCTTCAAACGGAACACTGTAGGTTACATCAGATGGGAAGGTTTGTTTTAACTTGGCAAGTTCATCATAAACACCTTTTGCAGTTTGTAATGCGTTACTACCCGGCGCCTGATATATTTGTAAATATGATGCGCGGTGCCCATCAACAAATGAGTTACTTGAGAAGGTAAACTTGCCTAACTCAACCCGGGCTACATCTTTAAGATATACTAAAGCACCTGTAGAAGGTATGGTTTTAACAATGATGTTTTCAAACTGGGGTACTGTGCTTAAACGGCCATTTACCAAAATACCTAACTCGTAGGTTTGACTTGATGACTGTGGTGGTACACCGGCAGTACCTGCGGCAACCTGCACGTTTTGTGCATTTAACGCATTTATAACATCTGTTGGTGTTAAGCTGTAGGATGCCATCTTATCCGGGTTCATCCAGATACGCATACTGAAATCATCAGTAAACTTGCTGATACTACCTACACCAGGTACACGTAAAAGCGCATCCTGTATAAAAATGTTGGTGTAATTATCTAAGAAAGTAATATTGTGTGTGCCTTTAGGTGCATAAATTGCCACCATCATCAGCATACTTGGATTTACCGCACGTACAGTAAGGCCTAAACGGCTTACAACGGCAGGTAATAATGGAGTGGCAATACTTACACGGTTTTGCACATCAAGCGCGGCAACATCAATGTCGGTACCTATTTTAAAGGTAACATTCATTTGCATCAGCCCGTTATTGGTACTGTTGCTCTGCATGTATTCCATGCCAGGTGTACCGTTTACCTGTTCTTCTATCGGGGTAGCCACTGTTTGTTCAACAGTTTGGGCATCGGCACCTGTAAACTGGCCGTTCACCTGTACAACAGGCGGCGTAATATCAGGGTATTGGTCAATAGGCAAAACAAGGATACTAACGATCCCCGTGATCACCAATACAATAGATATAACTATAGCAGTTACCGGTCTTTTTATAAAAGTATTAGCAATCATATATTAAATTTCAATGGATAGAAGCTGTATATAATCATCCGGTAATTATCTTTTTTTACCACCTGCTGATGGTGGTACTTTATTAGCAGTTGTAATTGGCGCGCCATCGTGTAACGTTTGGACTCCGTCAGTTACTACCCTATCGCCTACATTAATACCGCTTTTTATAATAATGTTGCCGCCGATAACCTGGCCAACCTGTACTTTTTTCTCTATTGCAATCAGCTCTTTCTTTTTGTCTTTAGCGGAGTCAGCTTTGGCTGCCGGATTGTTAACCATGGTGTCTTTGGCCATGTAAATAAAATATTCACCCATTTGCTCCACAACTGCTTTATTCGGGATCACCATTTGAGGCGCCTGATCCTGGTTATGCACCCTTACCAAACAGCTCATACCTACCCTTAAATCTCCATTAGGATTAGGGAATACCAACCTAATCCTGATAGCGCCTGTTTGAGAATCAACCGCACGGTCAATAACCGAGATTTTTCCTAAATAGGGATAAATTGAATTATCAGGCAAAGCGATGGTAAACAATGAATCAACAGGTTTTTTATTATGCAGCATTTTTTCAAACTTTGGCAATTGTTTTTCGTTGATGATAAAATCAACCGCCATTGGGTTATCAGTTGATATGGTATTTAATATAGTAGTGTTAACCGATACTACATCACCCAATTTAACATTACTGAAACCGATTGTACCATCAAACGGCGCGTAAATTGTTGCAAAACTTAAATTTGTTTTTGCTGATTTTACTGCTTGTGCCGATGCTTTAACCTGGCTTTTTGAATTAACAAGTGTGATTACAGCATGATCATACAACTGTTTGGCTACAGCGTTATATTTATTCAAATATTCATAGCGATCGGCATCTTGTTGAGATTGCACCAATGTACCTTGTGATACCTTTAAGTTGGCTACTGCCGCGTCGTAGTTATCTTTGTAGATTTTTGAATCTATATCATATAATTTCTGGCCTTTTTTTACGTGGGAACCTTCTGTGAAGAATATTCCAGTAACATCACCTTGTACTTGGGGTAATATGTTAACCTGCATTAATGCCTGTGTAGTTGAAGGGTATTTATCATAATACAACACCGTTTGTGCTTTAACCTTCATTAAATTAACGGGGACCTCATTATTTTGAGGGGGTTGTTTTTTACCGCAAGCACTTAGAATTAAGCAGCTTGCAAAAACCATATTTAAAATTACTTTGTTCATGCCAGGTTGTGATTTTTGCGTTAGTATGTGATGGTGCCCATTGCTTTTTGCAGGTCGATCTTGTTAGATAGTACCGTAAATAAAGCGTTTAGATAACTGATTTCTGATGATATTAAATTGGATTCGGCTGTGATAACGTTCAAATATGCCACAATGCCTTGTTTATATTGTAACTGAACAACGAAGTAAACCCGTTTGGCCAATGTTACATTTTTTTGCAAAAGCTCAAGGTTATACATATTTCCCTTATAATTAGCTAATGACGACGTGTATTGAGAATAAATCTGAGATTTTAAGTCGACGGCATCCCAGTCTAATTGCCTTTCCTGTAATCTGGCTTTGCGTAGATTGTTTGTACGGTAAAAGCCTGTAAAAATTGGTATACTGACTGATAAACCAATCAATGATGTTGGATAAGAACTATTAAACAGCTCGGAAGCTTTGTTATTTTGAAAATCAAGATCGTAATTATAGAAGGCTGATACTGTAGGCAGGAATGATAACCGGTAATAATTAACCAACTGATTTTGTAGTGCCAGTTGTGTTTTTACTTGTTGAACTTCAATGCGTTTTTCATAATCCAGTTGCTGAGTGGTATCAATATGAATATCCCGCATCATTTGCAACGTATCAAAATTCACATTAAATTGTTTCGCAGGCGGATAGCCCATGTATTGCTTTAATACAGCATACTCAGGAACAACATTTTCATTTGCCTGTTTAAGTTGAGCTTTTGAGTTATTTAAAGATATTTCAGCCTCTTCATAATCAGTTTCGTCAACAATACCACCAACATATTGATGATAAGAATCGCGCAAACTCCGGCCTAATCTGGCGGTGTCTTCTTTTAAAACATTAATTTGTTCCAGCGTAAGCAGCACATTATAAAACGATTTGCTTACTGTAGATACAATAAATATTTTAGTACTATCACTTACTTGTTGTGCTTGCTGTATGTAAAAAGGCGCGCTTTTGGCGGCATACAACAAACTTGGGTTAAAAATAGCCTGTGACACCTGTAATTCGGGTACGAATGTATTACCATAGGTGGTACGCGTGCTTGTTGCAGATGATCCTGTTGATGTACCAGCTGTTGGTACAGTAGAGCCATTGCTGCTTTGTTGTATATAATGTACCAGATCACCATTGGCGCTAACCTGTGGCAGCCATCCTGATAAATTTATCGAGTTTGTTGCATGCGCAATATCAACACCTATCAATGCTTTGTTTATTGAAGGTTGATGTTCAAAGGCGTAGTTGATACATTGCCTAAGGGTGAGATAATCAACAGCCTTGTTGCTGGTGTCTCTGCCAATGGGTACAAATAATTTATTTGTATCGGGGGTTTGTGCAAAGCTATGGCTTACTACAATTGAAAGACAGGCAATTAACAAAACCCTGCGGGTTAGGGTACCTGGAAAATCATTGATTAATTTAGCTAAGCAGGATAGTTTGTATTTCATAATTTCATAGCGGTACTAATTGTGCTTTATATACACCCGTAAACCGTAACTGTTTGCAAAAATGATAAAATAGCTGATTATAATAAGTAACAATATTGTTAAGTGCTCAATAATAAACTATAGATATAAGATTGTTACTTAATAATATAAACAATATCCTTGTTCATATGATGTTATTGTTGTTATTTCTATTACCTATCTAACATTGAAACAAGCACTTATTTGGTTTTTCCTATTAAAAAATGCAGCTCAATAATCATTGAGATTTAATAGAAATATAATTTGCGGCATACCTGTTTTATCCATCGTTTTATATCTCAAAACCTGAGGTTTTATAAAGAACCGGCATAGAAACAGCGAAATTGAAATATAACATATACCTTAGTATACTCTAATTGACTTTATAATTGTTTTATCAGGATCAACCCAATTCCACGCCCCTATCTTTAAATGAAAATGAGCGATTAGCAGCGCTTCGTTCATATAATATACTAGATACCGCTGCAGAAAAAGATTTTGATGATCTAACAACATTAGCTTCTTCGATTTGCCAAACACCAATAGCATTAATAAGTTTAGTTGACACAGGACGTCAATGGTTTAAATCACATATAGGTTTAGCAGCTTCTGAAACGCCCATAGAACAATCGTTTTGTGCACATGCCATCGTTTCTTATAATGAGATTATGATAGTTGATGACGCGCGTAAAGATGAACGTTTTGCAGATAATCCATTAGTTACCGGTAACCCTAAAATAGTATTTTATGCTGGCGTGCCATTAATTAATGAAGATGGCTTTGCACTGGGAACACTTTGCGTTATTGATCAGAAGAAAAAACAGTTAAGCGCCGAACAAACTATTGCTTTAAAAGTGGTGGCTAAACAAGTGGTTGACAAATTAGAGTTAAGAAGAAAGATTACGGATTTGCAAATTGCTAACCAGGAGCTAAGAGACGCGAACGTGTTTATACAGAAGTTTGCTTCGACAGCGGCCCACGATATTAAAAACCCTTTAAGTAGCATATTGTTAACATCACAGGCATTAAAAATTCGCCTGCAAAAATTACAGGATGAAGGCTGTAGTCGCCTTATTGATCTCAATATCACTTCAACAACACGTTTAATTAGCCTGCTTGATGAAATGTTGGATTACTCAAAAGATCCATCGTTGCTATTAGTTAAAAAATCTGAAATAGATTTAAAGCAAGCTATAAATAAAGTTGTCAGTATGATTAATATACCTGATAATCTTGAAATTATTTTACCGGATACTAATCCTAAATTAACACTTTCTATAGTTGCTTTTGAGCAGATATTTATCAATTTAATAAGTAATGCTATCAGGTATAATGATAAAAATCAAACCATAATAGCTATTCGTTTTGCAGAAGACGACGGGTATTACAAATTTGAGGTAGAGGATAATGGAATTGGCATAGCAGAGGCTTATCACGAAAAGATATTCAGCAATAGCTTTACCTTAAAAATAACTGATCGTTATAATAAAAAAGGTACAGGAATTGGATTGGCAACCGTAAAAGATCTTGTTACGGTCTTAAAAGGCAACATCTACGTAAAATCTACTCAGGGTATAGGCACTACATTTTTTGTATCTATAAAAAAATAAGATGCTCCTATTTCTCAGGCCTGCCATAAAGCTTACGCAGTTTATTCTTTGCTTTTTCGAGCGGGCTTTTTGCGATTTGGTTAAGTTTTTCCCAGCCCTGTTTTCATAAAAATCAAGCATTGACATAGCACTTTGAAACGGCGAAGCCTTACGTTTGTGGCTTTCATCGGCTGAATGTTTTAATGAGGTAGCTATTTTAGCAGGATCTTCCGATTTAAAAACATCTTTTTCCAAATCAAGTGCGGCACTATGCTCAGTTACATTAGCCGACCATTTTTTGGTTTTCCCACTTTTTGTTTTCGTTGCCATATCAACACTTATTTTAATTTCACCTCTTAATACTGGTATCGCGCTTAATTAAACCCGATCCACCATTGGCGCTGTAATCCATTGATTGGCTATCGCCGGTATATCTGATAATATTCGTGGTGTCACCCTTGGTTTTATCGGCAGGTACCTGATAAGAATTTTGCGCGGTATCCTGGCCACTTCCAACACCATGATCGCCGATACATCCGGTAAAAGCTGCTGTAGCCAATAGGGCAAGTACTATTTTTATGTTTTTCATGATTTTTATAATATATAACAACTATTTAGTTACACAGTTTTAGCTAATTAAATTCTATTAAACAACAGCGCCCGGCTAATACCAGGCGTTGTTAAAAATGTAATTCTATTCTATTAACGGTTATCTACGATGACCGCCGCCGCCACCACCACCATGACCGCCGCCGCCTGCCGGACGACCTCCTCCCCCTCCTGCTGGGCGACCGCCACCGCCCATAGGACGAGCCTGCTGCCTTTGCTGTTGCATTTGTGGACGAGCCTGCTGTTGTGGGCGGGCTTGCTGTTGCCTTTGTTGAGGGCGAGCTTGCATACGTTGTTGCTGCGCCTGATGACGTACAGCTGTATTTGGTTGACTACGCTGAACTTGTGCATTCCTTTGCGGAGCAGCGGCACGATGCGAAGCTGTTCCGGCATTACGAGTTGCACCACCTCTATTAGTGGCATGCGTTGCAGCGGGAGCAGCGTGCCCCTGAGCGCCCAACCTGCTACCATTAGCCCTGTTCATAGATGCAACTGAAGGCCTGCCCTTATTTACTGAGGCACGTTGATTGCGGTTACCTCTGGCGCTGTTTTGAACAGCCACCTGATTACGTGTAGCCTGAATATGATGACCACGTGCGGCTAAAGCATCCTGCCTTGTTGGCCTTGCATTTGAACCGCCTGGGCCGTTAAAGCTGTAACGATTATTATTACGTGCAAAATTGTTGTTAACGTAAGTATTACGAACCACACGCGAATTTACTCTCCACGCAGCAGTATTATACCTAAATCTGCCGCCAGACCACATGCCGCCATAAAACCCAATACCGCCATAACCGAAGCCATAATTAATACCTCCATAATAGCCTACACTTAAGCCCCAATAACCTGCATGGAAACCATAATAACCACCCGCATAAGCCCAATAAGGAGGGGTCCATAAATAACCTGGATCCGGCGGGGCTACCCAAACACCCGGAACCCAGTAATAGTCATTATTATTATTGTCCCAGGCCCAATAACCTGGAGTCCACAGATAGCCATCAACAGGGCATTCGGGTTGTACATAAACAGGTATAGCAGGGGGCGCTATACGAGCTGAAATTCCTATACCCACACTTACCTGGGCATAGGTACAGGGCGCTGCTATTGCAAGGCCTGTAATTAACAGTATACTTTTTATTATCGTTTTCATTATAGTATGTTTTTTATATGAACACGATAATTACGTAAAGGTTTAAGATACTGGTTTATTAATTATAATTTATATTAAAAGTTTATCTTTAACTTTTAAACCAGTATGATTTAATTGATCAATTATTATGAAATTTTTAGAAGTTATATCGGTTCCTGTTAGTAACCAGGAGGCATCAAAACAGTTTTATTTAACTATTGGATTTGAGGTAATTATTGAGGCGCCGATGGGTGATGGAAATACCTGGATACAATTAGGCATTCCGGGGCAGGCCACTTCCATTTCGCTGGTAACCTGGTTTACTCAAATGCAGCCCGGCGGATTAGCCGGTGTGGTAATAAAAACAGAGGATATTGAAAAAGACGTAGCCGAACTTAAGGCTAAAGGTGTAAATATTCAAGATATTGATCCAACACCATGGGGTAAATTCGCGACTTTTTATGATCCGGACGGTAACAGCTTTGTTTTACGCGAAGGCGAATAATCCAGGTAAAATATCATCATTACAAGTACAAATAAGGAATTGTTTATTTAATACACCGCTTGATGCGCCCCCTAAAAATCCCCTCATATATAAACAGTTATTTAAAACTCGACTATTTTTCAAAAGATGTGTTAGCGGGCATTAATAAGCTTTATCATAATTTATTAAAGGGCGAACCGGAAGTTTCAATAGTTATGCCCGCTTATAACGAGGAAACCAATATTGTGCAAACACTTGCATCCCTTTGCAATAATGTAACAGGCCGGTCTGTTGAGATAATTGTGGTGAATAATAACTCGAAGGATAAAACGGAAGAATTGGTTAAAGCCTGTGGTGTTACCTGCATATTAGAAACTACGCAGGGCATCACCCCTGCCCGTAACACAGGATTAGCAAAAGCTACCGGTAAATATATTTTGAATGCCGACGCTGATACTATCTACCCAAAAGATTGGATAGAGGAAATGGTAAAACCTTTGGATAATGATGCTAACGCTATTACTTATGGCCGATTCTCGTTTATCCCTGTGGGCAGCACAGGCAGGGGTACCTATTTTTTTTATGAATATCTCTCTGATCTAAGTAAATTATATAATAAACACTTTAAAACCGAGGCTGTAAATGTTTATGGTTTTAATTCGGGTTTCAGGCGTGAGCAGGGTTTGCAGGTTGATGGGTTTAACCATCCGCCGGGATCAAACGAAGACGGTTACCTGGCACTAAAATTAAACAATAAAGGGTTTGGAAAACTTTACCAGGTAACCAACCCCAAGGCTATAGTTTGGACAACCGACAGGCGTATACAAATTGATGGCGGCCTAATAAAAGGAACAATAAAACGTATAAAAAGGATATTTAATATTACTTAAACACAGCCGGGAATTCTTCTTTTAAACCCATTAACACATTACCCATCACATTATCAAGTTGATTTACCATCGCTTTAAGATAGGATAGATCTGTACCACTGTTATGTTCTAATCCACGTATAACATCTGTTAAGGATGTTATACCAAAATGGCTTAATGAGGGTTTTATTTTGTGTGCCAACTGGCCAACTTCGGGCCAGTTATTGTTATCGGCTGCAACCTTAAGGGCTGTAATATCATTACTTACAGCATCCGTAAAAACAAGTAAAAGCTTTTCTAAAAATTCTGGATTATTATCACTTATAGCGTATATGGTAGTTAAATCGTAGGGTTTATTGGTGCTCATTACTTTGTGTAGTTTCAGATAAATGTATAAACTTTTATCAAGCTAAAAAATATCATTTACAACATTTCTAATGGAACATTTTAACGCTACTTTACGTATGCAAATCATAATAAAAGCATTCTTATGCGCTGTAACTTTGTTAATATTAAATAAAAATACAGCGTTTTTTACTTACATTAGCTACATCGTTTTAATTTATATATGAACCCAACTACAACTACTAAGCAAATCAAAATTCTTATTGTTGAGGATGATTTATATATGCAGCTTATTTTAAAAGAGTTTTTAAGCAATCAATATAAAACCGAAATATTTGTTAATGGTATGGATGCTTTAGCCTCTATACAAAACGGTAACATTCCAGATTTGATCATCTCAGATTTAAATACCTCTAAAATTACAGGTCTTGAATTACTTGCGCAATTGCAGGCGAGTGACTTTTTTAAATCGATACCGGTTATAATTGTTTCAGGCGAAGACAGTTCTGAAAAAAGAATATTATGTTTGAATAGCGGCGCTGATGATTATATAGTTAAACCATTTAACCCCGCCGAACTAGAAGCAAGAGTGAGAGTAGTTTTAAGAAGAGTTGGTAAATAGTCCCCTTAATACCATGACGGATAGTGCTGTGATTGCTAAAGGCGATCAAATAATTGCTTTATTGCGTGCCGATGAAGATTTGTACGCAACCCTTGCAAACGAGTGTGATTTTGGTGGCCGCCAGCTTATCAATTTCAAAGATGATGAGGAGTTATTTTCGGAGTGGGAGCAAAAAAAGCACAACATAGTAGCTATAATTTCCAAGAGCGATATACTGGGTAGATATGGTGTAAACCTGATTGAAAGCCTTAATAAGCGGCATTTTAATGAGGTGCCGGTACTGTTGATTGGCAAACACATAGACAAAAACCTGCGTAAGATTGCATTAGATGCAGGAATTACTGATTTCTTCGCAAGGCCTATCAAAGTTAAGAACATTGAAAACAGGGTTAATTTTTTAATTGACCATTGGGGTGAAATACATGTTAAATTAAAAAAGAACAACCAGGTAGTATATAAAAATCCATTTGGCAAACGCGCGTTTGATATATTTTTTTCCGGGATGGCACTGTTCTTTTTGTCGCCGATATTTTTGGTAGTTTATATCTGGATAAAATTAGAATCAAAGGGCCCTGCCTTTTATTACTCGTATAGGGTTGGCACAGGTTACCGGGTATTTAAATTTTACAAATTCAGATCGATGTATGTTAATGCGGATAAACGTTTAAAAGATCTTAAGCATTTAAACCAATACGACATAGAAGCAGGAACGGGAGAAAAAATAACAAATGACAGTGGCTTTTTATGTAACGATTGTACCATTTACGGTAAATGCCAGTTCCCGTTATATGCAGATAAGATAAGATGGTGCGAAAAACAGTACCAGGACTCGAGAAAATTGATTCACGATTCTGCATTTTTTAAGATAAAGAATGATCCGAGGATCACCAAAATTGGCAATTTCATCAGAAATTCGAGTATTGATGAGCTACCGCAGCTTTGGAACGTATTTATTGGCAACATGAGCATTGTTGGCAACAGGCCCCTACCCTTATATGAAGCTGAAAAACTAACCACCGATAAATATGCCCTACGCTTTGCTGCTCCCGCAGGAATAACAGGCCTATGGCAGGTTGAAAAACGCGGTAAGGGCGATATGAGTGAAGAAGAAAGGTTAATGCTCGATAACACTTATGCTCAAAATCACAGCATGATTAACGACCTGAAGTTGATATTCAAAACCATCCCCGCCCTATTACAAAAAGAAAACGTTTAGTTTAAACTAATTTTCTTTCTACATTATTTGTATTTGCTAATATTTTTAGCAATTTTGTTGTATGAATCAAAACTCCATACAAGTAAAGGCTGAAGCGAGGGTGTTGTTTGTGGATATGAACAGCTTTTTTGCCCGTTGCGAACAACAGGTAAATTACTGGCTGCGCAACCGCCCTATTGGTGTATGCGTTTATACCGGCAAATATGGTTGTGTGATTTCACTATCTACCGAAGCAAAGGCATTAGGTATAAAAGCAGGCACACGTTTAAACGATGTAATGGCTTTACACCCTGATTTTATCCCCGTTGAAAGTAACCCTGCCCGTTATCGCCAGTTTCACACCAAAATAATCAACGTATTACAGCAGTATTGCCAGGATGTTGTGCCTAAAAGCATTGACGAAGCGATCATCAACCTAACCAATTACGAACATACCGACCCGCTAACCATTGCCAGGCAAATTAAGCGGGATATTTTAACCCAGGTTGGCGATTGGCTGGAATGTTCCGTAGGAATAGCTCCCAATGCATTTCTGGCTAAACTGGCTTCTGTTCGCGGCAAAAAAACAGGTGGATTGATGATGATCACCCCGCAAAATATTGATAGTATTTTGAGTGAATTGAAGCTAGGTGATCTGCCGGGTATCGCGGGTAATATGTCGTACAGATTGGAGCGTGCCGGAATTAAAACTCCGCTTGAAATGCGCTATGCAACGCCGCAGCGTTTAAAAGGTATTTTTAAAAGTATTGATGGCATTTATTGGCACTACCGGTTAAACTTTATTGAAACTAATATAGTGACGCATGATTACAAAGGCATGCAGGCCATGCGGCAGATCTCCGCAGAAAAAAGAAAACAGCCTGAATATATAGAGCAATTATTCATGACACTTTGCCTCACTTTGGAGAAACGCATGGTATATCACAAATTTTATTGTAAGTCGATAGGCTTTACTGCCCGTTATGAGGATGGTACCCGCTGGGATGATGGCTTTGCTATAACCCTACCCGTACAGGATGCGGTAAGCCTGATGCGCATGATAAAATTAAGAGCAGATAAGTTTGAAAAGTTAACCGGTACCGGTCCTATCTTCAATAACAATATTACCCAAATGCGGGTGGCTGTAACCAACTTTGTGAATACCGGCAATATGTTTTACAGCCTTTTTGATGACATGGAGCGCCAGGATACCGCGCTAAAAACCATGCACGAGATAAAGAACAAATTCGGCTCTGATAAACTGATCCGTGCTATGGAAATGACCGATGGTAAGGTTATTAAAGATGTTATCGGCTTTGGTTCGGTAAAAGATTTAACGGAATTGGATTATAAAATGCCATCTGTAGCGACCAAAAACTTATTACCTGACGAAGATTTTTTGATCAGAGATATTAATATAGATGAGGGTTTACGTGCTTAAATCGGGCTTTTATTATCCGCCTAAAAACCCTACTTTTGCGCTTCAATGAAGCACATTCGTAATTTTTGTATCATAGCGCATATTGACCACGGTAAGAGTACTCTTGCCGATAGGTTATTAGAATATACTAACACTATCACTCAACGCGAATCACAAGCACAATTGCTTGATGATATGGACCTTGAGCGTGAGCGTGGCATCACCATAAAAAGCCATGCCATACAGATGGATTATGAAATGGATGGGCAAAAGTATACGCTCAACCTGATCGATACCCCGGGACACGTTGACTTTTCATACGAAGTTTCACGCTCAATAGCTGCCTGTGAAGGTGCGTTATTGATTGTGGATGCAGCGCAAGGTATACAGGCGCAAACCATATCAAACCTGTACTTAGCTTTAGAAAACGACCTGGAGATTATCCCGGTACTTAATAAAATGGACCTGCCCGGTGCTATGCCAGAGGAAGTTAAAGACCAAATTGTTGAGTTGATCGGTTGTAAACGCGAAGATATTTTAGCGGCATCAGGCAAAACAGGCATGGGTGTGCATGAAATATTGCGTGCCATTGTTGATCGTGTCCCTGCTCCTGTTGGCGACCCGGACGCGCCGTTACAAGCTTTGATATTTGACTCTGTGTTTAACTCGTTCCGTGGTATTATCGCCTACTTTAAAGTGGTGAACGGCGAGATCCGCAAAGGCGAAAAAGTAAAATTCGTAGCTACTGAAAAGCAATATTTTGCTGATGAGGTAGGTACTTTAAAACTAAAACCACTTGCTAAGGATGTAATTAAAACCGGTGATGTAGGTTACATCATATCCGGCATTAAAGAAGCCCGTGAAGTTAAGGTTGGTGATACCATTACCAGTATTGACCGCCCTTGCGAAGTGGGTATACAAGGCTTTGAAGAGGTAAAACCGATGGTCTTCGCCGGTATTTACCCGGTCGATACCGATGATTTTGAAGAATTGCGCGAATCAATGGGTAAACTGCAATTAAATGATGCCTCTTTGGTTTTTGAACCGGAATCATCAGCGGCGTTAGGCTTTGGTTTCCGTTGCGGTTTTCTGGGCATGTTGCACATGGAGATCATTCAGGAACGTTTGGAGCGTGAATTTAACATGACGGTAATTACTACCGTACCCAACGTTTCCTATGTTGCGCATACCACCAAGGGCGACCCAATAATAGTAAATAACCCATCAGACCTACCCGACCCAAGCAGGATAGATTATGTGGAAGAACCATACATCAAGGCCACAATCATTACCAAATCTGAATTTGTAGGTTCGGTAATGTCGTTGTGTATCCAAAAACGTGGTTTTATCAAAAACCAATCGTATTTAACATCCGATCGTGTCGAGTTAATATTTGAGATGCCGATGGGCGAGATCGTTTTCGACTTTTACGATAAACTAAAAACTATATCTAAGGGTTATGCCTCGTTTGATTATCATCAGATCGGTTACCGCCAGTCGGATTTAGTTAGGTTGGACATCCGTTTAAATTCGGAACCAGTTGATGCATTATCATCATTGATATACCGCGGTAACTCATTTGATTTTGGTAAAAAAATATGCGAAAAGTTGAAGGAGTTAATTCCGCGCCAGCAGTTCGAAATCATTATACAAGCATCTATCGGCGCTAAAATTATAGCCCGCGAAACGGTTAAAGCTTTACGTAAGGATGTTACCGCCAAATGTTACGGTGGTGATATATCGCGTAAGCGTAAATTGTTGGAAAAACAGAAAAAAGGTAAAAAACGCATGCGCCAGGTTGGTAACGTAGAGATACCACAATCGGCGTTTATGGCGGTGTTGAAACTGGATTAAGCCCCCCAGCCCCCTGAAGGGGGAGCGACTAGCACGCTGCGGGAGCTATAAAAATATTTATTCATTATTCTTCCCCCTTCAGGGGGTTAGGGGGTTACAATGCAATTACTTGACGGAAAATACGTATCAGAAAAACTTAAGGTTGAAATAGCTGAAGAAGCGGCTAAAATATTGGCAAACACTGGCCGTAAACCACATTTGGTTGCGGTATTGGTTGGCCACGATGGCGGCAGTGAAACCTATGTTGCCAGCAAAATAAAGAATTGCGAGAACGTAGGTTTTAAATCGAGCCTGGTGCGTTATGAGGATACCGTTACCGAAGAAGAACTGCTTAAAAAAGTTGAAGAGCTAAATGCGGATGCGGATATCGACGGTATCATCGTACAACTTCCCCTGCCCAAACATATTGACCCTGAAAAAGTAACTGAGCGCATTGATTACCGCAAGGATGTTGATGGTTTCCACCCGGTTAATTTAGGCCGCATGCAGCGTAACTTGCCATCATTCATCCCGGCAACTCCTTATGGCATTACTTTGATGCTAAAAGAATACGGTATTGAGACCGCAGGCAAGCATTGCGTGGTTGTTGGTCGCAGTAATATTGTAGGTTCGCCAATGAGTATTTTAATGGCGCGTAACGCTAATCCGGGGAATTGCACCGTAACTATTTGTCACAGTCGCACACCAGATATTAAGAAATTCACATTGGACGGCGATATCCTGATCGTAGCTATCGGTAAAAAGAATTTTATCACTGCCGATATGGTAAAACCAGGCGCAGTGATCATCGACGTAGGTATGAACCGCGAAACATCAACCCTAACTAAATCAGGCTTTAAGCTTTATGGTGATGTTGATTTTGAAAACGTAGCACCAAAAGCATCATGGATAACCCCGGTACCGGGCGGTGTTGGCTTGATGACTATTATTGGGTTGTTGAAGAACACTTTAGCTTCGGCTAAAAAAGAAGTTTATAAATAACAATATTACATCCATGACTAATATAGCAGTTGAAAATAACTATTTAACATTAATTAATGTTTTTACTGTTGAACCTGCTAATCAGCAAGAATTGGTTGATCTTTTAATATTAGCAACCGACGGTACTATTACTAAAGTCGCAGGATTTATTTCTTCAAGCCTGCATAAAAGTCTTGATGGAACTAAAGTTACTATGTATTCTCAGTGGAAAAGTATTGAGGACTATCAAAACATGCGAAATAATCCGACTGCATCGCCATATTTAGAACAAGCATTAAAGATAGCCACTTTCGCACCCGGTATGTACGAAGTTGTAAAAACATTCAACTCAGAAATTTAATACAGAGACGCAAGAAATCGCGTCTCTGCTTATTTAAAGGCTTGTTTTATTTTTTCCCAAAAGCCGGTTATACCGATGTAAATATCATCGCCCTTAATTTCAACCGGATAGGTTTCCACATAATCATTTTGGCCTTCACTCCCTCTGCCTGTATGTAAATTGAAAGAGAAACGATGCACAGGGCAAACAAGCTTTCCTTCAGCACACCATCCACGGCTTAAATCTTCGCCTGCATGCGGGCATATTGCTGATAAAGCAAATAGCTCACCCTCATACCCCACTAAACAAATGCTTTTGTTGGCGACTTTTACTTTTTTAATGAATGGCTGATCTGTTTTCTTTATATCCGGTATTTTATACCACTTCATTTATCAAAAATCAATCTTTAAATTCATAACTGAAGGATCTTTTATTACAGCATCCATATTAGTTATTAATGTTACCCGTTTCCTATCGGCAGAAACTATGGCTTTGGAATTTGATACCTTTTTAACAGGCTTAGCAAAGTTAAGCACCACCTTGTAAGGCATATCAATTAGCATAGCCTTAGCCATGGCGAGTGTTGATTGTGTTTTCTTTAAAAAAGTATTAAATTTCACTTTATCAATTATGCGATAAAATCTGTGTGGGGTAATGTCGTACGAGTAATAGTCCTGCCCGGCAACAAGTTCCTGCGCGTCGAAACCATTTGAAGGACCGCTTTCTTTAGTAACTGAGTTAAGTTGCTTGCTGCTCATCGATATTTTTGAGATGTGCTGTAAATAGTATTGCAGATCGGCGGTATTTTTTGAAAAATGGTTGATACTTACTTTCATCACACTTTTTTGTAGGTCCATTTTAACATTTAAGGTGCTGCTTTTAGCCATGTTGATATCATCCAGGTTCATTTTCATCTGGGTGCTATCGGGCAGGGCACTATAAAAGTTGAGGGAAGTATCTTTTTGTATGGCGAATTGCGGTGTCGCGCGAACGGAATCAGACATCAGGTTCATCAACACTGATACGGCTTTACCCATGTCAAACGTATATACTACGTTGCATGATCCATCAGCCTTAAAATCATAATGTTCTTCAATATCCACGCATGAGCTGAAGCTAATCAGCACTAAAAAACCAAGTAAGATTCTGATTTTTTTCACAGCGTAAAATTTAAGTAATAATAAATAAAAATAACAACAATTAAAACACCAAGTAACTGAAACATATTAGATTATCATTAGAAAACCACCTTTTACCTTTCAACTTTAACCTTTCGGCTTAAAAAAGTACCTTTGCGGCTTATTATGGCACACCAAATACCGGACGACGGCACATTGCTTCCTTTAATGGAAGAGTTTTATACCATACAGGGAGAAGGATACAATACCGGTAAGGCAGCATATTTTATACGCCTTGGCGGCTGCGATGTTGGTTGCCATTGGTGTGATGTAAAAGAAAGCTGGGATGCTGAATTACACGCGCTTACTGCTGCCGATGTAATTGTTGAAAATGCGATGCAACATCCTGCTAAAGCGGTTGTAATTACCGGTGGCGAACCGTTGATCTATAACATGGATTACCTTACCGCGCAACTACAACAAAATGGGATCAAAACATTTATTGAGACATCGGGTGCTTATCCCCTTTCGGGTAGCTGGGACTGGATTTGCTTGTCGCCAAAAAAATTTAAGGGCCCAACGATCAGCGTAGCGGAAAAAGCACATGAGCTTAAAGTTATCGTGTTTAATAAATCAGATTTTGAGTGGGCCGAGCAGCATGCTAAACTGGTATCACCTGATTGTAAGCTATATCTGCAACCGGAATGGTCGAAATCAAAAGAGATGACCCCGCTTATTGTGGAGTACGTAATGAACAACCCACACTGGGAAATATCATTACAAACACACAAATATTTAAATATCCCTTAATAAATGTAACTTAGGGTACAAAATATCGTATCAACAACGATGAAGATTGTATTCTGTTCGGTTATTCTTATTTTCTTATCAATTTTCAGTTTTGGCCAGGGCCATTATTCGACCACAAACGAACAGGCTATAAAGCATTTCGCGTTAGCCAGCCAGAGTTTGGATTACCATGAGTTTGAAACGGCGGTAACCGAATTAAAAAAGGCGATTGACGAAGATTCAAATTTTATTGAAGCCCACGAACAATTAGCTGATGTTTACGGCTTACTTCATCAAAACAAAGAGGCCATCAAAGAGTACCTGACTGTTATTAGACTTAACCCTGATTTCACCCGCGCTGTATACCTGAAATTAGGAACCATGGAAATCAGCATGGCGCAATATGAGCAGGCACAACAACATCTGCAGAAATACCTCACCTATCCGAATATCACTGACCAAAACATCTTTCTTACTAAAAAGCTACTAAAAGACTGTGAGTTTAGCATTGAGGCCATCAAACACCCGGTACCCTTTACCCCTGTTAACATGGGGCCTGCGATAAATACCGCAGATGATGAGTATCTACCGGAAGAAACAGCTGACGAAAGCACTTTAATATTTACCCGCCAAATAAACCATAACGAGGATTTTTATCAAAGTGTTAAGGTTGATGGCAAGTGGCAAACCGCTACTTATTTAAGCAGTAATATTAACACACCTAATTATAACGAGGGGGCGCAATCTATATCACAAGATGGAAAATATCTGTTTTTTACCGGATGTAACCGACCTGATGGTTTGGGCAGATGTGATATTTATATAGCTAAAAAAGAGGGTGAAGGGTGGGGCAAACCCTATGACCTTAATCCGCCGGTGAATACACCTGGGTGGGAATCGCAGCCATCAATCAGTTCTGACGGGCGGACGCTTTATTTTGTGAGCAATCGTAAAGGCGGTTACGGTGGTTATGATATTTGGAAATCAACCGTTACAGATAAAGGCTGGAGTGAACCTGAGAATCTGGGGCCCAATATCAATACTTCGTTTGATGAGCAGTCGCCTTATATACATGCTGATGATAGTACTTTATATTTTTGTTCAGATGGTTGGCCAGGTTTAGGCGGTAAGGATTTATTCATGAGCCGGTTAGGCAAAGATGGTAAATGGCAAAAACCAACTAACCTGGGATATCCGATCAATTCCAGCGGAGATGAGAACGGGCTGAGTGTTACGCCAAGCGGGCAATACGCCTTCTTCGCATCGAACAAATTAGATGGCTATGGTGGGTTTGATATTTATACTTTTGAATTACCTGTTGTTGATCGCCCTCACGTGGTAACTTATGTTAAAGGGATAGTGATAGATGCCAAAACCAGGCAACCATTGGAAGCCGCTGTTGAAATTATTGACCTTGAAAAAAACATACCTGCTTACCAAGATTACAGCTCGGCTGAATACGGCGACTTTTTGGCTACACTTACCGCAGGGAAAAACTATGGATTGAATGTTTCCAAGGACGGGTACTTGTTTTATTCAGCTAATTTCTCGTTGGTTGGGCGTGAAACGAAAGATCCCTTTAATATTGTTGTTGAACTATCGCCAATTGAGGTCGGTAATAAGGTGATCTTAAATAACATATTTTTTGATACCAATAAGTATGATATTAAACCGGATTCAAAAGCTGAATTACAGAAACTGATAGACTTTTTAACACAGAACCCTACCATCCATATTGAAATTTCGGGCCATACCGATGATGTGGGCAATAGTCAATTAAACCAGGTATTATCTCAAAACAGAGCAAAATCTGTTTATCAATATCTGGTAACTAGCGGCATAAGCCCAACCAGATTGGTTTACAAAGGTTATGGCGAAACTCAGCCTATTTTATCCAATACCAGCGATGAGAACCGCAGTAAAAACAGGCGTACAGAGTTTAAGATAATAGCTAAGTAGAAACTGATTCCAGTAAATTAACAATATCTATTTCCAGTACATTACATATTAAGGAGAGCCTACAGATGGTGAGTTTTACTTTGTTGGATTCGATTTTGCTGTAAACATTTTGGGTAGTATGTATTTTTTCCGCAACAAACGTTTGGGAATAGCCTAATTGCGATCTTCTCCTTTTTATGGTGGCTAAAATTTTATTTATTTCCTTTTTGTACATAATTGATTAAGTAGTTGTATAAATACATATACGAAGCTTAATCAATAATAATTTTATAATTAATTTATTTTTTTTATAATTAATTACTCTGTGGCGATTTATGCAATCTGATCCAGGTGATGCTGCATATGTCTAATGTAATCTTCTGCCAGCCATTTAACGGAGTGTGATTTAACTTCGGCTTTGCCGATGTCACAGGTTATTTCTAATCGGTCTTCCGGATAGTTAATTAAAACTCTGATAATTTGCCGGTTAAGTAAAATCCACAAATCCAACACTTCTTTAATATCCGCATTTTGGTAATGCGCGGCGGCTACCCACTCATCCTGGGCATATACTAGTTTAAAATCCTGTTCATAGGTGCAACGTACAAAACGCTGAAGATTAATCTG
The DNA here is from genome assembly GCA_026224775.1 of Bacteroidota bacterium. Lineage (GTDB taxonomy): Bacteria > Bacteroidota > Bacteroidia > Sphingobacteriales > Sphingobacteriaceae > Mucilaginibacter. The sequence goes on from JAMFRP010000006.1 coordinate 158,009, forward strand.
TGCACTGTCAATTAAATGCCCGATAATCTCTTTGTTCGACCATTTTCCCTCTCTGATCTTAAAATCCCAGTCGATGTTTTGTTGTTCAATTTTTAAAAAATTGTCAATCGCTTCCGCTAAATTTTGTACTATCTCTTCCATATCAGTATGTGCCTAAAGTTTGATAATTTACCAATAATTATTAAAAAACAATTATCTTCAAGCCTTCAATAGCATATAATGGCGCTTAATTATATCTGGGTATTCTTCTTTTTGATCGCTTTTGGAATCGGACTGGTTAAGTTGATTTTTTTTGGCGATACCGAGATTTTTAGGCTGATGGCAGATGGCACCTTAGATTCAGCCAAATCTGCTGTGATGGATATCGCGCTGCCATTGGTCGGCATTATGTCATTATGGTTGGGTATTATGCGCATTGGCGAGAAAGCCGGAGCTGTAAATTTCTTATCCAGAATTGTAGGTCCATTTTTTAACAAGCTTTTTCCTGAAGTACCTAAAAATCACCCCGCTATAGGCCAAATGATGTTGAACTTTTCGGCTAATTTATTAGGCTTGGATAACGCAGCTACCCCACTGGGCTTAAAGGCTATGAGTGATTTACAGGAGCTTAATCAGGATAAGGAAACCGCCTCCAATTCGCAGATCATGTTTTTGGTGTTACATGCTTCGGGGCTTACTATTTTGCCTATTGCAATTATAGCACAGCGAGCAATTTTCCATTCTAAAGATCCAACGGATATTTTTATACCCTGTATTGTTGCTACTTATGTAGCTACAGTTGCTGGTTTGATTGTTGTATCCATCAAACAAAAAATAAATCTTTTTGATAAGGTTGTTTTAAGCTGGCTACTGGGCATAAGTGCGTTTTTAGGTTTGTTGATATGGTATTTTACAGCATTCTTGAATAAGTCGCAGATTAGTACATTTTCAGGCGTATTCAGTAATATGATGTATCTGGGTATACCGGTTATTTTTATTTTGGGCGGATTACGCAAAAAAATAAATGTATTTGAAGCTTTTATTGAAGGTGCGAAAGAAGGTTTTGAAATATCAGTCAAAATAATGCCTTATTTGGTGGGTTTGCTGGTAGCGGTAAGCTTATTTCGTACCAGCGGTGCTTTAACTTATTTGGGTGATGGTTTTAAATGGTTTTTTAGCCATTTTAATATGGATACCCGTTTTGTTGATGTATTACCGATTGCTTTACTGCGACCATTGAGCGGTTCAGGTGCCAGGGCATTGATGCTGGATAACTTGAAAATTCATGGGCCGGATAGCTTTATAGGGCATATGTCGAGTGTTTTATATGGTACTGCTGATACCACGTTTTACATTGTCGCCTTATATTTCGGTGCGGTTAATATTAAAAAAACACGATACACTGTACCAGCAATGCTCATTGCTGATTTTGCAGGAATTATTACAGCAATATTAATTTCTTATCTATTTTTTGGTTAAACTGACAGGTAATCCTGCAGCAGAAAATTTTAACTAATCATTAAATTTTCGCAACAAGAATACATTCTCTTTCGTATAAAAGGCCACTGATAAATAGCAACATACGATATGTTTATGCATTGCTATTTTTATTGATAAGCGAAGACTAATTTTTAGCTGAAGCCGGTGTAAGTTGATGAATAGGATTTTTATCAAAAGTGTATTTCTTGTTATACCCCTATTGTTTGCATTTACCTCATTAATTGCGCAAACAGTTACTGTTGGTAGTGTTGATCCGGGTCCGTATGGTAGCGGTTCAACTATTGCAGTACCGTTCCATGTAAATGATGCCTCAGGATGTATACAGCAGGATAACGTGTATAACCTGTATTTATGCGATGCATCGGGTAACCCATTACCAGGCCCCGCTGTTGATACCATCAGGAATTTTTATGGTACCTTTTTTAATTATACAGTTCCGGCGGGTTTAGCACCGGGAACATATACTTTTTTGATCCAATCATCTGATCCGGCGGTAAGCAGCAACGTGTCAAATACGTTTACGGTTACGGCAACCGCGGGAGGAACAGCTTCGGTAACCTGCTCATCAACACAAATTGATAACGCTACTTATCCCCAGGTATTCGGATCATGCAGCGGCACCAATAACATGCCGTATAATTTTACCAATACTTCATCAAATGGCTCAGCTGCCACAGTTACCTTTTTAAATGAATCGACACAAACAACCGAGGTTAGCAATGCCAGTTTAGCGCCGGATTATACTTTTACAGCTAAAACTGCCAATTATACTGTAACCGTGAAGGCTGTAAATGGCAGTAATATTGTAAGTACCTACGCTTATCAACTGATAAACAACGTTGTAAACGTAACCCTGGGGGCTACAGGTAACCCATCAGTTTGCCTTGTTAACGGGCAGGCACCCCTTACTTATAACGTTGATGTATCATCGGCTACCGGTATACAAAATAATTATCCGGGTGACTTATATACATTTAACTGGGGAGATGGTACCAGCAGTACTTATACCCTCTGCCAAATATTGGCATTCAATGGGCAGATTACGCATATATATACTAAATCATCATGCGGGATTACCTCCAATAGCAGGGTAAATTCATTTGAAATAGATTTTCAGGCAACAAATTTATATTGCGGAAATATCGGTTCAGCACCTACCAACTACGCAAGGGTATTTCAACAGCCTATAACTAGCTTTACCGGGCCTAAGTTTGCCTGTACAGGTACCGCTACCTCGTTCATAAATACTTCGCAACCGGGGCCTAACCCTAACGCAACTACAAGCAATTGTACTGAAAACCCAAATGCTTTATATCAATGGTCGGTAGATGGTGTTGTTAAGGAGAGCGATTATCATATAGCTAATAATTTTGTTACCACACTTACCGAAGGTACCCACACGATATCACTTCATTTGGAAAACCCTAATACCGCATGTACGCCGAATGATTCAACAATAACTATTTGTGTACAAAATCCACCTAAACCAAGCTTTACTATAACACAAAAAAATATTTGCATAGGTGACGGGCCTATAACACCAACAAACACATCTGTTATTGATTCAACCTGCAACAATCAAAATACTTATAAATGGACTGTGACGCCATCTGCAGGTGTCACTTATAACGCCAGCAGCGCCCAACCTGCAATAACATTTACTAAATCGGGGATATACACAGTTGGCATGTCGGTAACAACGGTTAGCTGCGGAACGGTTGTTGCATCTGCAGTTGATACTATTGTAGTAAACACAACTCCGGTAGCAACTTTATCCGCTGATTTTTCTACATGTGGAAATAACCAGACGTTAAGTTTTGATTCCGTAACTACACGACAAACTTATACCATTTTAAGCGGCACAACACAACCGCAGGCGAATACCTATACATGGAACGTTACAGGCGGCGCATTTAGCTATGCTGCCGGATATACCCAGAATAGCAAATACCCTCATATTATTTTTAATGATTATGCTACTTACACTATTACAGTAACACAGCAAAACAATTGCGGATCAACCACATCGGCACCACAGCATATTACATTTCAGCAAGCCCCTACTGTTGTTGCAGGCAACGATACTACCATTTGCGCGGGTACATCGGCTCTTTTAAGAGGCAAAATTACCGGGAGCGGATTGCTTAGTTATAAATGGATAGGTGGCAACGGCACTTATACGCCTAGTCCCGATTCATTAAACACAACTTATACTCCATCCGCTGCTGAAGTTAGCGCCGGGCATGTAACCATTACTTTGCAAGCCACCACATCGGTAGCCGCGCCTTGTAATTTGGTAAACAACAGTCTGATCATCACTATAACCCCAACTGGAAAGATCACCAGTGCACTCAATAAAACTATTTGCACTAATCAAGAGCTAAATTACCAGATCACATCAAGCAGTTCCCCGAGCACTTACACCTGGACAGCACAACTTATATCAGGGTCGGCAAGCGGCTTTTCGGCATCGGGCACCAGTAGTAAGATTACCGACTCGCTCATCAACACTGATCCTACGGCGAGCACAAATGCTGTTATCGCTTATACTATCACCCCTATCAGCAGTTTGGGGTGTGTCGGAACGCCATCAACCTTAAATGTTACGGTAACACCGCTACCAATTCTTACGGCTACTGCAGCAAACCCGCTTATATGCAGTAACCAGCCTGCCAATATTACCTTAACAACAAAACTTAGCGGTGCAACTTACACCTGGACAAGTACTGCACCGACAAACATCACCGGTAACTCAAACCAAACCACCACTGTAAATACAGCTGAAATAAAAGACTTGTTGGTTAATAACGGCACGACCCCGGCAATCGTTACTTATGTTATTACCCCTCTTAGTAGTAGTGGTTGCCAGGGTGCACCTATAACGGTGTCTATAACCGTACAACCCTTGCCCGTAACTGCTTACGCGGGTCCGGATGCAGCTATATGCGGTATTAGCACCTATACACTTCAAGGTAATTCACCGGGGTTTGGAAGTGGTAAATGGACTGTAATTTCAGGTAGTAACGTTACTTTCACTAATGATACCATACCTAATACAACTGTAAACGGCCTTGTTGGCGGAAATATTTACCAATTTCAGTGGACAATTACGGCTGCGCCGGGATGTCAGTCGCAAAATACAGTAACTATAACTGTTAATCAAGCCACTGTTCCGGGTGTAACAAGTTCGACAAATCCAACAACCGTTTGCGCGAATAGTAACAGTGGATTAATATCGCTTACGGGCCAAACCGGAAAGGTATTACACTGGCAAAAATCGATAGATAATGGTGTAACTTTTCAAACCATCACTCCAATAAATACTACAAACTCACTTATATATAATAACTTAACTCAAACCACAAAATACGAGGCTGTGGTACAAAATGCCAGTTGCGATATCTTAACATCTACCCCTATTACCATTACGGTAAACCAGCCCGCACCAACATCAATTGCCGGTAAGGATACAGCACTTTGCAGCGCAACCAGCTATCAGTTAAACGGCAATAACCCGGGCACCTTCGCGGCAGCGTGGAGGCAAACTTCGGGGCCAGCGGTAGCTTTGGCCGATTCAACGAATTATCAAACCGTTGTAAGCGGTTTACAAGGCGGCAACGTTTATACATTTACCTGGGTGATAAAAGGCGTATCGCCATGCTCTGATAGCCAGTCGCAGGTTAATATTACCGACAATGCCGATGTAATAGCAAGTTTTACGGATAATGTTATTAACTCATGCGGTTCACAAACGGTTACCTTTACAAATACATCAAACAATCAATCCGGGGCTTCATTTTTATGGAATTTTGGTGATGGGACAACATCAACCTCGGCAAGTCCACAGCATTTTTTTAAAGAAACAACAGATGGTACTGATACTGCTTATGTAGTATCAGTAAGCGTAATAAGTAACTGTAAGCAACGTCCGCTGGTTTATGATACCGTACACATCAAATCCGACAAGGTAATAGCCGCGATTCTACCGCAACAAACAACAGGGTGCGCACCGTTCACTTTAGATGTACGAAACGTTTCGCCGGGCAACAACATATCGTACAAATTTTATTTATATAGCGGCAATACATTAGTGCAGGAAATAGATAAAACGGACAAAACCGATGCCATATTTACCTCCATTAATGTAAACACGCCTACACAATATGCCGTGTATATGACAGCAGTTGGACCTTGCGGCACATCGGCGACAACTAATAATATACCAATAGTAGTTTCTCCGCCAACAGTAACCCCGCAAATGTATATCTTAAACAATGTACTTTCCGGTTGCGTACCGTTGAGTGTATCATTTGTAAATAATTCAAACGGTGGCAGTTTTTATCATTATAATATTTATGATGCTAACGGAAATTTAATTGAACAACCAGTTGCGGGCACTGCTAATTTATCTTACATATTTACTAACCCGGGCAGTTATTCAGTAAGCATAACGGCGGCAAACGATTGTTCGCCACAAGGCATTGAATCAGCAAGAACAGCTGTTACGGTTTATCCTGTCCCGCAACCGGCGTTTGCGGCAAGTGCCGATTGTGCTGCCACGGTATCTTTTTTAAATACCACTACCCAAAACGGTACTACCCCACTCGGATCATTAAGTTATACCTGGAATTTTGGTGACGGATCGACACCGGAGTATAGCTTTACTCCCAAACCGCATCATTATGATTTTAAGAAATCGCCATTTACGGTTACGTTAACGGCAACTAATACGGTTAGCGGTTGTGCTGATTCAACAGTACAAACTATAAATGTGAATGCCCCTTTAATTGCGCAGTTTACCGAACAACCTGATAGTGTAGTTACTATACCCAACTATGAGTTCTCGTTTATTGATCAAAGTACAGGTCCGCCATCTGGCTGGGCATGGGATTTTGGTGATGGTACAACCTCTACAACCCGAAACCCCTCGCATCGTTATTCTGACACTGGTTACTACCAGGTAAAGCTGATCATTACCAATAATGGATTATGCAACAGTGAGGTTACACATATTGTAAGAGTTACCGGTACACCTGGCCAACTATTTTTACCCAACGCCTTTATGCCAACCGGTTCCGCTTATGACTTGCGGTTATTTATGGCTAAAGGCGCAGGTATTAAAACATGGGAGCTACAAATATTCAATAATTACGGGCAATTGCTTTGGGAAACCAATAAACTTGATAGCAAGGGATCGCCGGTTGAGGGTTGGGATGGCACATTCAGAGGTGTATTGATGCAGCAAGGGGCATATATATGGCAGGCATCGGCCACTTTTATAAACGGGTCGGTTTGGAAGGGGATGTCCTACAATAATTCTTTACCCAAAAGAACGGGAACAGTTAATTTAATAAGATGATGGATTTGAGAAAGCGATATATATATTATTTTATTATTGTTTTGCTATTTGCAGGATTTAATGCCCGTGGGCAGGATCACTTGTATTCGCAATATTTTAATGCCCCGGTGTATCTAAACCCGGCTTTAAATGGCCAGTTTCAGGGTGATTTTAGGGCGAATTTTAATTATCGTACACAATACACCACGTCTGGTAGTCCGTCCAATTATTTTACCGCCGAGATGGATTATAATATTCCTCAATTTGGTGGCGGCGTAGGCTTAATGTTTAACCGAAGCAGCGAGGGTGGCCAATTTTTGAATACAAATAGCATAGCAGGCATATACTCGTATAGTGTGGGGTCTGATGATTATATACTATCGTTCGGGATACAGGCGGGTGTTGGCAACAGGAATATTGATTACAGTAAGTTGGTATTTGATGACCAAATAGATCCGCAACTCGGGATAATTCCGGGTGCTTCGTCAGCGGCAGATGCTTTAGCATTTAACAATAAATATTATTTTGATACCGGTGCCGGGATTAACCTGGTGATCGGAAATTTTATGGTTGGCGGGGCAACGCAGCATCTTAACAGCCCTAATGATTCATTTACAGGCGTACCCGTTAAACTACCATTCCGTACTACGGCCTATATGACATACCGGCTGGACCTGGACCCTGATGAGAATATGACCGATGATGAGAAATCCTATTTAATCCCCTCTGTAGTGTATTACAGGCAATCTTCGTCACAGTCAACAGCTGCAGGGCTTGAATATAAGCACCGCAGTGTAAGCGCCGGGTTAATGTATCGTTCTGGCGGGCAAAGTGGCCCGAGCGCGCTTGTACTATCGCTTGTGTTTGATCTGTTCGTAAACAGAGACTCGGGAGAGAAATTCAGATTGGGAGTAAGCCATGATGCGCAAGTTTCAGGTCTGGGTTACGGCGGCACAAGCGGCAGCAGCGAAGGAAGTTTAAATTATCAAACCGTAAACCCTAATCGTGTGGACACACCTCCTAAATTTGAGGGTAGTACACATTGTTATGATTTTTATTAATTTTATAAGATAATAGTAGCCTTACAACAATTTTAATGGAGCCGCAAAAGAATTATCTTGCTCAAAAAAAACAGAAGAAAAAATCAGCTGTAAAAGCGGTATGGATAATATTGGCTTTAGCGGTAATATTTATAGTGATAGTTGCCAGGTTTGCCTTATCGGGCGATAATGATATAAACACCTTATTTACTGGCATGCCATCAAGCAACGAGGTGTACAATATTGCTAAACAATTTGTACTGCCAACATTAAAAGGGAACGGCGCCAGCTTTTCTGAAGATGGTTATGAATATGGCAAGAAGACTGATTCCGTTTTTATTATACGTTCAGTTGTTGACACTAAAACCAGCGGTGGTGATCCTTTAAGAACAAACTTCGAAATAACATTAAAATACAAGGGTGGCCCAGTAGCTGATGAAAGTAGCTGGGAGCTTTTAAATCTGAATGAAAATTAAAAAAAAACAGACCGAAAGAATAATCTTCCGGTCTATTATCAATCACTCTAAACAACCACTTCTAACCAAAAAGTAGTACTTATAGTATCTTAATTTAAGATTTGTAAACCTATTTGAAACCTCGTTCCTAAGACGCCCAAAATTACCAATTTATTGTACGCGCGCACGTATACAATAGGTTTTTTACGTACGTTTGACAGTTGTTATTTTTTTATGCTATTTAGATAAATTCCACTCCTGCCCATACAACTAAAGCTTCACACAACTACATGAATTATTTGGTCGAGAAGTTTAGTTTTTCATCAGTTATTTTGTGCAATAAAAAACTTAAGTATATAAAAAGAGCCACTCCGATCGAACGGAATGGCTCTTAAATTATGTAGCATAATATTACGCTGGTTTAACTTCAGTTGTATCTTCTGTTTTACCTCTCCATTTATTTATCCTGGCTTTTAAATTATATCTTATCAGATACATACAAGGTACAAGTATTAACGTGATTATAGTAGCAAAACCTAAACCAAATATCATTGTCCATGCTAACGGGCCCCAGAAGGCTACGTTATCACCACCGAAGTGTATGTGAGGTTGGAAATGTGTGAACAGCCCCACAAAATCAATGTTAAAACCAACAGCTAATGGTATTAAACCCAAGATGGCTGATGTTGCTGTTAAAAGTACCGGCGTCATACGTGTATGGCCTGCTTCAACAACGGCATCATGAATACTTAAACCCTGCTCAAGAAGCATATCGGTAAATTCAACCAGCAGGATACCATTACGTACCACCACCCCGGCTAAGGCAATGATACCTACCCCCGTCATTACTATTGATATAGTCATTTTAAAAATACTTACCCCTAATAGTACACCAATAATACTAAACAAAATCTCGCTTAATATAATAAGCGTTTTACCAACAGAGTTAAACTGGATCATCAGGATAATTAATATCAACCCAAATGAAGTAGCCAATGCACCTAATAAGAAGTTCATCGCTTCTGCCTGGTCTTCTTGTCCACCACCCATTTTAATGGTAATGTTATCCGGCTTTTTAAAGTTATTTATAGCACGTTGTATATTAGCATTTACCTCGTTTATATTGTATGGTTTAATAACATTTGAGCCCAGTGTAAGCACACGCCTTTGTTGCTTGTGCTTGATATTACTATAAGTAGTGGTGTAACGCACATCAGTAAATGCTGAGATAGGAACCTGGCGTATTATCCCTCCAGAACCCAAATCACGGTAGGTAATTTTCAGGTTCTTCAAGGCCTCAAGACTGCTGCGTTGATCCTCCTCGGCACGCACCATGATCTGATAGTTGTCCTCCTTTGTATTTCTAAAATCGGCTGCTTTATAACCATATACAGCTGTAAATAAATTTTGGGTGATTTGGCTTGTACTGATACCCTCGCGATTCGCACGCTCACGATCAACATCAAACACAATTTCCGGTTTATCGCTCTGCACATCAGGAATCAGATTTTCTATTCCGGCAATATTTTGCTTGCCCAGGTAATTCTTTAACCTATCGCTTGTTTTTACTAACGAATCCAGATTATCACCTGCAATTTCAATACTAATATCTTTTTGTACCGGCGGGCCGCTATTTTCCTGAGCTACGGCTATTTTAGCTCCCGGTACTACACCTTGTACTACGTTACGAATGTTGGCCATTACAGCCTTTGTATCCTTACCATTACGTTTGCCAAATTCCACAAAAGCAACAGTGATTTTTCCCTTATTTTCATAATCTCCCTGATCTTCATCAGATGGATCAGCTACAGATTTTGTAACGTTTGATATTATAGACGAAACAATATCCTTATCGGGTTCAACTACAGTGGCAACACGTTTTTCTAGTTTTTGAGTAACCTCATTAGTATACGCCTGGTCGGTACCGATTGGCATCGTGATATAAACATATACAAAGTTAGGATCGCCCGAAGGGAAGAACTCTACTTTTGGCGACCTTGCGGCCATAAAGAATATGGTAAATATAAATAAACCGATAGTACCTAATAGTACCCAAACCGGCCCATGTACAGCACGTTCGAGCCATCTTGCATACCAATCCTTAAATCGTGGCCAAAGATTGTTTTGGAAGCTATCAATGGTTCTTAATAAAATAAAATGGTTTAACAGGTAAAGTATTATTACCAATACCATAAAGTTACCGAAACCAACATTTATTAAGTAACCAACAACAGTTGCTATAGCCAGATAAATTAAAGAGCGTTGAAGCTTTTTATCAAATTTTGGATGATCATGTTCACCTTCAATGTGCGGTTTCATAAAATCAACCGCGAATACCGGGTTAAATAAGTAAGCCACTACCAATGATGCCAATAGCGTAATAATTAGCGTAATTGGCAGGAAGAACATAAAGTGACCTATTAAGCTATTCCAAAAAGCTAAAGGAACGAATGGTGCAAGAGTGGTCATGGTACCTGAGAATACAGGTAAAAACACCTCGCCTGCGGCCATTTTAGCGGCTTGTTTTATTGGTATTGCTCCGTTGTTGAATATTCTGTGTGTGTTTTCAATTACCACAATGGCATCATCCACCACAATACCCAAAGCGAGCAGGAAGGAGAATAGCACGATCATGTTTAAAGTGAACCCGATAGCAGGCATCACCAAAAAGGCAATGAAACAGGATAGCGGTACCGATAGCGCAACAAATATGGCATTGGTACTACCCATAAAAAACATCAGGATAACAGTTACCAGTATAAACCCAATAACGATGGTGTTAATTAAATCGTTAAGAGTAGTACGGGTTTTATCGGATTGGTCGCCTGTTACAGTTATGTGCAAACCTTTAGGGAATACAGTTTTTTCTTTTTGGGCGATTAGTGCATTGATCTTGTCAGAAGATTCAATCAAATTTTCGCCAGCGCGTTTACTTACATTTAGGGTAATAACGTTTTTAAAATCCTGGCTGTTAGGCGTTTTTAAGCGCGCATAACTTTCTTGTTCTAAAAACGAATCTTTTACTTGTGCAATGTCACGTAAGTAAATGGCCTGTCCTTTAGGGTTACGAATAACCATAGCTGCTACTTCATCAGCATTTTTGTAATCCTTTTTAATGTCGATACTGCGGCGTACGCCATCGGTTGTTACGGTACCTGCAGATGATATGATGTTCTCGTTACCGATTGCCTGGGCAATATCATTAAAGCTAAGTTGAACTGCTGCCATTTTATTCATGTCAACATTTATCTGTATTTCAGGTGTTAAGGCACCAATCTCATCAACTTTTGATATTTCTTTAAAGCTTTCAATATCATCCTTTAAATTGTCGGCATATTCCTTCAATTTTTTCAAATCATAATCGCCCGAAATATTCACATATAAAATTGGTAAATCGGCAACGTTGATATCAGAAATAGTAGACTCCTTTAAATTCACATCTCCCTGTGGCAAATCCTGCTGAGCTTTATCAACAGCTTCTTTCACATCCTGTTTAGCATCCCTTATATTAACATTGGCGTTAAACTCGCATGTTATTGAGGACACATTTTGTAGTGAATTTGATGTTACCTTTTTTAAGCCTTTTAATGATTTTAGTTGCTTTTCGAGCTGTCTTGTAACGAGTAACTCAATATTTTGAGGTGATTGACCATTATAAACGGTTGTTACGAAAACTTTTGATTGCGCTATATCAGGAAAATTTTCCTTCGGCAGATTATTGTAACTGACAAGCCCTAATACGGTAATCAAAAATATCAGCACATAAATGGCTGTTTTATTTTCGATTGCCCAGCTTGATGGTTTAAACTCTTTGTTGAGATCTTTCATGTTAGATCAATATTTTATAAAAATTAATTAACGGACTGAATAACTCTCACTCTATCGCCATCTTCCAAATCAGACGCGCCATCAGTTATTAGCTGATCGCCATTTGAAAGACCTGTTTTTATTTCAGTAAGGCCGTTAGAGGTAGCTCCTTCGGTAATAGATATACGTTTTGCAACACCGTTGTTGTTAACAAAAACATAATCACCATTTTCAGATTTTTGAATACTACTTACCGGGATAGCAAAAGCGTTAGGCTTTGAATAATTAGCGATCTTAATAACGGCAGTCATGTTAGGGCGAAGATCCATGCGATGAGGAAGTTTAACCTCTACGGCAAAACTACGTGACGAAGGGTCAATAACCTTTGCAGCGAACGAGATACGGGTTCTAAGCGAATCATTTGCATCGGGTACCAATACGTTAACGCTATCGCCCTGATTTACGCTACCTGAATAAGATTCGGGTACATCTGCCTTTACTTTTAACACATCAGCATTTACAATGCGAATACCTGTTGAGCCCGGTGCGGCAACCTGTCCAAGTTTTAAATCCATCTGATCAACAGTGCCATTGATTGGTGATACGATACGGTACATATCTGCTTGCTGGCGTAGAGAAGAAACTTGTTTTTGAGCCGTTTGTAATTGCGTTTGTGCCTGCAAAAACTGAACTTCGGTACCAATTTTTTGATCCCAAAGATTTTTTTGGCGTTGATATAAGGTATTAGATAAATTTTCTTGTGCCTGCGCCTGAGCAATATTTTGTACGAGTACGCTATTATCTAATTGTGCCAGTACTTGTCCTTTGTGCACATGATCGCCAACTTTCACATTAATAGCAGTTATAATAGCATTTGCTTGCGGATATGCGGTTACATTATCCTGGGCATCTATCCTACCTTGTATTTGCACATAATTGGTAAACTGCCCCGACTTTATAGCTATAACACTTATATCAGCGATTTTTGATGAATCCTGGCCGCCGATTTGAGCCTGTAATGCAGTAATTTTTGAGTTTAATTCGGCTTGTTGCTTTTGCAGATCAGCTAATTGAGCCTTTTTATCCTTGGGTTGGTTGTTTGAGCATGCTGCCAGAAACAGTACTGCTGATATGTATAATATTTTTTTCATGTGTCTTATTTTAATATCGTGATATGTTTATTGAATACGTCCGTAAGCCTGGTCAAGGTCAACTTTACTAACTAAAGCGTCATATAAGCTTTGGATGTATGAGTTGTCCGCGCTATCAAGGTCGGTTTGTGCCTGAGTAACCTCAATGCTTGAACCAACGCCCTGTGAATATTTAATTTTCGCTACCCTTAACACTTCTTCGGCAAGGCCCATATTTTCTTTCTGACTTTTTAGGGATTGTAAACCATTAATATAAGTGATACGGGCTTTGTTAGCCTGCAAACCTATTCCGTTACGAAGGTTAAACAAGTCGTTTTCGGATTTTATGATGGCGATTTTCGATTCCCTAACCTGATTAAGGTGTTGAAAGCCTGAAAAAATCGGCACATTTAAAGTTAAGCCGATATAACTGGATGGGTAATTAGCGGAATATAAATTACCAAATGAATTGTTTTGAAAACTTGTACCGTAATTTGCAAACCCTGATAGGCTTGGTAAATACTGCGCTTTTTTGCTCTTTAGATCATATTCATTTAATCTTTTCTGCGTTTCCAGTAAGCCGTATTCAACCCTGTTGTGATAGAAGGATGTATCAGAACTATTTGCTATGGCATCATCAAAATTGATATTTTCCAGTTTATCGGTTAGTGTAAGCTCATCGGTAATAGCCATTCCCATTTGGAATTTCAACAGCTCGTTATTCAGTTCCAGTAGTCTAACAGTATTATCCCTCGACGTAACCAGGTTGTTGTATTGAACAGTTAACCGTTGTACATCTATTCGCTCAGCCAGGCCTTGTTTGTTTTCGGCAGTGGTTTGATCTAATTGCTGCTTTAACTGTTTGATGTTGGCATCAAGCAATTTGATCTGCTCGTCACTTACCAAAACCTGATAATAGGCTTTAGTTACACTAACGTTAGCTTCGATGCGAGAACGTGTTAAACTTCGTTCGTAAAGTTCTTTATAAGTTTTACTAGCCTTTACACCAACCAGATAATTACCATCAAAAATCTTTTGGGTAAGATTTAAAGCGGCAGTAGTTTGATAATTTAAACCAAGCTTAAATGGCGCTAAAGTACCTTTAGGTACGCTTGGTTCAAATGAAGATACATCAACCAACGTTACCGGCAGTCTAAGGTAATCCTGAAATTGCGCCGTTCCACTAATTTGCGGTAAACCCTGGCCAATGGTTTCTTTAACTTTATAGCCGGCGCTTTTCACATCTAAACCTGCGTTTACCACAGAGTCCTGGTGTTGGTAGGCATAGCTTATACATTCGGCCAGGCTATAGTTATGAGTGTGTCCGGTATCAGGTGGGGCTTGTTGGGCGTAGCTTTTAACAGCTATGCCACAAAGTAAAGCTCCGGCAATAATTAATTTTCTCATTTGTATATATGTGTGAATAGGGTATTTATTTAATTTTCTCAAATATGTTTAGCGGGATTGACAGCAGTATGTCAGCAGTCTTATTAATCCGGTTTATTGTTTTTATATTGATCTAAAAGTTTATAACCTTCTAGTGTACATACGCCATAGTTAAAATGCTCCTGAAACTGTTGTTGTACCTTCCAGGTATTATATTCAGCTATTGGAAATACTGATGCGTCAAACCCAAGTTCAATCTGATTCACCCGCATTCTGGATATTATTTTAACATCAATGTCGGGCCTTATATAACCCTGGGTTATCCCCTTGGTTAACAGCTCTTCCAGCGTTTGTATTACTACACCTGATTTAAAGTTTTGAAACTCTTTCCATGCCTGTGGATGATACTTTTGCATATCATGGATCACAATAGGATTAATCCGGGAAATTATTTCTTCAGAACAATTCATCATATTGATCATTTCCTCTATCACATTGCCCGACTTGCTGATAATCTCAGCCATATCGTCTTCATCTTCCTTCAGCTTCTTTTTAACCAGGGCAATAACCAAATCATTTTTGTCCTTGAAAAAGTGATAGATAGTTTTTTTTGATATTCCCAAATGCCTGGCGATATCATCCATGGTAACGCTTTTTATGCCAGCCTTTAAAAAAAGCTCTTCGCCACCCTCAATTATTCTCTCTATTGTGATCATCTGTAATTTCCGGAACAAAACTATGGAAACATTTTTAGATTTCAAAGTTTCCATTTCAAATTACTTTTTACAGACAATCGGCATAATTGTTACCTTTGCAAAAAAATATATTTATGTCACTTTCTCCACTTTCAGCTATATCGCCAATTGATGGTCGTTATCACAATGCAACCGCTCAATTAGCCGGCTACTTTTCTGAATACGCATTAATTAAATACCGGGTATACGTTGAAATTGAGTACTTCATCGCCTTATGCGAGCACCCTTTACCTCAATTACAAAACTTTGATAGAAATATAACAGAAAAGTTACGAAACATCTACAAAAATTTTAGCGAAGTTGATGCGCAAAGTATAAAAGACATAGAAAAAGTAACCAACCACGATGTTAAAGCGGTTGAGTATTTTATAAAACAGGAGTTTGACAAGCTTAATATTGCTGAATATAAAGAGTTCATCCACTTTGGCTTAACCTCACAGGATATTAACAATACGGCTATTCCCTACAGCTTTAAATTGGCTTTGGCTGATGTTTACTATCCTTTGTTTGATGAGTTGATTGGTGTGTTAAAAGTATACGCTGCCGACTGGGAAAAAATCCCTATGCTGGCCCACACGCATGGCCAACCTGCATCACCGTCTCGTTTGGGTAAGGAGATACAGGTTTTTGTGGAGCGTTTGGAAAACCAGTTACACCTGTTAAAGCAAGTACCCTACTCTGCTAAGTTTGGTGGCGCTACAGGTAATTTTAACGCGCATAACATTGCTTATGGCAGCATTGACTGGAAAACATTCGGTAATAACTTCGTAGATAATATTTTGGGATTGAAACGTTCGCAGTTCACTACCCAGATTGAGCACTACGATAACTTCGCTGCACAATGTGACGCATTGAAAAGGATCAACAACATCCTGATCGATTTGGACAGGGATATGTGGGCATATATCTCCATGAACTATTTCAAGCAAAAAATAAAGGCTGGCGAAGTTGGATCATCAGCTATGCCGCACAAGGTAAACCCGATAGATTTTGAAAACTCTGAAGGTAACTTAGGTTTGGCTAACGCAATATTTGAGCATTTGGCGGCTAAGTTGCCGGTATCAAGGTTACAACGTGACCTTACCGACTCAACCGTATTGCGTAATATTGGTGTGCCGATTGGCCATACAGTTATCGCCATGAAGTCGACCATTAAAGGTTTAAATAAACTATTATTGAATGAAGGTGCCATCAGCGCCGATTTGGAAGCTAACTGGGCTGTTGTTGCCGAGGCGATACAAACCATTTTACGCCGCGAGGGCTATCCAAACCCATACGAAGCTTTAAAAGAGCTTACCCGCACCAATACACATATTAACGCGGATACTATCGCCGAGTTTGTGCATACTTTACAGGTAAGTGATAGCGTTAAAGAAGAGATTAAGAAGGTATCGCCATCGAATTATACAGGGATTTGATTTTAGGATGTGCGAATATGCGGATGTGAGGATATGCAGATTTAGAAATTTAATGTCATTTGCATATCAGCACATTTGCACATGTCATACCCCGGTCATAACAATTTAACAGTGTTAAATAAATCAAAAAGCTACCTAAATTTGTTAAAGAATATTTAAAGCGTAATCAAGATGAATATCAACGTATATACTGAGTCTACCCCGAACCCGGCAACAATGAAGTTTATTGTAAACAAGTTGCTGATTAACGGTAGTGCCGATTTTGCCACTAAAGAAAGTGCTGAAAAATCACCTTTTGCTAAGGAGCTTTATAAGTTTTCGTTTGTGAACGGTGTTTTCTTCGCCAGTAACTTTGTTACGGTAACCAAAACCGAAGGCAGCGACTGGGATGACCTTTTACCAATACTGAAAGAGTTTGTTAAAGGTGCTGTTGAAGCTGAATTGGCTGTTCAACTGGAGGAACAACCTGAACAAGGCGATTTTGAAGGATCGGATATTGAGGTTAAAATACAGCAGATACTACACGATTATGTACGCCCTGCTGTTGAATCAGACGGTGGCGCTATCACTTACAAATCATTTGATGACGCAGGTGTGGTTACTGTTGAACTTAGAGGTTCATGCAGCGGATGCCCGTCATCAACTGTTACTTTGAAGGCTGGTATTGAAAGCTTATTGAAACGTATGGTGCCTGAAGTTACCGAGGTGGTTTCGGAAGCGCTGTAATTTAGGCTTTAACAGATTTTTATTGATTACACCGATTATTTGCTAAAAGTGATCGGTGTTTTTGTTTATTCTTATTTAGCACGTCATTGCGGGGAACGAAGCAATATCTACATAGGCAGGTCGAACTTACAAGTTTTCTCTGTATAGCATAGAGATTCCTTCGTTCCTCGCAATGACGGTCTAAAGATTATTTAAAATACTTTTTAATATAATCCAATAACTCAGCTGTTATCTTGCCATTGGTGGCAACAAGTTCACGGGTATCAATTACTTCATCTCCGCCGCTGAAGTTTATTACGTCCCCTCCAGCTTGTTTTACGATTAGTATACCTGCGGCTACATCCCAGGCGTTTAGATTATATTCATAGAAAGCTTCAAAACGTCCACAAGCGGTATAAGCCAGATCAACGGCTGCTGAACCCATACGACGCAGGCCATGGGAGTTTTTCATTAATTCGGTGAATAGGTTGATATAGGCCGCTTGCTTGGTAAAATCGTAATACGGGAAGCCTGTAGCTAATAAACTACCAGCAACGGTATCAATATTACTTACTTTAATTTCTTTACCATTTAAATAGGCGGGTGAACCTTTGCTGGCGTAAAAGCATTCGTCCTGATTAACTTCGTATACTACGCCTACTACCAGCTCATCATATTCTTTAAGCGCGATACTTACTGAAAACACAGGCAAGCCATGTATAAAATTGGTGGTACCATCTAAAGGATCAATTATCCAGTTAAAACGTTCGCCAATTTTGGTTTTTGTTTTTTCTTCGGTGATGAAGCCAGCTTCGGGAAGGATTTCTTCCAGTCCGGCTACAATGATCTGCTCGGCGGTCTTATCTACATAAGAAACCAAATCGTTTAATCCCTTGTATTCTATTTTAACAGGATCGAATGTTTTTCTTTGTTCGCGGATGAATGCGCCGGCTTTTTTGGAAACCTCAATAACTTTATTGGTTATCTGGATGTACTGCATGGTGCCTTAGTGACAAGCTGAATGAGAATAATTTATGTACAAAAAAGCTGGCAAAAAACAAACTTAGCGCAGCTGCGATACGTGCTACCGGGGGATACATATTAAAATCCTGGATCAGTATTTTAATAGCACCCAAATTGGCAAAAAAACCAATTGTAGCAACAGAAATGAATCGTGCGAATTGTTTATAGGGTGCCAGTTTTGATTCAGTAAAAACAAGATACCGGGTGATTAGAAAATTCACCATCACACCCAAAAAAAATGATATAGCTAATGATATGGTTGAATTACGCACAGTAGCATTAAAAATATGATAAGTTTTTTCGGTAAGCAGATTATGATAAAAAAGGTAAAAAGCACATATATCTACCACAAAACCAGCTCCTGCCGAAAGCACAAATCGTACAACCTGGTTATTAATTAGTTTTTTTGTAGTACTAACCATGTTTCACTTCGTGCTTTTTATTGGATTTCAATCCGGGTATAACTAAAATTATGCCTGCTATAAAAAGGCAAACAGCTATCAATTGTGCTTGTGGAAAAGAGAAATCGCCGATATGGTACCTTGTATTTACCCGTATAAACTCTATTAAAAACCGCTCTATACCATTAAGGATTAAATAAATACCAAAGAATACGCCCGGCGTTTTAATTCTATCACGTATGCTCCATAAAAACAGGAACAATAATATACAGGTAACACATTCATAGAAAGATGTTGGCCAAACCGGTGCAGGTAAAACATGGCAAAACTTGCCTATGCAACCCGGTATCTGGATACCTTCGTCGTTTACGTTATGCGGGAAACTGAATGACCACATCCAATCGGGTAGCCAGCTTAATAAATGGGGTTTAGGTAATAAATTTACTTTTCCCCAATCGCCGTCGCCACTCATTTGGCAACCTATACGGCCTAAGCCGTAGGCTAGCATCATACCAGGGCCACCAATATCCAGCATGGTTAATGGTTTTATGCCATGCTTATAAACAATATATAGCACTGCTGCACCACCGCAGATCAACCCACCATAAAAAGTAAAACCACTGGTACCTATCAGCATACCAACCGGGTCTTTCACAAAATCGTCCCAGTTCTCCAATCCGTTAAACAATTTGGCACCTACAAAACCGCAAATGGCAGCCCAAAGTAAAATACTCCCCATTAACTCATGAGGATGTACATTAACAACTTGTTCTTTTGGCTGAGGTAATACCTGCTTTTTGTTTTCGGCGTAAGCCCAATAAATTAAAACGGCCGCCATAATAATGCCGCCAATCCAGTTACCTTTTAATGATAATAGAAAGTCCTGTGGATCATCAATAAGTGCATGGTAATTAAATATGGCATCGACTATTTTATAGCCAATGATAAAGCCAAACACACCGTTACCAACCAGTTCGGCCGCTGAAATTGGTTTCCCAATCGTAATAGTTTTTTTGAATAAATGTATAACGCCTAATTTCTCTTTGCGTTTAAACTCTTCGCTAAAAGCCCAATAAGCGCCTACAAAAGCAATGGCTACAAAAAAGCCAAATGTTTGTACGGGGAGCAAAATTGTGACACCAAAAAAGTAATATATAAGCGAGGTTAAGTTTGGGAACATGTAGTATAATTTGTGGCAATATAGCCTTTAATGCGCTAATATCTCTTCAGACTCTGTTATTTCAACATCACCATCCGGTGAAATTTGTGTTAAATGAACCGTTTTCAATTCGTTAACTAAAACAGGATCGTATTTGGTTTTAACTTTTACATAGTTACGGGTAAAACCATGCATAAAACCATCTTTAATATCACCCTCAAACAACACCTCGTCCGTTTTGCCTAGCTGGGTTTCGTAAAAAGCGCGGCGTTTTTTGTCAGACAATATATGCAGCATTTTACTCCGCTCAGCACGGGTTGAACCCGGTACTGTACCTTTCATTTCACTTGCGGGGGTATTTTCCCGTTCAGAGTAAGTAAATACATGCAGGTAAGAAACGTTCAGATCGTTTAAAAAATTGTACGTATCGATAAAATCCTCGCGTGTTTCGCCAGGGAAGCCAACAATCACATCCACCCCTATGCAGCAATCTGGCATTAGCTGTTTTATTTTAGCTACGCGATTGGCATATAATTCCCTTTTATAACGGCGGCGCATCAGTCCCAATATCTTATCAGAACCGGATTGCAGCGGGATATGAAAGTGCGGTACAAAACGTTTTGATGTAGCCACAAATTCTATGATCTCGTCTGTCAAAAGGTTTGGTTCGATAGATGAGATACGGATGCGGTCAATGCCTTCAACTTTATCCAGCGCTTTAACCAGGTCGAAGAATTTATCTTCGCGTTTACCATCACGAATGCCGAAATCACCCAGATTTACACCTGTTAATACAATTTCTTTTACACCTGATGCCGCGATCTCTTCGGCCTGCTTTACCGCATTTTCGATGGTATCACTACGACTTGCACCACGGGCCAAAGGGATTGTACAGAAGGTGCAAGAGTAATCGCAACCATCCTGAACCTTTAAAAAGGTACGGGTACGATCGCCAATTGACCATGCGGAAACAAACTGATTAGCTTCGGTTACTGGTTGGTTATAAACTACCGCTTTGGGATTTTTGGTAAGATCGGTGATGTAATCAACGATCTGAAACTTTTCTGCAGCGCCTAAAACCATATCAACGCCGGGTATTTCGGCAATTTCTTTTGGCTTTAATTGCGCATAGCAACCTACAATAGTTACATAAGCGTTAGGCGATATTTTAAGGGCTTCCTTAACTACCTTTTTACACTTTTTATCGGCGTTTTCAGTAACCGAACAGGTGTTGATCACGAATACATCGGGGGTATCGGTAAAATCAACTGTGCTAAAGCCCGCATTGTTAAATAAACGGCCAATAGACGATGTTTCTGAATAATTCAGTTTACATCCCAGTGTATAAAAAGCTACCTTCTTGTCCATTTTGAAGCCGCAAAGATAGGAATTTTAAATATTAGTTGCTTGCCACTTAACAATGAAGTGCATGATCTGTTAAAATTTTCAGTCGCCAATTAATTAACCGGCGACTGAAATTAGAAGTATTCTTAGGCCAATACTTTACCTTTTTGTATATTATATTCCTCTTCGCTGATAATGCCTTTTTCTTTTAGCTCGTGCAATTTATGTAATTGCTCTGTCACACTTGGTTGAGCTGCTTGTTGATGTTGGCCCGGAACATTAACCACAATATTATTTACATTGTTATTGTGATTAGCCCCCATTTGCCTGATGAATAAAGCATTGTTATAAGCATCGACCTGGCTACCTAAGGTAAAAAGATCGATAAGCCAGCCTATGCCAAATAAACCAAATGTAAAAAAATAGAGTATGCCGATGCTTACTTTGTCTAGGTAAAACTTATGGACACCTAAAAACCCCAGGAAAAACCATAAAATGTAAGCTGTAGATTTTGATTTCATAATTGCAATAAATAAGGTTAAGTGAGCAATATAAAAATATTAAAAATAGTATTGAAAAAATTATACTATTTTTTTCAATAAAGCTTATTTACCATATTAGCTATTCCTCTCCCCAGCGGTAACTTTCGTTTTCAAGACCTGTCAGATCAATTATCCGGTTTACAACCGTCATGGCTAACTCTTCAATTGTTTTTGGTTTGCTGTAGAATGATGGTATCGCCGGGCAAATGATCCCCCCTGCCTCGGTAACGGTTTGCATATTGCGGATATGGATCAGGTTAAATGGGGTATCACGGGCTACCAGTATCAGTTTGCGACGCTCTTTTAAGACAACATCCGCTGCGCGACTGATCAGATCATCAGATATGCCACCGGCTATACGGCCTAAAGTGCCCATGGAACATGGTACGATGATCATGGTATCAAACCGGGCTGAGCCTGACGCGAAGGGCGCCATAAAATCATATTTAGAATAAAATTTAAAGGGGTAGTTTTTGTAATCCTCGTTATCCAGCTCTACTTGCCATACTTGCTTTGCATTATCGGACATTACGATGCCTACCTCGGCAATCTGCGCGCTTAGTTGCTGTAATTTATCCAGTAATAATTTGGCGTAAATGGCACCGCTGGCACCGGTAATTGCCAAAACAATTTTCTTCTTCATCATAAATATTGTGGCAAGATAGGCAGATAAAAATCAGGGCACAAAAAAAGGGTCGAATATAAATACCCGACCCTACATCTACCTATGAAAAACATGCCCTAAAAGGGCACTACAAATGTAGTAAAACAGTTTGTTAATTTTTTAATAATTAATTAAAATAATTTTAATATGATTTCGTAAAGTTCTTCTCAATAAGGGTTTGTATAATTCCATCAACCATACCAACGCTTGGTACGTAAATATTTTTAATGTTTGCCCACTTTAAAACGGTTATATAAATTTCGCAAGCCGGAATAATCACATCTGCCCTATCCTGGTTTAGGCCGAGCACATTGATGCGGTCTTTCAGCGAGAACGAATTTAAATAATTATAAAGTGTTTTGAGTTTTGCAAATGACAATGGCAAGCCGTTTTTCTCTTCAGATAGTTTGTATAGTTTATTGATGTTACCACCGGTACCAATACCGTAAACGCCTTTAAATACCTTAGTATGTTCGCGGATAAAATCGTGCATTTCGCTCCAGGTTTCTTCTTTATCCTGGTTATCGAGCATACGAATGGTGCCGATATTAAATGATCGCGAAGCAAATAGCTCACCATCTGAAAACAAGGAAAGTTCGGTGCTACCGCCACCTACGTCAACGTATAGATAGGTTTTATTTTTATCGATAGTTTGCTCAGCATGACTGGCGTAGATGATCTTGGCTTCTTTTTGACCGTGGATGATCTCCAGATCGATGTTACCTTCGTTTTTAACACGGGCAACAACTTCATCTCCATTCTTCGCTTCGCGCATGGCAGATGTGGCAAAGGCCATGTAATCTTTTACCTTGTAAACATCCATCAGGTTGCGGAAGGCATGCATAGATTTTACCAGATCATCCGCCTTTTTATCAGAGATATGCTGATTGAGAAACGCGTCGTCGCCTAAACGTAAGGGTACCCTTATAAGTGTGTTTTTTTTGAATGATACCGAACCATTGTTTTCAATAATATCGGCTATCAGAAGCCTTACGGCATTAGATCCTATGTCAATCGCGGCGTATCTCAATTTTTATTTGGTTTTGTTTTTAAGGTAGTTGTAAATATCTATTTGTGCCCTGCTCGGTATCTCGCTTTTTGTTTTGTGGTATTTGTTGGTATTATGGCTGTTTATTTCGCGCGCTTTGGTGTTGTCGCTTAGTTGTATGTTGATGATTTCCTTAACTTCTTTACGCAAGTTTTCATCATAAATCGGGAAACCAACCTCCACCCTGTTATCAATATTGCGGGTCATGAAATCAGCCGAAGTAAGGAACAGCAACTCTTTACCATCATTGCAATAAATATGCACGCGGGCATGTTCCAGGTATTTATCTACAATACTGATCACCTCTATGTTCTCGCTGTAGCCTTTGATGCCCGGTATCAGGCAGCACATGCCTCTTACAATCAGTTTTATTTTTACGCCGGCATTGTTTGCCTGGTACAACTTGGCAATCATTAGCTCATCGGCCAGGCTATTCATTTTGAAGATCATGTAGGCTTCTTTACCAGCCTTCGCATTCTTCATTTCGTTGTCGATCAACCTGTAAATCGCAGGTCTTGAATCTATTGGCGATACGATCAGATGCTTTAACCCTTCGGCTAAAATTCCTCTACTTAAAGCCTTGAATACTTTCACCAGATCGCCGGTCAACCTTTTATCAGCAGTGAGCAGGGTGTGATCGGCATACATTACCGCTGTTTTTTCGTTAAAGTTCCCGGTAGATAAGCAGGAATAATAAGCGGCTTTGCCTTTTTCCATACGCTTAACCAGGCATATTTTGGAATGCACTTTATAGTTTTCGATACCGTAAAGTACATTCACACCTTCATCTTCTAACTGACGGCTCCAGCCGATATTATTTTGCTCATCAAACCTGGCCCTTAGTTCAACTAAACAGGTTACCTTTTTGCCATTTTTTGCAGCGTTAATCAAAGCATGTATTACCCTTGAATTTGAGGCGAGGCGATAAACCGCGATACTTATTTCTACTACTTTTGGATCGATGGCCGCTTCGCGCAAAAAGTGGATTACGTAATCATATGATTGGTATGGACTGCTGATAAGATAATCCTTTTTAGCGATCATGCTCATTAAGCTTTTACCAAAGGATAATCCATTAACAGGTAGCGGCAGGTATTTCTGATATTCCAATTCCGGCCGACCGACGTTAGGAAACTTGATAAAATCCTTAAAATTATGGTAGCGATTACCCGGGATGAGGCTTTCGCCATGCAATCCCATCTTTAGCACCAGGCTTTTAAGCATGTCCAGCGGCATTTCGGTATCATACAGCAAGCGCATGGGCTTACCTTTGCGGCGTTTTTGTAGGCTTTTAGCTAGCGAATCGATGAATTTACCGCTCACTTCTTTATCTAAATCAAGCTCCGCGTCACGAGTAAGCTGTATGGAGTAAGCCGAAATACTATCGTGCTCAAAAATAAAGAAGATGTCTTCGAGGCTGTACCGTAATACGTCATCCAATAAAATAAGAAACTTTAAATTATTGGTTTCGGGTAGTACAATAAACCTTGAAAGGTTATCGGGTATTTCTATCAGGGCATATCTTACCTTTTTTTTATTAACGAGCTTAACGTAAAAATAAACAGCACGGTCTCGTAGCTCAGGCAATGGCCTGTCTTCATCAAGCATGATGGGCACCAGCATGGGTAACAGCTTTTCCCTGAAATATTTTTTAACGAACTCGCCGCGTGATACGTTAAGCTGGGTATCATTCAAAATAAATATCTTTTCTTCGGCAAGCTGCTTTACAATGATGTTTTCGTACAGGTTGTTAAACTTGCGTTCCTGCCTTACTACGATGGTTTTTATTTGGTTGAGGATCTTTTTAGGGTTATAACCTAAAATCTCTTTCGCTTTCTCGTTCAGGTTAGATAACCGACTAAGCGTTGCTACCCTAACACGGTAAAATTCATCGAGGTTTGAAGAGAATATGGCTAAAAACTTGATCCGTTCAATCAGCGGGACGGTTGGGTCGGCAGCTTCCTGCAAAACCCGGTCGTTAAAATAGAGCCAGCTTATTTCCCTGTTAATTAGAGGTATGTGTTTAATATCCATATTATTACCGGCTTTATGGGCGCGATTTTACAAAGCTGCTTATTTATTTGTTAACTTAATATTAACTTCTTGCTATGTTAAGTGTTTTTAAGATACGAAGAAATCCGTTTACTTTCTTTTTCCGCAAAAGAAAGTAACAAAGAAAACTCCCGGCTGCGCCTGCCTCTATTATTGTTAGTGCTTTTAGTTGGGTCTGTGCTAGCCGAGCCAGACGATGCCGGTTTTTTAGGTTAATAATGGGTTGTGCTTTTGCAGTGGTTGGCTCCCTGTTCTATTCTTTTTGTCATTGCGGAGAGTTTGTAGCAAAAAATAGAATTCGGTACTCATTGACATAGTTTTTGCTAATTTTGTTTAGTTAATAAATAAACCATTATGCCAACTTTTGATATTGTAAGCAAAATTGACGGCCAAACGCTTGATAATGCTATCAACATAGCCAAAAAAGAAATTTTGAACCGTTATGATTTTAACGACTCGAAAAGCACCATCGACCTTGATAAAAAAACTAACGTAATTACCGTGCTTACGGAGAATGACATGCGCCTGAAAGCTATTCAGGATGCGATCATCAGTCGTATGGTTAAACAACAACTTGATCCTAACGCATTAGATTTGGATGGCAACCAACAGGCGGCTTCGGGTAATATGATTCGTAAGGAGATCAAGATCAAAGAAGGCATTGAGAAAGAGGCTGCTAAAAAGATCATCAAAAAAATAAAAGACAGCGGCTTAAAGGTACAGGCATCTATTATGGATGACCAGGTGCGTGTGCAGGCTAAAAAAATCGATGATTTGCAAGCGGTAATCAGTCTTTGCAGGAGTGATAACTTTGGGCAGCCTTTGCAGTATATTAATATGAGGAATTAGTACTCATTATCCTCTTTAACTTGTCATTCTGAGCGAAGCGAAGACTCTATCGATAGGCATTTGCGCCATATATAACGGATAGATTCTTCGCTTCGCTCAGAATGACAAATCTTTTTAGTTTATAGAAAACTTAATAATATCCCACAAAAAAAGACCGCCCCTTGCGGAACGGCCTTCTATCAAACTAAACCACTTATTATGAAAACAAAACCTTATTACTTTACAGCTATTTCTCTGCTTTGAAACTTAGCTTCTTCTCTTTTTGCCACTGTTAATTTTAATACGCCGTCGGTATATTCAGCGTCAATTTTTGAGTGGTCTACTGTTTCAGGCAAGGTGAATGACCTTGTGAATGAAGTGTAGTTATATTCGCGTTTGCTAAATTTTGTTCCTTCAACAGTTTCTACTTTTTTATCAGCAGATACGCTTAGTACGTTTTTATCTAAGTTAATTTTAAAGTCTTCCTTTTTTAAGCCAGGAGCGGCTAATTCAATATGGAACTCATTTTCGTTCTCTGCAATATTCACTGCAGGTACGCGTGATATTAATTTATCACCAATAAATGTGTCGTTTAAAATGCTATCGAACACATCATTAAAGAATGGGTTAACCGGGTAATTTTTTTGTCCGTTTCCAAATTTCACTAAAGTCATTTTTATATCCTCCTAAAGTTTTGTTTTTATTACTTTCGTAAACATACTGTTCAACTGTTGTACCAATGCCCTAAAAGGGTGTTCTTGCAGACATTATGACGGTTAAAACCAAATCTTTACCGACTTTTTGACACCTATGGCTGAAAATCTTTCTAAATACAAGTACAAAACACCTATCGCTATCCGCTTTTCGGATATGGATGCTTACGGGCACGTGAACAATGCTGTTTATTTAACTTATTTTGAGATAGCGCGATCGCACTATTGGAAGGATGTAGCGAAATGGGATTGGAATGAAAGTGGTGTTATTTTAGGCCGGTCGGAAATTAATTACCTGAAACCTATTGTAATGCACGATGAAATTGCCTGTTATGTACGCGTTACCCGCATAGGCAACAGTAGTTTTGATGTAATGCACGTATTGGTTAAAATAACTCCTGAGGGCGAAGAAATTTGCACTACCGGCA
Organism: Bacteroidota bacterium; assembly: GCA_026224775.1. Lineage (GTDB taxonomy): Bacteria > Bacteroidota > Bacteroidia > Sphingobacteriales > Sphingobacteriaceae > Mucilaginibacter. The sequence continues at coordinate 185,724 of JAMFRP010000006.1, forward strand.
AAACGGTATGCATTAGTTATAATTATACAGCCAATAAATCGATAACCATACCGGCGGCTCAAAGGCAACGCATGATTGATTATGATGAGCCGGGATTAATATCCAATACTCACTAAAAAGATTTGATATGAGGCGTAATTAACAACTCCTGACTAAGCTTGTTAATGTGTTTTTTATGCCCCGTAACCATTACGGCTGCATGTAGGTTATCATTTTGCTTATTTACCCTTATCACCCGCACTGTAAGGTTGTGCGCCTTGGCGCGGTCTTCCATATTAAGTAAATGACTATATTCTGTATCATCAAAAACGATGGTGTACAACCTGTCGTGGTGTATTTTATCCAGGTAGTTCTCTAAAAAATGGAATACAGTTAGCACAAAAATAGTAATCACCGATGAAAGGATGCCGAGCAGGTAATCGCCAGCCCCTACCGCCATACCGATGGCAGCTGATATCCAGATAACAGCCGCGGTTGTTAAACCTGTTACGGCAATATCATCCTTAAAAATAACACCTGCACCTATAAAACCTATGCCAGTTATTACGTTGATGTTTACACCTAAACCCGCACGTTGTGCTATTAATGTAAATATGGCCGAGCCAAGGCAGATCAGGATTATAGTCCTGAAACCGGCGGTTTTGTTTTTGTACTGACGCTCAATACCTAAAATACCGCCGCATAAAATAGCGACGCCTATTTTCATAAGATCTTCATTAGCAATATGAAATTCGGCTGGGCCCATTAAAATATTTTTTCGGGGTTTAAGATATTGTTTTTATCGAACACTTGCTTTATGCCTTTCCATAAAGCGAAATGCACATCGGTATATTTTATCAGCATAAATTCCTTTTGAACGAGGCCGATGCCGTGTTCGCCTGAAATAGTACCACCTAAAGATACAGTTAATTCAAAAATTTCACGGATGCCTTTATCCAATTCATTGGCCCAATCATCATCGCTCATGCTTCCCTTTACTATATTTAAGTGCAGATTGCCATCCCCTGCATGGCCAAAGCAAACAGAATCAAAGCCGAACTTATCACCTATTTGCTTAATACCCTTTATCAATGCAGGTAATTCGGCGCGGGGAACTACCATATCTTCTTTTTTGTAAACGGAATTTATCTTAACTGATTCGCCTATGGTGCGCCTGATCTTCCATAGATTGTTTTTTTGCGCTGTGGTGTCTGCAAATAACACATCCTTGCAGCCAATTTTTTCCAATACCAGGTTTATCTTTTCGCATTCGGAAAATATCACATTCTTGTCGGTTCCATCTACTTCAATCAGCAGGAAGGCATTATCCCCATCCTTCAAATCGAATACTATGTTACTGTATTCAATCACCCATTCAATACATTTACGCTCCATATACTCCACAGCAGATGGCACTACACCCGCCATAAATATTTCTGCTACGGCGGCGCAGGCGCTTTCGTTGGTAGGGAATGGCGCCAGCATTAAAACATCGGCTTGGGGATGCGGGATAAGTTTGGTAACGATTTTTGTAACGATGCCCAATGTACCTTCGGAACCGATCATCAGTTGGGTTAAGTTATAGCCGGAAGCATATTTTAGGGTATTTGCGCCCGTCCAGATGATGTCGCCGGAAGGCAAAACAACCTCCAGGTTCAAAATATACTCGCGGATAGTACCATATTTAACCACCCTTGGGCCGCCTGAACCATGAGCCACATTGCCGCCGATAAAGCAACTGCCCTTACTCGCCGGGTCGACAGGGTAATATAAACCCTTTTCGGCAACCGCATCCATAAATACTTCGGTAATTACGCCGGGCTCAACAGTAGCTTGCAGGTTTCGCTCATCGATGTTTAGGATCTGATTAAAGCGCTCCATCGAGATCAGCAAACCACCCAAAACGGATAACGCGCCGCCGCTTAAGCCTGTGCCTGCACCTCTCGGTGTAACGGGAATCAGATATTGATTACATAGTATTAAGAGTTGAGAAATTTCAGCGGTAGAACGTGGTTTTACAACTACTTCGGGATAATAGCTGAGGTCTTCTGTTTCATCGTGGCTATATTTCTCCAAATCATCGTGATTGGTAATAACCGCATCGCTACCCACAATAGCGGTAATTTTTTGGAGAATATCGGCTGTTATTTTATGATAAGCCATGAGTGTAAGATTCTATATCAACCTAAAATAACCACGCTGGAGTGGCCAACTTTTCCTTTTAGCGGGGGATTTATTTTTTGTACTGATACCCTGCTATTTTTTACAAACGGATATTTTTGTTTGATGGTATCGGCAATTGCTTGCGCTACGGTTTCAATCAGCTTGCGGGTAATTTTCATTTCTTCGCAGGCGATATTGTACAATTGTTCGTAGTTTACCGTGTTGAGTAGCTCATCTTCAGCGAGATCAGCAGTGGGTAAAAAACTCACCGAGATGTCAACCAAAAACCTGCTGCCTAAGAGTTGTTCTTGGGGATAATAACCGTGGTAGGCAAAAAATTCAGCGCCGTTTAAATTTATTTCAACCATAAATCAAATGTAACAAATTGCCCAATCTAAATTGCTTTCATTAGCTTTACCGCACCAAATATAATGCTATGCCAAAGACTGACCTCTATGAATCGCCTGATTATTATCAATTAGATGAATTACTTACCGATGAGCACAAACTTATCCGATCAACCGTAAGGGACTGGGTAAAGAAAGAATTAACCCCCATAATTGAAGAGTACGCCCAAAAGGCAGAATTCCCAAAACAATTAATAAAAGGATTGGCCGAGATCGGCGCTTTCGGGCCGACTATCCCTGTTGAATATGGCGGGGCTGGCTTGGATTATATGTCGTACGGCATTATTATGCAGGAGATTGAGCGCGGGGATTCCGGTATCCGTTCAACATCATCGGTACAGGGCTCATTGGTGATGTACCCGATTTATACTTATGGATCGGAAGAACAGCGTAAAAAATATCTGCCCAAATTAGCATCCGGTGAAATGATTGGTTGTTTTGGATTGACCGAGCCTGACCATGGCTCAGATCCCGGCGGTATGACCACCAATTTTAAGGATATGGGCGATCATTACCTGTTAAACGGTGCAAAAATGTGGATCTCGAACGCGCCATTTGCGGATATTGCCGTGGTGTGGGCTAAGGACGAAACCGGTAAAATCAAAGGATTAATAGTTGAGCGCGGTATGAAAGGTTTTACTACTCCTGAAACACACGGCAAATGGTCATTACGGGCATCGGCTACAGGTGAGCTGGTGTTTGATAATGTTAAAGTTCCGAAGGAAAATTTATTGCCTAATGCGTCAGGGCTCAAGGGTCCGCTGGGTTGTTTGAACCAAGCCCGTTATGGTATTGCCTGGGGTGCGCTTGGCGCGGCGATGGATTGTTATGATACTGCCTTACGTTACTCCAAACAACGCATGCAATTTGGCAAGCCGATAGCGGCCTTTCAATTACAGCAGAAGAAACTTGCCGAAATGATTACCGAAATAACCAAAGGACAATTATTGGTATGGCGACTGGCGACCCTAAAAAATGAAAACCGTGCTACGGCTGCTCAAATATCCATGGCGAAACGTAATAGTGTTGAGGTTGCCATAAACATTGCCCGTGAGGCCAGACAAATGCTGGGTGGTATGGGAATTACCGGGGAATACTCAATAATGAGGCATATGATGAACCTTGAGTCGGTTATTACGTATGAAGGAACACATGACATTCATTTATTGATTACCGGGATGGATATTACTGGCGAGGAGGCTTTTAAGTAGCTGTTTTTTCTTTCTTAATAGTTATTTTTTTTGCCAAACATGTTCATGGGTGTTATGAATAATTGAATATATTTGTTACAACAATTGATTAATGTTTACGAATAACTATTTACGCCAAAGGTTTAACTTACCCCATGTAAGCCTTATGTTTGGGCTTGCTGTAAGCTTGGCGTTGATGTTTTTTTTCTCTTCCTGCAAAAAAAAACAACTTATAGATAAAGGTGAGTTTTCTCCTGAATTTAATGTAGTTAATGATAGCGTTTCGCGATTAAATACAAACAAAAAGGAACGGGAAGCGATAGTTTATCTTGATACTAAATACAATAAATTAAGCAACCCTACCCTTTCGGATAAGTTACAGTACTATCGCTCGCATTTTATGTATAGCAAGAAAGTTTCGCGTGACAGAAAACAAGAGTTACTGTACAGCGATACCATGATGATGCTAGCGGGTAAATTCACCGATTTAAAGCAATATGTTTATAATACCGCCGATGCGAATTTTGCCAAGGGTGATGCTTATTTCGATTTAAACCAATACACCAGCGCCTACCGGTATTATTATGAAGGATATATTTTAGGCAAAAATTACATTGATAATTCTCTGTTAGCCGAATATACTTACCGCATGGGCATGGTTTCGTTCAGGCAATCGCACTATAACCTCGCGGCTAATTATTTTAAAGAGAGCTTTAGGCAAAGTTTTGCTTATCGTGATGATTTTAGGGCGTTTTATCAAAGGCAGGAGTTGCTTAACGATATTGGCGAAAGCTATTTGAATTTAGGCAATACTGACAGCGCGGCTTTATATTTTAATAAAACCTTAACATTCATCAACAAATACAACGAACGCTTTAAAGACATAGGCTATAAACTTGATATAGCGCGCGCTGTAACCTGGGGCGATCAAGGTAAAGTAATGTACGAAAAGGGTAATTACGTAGAAGCGCAGAAGCTATTTCAAAAAAGCATTAATTTCGATCTAAAAAAATCCTATGATAATTTTGATGCTGAATTGGTTGAGGCTGACCTGGCTGATCTTTACCTGAAACAACATCAACTTAAACCATTATTTAGCTTGTTGCAGAACTTGCACAAGCAATTGGATACCGTAAAAAATCTTGGAGCATTAACTGCGTGGAACAGGTTAATGAGTGCCTACTATGTTCAGAATAAAGATTATGCCCAATCATTAGCTTACTATAAAAACTATAATGAGCTTAAGGATTCCTTGAGTAAAGTTGACCTATTTATCAAAGAAACAGACATTAACCAGCAATTAGCTAATTACGATAAGCAATACCAGATACAAGCGCTTAAGGACAACAACAAGTTAGAAAAAACATTTTTATACGTAGCTGTTTTAGGCGGGATAATGGCTCTTGTAATTTTGCTGCTTGTTTTCAGGAACTGGGGGCGATCAAAACGGGATTTAAAGGCGATAAGCGAATTAAACCAACAGATCAACTCACAAAAAAATGATTTGGAAGCTACGCTGGAGGAACTAAAAACCAACAGCCAGGAAAAAGACCGGATATTGCGCACGGTAGCGCATGATTTAAGAAACCCGATTGGCGGCATTGTATCACTAACCAACGTAATGCTTGAAGATGAGTATACTGATGAACAAAAAGAATTGATCAGCCTGGTAAACTCAACATCAAGCAATACACTTGAATTGATTAACGAGATTTTAGAGGCCACCAATCACAAAATAGGAAAATCAAATAAGGAACTGGTTGATATTAACTTGCTTGTTAGCAATAGCGTTGAGATAATGAATTTTAAAGCTGCTGAAAAAGATCAAAAGATAGTAACTGAATTACTTGATGGCCCTGAAATGTTATTAGTAAGCCGTGAACGGGTATGGCGGGTAATAAGCAACCTGATAAGCAATGCTATAAAATTCAGCCCGAATGGCGCCAGTATTTTGGTAAAACTTATCAGCAATGACAAAGAGGTTAAAATATGCGTTTCTGATGAAGGTATAGGTATCCCCGACAATATAAAAGAAAACGTATTTAATATGTTTACTGATGCTAAACGCCCCGGTACAGCCGGTGAAAAGTCGTTTGGATTAGGACTTTCCATCTGCCAGCAGATCATCGAGAATCACAACGGTAAAATTTGGTTTGAGAGCGAAAACAATAAAGGTACTACCTTCTTCGTCACCCTAAACAAACCCGCGGCTTAAGCTTTTATAAAATCGCCATACCATTGGCCGGATGATTTTATGATGCGCTGCTGGGTATCGAAATTCACATGTATCAGTCCAAAGCGGGGATTGTATCCTTCGGCCCATTCAAAGTTATCAGTCAGTGTCCACACGAAATAACCACTTACTTTGCAGCCCTCATTTTTAGCTTTTAATACCTGTTGCAGATACTCCTGCAAATATGCGGTACGCTTTACATCGTTTACCGAATCATCTTTAACTTCATCGGGGAAAGCGGCACCATTTTCCGTAATATATAGCTTGCGGATATTGGTATATTGATTAAACTGTTTGAGTATCTCGTAAATAGACGGTGGATACACTTCCCAACCCATATCGGTAAGTGGTACATTACGTTTTTTCGCCTTCACGATATTGGCATGAATATATGGTGTAAGAAACGAATACTCCACAATTTCGCGGGTATATAACTGTACACCTATGAAATCAAAATCGAATTGCATACTTTCCACATCGCCCGGCCGGATGTATTTCTTCATCTTTTTCAGCACCGGTAAATCCTTTTCCGGGTAGCCCATGCCTAATATGGGTTCTATATATAACCGGTTTAATAACGTATTAACCTGATTGGCGGCTGCCACATCTCGAGGTTTATCACTTTTAGGTTCGATATATGAGCAAGAGAAGGTTGTGCCTATTTCGGCTGTATTTGGCAGCAATTCACGCAATATCCTGCCCCCTGTCGCTATCGACATAAGCGCATGATGCACGGCAGGTAAAAAATTACCAAGGCCCAGCCTTCCCGGTGCATGTACGCCTAAAAAATAGCCTGCACCGGTAAAAACCGATGGCTCGTTCATCACCATCCAGTTTTTAACCTTGTGGCCAAAGTTGTTGGCGCAAACCCGCACAAATTCGCTAAACCAGTTCACCACTTCACGGTTAGTCCAACCGCCCTTAGCTTCGAGCGCCTGCGGCAGATCCCAATGATAAATAGTAACCCAAGGTTCAACACCCTGTTCCAGGCAATAGTCAATTACCCGGTTATAATGATTTATACCCAACTGATTAATCTCACCAGTACCTAATGGCAATATGCGCGACCACGAAATTGAAAACCGAAAATGAGGAATATTAAGTTGTTTGATGAGGTCGATATCTTCTTTATATCGATTATAGAAGTCGCAGGCTATGTGTGGTTTATCGCCATTTTTGATCTTACCTCGTTTTGCTGAGAAAACATCCCAAATAGATTCTCCCTTACCGTCGCAATCGCATGATCCTTCCACCTGGAATGCGGCTGTTGCCACTCCCCAAATAAAATCATCGCCAAAATCCTTCTTATTTAAATCCCCTTGCTGCAGTTTAAGTTCCATTAATTTGAGCCAATACAATGCCCAAATTGTGCATTATATTTCTTATAAAAGAAAAAATTTTGGAATAACAGCTTAGTGCATGAACGATGAGCGCATGCTTCTCAGCATTATCCATTCAGGAAAACTACCAACAAGCCTTAAAAAATTTGCTATAAGTTTCATATCCTTTAATTTTAATTAAAGGTATAACATCATTGTGTAGCTATTGTGTTGGTTGTGTTATGTTATTGTTAATTAGTGAATTGAGAGTGACTCACCCGGCTACGCTGCGCTGGCCGGCCTCTCTTCGCCTGCGGCGGAAAGAGGTGAAAACACTGAGCATCTTTTATATCTAATTACCCGTGGGCGCCTTACCAAACTTTTTTTTAAAGGAATGGGAGAAATGAGAAAGACTTTCGAAGCCGAGATCGAGGTAGATAGCAGATGGTTTCTTATTCCTATTTTCTATTAAATGCCGGGCTTCCGTCAACCTTTTTTCTTGTAGCCAATGTCGGGGCGGCATGCTGAATATTTTTTGGAAATCGCGCTTGAATCCGGCAAGGCTTCTGCCCGTAAGTTGCGCGAATTTTTCGACAGGGATATTGAAGTGAAAATTACTGAGCATAAATTTTTCCAGATCCATTTTATACGGCTCGGAAAAATCGAACAGGAAATCCTTCAGCTCGGGAATGGTGTGCAGCAATAACAGCACAACCTCCCTTATTTTGAGCATACCTATCGCATTGGTTATCTTTTCTTCGGAATGGCGCACATAAGGAATAATCGATTGAAAAAAAGCGTTCAAAAAATCATTTCCGGGGATGAGTATATTACTCGGGCCTGAATATTTTTCTCCCGGTTCAATCTGCTCTTCCAATGCGATCTGCCTTAGCAGATCTTCCTTAAGGCAAATGACGATGGTCTGATAATCCTTGCCATTTAGTGGCGTTTTAGTGAGTTCCCCCAATTGATTCCTGCGAATCAGCAACATCTCACCCTGCTGCATAGAGAACCTTTCGCTGGCGGTTTCCATTGTAAAACGCCCTGAAACCTGCATTACTAGGGTAGTATGTTCTAAAAATGCTACCTTATCTTTTCTAACAGAAGAGTAATAGGAATAAAAAAGCACTCCTGGAATTATTTCAGTAGGATTTGTCATTACGTAAAGATATAAAATAGGCGGGGCTTATAGTAAGCTCCGCCTATTCCTGCTAGCGCTGCAGGTATGTACCGCCAAGTATAGCATCCGGGGCAAATTGTGTGTTCAGTATATGTAATTCTTCAGGAGTAAAAACAATACCCATGGCTTGTGTATTTTCCGGCAGGCGTGATCTGCGACTCATGCTTACCAATGGCATAATGTAATCACCTTGTACATTTACCCAGGCAATTGCCAATTGTGTAGGAGTATATCCTTTTTCCTTTGCCATGGTTTTTAATACTTCAACTTTCTCCAGGTTCTTAATTAGATTATCACCCTGAAAACGGGAGAAGTGAGTATGGTAATCATTAGCCGGAAGAGGTGCTTTCATATCACCGGTAAGTAAACCTTCTGCTGTATTGGCAAAGGCTACAACACCTATGCCTAATGCTTTGGCTGTTGGTAGAAGTCCGCTTTCTATTTGGCGATCGGCCAAAGAATAACCTATTTCCAATGCGGTAATAGGGTGAACGGCATTAGCCTTACGCAGTTGATCCGCGGTAATTTCAGAAACACCAATATAACGTACCTTTCCTTCTTTAATAAGGTCGGCTACAGTTCCAATCACATCTTCTACAGGAATGCTGTTATCCAATCGGCACGGTTGATAAAGATCAATGGTATCTATACCCAAACGCACCAAAGAATAGTTAATAAAGTTTTTGATAGCTATCGGGCGCAGGTCCAAACCCAACCATTGGCCGCCATGAAAAATAGCACCAAACTTTACACTGATGAAGGCATCATCCCTTCTGCCTTTGATGGCTTTGCCTACCAGCAGTTCGTTGTGGCCAGCGCCATAAAAGTCGCCCGTATTTAGGAAATTAATACCACTGTCTAATGCTGACTGAACAGTTGCGATACTTTCACTCTCATCATTTGTGGGGCCTCCCCAAACGGATGACATGCGCATACAGCCTAAGCCGAGTTTAGATACAAGTGGGCCATTTTCACCGAGATTTATTTTTGTTATGTTTTCCATTAGTAATTATTTTATATATTAACGAATCAAAGATCGGCTTTATATTAAATAACCAATTTCCTTCACGGCTCAATTTACTTGCCTGGGTGGCTCAGTGCGACGAGAGGAATTAAAACTTATTTTCTCATCATGAAAACCTACTTCCTCAAACTCTTCAACTACGATCAATTCGCTAATAAGGCTATATTAAAAGCTATTATTGATGCAGGCGAACCGGAGCTGGCCGTAAAGCTGATGGCGCATTTATTGGCGGCACAGCAAATATGGCTCAACCGATGCAAAGGCTTACCTGCTATTGGCGGTGCTTTATGGCCTGATTGGAAAGCTGATATTTTTGAAAAATTGATTGATAATAATCACACTGCCTGGGTAGATTTTATTAACGGACTGAGTGAGGCAGATTTTCAAAAAATCATTCCATACAAAAACTCTAAGGGTGATAGTTACGAGAATCAATTAGAGGACGTGCTGGCACATTTGATTAACCATGGCACGCATCATCGTGCCCAGGCTGGGCAACAATTAAAGCTTGCAGGATCCGAAAAATTACCGTTAACTGACTACATTTTTTATATAAGATAGGCAATTGATGCCATTGTAAAGCGTTTATTTTTGATATTTGCTACTGACAATATTCTCGCCCATGACAAAAAAAATATTTATTCCGCTACTGGCCTGTGTTGCTCTTTTTGGTTGTAATGATGATAAAAAGCAGGAACAGACACTACTAAACGATGTAATAAAAACGCATGATAAGCTAATGGTTGATGATGGCACTATCATGAAAAACAAAATGCTGTTAAAAGCTATAACGGCGACTGACGCTAAGGATTCGGTTGTTTTTTACACAAAATCGTTAGATGACGCGGATAATGCCATGATGAACTGGATGAATAAGTTCAGTCCGGATTTTGCCGGTAAAACCCACGGGCAAATCATCGATTACCTGACTGCCCAAAAGGTAGAGATCTTAAAAATAGACTCGCAAATAAATATCACATTAGCTAAATCAAACAGCTACATATCTAAAAATAAAGTAAAATGAAGAAAGTGATTGGTGGCCTGGTGTTGATGTTGCTTTTCGCGGCTTGTAAATCAAATACAGTTAAAGTGCTACCTATTTATGGCAACCGCAGCGCCGAAACAAAAACTGTTAACGGGCAACAGGTAACGGATACGGTTTACCAAACAGTGCCAGCTTTTAAGTTTGTGAACCAATACGGCGACAGCGTAGGCAGCAAAAACCTGCAAAACGATATTTATGTTGCCGATTTCTTTTTCACCTCCTGCCCTTCTATTTGTCCGGGCATGCAGCGCAACATGCTGAATGTATACAATGCGTTTAAGGATACTGCCGATGTGAAGATTATTTCCTTTACCATCGACCCAAAGCATGATACTACCGCTGTATTGAAAAAATATGCTGATAAGTTGGGTGTAAGCGGTAATAGCTGGTGGTTTTTAAATGGCGATAGAGATGCCGTGTATGGCCTGGCAACAAAAAGTTATTTGGTTGGTGTAACGCAAGACAGTACTGCGGCAGGCGGCTATGTACACCAGGGGTATTTTGTATTGATAGACAAACAACAGCGCATTCGCGGGTCATACGATGGTACCGACCCTAAACAGGTTGACCAGCTTATTGCAGATATAAAAACCTTGAAAGCAGAACCGGTAAGCAAATAATATATGAAAATCAAGATCATAGGCGGGATTTGCCTGTTAGTATTTTTTGCCATGATCTATTCGTGCCAAAGTGATGCGTCTATTGAATATAGCCGCTATTACTCGGCCGGGGCGATAGTTTACCAAAGCCATTGCCAAAATTGCCACGGCGATAAAGGGCAGGGTTTAAATGGCCTGATACCGCCGCTTACTGATACTGTACTGTTTAAAGGCTATAACAATAAACTAACTTGCCAACTCAAAAACGGCCTCAGCGGCAAGATAACCGTTGCGGGTAAGGAATTTGAAGGCACCATGCCCGCCAGCGATCTTTCACCTATTGAAATGGCTCAGGTGATTACTTATGTCACCAATTCCTTTGGTAACAAGCAAGGCCTCTTTACCGGCGACCAGGTGCAAACCGCGCTAAATAACTGCGGTAAATAAGGTAAAAATGCATTCTAATACAGTCAAAAACTGTTAAAAAACATCATTTTTTTAGCAATTTCAAGTACTTTTTTGGCTAAAAACAGTCTTTTTTTAGTGTTTTTGATGCTTTTTTCGGCGTAAAAACAATGTAAAAACCCGCTTTTTGTGGTGTTTTAGGGCATAAATCGGGCTAAAAGTGTACCAACTGTACCACTTGTTCCACCTGTTTCATGGTACAGTTCGGCTCAAAATCTTACCTTTGTGGGGCAAAACGTTCTATCGCTTCGATTCGTTGAAGAGGAAAGTCCGGGCAACATAGAGTATCCTGCTTCCTAACGGGAAGGCGCCGTCAGCCGGCGACAGCAAGTGCCACAGAGAATATACCGCCTTTGATTTATCAGGGGTAAGGGTGAAAACGTGAGGTAAGAGCTCACGGCTTTTCCGGGTAACCGGGATCGCGGTAAACCTCAGGAGTTGAAAAACCAAATAGGTCCTGGATCGGAAGTTACTCGCTTTTGACCCATTTAGATGAGTCGCCAGGATGGGTAGGTTGCTCAAGCCTGTCAGTAATGGCAGGATTAGATTAATGATAGAAACCGCTTTCGGGCGGCACAGAACCCGGCTTACAGGTTTGCTGCTGAAAAAATCCCCCTTTCTGCAAAACAGAAAGGGGTTATTTTTTGTATATAGAAAAGTGTTTAATTTTCTATACAAATCCTATATATTAGTACGCTTAACTTTTACCCCGTTTTCGTTGAGAAACAACAGATAAACTATGGCCAAAATTTTAATTATTGACGATGAACGTGCTATACGCAGCACATTGAGAGAGATACTGGAATACGAAGACTACCAGGTTGAGGACGTAGATAATGGCATTGACGGGCTGGAGATGATCGCCAAAAATGACTATGACCTGGTGTTATGTGATATTAAAATGAACCGTATGGACGGCATGGAAGTGCTAACCGAAGGTTTAATTATAAAACCCGATCTGCCGTTCATTATGATATCGGGCCACGGCACTGTTGAAACCGCAGTAGAGGCCAGCCGCAAGGGTGCATTCGACTTTATATCAAAACCACCGGATCTGAATCGCCTTTTAATCACCGTACGGAACGCGCTGGATCGTGGAAGCTTGGTAATTGAAACTAAGGTATTAAAGCGTAAGGTATCTAAGGTTCGTCCTATTTTGGGTGAGTCGCAGGCGATCGGCAAAATTAAAGAAACTATCGACCGTGTTGCCCCTACCGATGCCCGTGTATTAATTACAGGTGCCAATGGTAGTGGAAAGGAACTGGTTGCACGCTGGTTGCATGAAAAATCAAACCGTGCAAATGCGCCTTTAATTGAAGTTAACTGCGCGGCTATCCCATCAGAGTTGATAGAGAGTGAATTGTTTGGACATGAGAAAGGTTCATTTACATCTGCTGTTAAACAGCGCATAGGTAAGTTTGAATCTGCCAGCGGCGGTACTTTGTTTCTGGATGAAATTGGTGATATGAGCCAATCTGCCCAAGCAAAAGTATTACGTGCCTTACAGGAAAGTAAAATAACCCGTGTAGGCGGCGAAAAAGAGATCGACGTGGATGTACGTGTAGTTGCCGCTACAAATAAGGATCTGTTAAAAGAAATTGAGGCGGGTAACTTCCGAATGGACCTTTACCATCGCTTAAGCGTGATCCTGATCCACGTACCACCATTATCGGAGCGTAAGGATGATATTGTTCTGCTTACCCAAAGCTTTATCGATGAGATATGCAATGACTATGGCATGCCGTCTAAGAAGATCTCAGAGGCTGCCCTGGAGGCATTAAAAGCCCTGCCTTGGACAGGTAATATCCGTGAGCTTAGGAATATGGTGGAGCGACTGATTATCTTAAGTGATAAAACCATTACCGATAATGATGTTAGGGCGTTTGCTAACCCCTCCGCACCTGCACATGAAGGCAATGGTTCCGCGACATCATCACAAACCGACTTTAACCAGTTTAAGAACTTCCAGGAGTATAAAGATTATGCCGAGCGCGAGTACATTAAGTTCAAACTTGAGAAAAACAACTGGAATGTATCAAAAACCGCTGATGATATTGACATCCAACGCAGTCACTTATACAGCAAGATTGAGAAATACGGATTGAAAAGAGGAGAATAAAACTCAATATAAGAAAGAAGCCCTTGCAAATTGCAGGGGCTTCTTTTTTGTTACATATTTTGATATTGCGGTTTCAGCTGTGATTTTTCCATTTTCCTCATCTTCTCAACTTTTGGTCTGGATACTGCGTCAATGTATGAATCATCCGGGTGCAGTTTGTAATAGTTTTGATGATATTGCTCTGCCGGATAAAAAACAGTAAATGATACCACCTGAGTAACTATAGGCGCATTGTAATACTTGGATGCATTTATTTCCTTAATGGTGTTTAGCAGTATTTCTTTTTCCTCCGGACTACGGTAAAAAGCTATTGAACGATAGCTAGTGCCCTGATCCGGGCCTTGATAGTTAAGTTCGGTTGGGTTATGGGCATAAAAGAACGCTTCAACCAATTTAGCATAGCTAATTACTTTGGGATCATAATAAACCTGCACGGTTTCCGCATGCCCGGTATTATCGCTGCAAACTTCTTCGTATGTTGGGTTTGCCGTTTTACCTCCAGCGTAACCAGCTATTACTTTATCCACGCCCCTAAGTTCAGACATTGCCTCTGTAGATGCCCAAAAACATCCACCTGCGAAATCTGCTATTTGTTCGCCGGGTTTTACCTGTGGCAGCTTTGCGAATTTATTGGATTGCCCATTAGCAGCACATCCCGCTAAAAAGAATACACATAACGTATACAAGATCGATTTCCTCATTTTTTATATTTTTAATATGGCTACTCACGCGCAATTTGATGTGCGGTTCATCTATATATCAAAATACGCTTTATTTCCTTAAATGGTTTGTCATTGCTGCGTATAATGAATACATAATTACACTGTTTAGTAGTAATATTCCGTACTTCCTTACATCGGATTTATAATAACAAAAATGAGAGATAGTTAACTACAATTTGCCATCTCTAAGCGCATTTTTCACCATGGTAATTATACTACTTAAGCCGTTGGTTTTTATTTCAAAAACACTAGCTAATAACATACCCAATTTCCCGGGCGGGAAACCCTGGCTGCTCATCCATTCCAGATAATGTGACGGTAAGTCGCATATTGGCGTTCCTTTGTATTTACCATAGGGCATCCTGGTTTGAACAATTTCGATGAGGATTTTAGAATCGGGGCGAACAGGTTCCATGGGCTAAAGATAGCTTTATCGGCAGGTTATTTACATTCATTTTATAAACACCTGAAAAATCAATACTATTATACCTACAACAAAAGGGTAATATTTTCCCCATAATATTTATAATAAATTGAGGAAATATTACCCTTATTCCCACAATTGTTTAGCAAAAAACAATATAAACAGCAATTAAGCCCATTTGGTTTTCTGGAACATTCTTTGAACAACTACGTAAAAAGTATTCTTAACTTACTTGGAATATCGATAAACAAACAATATGAGAAAATTATTTACTTACGTATTATTTATTAGTTTAGCCGGGCTAATATCTTGTAAAAAGAGCAATTCAGGTCCAGCAAAAACTACCAATGCCAATAAAATTGCTCCCGATGGCTTTAATTTCGCAACATCTCGTAATATAAGTTTAAATTTATACCTGCAATCACCTAAAGGCGAAGCACTAGCAGGTGTAGTTGTAAATGTATACCGGCCATCAACCACTACGTCAGGCACTGCAATTTTTACTGCTGTAACTGATAAAAATGGTAATATTTCAGCTAAAATTAGCGTTCCAACTTATTTAAGTACATTAATAATAGATCCATCATACGTTGGCTTACTACATAATGCAACTGCTGCTATTAACGGAACAACCATAACAGCTATTATTGGCGGCCCAAATGTTTACAGTGGCGATATTGTTCCAACGCCAACCATCAACCCAACCAATACCACAAGTAGCTTAGCAGTATTTAGCGTAACAAATGGGTCAACTACTTTTAGTTATCCATCGCCATATACATCTACATCTGATGCATGTGTAAATACTACAGCAATCCCATTAAGCTGGGGAGTTCCAAAGTACCTGCTTACAACAAAGGATCCTATTAGTGCTACTTTGTTATCGTATGTTAATGCATCGTTACCCGAAGGAAAATCGGTTGCCACTACTCACCCTAACTACTTAACAAGTACAAATACATCAACAATAAATGTAACTGCTTCGGCTGATGTATGGATAACTTTTGTGGCTGAGGGTGCCGGAAACTTAAATAGTTTTGCTTTTTATACCTATCCAACTGGCACACCACCACAAACACCATCTGATATAAAAAACGCGACACTTATATTTCCTAATGCTTCGGGCTTAGGTTCAGGCGGTGGTTTAGTACCTGGCAATAAGGTTCATCTGGGTGTATTTAGCGCGGGTACTTCAATTGGTTTTATTTTACTTGGCAACGCATGGACAGGTTCAGGAGTAGATGTTACCGCGCCTAAATACTATTCAAATGATGCTTTAAATCCTGAAACAACTGCAAGTTTAAAGAAACACTCTATTGTATTATACGATGCTGCCGACAATCTTTCATTAATAGGCTTCGAGGATTTAAACAGACAAACAGGTGGTTCTGATAATGACTTTAATGACGTTGTTTTCTATGCTACATCGAACCCTGTTACAGCAATATCAAGCACTGGTGTACCGCCAATTGCTACTCCAACTGATTCTGATGGTGATGGCGTACCGGATTCACAAGATGCATTCCCGAATGACCCTACAAGAGCTTATATAACTTATTATCCTTCGGCTACCACTTATGCAAACATTGCATTTGAGGACAATTGGCCTTCAAAAGGTGATTATGATATGAATGACCTTGTATTGGATTACCGTTACACACTGGTAAGTAATGCGCAAAATCAAGTGGTTACCATACAGGCAAACTATAAAATTGCTGCTGTTGGGGCATCATTCAAAAGCGGTTATGGCGTTCAATTGCCAATACCTGCTTCTGCTGTAAAATCAGTAACCGGTCAATTGTTCAAAAACAGTTACATACAATTGGCAGCAAACGGTGTTGAAGCAGGACAAACCAACGCGGTAATTATTCCTTTTGATAATACTGATGAGTTAATTAACAATCCCGATTTTTCTTACTTTGTTAATACAGAAAATTCAAAAGATAAAGTTGTAAGCGATAGTTCAAGTGTATTGGTTACGCTTAACACGCCAATTGCAATATCAACGTTTACCCCAAGTGCATTTAATCCATTCCTGATCAGTAATGGAAGGCGCGGTTATGAAATTCACTTACCGGGCTATGCCCCAACCGATAAAGCTGATCCAAAACTGTTCGGTACTGCCGATGATGCCTCTGTACCATCTCAGGGCAAATATTATGTTTCTACTGGTAACTGGCCATGGGCATTAAACTATGCCGATCAGTTTACGTATCCTATAGAAGGTGTTAATATATCTTTAGCATACCCTCACTTTCTTGATTGGGCATCTTCAGCAGGAAGCTTGTTTACCGATTGGTATACTAACACCGGGGCTGGTTATAGAAACAATGCTGATTTATATCTTAAATAAAATAACTATAAAATTTATATTAAAGCCGCCCTTACCGGGACGGCTTTTTTTGTTCAAACCTATATGTAAAATTGCTGTTGTTTAAATAGCATATTCAATTGTTAATTGGTTTTTTAACTAACTTTACCTCACACCAATAAACACTTATGAAAAAGAACAGATTATTGCCATATATATTACCATTAATGGCAATTCCGGCTTTGGTAATATCCATTGCCTCCAAAAACCCTACTCCTGCAGATGGCGCAGGACTAACTCTACCATCTGGTTTTGAAGCCAATATAGTTGCCGATAATTTAGGTAATGCTAGGCACATTGCAATTACTAAACAAGGCGATATATATGTAAAATTGAATAGGGCAAAAAACGGGAAGGGTATTTTATATCTACATCAGACAGGCGATAAAGCGACTGTTGTTAGCGGTTTTGGCAATTATCCAGGCACAGGTATGTACATTAAAGATAGCTATCTGTATGCGTCATCCAATGAAGATGTTTATCGTTATAAATTAAATGATAAAGGTGAAGTTATCAATCCGAATGAACCGGAGAGGATAGTTGTTGGATTATTAAACCGCCGGGAACATGAATCAAAGTCTGTTGTGTTAGATAATAACGGAAACATTTATGTAAATGTTGGCGCGTATTCTAATTCATGCCAGGAAAAAGATCGTCAAAAAGGATCAATGGGCAGAAAAGGGTGCCCTATTTTAGATTCTGCCGGTGGTATTTGGGAGTTTAAGGCTGATAAACTAGACCAGCATTATGGCGATGGTATACACTATGCAAAAGGATTAAGGAATGTTGTAGGCTTAGATTGGAACCAACAAGATAATCAATTATTCGTAATGCAGCATGGTAGAGATCAGTTACATGACCTTTTCCCTGATCTATACACAACCCAACAATCAGCTATTGAACCGGCAGAGTGTTTATATGCTTTAAAAGAAGGTGATAATGCAGGTTGGCCATACATTTATTATGATCAGGAAAAGCATGAAAAAATATTAGCACCCGAATACGGCGGCGACGGCAAAAAAACCGCAGGCGAAGGTACTATTGATCCTGTTGCCACTTTCCCTGGTCACTTAGCACCAGATGGTTTGCTATTTTATACCGGCAATCAATTTCCTGAAAGATATAAGAATGGAGCTTTTATTGCTTTCCATGGTTCATGGAACAGGGCACCAGAGCCACAAGCTGGTTACTTTGTAGTTTTCCAACCGTTTAAAGATGGTAAACCTGATGGCAAGTGGGAAGTATTTGCTGATGGATTTGCGGGTACCCAGGCACAAAAAGAGAGCGGTAATGCGGTTCATCGCCCATGTGGTTTAGCACAAGGCCCTGATGGTTCGTTATATGTAACCGATGATAATAAAGGAACTATTTACAAAATCAGTTACAAAAAATAATGAAGTTTATAAAATCTGCTGCCATTCTTTTAGTCTTAGTTATCGCTTGTAATAGTTTAAAAGCACAAGTAAGGCATTCATCAAAATCCACAAAATCACATTTAGCTTTATCAATAGCTAATGGCAAATTAGTATACACACAAAATTGTGCAAGTTGCCATCAGGTTGATGGGCATGGCGTACAAAACATGAATCCGCCATTAATACAAACAAGTTATGTTTTGGGCGATAAAGTCAAACTGATAAAGATAGTTCTGAATGGCTTTAATGAAGATGTTGAAATAAACGGCAATACCTATTCAAACACAATGGCCTCGCATGATTTTTTGAAAGATCAGGAAATTGCAGATGTGCTAACTTATATCAGACATAGCTTCGGCAATAAAGCAAGTGCGGTTTCAGTCGCGATGGTTAAAAGTGTAAGGGCTACAAAGAAATAACTTAAAGATAAAGGCCCAGGAATCAGAATAAATTTATTTACCTGATTCTGGGGCTTTTATTTTCGATAAGCGTATATAATATTTAATTACTTATTGTACAAACAATTAACTATCAATCCACTCCATCCGGTTTGATGGGATGCACCCGCACCTCGTCCATTATCGCCATCAAAATATTCATAAAACAGCAAATGATCTTTAAAATTGGGATCGGATTGAATTTTATCATATTTTCCAAATACAGCCCTTTTACCGGTTTTATCGCGCAGAAAAATACTCGACAACCTACGATAAAGCTCATTGGCAACTTCGTTCAAATTCATAAAAACACCTGAACCTGTTGGGCATTCTATTTTAAAATCATCTCCATAATACTGATAAAAGCGTTGTAAACTTTCTATCAGCATATAGTTTATAGGTATCCATATCGGCCCACGCCAGTTACTATTACCTCCAAATAAACCACTATCACTTTCGGCCGGGGTGTATTTTACACTAAATTCTACCCCATTTACTGCAACACTATAAGGATTATTCAAATGATATTTAGATACTGAACGTATACCATAATCACTTAAAAACTCATTTTCATCCAGCATATACTTAAGCAACGATTTCATGCGGTAGCCACGAAGCAGGCTTATTAAATGTTTACCATTCCCTTTTGTCTCATTCCAACGCGATACCAATCCGGCAAGATCAGGCCTATTATCAGAAAACCATTTCATTCTGTTATGAAAAATTGGATTATTCATAATATCATTCGTGTCCAATATTTCAGCGGCAAATAGCGGTATTAATCCTACTATACTACGTAACCGCATCTTTTGGGTAGTATTGTCATTCAAACGCAATTGGTCATAGAAAAAGCCATCCTGATCGTCCCACAACCCCTGGTTATTTTCACCCAAATTTGCCATAGCCCCGGCAATATAGATGAAGTGCTCAAAAAACTTAGATGCGATATCCGAATAGGCTTTATTATATGATGCCAACTCAGCCGCGATACGCAGTAAATTTAGCGAGTACATGGCCATCCAGCTAGTACCATCGGCTTGCTCCAAATGTTCGCCCATTGGTAGGTGCATATTTCTGTCGAATACACCAATATTATCCAACCCCAAAAATCCACCTTCAAAAATATTGTTACCGGCAGCATCTTTACGGTTTACCCACCAGGTAAAGTCAAGCATCAGTTTGTGAAAAATACGCTCAAGAAAAAAAGTATCGCCTTTACCATTATTGGCTTCTTTGTCTTTTTGGTAGATTTCCCAAGTCATCCTTGCGTGTACGGGCGGATTGGCATCGCCAAAATCCCACTCATAAGCCGGTAACTCCCCATTAGGGTGCTGATACCAAACCCTAACCAATAGCATTAGTTGATTTTTAGCCAAATCCATATCAACATTTGCTAATGCCAGGCAATGAAAAGCCAGATCCCACGAAGCAAACCAGGGATACTCCCATTTATCAGGCATCGAGATAATATCGCGTGCATTAAAATGCTGCCATTTACTGTTACGGCCATTTTTCCGCTCAGCAGGAGGTTTCGGCTCTGCGGGATCTCCGTTTAACCAGTGGTTTATATCGAAATAATAAAACTGTTTTGTCCACAACATACCGGCAAATGCCTGGCGTTGCACAAACACGCTATCCGGATTGGGGTTATTTTGCTGAATATCTTTGTAAAACTCATCAGCCTCGGCTACTCGGGCATTAAATATAGTGTCAAAATCATCAAACCCGTTCTTGGCGTTTGATGAAAATCTTAAACGGATTGTATAACTATCCTTTGCCTTTACCTTAATATCGTAATTGATGGCCGCTTTGGTACCTGTTTTTTTAGGATTTACAGTATCTGCCCCATTAACAATATGGTTGTTTATACCATCCTTGTAATAAGGCTTGCCATCAGCATAATTATATAATTTAGGGTTATTGGTTTCATTATCGCAAAACAAAATATCCGGCGATCCCTCACCATTCAACCAAAGCTGACCAAGTTTATTATGATAAACCTCAATCACACCATGCGAATCAGCGGTTAATTCAGGCAGGTAATTATCATATCCCCACGCCCATGTATTGCGAAACCAAATGGTTGGCAACACATTCAGCTCGCAATCGTTCATACTGCGGTTGTTGATGGTGATTTTTATAAGGATATCATCCTGCGTATTCTTAGCGTACTCGGTAAAAACGTCAAAATACTCATCGTTATCTAAAATACCGGTATCGATCAACTCAAACTCAGGATCATTACGACCACGACGTTTATTTTCATCTACAAGCCATTGATATGGATATGTTTGCTGCGGATATTTATACAACGTTTTCATGTATGAATGCGTTGGCGTATTATCCAAATAATAATACAACTCTTTTACATCCTCACCATGATTACCTTCAGGGTTAGTTAAGCCAAAATAACGTTCCTTAATAATAGGATCTTTTTTATTCCATAGCGCCACCGAAAAGCAAACTGTTTGGTCATCGTCGCATATCCCCGCAATACCTTCTTCACCCCAACGATAAGCCTTGCTACGTGCCATATCGTGTGTGATGTAATTCCAGGCATCACCATTTGCGCTATAATCTTCTCGTATTGTGCCCCATTGCCTATCGCTTACATAAGGGCCCCATTTTTTCCAGGTTGAATCTTTTAATCTCGATTGCTCTGCATTCATAAACTAATATACATTTTGGGAGCTGTTATGTTCTATTATGATTTTTTGGGGGATGAGATTCGGATTAAGCCCAGGCTTTCCGTAAAAATCTAAGCCAATTACCATGCATTATATTCTCGCAATCAACGTCAGTATATCCTCTCTTTTTTAATAAGGCAGGTATCTTCTGTTCGTCAGCGATAGTAATCAAATCATAAGGGCATTGCTCTGTACCAAATGCGCCATCAAGATCAGATCCTATACCAACATGTAATGTATTACCTGCTAATTGACAAATATGATCCATATGATCTATCAAGACATCCATGTTGCAATTCATATCCTTTGGATTTGATTCTCCCCTCACCCATCCCGGTACCATCATCCAGGCATCCATGGCGCCGCCTATAACTGCACCGCGACTAATTAATTCTTTTATCTGTTCATCGCTAAACTGGCGATTATGATTTACCAACGCACGGCAATTATTATGGCTGGCCCAAACATGTCCGTTGAAGTGATCCATGGCTTCCCAAAAGCTATCATCGCATAAATGGGTGGCATCTAAAATAATGTTCAGGCGTTCCATTTCTTTTAACAACTCCTGCCCTTTGGGGCCCATAAACCCGGTGGCATCAGTGCCTTGCGCATATCTTCCGGGGCCATAATGTGCAGGGCCAACCGCACGCAATCCATAATTATAAGCCCGCTCCAAGTGGTTTATGGTTACAATAGAATCAGCACCTTCTAAACTTAAAATATACCCAACTCGTTTATTTTCGGATGGTGTATTATCCTTCCAAAGTGTAATATGTTTTTCAAGGCTCGTTAAGTCGTTCACCTGCACCATTTGCCCATCTTCTTCCATGCTTTTGTACCATGCAATTTGAGCTTGTGTTTGTGCCCATGCCTGTTCAGGCGAGTGCCAACCGGGTAAAGTATTGTCGGGTGCAACGTAACGTGCTATTTGCGTTGCTACTACCAAACCAATACTACCTTTGCGCAATTCAGGCAATGAAACTGTGGCATTTACACGATCAGGTTTATCCGTCAGACCTTCTTCACGCACATTAATTGCATCAACAGACTCGCGCAGATCGCGGTTCCATTCCATGGCATTCATGCTAAGATCTAAATGGGCATCAATGGTGAACATATTATGGTTGAATATTAAATAGTGATTTTCCGGTCACGAGCTATATTTAGCCATTGACCTGTAATATTGTTATTCTCAATGGTAATGGCTCGTTCGTATAGTGCTACTGTTGGGCAAATATGGTATGGCAAGCCATATAACACATCTCCAACTTTATAATTGTGGTCTTTGCCTGCGTCAACAACTAAATGCTCTTCGCTTTGGCTGATGATCTTCACATCAGGTGCATTAAAAAAATAGATACGCTTAGCCAGTGCATTTTCAGCAGCTACTGATTTATGCCCGCAATCAATACAAAGCAAATTTTCTTCAGGTAACGATACAACTCTTGTAACCAACAATACTGCAATTAAGAAATGCTGCTCTTCAAAAGCTAATTGATACCCTTTATCCCAATAAACAAATGTTCCGGGGCTGCACTCTATACTTTTTTTTGCTGCAAGAATAGGAAATGTCGGCGAACCACCTGCAACAATCACAGGCTTTGGATAACCTGAATCTAAAATTTCGTCTTGCAGTTTAATTACTATACCGTACCAGGCATTTACTTTTTCTGTACGGATAACAATATCCGCATCATGTATATGGCCATCATAAGCATGTAAGCCAATTAAATTTATCCCCGGCAATTGAAAACATTCTTTATACAATTGTAAGGCTTCATCTCCCGGAGATAAACCTGTACGGTTCATCCCTACATTTAAATCGACATATACATTAACCAACAAACTTTCTTCAACAGCTATCGCTGACATAGCATTAGCTGAAGCCTCATTATCAACCAAACAAGAAAATTTGGTATCAGGATAAGTTTGAATTAATTTGATAAACCGCGATAGTTTAGGTCCGGTGGGTTGATAAGCTAACAATACATCAGGGGCATTACACATCCCCAGCATTTCGGCCTCGGCAATGGTGGCGCATTTAAATTTGGTGATACCTGCATCCATCATTAATAGCGCAGCCTCTTTATTTTTAAATGTTTTGATATGCGGGCGCAGGCGAAACACATCATCGATCATGTATTTCAGCATATCGATATTCTGTTTCACTCTTTTTGGATAAACTACTAAAGCAGGTGTATCCAGCTGATCAACATCTTCAATAGTGTACCAATGCTGCCCGGTCATTTTGTTTAATTATACAAGTTCAAATAAAGCCTCTATTTCAACTGGGATATTATCAGGCAACGACCCCATCCCTACTGCACTACGAACACCTATACCGTTCTCTTCGCCCCAAACTTTAGCAAATAATTCGCTGCAACCGTTTATAATGAATGGATGTTTTTCAAAATCGGGGGTACAATTAACCATCCCTAATACCTTTATTACTCTTTTAACTTTATCAAAGCTGCCTATATTAGCTTTTATAGTAGCCAGCATCGCTAAACCAACCTGGCGGGCAGCCAGTTTACCATCTTCTGGAGTAATGGTATCACCAATACGGCCAATAATCAGGCTACCATCATCCTGTACAGTTCCATGACCTGATAGGTAAAGATATTTACCATCAACCAAACAAGGTTTATATACACCAAGTGGTTTTGGAGCGGGCGGCAGGCTCAGGCCTAAAGCGGCAAAATTTTGTTCTGCAGTATTCATTTTATAAGGTAATTGTGTAAAACAAACATAAAAATAAAATACAGGCTATCCTATCAAAACAAGCAATGTAAATCAAGTTTACATAAGCATGTTACTTAATTTAAAATTCTGATAAAAGCACTTAAATAGTTAAAGTTTAATAAGCTAAAACATCGCAAACACAACTAATTCTGCATTTTAGAATTGTTCTATTTAAACTTGCTGATTAGTATTTGTCAGATCTTACTATTAGTAAAGGGTATATTTGTGCAGTTATTATAATATTTTATCATACATGCTATTATGAATGATTTTATAGCCGCCAGATCGCAAATGGCCCTATCATTGGGCTTCCATATTATTTATTCCTGTATAGGCATGGTGATGCCTGTGTTTATGGCTATATCAAACTATAAATACATAAAAACTAAAGATCCTTTATACAAACACATAACACAAGCCTGGAGCAAAGGCGTAGCCATATTTTTTGCCACCGGAGCGGTATCGGGTACTATGCTTTCATTCGAGTTGGGTTTATTATGGCCAAAATTCATGGAGCATGCCGGGCCCATATTTGGCATGCCATTCTCTTTAGAAGGCGTTGCTTTTTTTATTGAAGCTATTGCCCTGGGATTCTTCCTTTACGGTTGGGATAAATTCAACAAATGGTTCCATTGGTTTACCGGGATTGTAGTTGGGGTGAGTGGTGTGGTATCGGGCATTTTGGTGGTATCGGCAAATTCGTGGATGAACAGTCCTGCCGGGTTCGATTATGTTAACGGACAGTATACAAACATCGACCCAATTAAAGCCATGTTCAATGCAGCCTGGTTTTCCGAAGCTTTACACATGACCATAGCCGCCTTTGCCGCTACGGGATTTGCTGTTGCAGGTATACATGCGCTTATGATCTTCAGAAAGAAGAATGTAACCTTCCATACCAAATCATTTAAAATAGCTATTGCCTTTGGTGCAGTTGCTGCAATACTACAACCCTTAAGCGGCGATCTATCCGCCAAAGGCGCGGCGCAAAGACAACCAGCTAAATTAGCGGCTATGGAGGCTCATTTTCATACCGAACCTTACTCAAAATTATTAATAGGCGGCATACCTGATACTGTAAATAAAAAGGTGAATTATGGTATTGAATTACCCGGATTATTAAGCTTTTTAGTGCATGACGATTTTAAAACGCCGGTTAATGGGTTAGATAAAATCCCGCAAAAAGATCAGCCTAACGTACCGGTTACGCATTATGCGTTTCAGTTAATGGTTGCAATTGGTATGTTTTTATTAGCAATCGGCTTGCTCTACTTTTTTGCCTTATGGAAAAAGCGTGAATGGCTGAATAAAAGCTGGTTCCTGAAATTATTTATAGCAGCTACCCCTCTTGGCTTTATCGCCGTTGAGGCCGGATGGACAGTTACTGAGGTTGGCCGTCAGCCATGGATTATACAAGGTGTAATGCGCACCAGCGAGGCCGTTACACCTATGCCGGGTATTCATTACTCGTTTTACCTGTTTACGCTTATTTATTTTACGTTGAGTCTTGCTGTGGTATTTTTATTAAGCAGGCAAATTAAAATGGTTCCTGAGTTGTACGATCATAATTAATAATTATATGCTGTACGTTGTTATTATCTTCTTGTTTTTTTCCATACTGCTATACTTTTTGCTTGGCGGTGCCGATTTTGGTGCAGGTATAATTGAACTGTTTACCTCAACTGATAATAAATCACGCACACGCCGTACCATGTACAAAGCCATAGGCCCTATTTGGGAAGCGAACCATATGTGGTTGATAATTGCGGTAGTAATAATGTTTGTGGGCTTCCCGGTAATTTATAGTGATATGTGCACTTACCTGCATATACCTTTACTAATTATGCTTTTAGGTATCACCGCTCGTGGCACAGCTTTCTCATTCCGTAATTACGATGCGATAAAAGATGACAAAATGCAGGATTTGTATAATTACATATTTGTGTATTCAAGTTTCATTACCCCGTTATTTTTAGGCATAGTTGCAGGAAGCGTTATTTCGAGGCAAATAGACCCTGGTGCTATCGATTATTTAAGCACCTATATTTTTAGCTGGCTTAACTGGTTTTCGGTAATGGTTGGTTTTTTCACGGTGGCTTTGTGCGGTTTCTTAGCCGCGATTTATCTTATCGGCGAAGCTAAAGAGCAGTTTGACGTTAAGCGCTTCACCAAAAAAGCTGTAATTATGAATGCTGTTGCGGTTGGTTTTGGTGGATTAGTATTTATAGCCGCCGAACACGAAAACGTCCACCTTGCACATTGGATATTTGGCAACCCAGTTAGCTTAATTGCAGTTATCGCGGCATCGCTATCATTGGTATTGTTATGGTATTTATTGAGTAAAGGCAACACTAAAGTAATCCGTATATTAGCCGCGTTTCAGGTTACTATGATATTGGTATCTGTAAGTTATCGTCACTTTCCTAATATCATCATGGTGAAGGGTGGTCATAATTTATCATTGCTTAAAGATCACGCCCCTATGGCTACGATCAATGATCTGGGGTGGGGACTTTTATTGGGCAGCTTATTAATCCTGCCTGCTTTAGGCTATTTATTTTATAGCTTTCAGACAAAACAAAGCAGGGCTAATTGAATCATCAATATATTTGCCTGCACAATTTATCTAACATGAAAAAAACTATTGCTATTGATATGGACGGCGTAATTGCCGATATAGACTCTCATTTTATAAACTGGTACGAACGCGATTATGGAATAAAGGTACTACCTCAAAATATATTGGGCCTTACTACAGCCGAAGCTTTCCCCGACGGCGCCGTAAGAAGATTTGTTTATACCCCCGGATTCTTTTTAACTGCACCGGTAATGCCAGGCGCGGTAGAAGCGCTAAAAACATTATCTGAAAGCTTTGAAATATACATTGTATCGGCTGCGGTCGAGTTTCCGCAAAGTTTATCTGAAAAACTGCAATGGCTAAACATAAATTTCCCCTTCATCACCTGGAAAAACATTGTTTTTTGTGGCGATAAAAGTATTATAAATACTGATTTCATGATTGATGATATGATCCATAATTTGGATACTTTTAAAGGAGAAACACTAATGTTCAACTCTATTTTCAATTACAATCATAATCATCACAGACGGGTTCACACCTGGCCGGAAGTAGTTGAGCTGATGAAAGAAAAGGCTTAAACAAAAAATGCAACCATATTGGTTGCATTTTTTGTTTAAGCTATAAATCCTTTAATTATTTTTCAAGCCAATCTGATGACCTGCATAATTTGTTAAATATTCATTATCGATAAAAAATTCAAGGCTTAATATAGATCTTGTATCTCCGGATATCCTTGGGTTTTGAACAGTAGTAATATTATTAGTGGAGGTTGCCGTATAGGTATATGTAAATCCTTCATTAGTTTTTAGCGTTACCACTGAATTGTTGGGCAATTGCCCTAAACTATTAGCTGTTTTATCTTCGATAATTGTAATTTGAGGTGTACCTGTATCAAATAAAAAATTAGCTGAAATTGCAGCATTACCACTATATGAAATTGTACCAGGAATATCTGGAGAATAACCGTCAGTGCTTGTATAGCTACATGTATGCATTATAAAACCGTTTGAAGTAAGATCGCTTTGCGTTAATCCAAGTGTAAGAATACTTTGTTCATAAACACCACCGCTAGTAAAATCAGCCTTAATTAGTTTGGCAAGCTTAAATCCGTTGGTTAACCCTGTTCCCGGTTTATAATAACTTAACGGGCTTTGAATTAAGTTACTTGCGTAACTGTATTCAGGACTTACCCCAAATATATCTACTGAATGTGACTCTAATTGGGTTTCATTAGCTGTATTACCATTTTGAACGTCAAATGCAGCATAATATAAAAAGAACGGAACCCGTTTAATAGTTATTCCGCTTGCATTATTATTTATAGTGATGCTGGCATATGCAATATTTCCTTTTACAACAGTCATGTCGGTGTTATCACCATAATCCATTTCGCCTGTTTGCGAGGTAATCGTTATTCCATTAATAACTACAGAATCACCTGTAAATTTAAACCCGGTTTTACTTATTAGCGAATCGGGAATAGTGCCTGACGCATCTATGCTTAACCCTGCTGAACCTGTATCAAATACCAAATCATCATTTATAGTTTGTGTACCAATTTTAGATAATGGTATAAATACGCGATAATACCCAGCACTATCGAGCTCAAATAAACCAAGACTTGTTGGGGTTGCATTAACGGGTGTTGTTTTATCTTTTTTACATGATACAACAGCTGTTATTAATAAAACACACATTAACGGTAAGTATTTTGGTAGGTATTTGTTTTTCATATTTGTTTAATTAGTTCGTTAGACTGTGTATAGGACGTATGGTTTAGTCGGGCAAAGTTGAAATTAAAATTCATTATTTAAAAAACATTATCGATAAACTTGAACATTCAATCGATGAAAACCATCGTATTACATTATAACATTACGTAGAGCGATTACCTATAGTTGTAATAAAAATGCTTTCTAAAAATTAAAACTCGACAAATTCATTGTTTATCAACAGTTTAACGAGAGTCATTTCACATTATTATATTTAGTACTTTTATTTTATGACAATTAAATGTACATCAATATAAATTATCGTTGTACATTTGCTTAACACTGTTAAATGATTTAATAGAGTAAACAAATGGCAAGCAAGGATAGGATATTACGATTAAAGGAAGAAACCAGGTGTAACATACTGGATGCTTCACTTCAAATTGTTAAAGAAGAAGGATGGCAAGCGTTAAGCATGCGTAAAATTGCCGATGCGATTGAGTACACCGCTCCTATTATTTACGAATATTTTTCAAATAAAGAAGCTATCATAATTGAGTTAACCCGCAAAGGTTATTTAATATTATCAAGAGATTTACAAGAAGCAAAAAGCAAACACAGACTGCCTGCCAAACAACTGGAAGCCATGTGGATAGCCTATTGGAATTTTGCCTTTGCAAATAAGGAGCTTTATCAAGGCATGTTTGGTGTATCAACCAACTGTAGTTGCGAAATGGTAAATAATCTACCCGAAGCAGATATGCCGTGGGACATTTTCACCGAAGTGATAGGCGAACTGATCGGGATTACCGACATGGAATCTGAAATAATTTGTAAAAAATATTATACTTTTTGGTCTGTTGTACATGGTTTAGTATCCATTAATCTTTTGAGCAGGGGCTTCTCTGACGAGATGAACCGCCAGGTTTTGAAAGATGCAATAGGTGGTATCATAAGGACAATAAACGATTAGTTTTTTTAGCGGCCAATATTGCCATTAATTAACAATATCAAAATTAAGCATACAAACACAATACAATAATTAATAAAATGAAAATTAATACCCACAGTATTTACCAAATGGTTAACACTGTTAGAAAATCTAATGGCATTAAACCATACTTATGGTATGTCACCATGAATGTTACTTATTTCATCAGCAAATTAATGCGCATACTTAATTATTAACACTCACAACTCCATCATATATATACTAAACACTATCTATTAACACAAAAAATTAAAATCAGTATCATGAAACGAATCATTTTAGGACTCATAACCATAACACTATTATATAGCTGTTCGCCGAAGCCTCAGGCTGGCGGCGCCCCACCTGCTCCATCTCTGCCTGTAGCAACTATTGTTTCAGGAACAGACACTACTTACCAGGAATACCCTGCTTCTATTGAAGGCACCGTAAACGTGGAAATTCGCCCGCAGGTGAGTGGCTCATTAGACAAAGTATTTGTTGACGAAGGCGCTTACGTAAGCGAAGGTCAGCCGATATTTAAAATCAACGATCTGCCCTATCGCGCAGCATTAAACAATGCGCTTGCTAGTATGCATGCAGCCGAAGCATCTGTTGCAAATGCACAATTAGAGATTGATAAATTAACACCTTTGGTACAAAACAAAGTAGTTTCTGATTATCAGCTTAAAACAGCTCGTGCGGCTTATGATGTTGCAAAAGCAAATCTTGAACAAACAAAAGCAAACGTGTCCACCGCACAAATTAACATGGGATATACAACCATTAAAGCTCCTGTTAGCGGCTATATCGGTCGTTTATTAAAAAAACAAGGAAGTTTGGTTTCTCCTTCGGATGTTGACGCGCTTACATTATTATCTGATGTACATAATGTTCACGTGTATTTCTCTTTGGGAGAAAAAGATTTTATTGATTTTAAAGAGCAATATCCGGGTGAAACCCTGAAAGACAAGTTGAAAAGCCTGCCGCCGGTAACCCTGCTGCTGGCTGATGCGAGCTCATACGCACAACAAGGCAAAATCGATATGATTGACGGGCAGTTTGATAAAACTACCGGCGCCATTACAGTGCGCGCTAACTTCCCAAATGCACAAGGTTTATTACGCTCTGGCAATACCGGTAAAGTAAGGTTGAGTCTGGTGCATAAGGATGCTTTACTAGTACCTGAGTCGGCAACTGTTGACATGCAAGATAAAGTATTTGTATTTGCAGTAGGCGATAGCAGCAAGGTGAAAAAACAAGCTATTACCATTGTTGGCAAAAGCGGCGACAATTACCTGGTTAAAGACGGTGTAAAAGTTGGCGACCAGATTGTACTGAGCGGTGTAGATAAGTTACAGGAAGGCATGGTTATCCAACCCCAAAAAGCTACGGATAAAGCTGTAGTTGCTGTAACTAAATAATTATACATACACATAATTTAAAAATCATGTTTAAAAGATTTATAGAAAGGCCTGTACTCGCAACCGTTATCTCCATATTATTGGTGATAGTTGGTGTGATCAGCTTAACAAAGCTGCCCCTTGAGCGCTTCCCGAATATCGCTCCTCCGTCAGTATTGGTTTCTGCGGTGTATCCGGGCGCTAATGCCGAAACCATCCTGCGTTCCGTAACCCCGTCACTGGAAGAAGCAATTAACGGTGTGGAAGACATGACCTATATGACTTCTACTGCCAGTAATGACGGCACACTCGGTATCACGGTTTACTTTAAACAAGGTACCAACCCCGATCAGGCAGCGGTGAACGTTCAAAACCGTGTTTCACAGGCAACAAGCCAGTTACCGGCTGAGGTTGTACAATATGGTATAACCACTACCAAACAACAAAATAGCTTTATCGGCGCTATGGGTATTTATACAGAAGACCCTAAAAAATACGATGCGACCTTTGTAAATAACTACGCACAAATTAATATCATCCCCGAACTTAAACGTATCCAGGGTGTAGGTTCTGCACAGGTATTTGGTGGTATTAAGGATTACTCCATGCGTGTTTGGTTAAACCCTGCGGAATTGGCGGCTTACAAGATTACACCAGCCGAAGTAACGGCCGCTATACAGGATAAAAACCTGGAAGCAGCTCCCGGCAGGTTTGGAGAGCAAAGCAATGAAGCATTTGAATATGTAATTAAATACAAAGGTAAACTTACCACACCGGAAGAATACCAGAATATCATTATCCGTGCAAATACCGATGGTTCAATATTACGTCTAAAAGATGTTGCACGTGTTGAGCTTGGGGCTTATAGCTATAGCAGTATAAACCGTTTAAACGGGCACGAAGGTATTACTATTGGTATCATACAATTATCGGGCTCAAACGCCAACCAGATTCAGATTGACATTGATAAGTTAATGGCGAAATTATCAAAGGATTTCCCGGCAGGCATCAAATACAATCAGTTCTACCGTACCAAAACCGACCTTGACGAATCTATTGACCAGGTTGAACATACATTGGTAGAAGCGTTTGTACTGGTATTTATAGTAGTATTTTTATTCTTACAGGATTTCAGGTCTACATTAATACCGGCTATAGCAGTTCCCGTGGCTATTATTGGCACTTTCTTCTTCATGAACCTCTTTGGGTTCTCCGTTAACCTTTTAACCTTGTTCGCGCTTGTATTAGCTATCGGTATTGTGGTAGATGACGCGATTGTAGTAGTAGAGGCTGTGCACGCCAAGATGGAGCACGACCCAAAACTTACCCCAAAAGCAGCAACAACCAGTGCTATGGGCGAAATCAGTGGCGCTATTATATCCATTACACTGGTTATGGCGGCGGTATTTTTACCAGTTAGCTTTATGACAGGCTCAACAGGTATATTTTACAGGCAGTTTGCATTAACTATGGCTATCGCTATCGTTATATCGGCTGTTAACGCTTTAACATTGAGTCCGGCACTGGCGGCTTTATTTTTGAAGAATAAACATGCTGTAGATGGCCATGAAGCGCCTAAAAAAGGCTTTGTTGATAAATTTTATGCAGGCTTTAACGGCAGCTTTAATTACATAACCAACAGGTATATTGGTGGCATAAAAATTCTGATCGGCAATAAATGGATCAGTATGGCCGGGCTTGCGTTGGTGATTGCAATAACAGTTTTCCTGGTAGGCAGAACAAAAACAGGTTTTATTCCTACAGAAGATCAAGGGTTTGTCGCTGTCGCTGTTTCAACCCCATCCGGAACTTCATTAGCCAATACCAATAAAATAATGAAACAAGCCGAAGTACAGTTAAACACTTTACCATCGGCCAGGTTTGTGATGTCATTGGCGGGCTTTAACTTTTTAACACTTTCAAACAGCCCATCAGCCGGCCAGATCTTCCTGTTGTTAAAACCTAACAAAGAAAGAGGTGCCGTTAAGAATATAGATGATATTCAAAATATAGTAAGGGCCAAAATGGCCTCAATTCCTGGGGGTACGTTCTTTGTATTCAGCTTTCCAACCGTTCCCGGCTTTAGTAACGTGGAAGCCATGGACGTAATGCTGCAGGATAAAACAAACGGCAGGCTGGATAAATTTAGTGGCGTAGCCAATAACTTTATAGGAAAATTAATGGCGAAACCGGCAATCGCTTATGCGTTTACTTCCTACAAAGCTGATTATCCGCAGCTAGAATTAGAAGTTGACGACCAGAAGGCCGCCCAGCTTGGTGTAAATGTTAAAGACATCCTGTCAACTATGCAGGCCTATTTCGGTACAGCACAAGCATCAGACTTTAACCGCTTTGGTAAATACTACCGTGTAATAGTTCAGGCTGATATTGCCGACAGGACCGACGCAACAGCTATTGACAAGGTTTTTGTTAAAAACGCCGCAGGCGAAAATGTACCTATCAACACATTGGTTAAATTAACCCGTGTTTATGGTTCAGAAACAGCTTCGCGTTATAACCTCTTTAACTCTATTGAGGTAAACGCTATTCCTAAACCAGGTTACAGCTCTGGTGATGCAATTAAAGCTATACAGGAAACAGCTCTGGAACAATTGCCAAACGGTTATGCCTATGAGTTCTCCGGTCAAACACGTGAAGAGATTTCATCAGGCGGTCAGTCAGCTATAATATTTGTGCTTTGTTTAATATTTGTATATTTCTTATTAGCGGCACAATACGAAAGCTACATCCTGCCATTGGCTGTAATACTTTCAATACCTACAGGTATCCTTGGTGTGTTCGTGGTATTGGGTTTAACGGGTATCGAAAACAATATATATGTACAGGTAGCCCTCATCATGCTTATAGGCTTACTGGCGAAGAATGCGATTCTAATCGTAGAGTTTGCGGTACAGCGCCGCAAAGCAGGTCATAGTTTGGTTACTTCAGCTATAGAAGCAGCCAGACTAAGGATAAGACCAATCATCATGACGTCACTGGCCTTTGTGTTCGGTTTATTCCCGATGAGTATCGCGACAGGGCCATCAGCGCAAGGTAACCACTCCATCAGTATTGGTGCCGCAGGTGGGATGGTGTCAGGTGTAATACTTGGTTTGCTCATTATTCCTGTATTATTCGTGATCTTCCAGGGATTACAGGAAAAGGTGACCGGTGTACCTCCTGCTGCTACGCTTGACGAGAATGGACACCCGGTTGGTCTGAATGGCCATTCAGTTGCTGAATTACAGAATGAATTTTCAGCTTAATTTTTAATTACAACAGAAATGAGAAATTATATAAACGGGTTATTATTGCTATCGCTTTTAAGCGCGTGTAAGGTATCTAAGGATGTCCAGGCACCAAAAAACGTAGTACCTGATACCTTTAGAAATGCCACGCATACTGCTGATACCACAAGTGTTGGCGATATGCAATGGAAAAACTTTTTTGCTGACGCCACCCTGCAAAATTTAATAGATAGCGCAATTGAACGTAATTACGATATGCAACTGGCTGTAAAGAACATCGAAGCTTCCCGCTTATTGTTCCGTCAAACCAAGTGGAACAATGTTCCGCAGGTTGATGCAACTGTACAGGCTACTATTAACCGTCCATCAAACAACAGTTTAAATGGGCTTAGCTTGAGTTCATTTGGCGTAGGAAGTAGCGCTGCTGATGATTATACGTCTTACTTATCCCTCTCGTGGGAGGCGGACATCTGGGGTAAGATTCGCAGCAAAAGCAAAGCTGCCTTAGCCGAATATCTGTCAACCATCGAGGCTAAAAAAGCGGTACAAACTACTTTGGTAAATAATGTAGCGCAAGGGTATTACAACCTACTGATGCTAGACGAGCAATTAAAGATTGCCCAAAGCAACGAAAGATTGAATGATAGTACACTGCGCATTATTAAACTGCAATACAATGCCGGTCAGGTTACTTTACTAGCTGTTCAGCAAGCGGAAGCGCAACTGCTAGCTGCCCAAAGTTTAGTGCCGCAATTTGAGCAGAATATCAAAATTCAGGAAGATGCACTAAGTATATTGGCAGGCCGTTTACCGGGAGATATCAGCCGCAGCGCCACGCTGGATCAGTTCGAAGTACCGGCAACCATTTCATCAGGCATACCATCATCTTTACTGGCTAATCGCCCTGATGTAAAAAGTGCTGAGTATGCTATTCAGGAAGCTAACGCGAATGTTAACGTAAATAAAGCAGCAATGTACCCTGCCCTGCGCATCACAGCCAGCGGCGGTACCGATGCCTTCCGTGCGAGTGACTGGTTCAATATCCCATCGTCATTATTTGGGATAGTTGCAGGTAGCGTGGTACAACCTTTGTTAGACCATAAAGAGCTACAAACCCAATACCGTGTAGCCGAGGTAAATCGTGATAAAAGCGTTATCCAATTTAAACAATCAGTTTTAAATGCCGTTGGCGAGGTTAGCGATGCTTTAGTTAAGATAGAAAAACTAAAACAGCAACAAGCAATTGTACAAACCCAGGTGAATACCTTAAATAAGGCAACGCAAAATGCTAATTTGTTATTCCAAAATGGTATGGCGACTTATTTAGAGGTGATCACTGCTCAAAGCAATGTATTACAAAGCCAATTACAGCTCGCAACAATCAAACGCGATGAGTTAAGCGCCGTATCTGATCTTTACAGATCATTAGGCGGTGGTTGGAGATAAATGAAACAGTCTTTAAACAAAAGAGCCCTATGATTTCTTATAGGGCTCTTTTGTTATATATAATTTTATATTTTCTGCCATTCTTCCAACGCATGTACATCGGCTTGGCGAGGGAATATTTTTGTGGTTAACACACGATGCACTTCTTCATCACCATCAGCACAACAATCAGCTAATACAGTAATGCGGTAATCCTTATCAGCGGCTTCCCGTAAGGTTGATAACACTACCCCACTTGTAGCAATTCCTGTCAATATCAAATGCTGAATACCGAATGATCTTAGGACTACTTCAAGATCACTGCCTGTAAATGCACTTACACGGCGCTTAATAACCGTCACCTCACCTGCCTGCGGCGCAATACTATCATGAACCTGCATAAACGCAGCCATATCCATGTTGGAGAACATTTCCTTTCCAGCTGAGAAACTCTTATTATTAATACTGATTTCGGGTGTTCCCTGCCTAAAGCCAACCACCACATAAATAACAGGCATATTTTTGCTACGGGCAGTAGCAATTGCCGAAGATACTTTTTCAAGTATAGTTTCTGCTCCCGGAAGCATGCCAAGGATACCAACCTGCATGTCCATTACTAAAAGAGCTGTGTTTTGTGTGTTCTGTTCCATTTTATTTGATAATTATTATTGATTTACTTTTTCTACTGCAAGCGCTTCGTCTACCTGTAACTCCTCTTGACTTATCATCTTATTTATTTTCTCTTTACTGAATATCTTATAAAATACAGCGGCTATTACAAGCGCGATTATTCCCTGGCATAACATTGTTAACGGGGCGGATATTTTTTGTGAGATCGTACCGATAAGTAAGCTGCCTAATGGCAACATGCCAAAAAATCCCATAGCTACATAACTCATTACTCTTCCTCGCATATTTTGAGCAGCTTCTATTTGTATGGTAGTAATACAGGCCGTCATCGGCATCAGGGAACCAAAACCTATCAGAACCGCGAATGGTATCGAGACAAGAAAATTCGTCACCCGAGAGAACAATATCAGCCCAATTCCTAAAACGACTATTCCCATAAGTGAAACAAACCGGAGATTAGTTCCCTTCTTCAGCGAAGCAAAAAATAAACTTCCTGAAATAGCACCTAAACCCATAACGCTGGCGATGTAACCAAAAGTAGAGGCATTACCTTTAAATATCACTTTTGCAAAAACAGGTAAAACTGTATCATAAGGAAAAACCAATAAACTCGATATAATAATTAATAATATAATTGAACCTATAGTCGGTTCTTGTTTCAGGTATTGCAAGCCTTCGGACAGTTCAGTTATAATCTTCTTTTTTACTAACGGTGGTGTAAACTTTGGTAATTTCATGAGTAATAGCGACGCAAGTACTGCTAAAAAGCTCACCGCGTTTAATGAAAAACAAATGCCCGCACCAAATTTTTGAAGGACTATGCCTGATAATGCCGGCCCCACCAGCCTGGCTATATTAACCATGCCTGAGTTAAGCGCTAATGCATTTGGGATATCTTCCTTATTGTCTACCATTTCATGCACCATTGGTTGCCTCGCAGGCACATCAAATGCATTAATTACACCGAGCATGGCACTAAGCGTAAGTATTTCCCATACCACATAATGATTTGTTAAAATAAGTATGGCTAATAGCACAGCCTGTACCATGGATGCGGTTTGCGTAACCAATAATATCTTGTATCTGCTATATCTATCAGAAACCACTCCGCCATGTAGCGAAAGCAAAAATGACGGAAACTGCTGCGCAAATATGGCTAGCCCAAGCATAGAAGCAGAATGTGTTATAGAGTAAATA
The DNA here is from genome assembly GCA_026224775.1 of Bacteroidota bacterium. Classification (GTDB taxonomy): domain Bacteria; phylum Bacteroidota; class Bacteroidia; order Sphingobacteriales; family Sphingobacteriaceae; genus Mucilaginibacter. Next base: position 223,411 of record JAMFRP010000006.1, read on the forward strand.
ACCCAGCTCACCGCTGTGCGCTGCATCCAGGTCCCTATTTGCGAGACAGATTGTCCGCAAAAAAATAAAGTATAATTTTTATTCCGGAATGCACGGAATAGGTGAGTCGTTTTTTTGTTTTCCATTTTTAGCTCAATAATCAATTCGACAATATTTGTCATTTTGTCGAAAATATTGTAAATTTTTTTATCCTCTCAGTCCATTTATAGCCATGTTGGCTAAAGTCCTGGCCGCGGGTTCAATCTCTTCAAAATTATCTTCCATTATCATTTCACGTTTTAATCCGCGTAAACTACTTAATAATACAAAAATCAATATGTCTTTTTTATCTTTATCTATTGTACGAATTTCGCCTTTATTAATCGCATCAGTTAAAATTCGCCCAAGCAGATCACCCTCCAACTTCATGATAACCCTATGATGAATAATTTTTGTTTTGTTAAATTGTGAAATAGCATCTGCATCCATCCCGGCCTCGAATGCACTATAAACCGTTTTCTTGTCGCGAAGAAAATTTAATTTTGTTGCACAAAAAGCATTTATTTTTTCTTCCACAGTATTTACCTGATCTGTAGCGCGAGAAATAGCAGCCATCATTTCTTTTATTTCAAGATCCATTACGGCATCAAATATCTCGTCCTTACTTTTATAATAATAATAAAGCGAGCTTCGCCCCTTGCCAATAGCTTTGGCCACATCATCCATAGTAACCTTATGCAGCCCATAAACCTGAAACAATTGTTTAGCGGCCTGCAAGATTTGGGTTTGGATTACATCTTCTTTTATTGGATTGGTAACAGACATTAATTTGGATTAATAATCAAAGATACATATTTTAAACATTTAAACAAATAATGTCTAAATGATTTTATTTCGATATTTATCATCCAAAAACTTTTTAATTATTGATTGGAATAATTAATTCAACATTTTCTATAGCTTTACAAAAAACTTTAGGGGTGCCTTGTGCTGAGAAATACCCTTTGAACCTGATGCAGTTAGTACTGCCGAAGGGAAAAGTAGAACAACCTCCCAAGGTTGTTTTCATTCCTTAAACGGGGGCATTCCTATAGTTAGAAATTACTAACAAATGGAAATTACCGTAAATCAACAAAATCATTCGGTTACCGACAATTGCACTTTGCAACAAATGCTTGCTATTGTTATTCAACAGCCTTTAACTGGCGTGGCTGTCGCCATTAATCAGCAAATTATCCCTAGAAATAACTGGGATTCTCATCTACTCAAATCCAACGATAACATTATTTTAATTAAAGCAACTCAGGGAGGTTAGTCTACAGCTATGAAAAACGAAAAAATTCCTAATGAACAGACGATTAGCCGTTCACCATTCCCGGCATCACGTAAAGTATACGTTAAAGGGCAACTGCATAACATTGAGGTGGCAATGCGCGAGGTCAGTCTGAGTGAAACCAAACTACATGGCAGATTTGGAGAAACCGAGCTCAATGCACCGGTAACTATTTACGATACCAGCGGGCCTTATACAGATCCTGATATTGAACTAGATGTTAAGGAAGGTTTACCCCGCCTGCGCGAGCAGTGGATACTAGACCGTAATGATGTAGAGCAATTGGATAAAATCTCTTCATCCTATGGCAATCAACGGGCCAATGATAAAAGCCTGGACACACTGCGATTTGCCCATATCAGTAAACCCATGCGCGCTAAGCTGGGGATGAACGTATCGCAGCTGCATTATGCCCGTAAAGGGGTAATTACACCCGAAATGGAGTATATAGCTATCCGGGAAAATCAACGTATCGATCAGTTAAAAGAACAGTTGAATGGCCAATACGAGGTAATGGCACATCAGCATCAAGGGCAAAGTTTTGGCGCTAACACACCCAAAGGTTATATCACACCTGAATTTGTGCGTCAGGAGGTTGCAGCCGGCAGAGCCGTTATCCCTGCGAATATTAACCATCCAGAGATTGAGCCGATGATTATCGGACGTAATTTCCTGGTAAAGATCAATGCAAATATTGGGAACTCGGCAGTAACATCCAGTATTGAAGAAGAGGTTGAAAAAGCGGTGTGGGCATGCCGCTGGGGGGCTGATACCATCATGGATCTTTCTACCGGCAAAAATATACATGAAACCAGGGAATGGATCATTCGTAACTCGCCAGTACCAATTGGTACGGTACCAATTTACCAGGCACTGGAAAAGGTAAACGGTAAAGCCGAAGACCTGACCTGGGAAATATTTAGGGACACACTAATTGAGCAAGCCGAACAGGGCGTTGATTATTTTACCATACATGCCGGTGTGTTGCTGCGCTATGTACCCCTTACAGCTAAACGCATAACCGGTATTGTATCGCGCGGTGGCTCAATTATGGCTAAATGGTGTTTGGCTCATCATAAAGAAAATTTCCTCTATACGCATTTTGAAGACATCTGTGAAATTATGAAAGCTTATGATGTTTCGTTTTCGTTGGGTGATGGTTTAAGACCGGGCTGTATTGCCGATGCTAATGATGCCGCGCAATTTGGCGAACTGGAAACTTTAGGTGAGTTGACCAAGATAGCCTGGAAGCATGATGTACAAACAATTATTGAGGGGCCCGGCCATATCCCTATGCATATGATTAAAGAAAATATGGATAAGCAATTAGTGCATTGTGGCGAAGCGCCCTTTTATACTTTAGGCCCGCTAACTACGGATATAGCACCAGGTTACGACCATATCACTTCGGCTATCGGCGCGGCTATGATCGGCTGGTTTGGCACTGCCATGCTTTGTTACGTTACACCAAAAGAACATTTGGGTCTGCCTAATAAAAAAGATGTAAAAGATGGTGTAATTACCTATAAGATAGCTGCACACGCTGCTGATCTGGCAAAAGGACATCCCGGAGCACAATACCGCGATAATGCATTAAGTAAAGCTCGTTTCGAGTTCAGATGGGATGACCAGTTCAATCTCTCGCTTGATCCGGATACAGCAAAAGAATTTCATGACGAAACCCTGCCTGCTGATGGTGCTAAGATCGCCCATTTCTGTTCTATGTGTGGCCCTAATTTCTGTTCGATGAAAATTACGCAGGACGTAAGGGATTATGCCAAAGAAAATGGTCTTGACGGTAATGAGGCCCTTTCAAAAGGTATGGAAGAAAAGTCGAAGGAGTTTTTACAAAAAGGAAGCGAAATTTATTTATAGATCATGAAGCTGGTTGTTATTTCAAACCCGGAGATAGTTCTTGATGAAAGTATCATCATAAATAATCTGTTTAAATTGGGTTTGAAATACTTCCATATCCGAAAGCCCAATCACAATGCCACACAGATAAGTAAGTTAATTCAAGAAATACATCCGCAATATTATGACTATATCTCATTGCATCAGCATCACCAATTGGCAAAGGAATTTGGGATACAACGGCTGCATTATACGGAGCAGGCACGTGTAGAATCCAACATACAAAAATGGCAGGCACAAATTGATGCTGGTTACAGTTTAAGTACATCCATACATAGCCTCACTTTGCTGTCTACATTTACATTGTTCGATTACGTTTTTTACGGCCCGGTATTCAACAGTAGATCAAAGCCCGATTATAAAAGCAGTGTACCCGCCGACTTTAAGCTGGATAAAGACTATCCCAAACCGGAGGTATTGGCTTTGGGCGGAGTCGATGCATCCGGCCTAAAAAAATTAAAAGCGATGAACTTTGATGGCGCTGCGGTATTGGGTGCAATATGGAATGAACCGGATAAAGCGATAGCCAATTTTAAACAATTAAAAGAAAACCTGCCTATTTTATACGCAAAATAATGATTGATAAACTTCACTATATCTCACAACAGCCTCAAAACGGCTCACACCTTACAGCCATCAGGCAAGCGCTTGATGCAGGATGTAAATGGATACAACTAAGAATTAAAAACCAAACTGATGATGTTATACTTGAATACGCGATAGAAGCAAATAAAATATGCAGCCGGTATGGTGCAAAACTTATTATTAACGATCATCCTGAAATAGCGCTTATAGCAGGTGCTTATGGTGTGCATTTGGGCTTGCGGGATATGTCTATTGCCGAAGCGAGGGATATTGTAGGTAAGAAAACAATAATAGGCGGTACAGCCAATACCTTCGAACATATTAAACAGAGGATTGCTGATGGCGCTGATTATATCGGCCTCGGTCCTTTCCGCTTTACAACCACCAAACAAAATTTAAGCCCTATTTTAGGATTAAGTGGTTATGAAACCATTATGGCACAAATGCGATCTGCCAACCTGCAGATCCCTATTATTGCTGTAGGCGGCATACTATCTGAAGATATTGCGGCTATTATGCAAACAGGTGTTTATGGTATAGCGGTATCTGGTACTATAACCCATGCCACTAACCCTACGCAAATGGTTAGGCACATGTATCAGGAACTTAATAACCAATGCTTATAAAAGCCCATGTTAAAAATAGCCGATAAAATGTTTACGTCACGCCTTTTTACAGGCACCGGAAAGTTTAGCTCATCCACATTAATGAAAGATGCCTTGCTGTCTTCAGGGTCTGAACTGGTAACCGTTGCTTTAAAACGTGTAGATGTTAAAAATAATGAACATGATGATCTGTTGATCCGATTGAAGTATCCGCATATCAATTTGTTACCAAATACATCAGGAGTGCGAAATGCTAAGGAAGCCATTTTTGCGGCACAACTGGCGCGCGAAGCTCTTGAAACCAACTGGATTAAACTGGAGATACATCCTGATCCCAAATATTTGATGCCCGACCCTATCGAAACCTTAAAGGCGACCGAAGAACTGGCTAAAATGGGATTTATTGTGCTACCTTATATCCATGCCGACCCTGTGCTATGCAAAAGGTTGGAAGATGCAGGCACTGCTGCCGTTATGCCTTTGGGCTCGCCAATTGGCAGCAATAAAGGATTAAGAACTATAGATTTTTTAGAGATCATCATCAGCCAAAGTAATGTACCGGTTATTATTGATGCCGGTATAGGTTCACCTTCTGATGCCGCTAAAGCTCTTGAGATTGGGGCGGATGCTGTATTGGTGAATACAGCCATTGCTGTTTCTAGCAACCCCGTACAAATGGCAATAGCATTTAAATTAGCTGTAGAGGCCGGTCGCATAGCTTTTGAAGCAAAACTGGCACTACCTGTAACCCATGCCGTAGCAAGCAGTCCACTAACCTCTTTTTTAGATGAATAGCTTCGCAGATATTTTCGAATCGCATAATTGGGACGAAACCAAAGCCAACATTTATGCCAAAACAAGCCATGATGTTGAACAAGCTTTATCGGCCGATAAACGGACGTTAGAGGATTTTAAGGCATTAATATCCCCCGCTGCCGCGCCTTACCTGGAGCAGATGGCCCAAATAAGCCAACAACTAACTCTTAAACGTTTTGGCAAGGTTATACAAATGTATGTACCGCTTTACCTATCAAACGAGTGTAATAATATTTGTACTTATTGTGGTTTTAGTTATGATAATAAGGTAAAACGTAAAACGCTTTCTCCGATGGAGATCATGCAGGAAGTTGCTGTAATTAAAGATATGGGATACGATCATGTACTTTTAGTTACAGGGGAAGCTAACCAAACCGTGCATGTAGATTACTTTAAAAAAGTGCTTGACCTCATTCGCCCTCATTTTGCTCAAATATCTATGGAGGTTCAGCCCCTCGATTTGGAGGATTACCAACAACTAACGCCTTATGGTTTAAATACCGTTTTGGTTTATCAGGAAACCTATCACCAGGAAGACTACAAAAAACATCACCCTAAAGGAAAGAAATCTAACTTTCAATACCGGTTAGAAACCCCCGATCGACTGGGCCAGGCCGGTATTCATAAAATGGGTTTAGGTGTGTTGATAGGTTTGGAGGACTGGCGTACCGATTCGTTTTTTACGGCATTGCATTTAAATTATCTGGAGAAAAAATACTGGCAAAGCAAATACAGCCTTTCTTTCCCAAGATTAAGGCCCTTTAGTGGCGGTTTAGAACCCAAGGTGGAAATGAACGACCGGGAACTGGTGCAATTGATATGTGCTTACCGCTTATTTAACCAGGAGGTAGAACTTTCTATTTCTACACGCGAATCACCAAATTTCAGGAACAATATCATCAAGTTAGGGATCACAGCTATAAGTGCAGGTTCAAAAACTAATCCTGGTGGATATTCTGTTGAAACCGAATCGCTCGAGCAGTTTGAAATCAGTGACGAACGCAGCCCCCAACAAATAGCTCGGGTTATTGCCGCTCAAGGCTATGAAGCTGTATGGAAAGACTGGGATAATAGTTTAGCAATATAGAAGCATGTTAGGAAACGTAAAGTTAAAACGGTACAGCAGGCAGATCATACTACCCGAAATAGGGTTGCTAGGTCAGGAGAAGCTGACAAACGCAAAAGTGTTAATGATTGGCGCCGGGGGCCTCGGCTGCCCGGTACTCCAATATCTGGTAGCAGCAGGAGTTGGCACTATAGGCATTGTTGATGACGATGTAATTGATATCAGCAATCTGCATCGGCAAATATTATATACAACAGCAGATATTGGCAAACCTAAGGCCTGTATTGCCAAACACAAGCTTGAACTGTTAAATCCACATATCAACATTACTGCCTATAACGAGCGGTTTACTACTTCAAATGCACAAAATATATGCAATGGTTATGATTTGGTGATAGACGGATCGGATAATTTTGAAACACGTTACCTTGTGAATGATACCTGTGTGGCGTTAAACCAAGTACTGGTATTTGGCTCCATATTTAAATTTGAAGGGCATATTTCCGTATTTAATTACCAGGATGGGCCTAATTACAGGGATGTATTTCCGGAGGCTCCATCCAGTAACGAGGTGCCTAACTGTGCCGAAGTAGGTGTATTGGGCGTATTACCCGGAATCATTGGAATGTATATGGCTAATGAAGCGATCAAGGTTATTTGTGGTATTGGTAAAACCCTATCAGGTAAATTCATGAGCATTAACGCGCTCGACAATACAACCAGCATTTTTAAAGTAACAAAACAGCAAGAAGAATTCACTAAAACCCTGGTTGCAGCAATTGCCGAACCTATTTCAAACGAGAATTATGAGATAACCATCGATGAGTTAAACGCATGGTTACAGCAAACTCCCGACGAAATATATCTGGTTGATGTGCGCGAGGGCTATGAATTTGAAGATTATAATATTGGAGGGATTAACATTCCCCTGTATGAGTTGAAAGAACACATCGAATCATTACCCCATGATAAGAAACTTATATTTTGTTGCCATACCGGGCAGAGAAGTAAAATGGCTATCCAATTATTAAAGCCGATTTACAAAGGCAAAATGTATAGCTTAAAAAATGGCATAGTTTAATCCACAAATTATCTATGAATAAGAATAGATATCCCGTAGTGTTAAGCATTGCCGGATCAGACAGTAGTGGTGGGGCCGGGATACAGGCTGACATTAAAACCATAAGCGCCCTGGGATGCTATGGCACAACAGTTATTACCGCGATAACGGCACAAAATACTTTGGGTGTAAATAATATCTACGCCATTCCAGCTGAAATTGTGGGTGCACAAATGACCGCTGTAATAAATGACATTTCTCCCTCCGCAATAAAGATTGGTATGATATACTTAAAAGAGAATGTAGAAACCATCACGTCAATATTAAAGCAACATAATGAAATACCCGTAGTCCTTGATCCGGTAATGGTTTCTACCAGTGGTGCTCATTTAATGAATAATGATTGTTTATCAATATTTAAACATCTCCTATTTCCATTAACAACACTTTTAACACCTAATCTTGATGAAGCCGGGTTAATAACCGGAATGAAGGTTAACAAACTTACAGATATGCATACAGCGGCTTCGCATATCATTGATTTAGGATGCAATGCAGTGCTTATTAAAGGAGGCCATTTAAAAGGAAATGACTTGTATGATGTTTATCTGGATCGTGATGGGCGGCGGCAGGTATTTAAATCAAAAGCAATCCAATCTAATAATACCCATGGTACCGGATGTACCTTATCATCGGCTATAGCATCTTATCTTGCACTCGGGGACGATTTGACGCTAGCAATAGAGAAAGGAAAGGATTATGTTCACCACGCGATTGAGCATGGGAAAAACTTTAGGATTGGAAAAGGTATTGGCCCCTTAAATCATTTTTTCAAGCCAATAAAGTAAGACAAATATCGCTTTAGTTAAAAGACCTTCTGAATTCCAGCGGAGAAAGATTGGTTTTTGTTTTGAATAACTTGCTGAACGATTGCGGATGTTCAAACCCCAATTCGTAGGCAACCTCACTTACTGATAAACTGGTTGTAGATAATCTCTCTTTCGCTTTTTCTATGAGTTTATGATGTATGTGCTGCTGTGCATTTTGCCCGGTCAGCGAACGCAACATATCACTTAAATAACTGGGTGTTATATTCATCTTTTCGGAAAGGTATTGAACTGTAGGAATCCCCTCGCTTAATGATTTTTCGTTGTTGAAATATTCGTCTAAAATTTCTTCCAACTTTTGTAATAAGTCGCTGCTTACTGCTTTTCGGGTAATGAATTGGCGCTTGTAAAAACGATTAGCGTAATTCAATAATAACTCGATCTGGGAGATCATCACATCCTGGCTAAAATCATCTATCCTGCTGTTCAACTCCTCCTCCATGATCTTGAAAATGGAAATAATCGTTGCTTTTTCACTCTCTGACAGATGCAGGGCTTCATTTGCTGAATAAGAAAAGAAGCCATAAGTTTTAATCTTTTTTGCTAAAGGATAAGTCAGAAAAAAATCCGGGTGTATCAGCAATGTATATTGCGAACAATCCCTGGTTTCTTCGACATTATTGCTACCAATCACCTGGTTAGGAGTAGCGAATAATAAACCACCTTCATCAAAATCGTAATAATCCTGGCCGTATTTTAGTTTCCCGCTGAGTTTTCTTTTGTAAGATATTTTATAAAATTTCAGCACATGAGAGCCGGATGGACGGCTTATCTCAACCTGGCTATTGCTGCCATTTATCAGCGCTATCAACGGATGCTGAGGTTTGGGTAAACCCAAGGCCTGGTGTATAGCCGACAATGAATCCATTATATGATGACCCTCTTCTTCCTTCTTCATTTTTGAAAATTAATAAAATTATAACCGATAATGTTTTTAATTACCGGTTATAATTAATTCTTTACTAAGCAATTACTTTGTACTACCCTGCGCCGCGCTTGATACTGCATCCCACGCTTCCCAGGTTGCCAATCGCTCAGCATAAGCAGTACGTACCCATGGCAAATTATGGCTGCCAAGATTAAACCTTAACGGCGGGTTCTCCGCATCTACAACTTTAAACAGGGCTTCCGGCGTTGCATTCGGATCGCCTCTTTCCATACTCCTTAACCCGCCGAAAAACTGTGTTTTAAAATCTTCGTAAATATCAAGACCTGCCGCAAATTTTAACGACTCCTGGCTCCCAAACTCGGTAGCATATGCGCCCGGTTCGATGATGGTTACTTTGACGCCAAAATCTTTAATTTCTAAGGCTAAACTTTCATAGATCGCCTCAAATGCCCATTTTGAAGAACAATAATAGCCGATAACCGGTAATGTTACATGCCCGAGATTGCTGGATGTTCCGAGGATATGACCGTAGCCTTTGCCCGCAATAATGGCAATGCCGCCTGGATAACAGCAACCGGTCCTAAAATATTCGTTTCATATAGCGCCCGTACATCGTCTGCGCTAGCTTCCTCAATTGTACCAACAAGCGAATAACCAGCATTATTAAGCACAATATCAAGCCTTCCGAAGTGAGCGTGGGCTTGCGCCACAGCGGTTTTAACCTGATCTGGCTTGGTTACGTCAAGCTCCAATGTCAGTACGTTTGCGCCATACTTTTCTTTAAGATCGGCAATACTTGTTAACGAACGTGCTGTAACTGCTACCTTGTCGCCACGTTTAAGCGCGGCATCGGCCCAAACACGTCCAAAACCCCGGGAAGCTCCTGTGATAAACCAAACTTTATTTGCACTTGAATTTTCATTTTGTTGTGTCATGATTTTATGTTTAAATAAATAACACAACAAAGGTCAGCAGATGCCAATTGCTACTTGTAGCCTAATTGAGGATTTTCGTAGGCAAAATGAGAAAGTTGATACAAATCAAATTACGGATAAGATTATATCTTATTACCTGATGATAGCCACCCAACCTGAAATGACCGGCTGACCATTTTTGGGGTCTATCATATAATAGTAAGTACCAACAGGTAATACCTGACCATTGTATTTCCCGTCCCAGGGAATAGAATAGCCGACAGATGAGTATAGCTTCTGCCCCCATCGGTTAAATATATTAACGGTCGATTTCGGATAGTAATCAAGGTATTTTATCTCCCAGGTATCGTTAATTCCATCCCCATTGGGGGTAAAGGTATTTGGGATAGATAATGAGAACAAAGATGGTTCGATGGTCAAAATGCCGGGGGCATACGTAAAAGTATAATTAGGTGAAACAGCGTCACTAGCCAGAATAGGATACTGCCCGATTGGTGACTGGGTTGTGGCAGTGGTTGTGACGCTAGGTTTTAAGGTAAGCTGCGCAGGGCCGTCGTTATTAACAAAGCCTGAATATGTTATCGTTAAAGGCGGATTAACTGCGCCAAAGGGCTTTGTTATGTTATCCGCTGTAATAGTAAGCGGTGCAGGACTTACAGTACTTAGAGGGATTAGCACACTCACATTGTTAATGCTATTGGTATTTAACAAAATGCCACCATTGTAACTGCCTACTGGGGTTGTTGCAGCCAACCTGATATACACCGGCGCAGATGTGATCGTGCCATTACCACTGATTGTAGTTGTACTGCTGTAGGTTGAACCATTATTACTTACCTCGAAATAGGGGGATATACTTATTGTTATACCATCGGTAATATTTGTACCCGAAACAGTGAAGCTTTCTGCCGATGACGGTGTACCGTAAATAGTTGTCAGCGGGCTAAGGTTAGCCATTGCTGTTAAAGTAGACGGCGCAGATGGGTTTACTGTGATGGTAAATATAATAGGCGTGCCGCTACAGCTTGTACCATTTAACGGTGTTACGGTGACCGTCGCTGTAATTGGGTTATTGGTATTATTTATAGCGGTAAATGAAGGGATAGCATCCGTACCATTTGCGGCCAGCCCTATGCCGGGCGTATCATTAACCCAGTTATATGTAGCTGCTGTCCCGCTAAAATTAATTGGCGAAGTCGCCGCGCCATTTGTTAAGGTTTGATTGTTCACAGCGTTTACACTTGGTATAGCATCTATAGTATAACTTACAACAACGGTCTGGTTTGTAGCGCCCGCTGATGTCAGATCAACATTGCCCGAGATGTTTCCGGCGGGGGCTGTGGCTGCTGCTCTGACATAAACAATAGTATTGCTTACTGTGCCATTGTTTTGCAGTAGCGTAAGGCTGTTACTAAAACCGGTTGTGGCATTAAGCGATATTTCAAAGTTTAAAGGGGCAGTTGCTGTGATATTTGCCGTTAACCCACTGCCCGAAACTGTAAATTGCCGAACGTCTGAAGAAGCTGCTCCTTCGCAGCCGGTAATGTTGCCTGTTACTGTGCCTGCTGTAATGGTTGGTGTAGCAGAAGTAGGGTTCACTGTTATAGTAAAGGTTGTTGGGGTACCGCTACAGCCTGTGCCGGCAGTAACAAAATTATTTATTGAAAGAGGATATACCTGCACGGGCACCGTTGCTATAAGCTGGTTAGTTGAAGTGTTAATTACCGAAACACTATTTAAAACTAAATTAGTTATATATACAAACTGTCCGTCCGGGCTTATAGATATTCCGCCGGCATCTCCACCGGCCGTAATGGTGGCTATTACTGTATTAGTAGATGTGTTAATTACTGAAACCGTGGTTGTACCTGTAGCTACATAAACCCTGGTACCATCAGGACTCACTACTAATACGGTCGGGTCGGAACTTACGGGAATCTGCGCTATAACGGCATATGTTATGGGATTAATTACAGATACGCTATTGGGGCTTAAAATCGATGCATATATAGTACCATTAGGGCTAATCGCAATATCCGGAGAGCTACCAATGGTTACATTGGCCACTACAGTATTTGTTGCCGTGTTGATAACAGAGAGATTATCAGTAAATTGATTGGATACATAAACCTTGCTTCCATCGGGGCTTATGGCTATGCCATGGGGACTTGTACCAACAGAAATTACAGCTATAATTGCATTGGTTGCAGTATTAACTACCGTTACAGTGCCGAATTCAGAATTTAATACATATAACATAACACCATCCGGGCTTATAATCATACCGAGGGGGTTACCGTATGATTTTAAAGGCATGGAGGATGTTACTGTATTGGTTGAGGTATTTATAACGGCAATACTTGTTTCACTTGTTGTACCGTTGTCGCACCCAACATATACCTTACTCCCATCCGGGCTTGTACAAATACAATATGGATCACTGGGCATTGTTATTGTTGTTGCCAGTGTATTGGTTACTACATTTATAACCGAGACGGTACCGCTACCTGAATTTGCTATATAAGCGAACCCTGTATTAATCGGAGTTACTGTAACTGTTGCGGTAATTGGGCTGCTACCTGTATTTATGGCGGTAAACGAACCAATATTACCAGAGCCTGTTGCAGGCAACCCTATTGATGGAGTATCATTCGTCCAGGTAAATAAATTCCCCGTGCCTGTAAAATTAGCGGTTGCTGTTGTTGCCCCGTTTGTTACAGTTTGATTCGGTACAACATTTACCGTTGGTAAAGCATTTACAGTGCCCGATACCGCCACATTTTGACTTGCCGCACCCAGTGAACTTATAACCACATTGCCTGATACCTGGCCAACAGCATCGCCTGCTGCCGACCGTACATAAACGGTAGTACTACTTAAATTGCCTGCCGATTGGTTGAGTGTTACACTGTTGCCAAAGCCACTGTTAGCGGTAAGTGATACTTCGAAACCGATTGGCGCGGTGGTCGTAACCACGGCTGACAAATTACTGCCTGAAACGGTGAATTGCTGGATATTTGGACTGGTTGAGGCCGTACCGACGCAAGCAGAAATGGTACCTGTTGCTATACTTGCAGTAATAGCCGGCGAAGTAGCCGATGGATTAACTGTAATAGTAAAAGTAACAGGCGAACTATTACAGCCAGGACCTGATGATGTAAAATTACCAAATGCAATAGGGTGCGAACCCACCGGGATTGTTGCCGTTACAGTGTTAGTTGCAGTATTAATTACGGTAACAGTATTTGAGTTAGAATTATTATTCAATTGAACGTTGCCGTTTTCTACATATACCTCTTTTCCATCGAGGCTGATAGAAATTGCGCTTGCGCTGCCGGTTACCACCACTGTTGCGCCCTCAGAATTAGTGGCGGTATTTATGATGTGAACCTTGCCTGAATTTGTATCTGTTATGTACAGTTCCTTTCCGTCAGGGCTTATACACATGTAGCCCGGAGAAAAAGATAAGGAAATAGTATTTGTTACCGTATTTCCGGCTGTATTGATCACTGAAATGGTGTTTGAGCCGTTGGCTACATAAGCTTTGGTATTATCGGGACTCAATACAATACAATCGGGTTGAGAACCAACCGCAATGACAGTAGTTACGCTGTTAGTAATGGTGTTTATAACCGAAACAACGTTTGACAAGATGTTGACCGCATACAGTTTACTTCCATCTGAACTGATGGCTAAAGTATACGGGCTTGAGACGAGTGTAATTTTAGTTATTATCGTATTGGTAACAGTGCTGATGACGGTGATATAACCGTTCATATCAGCCACATATAACTTGCTACCATCCGGGCTTACAATAAGCCCTTCGGGGTAAACCCCGCCAATGGTTGCAATTACCTGGTTTGTTACCGTGTTTATAACTGATATTGTATGATCATAAATATTTGAAACATAAACCCGGCTGCCATCAGCGCTTACAGATGTTGCTAAGGGTTCAGTTCCAACCGCTATGGTTGCATCAACCGTATTAGTTATCGTATTTACAACCGAAACCGTATTGTCAAAATAACTTGCTATGTAGGCATAATTGGTTGGTACCGGCGTTGCCGTGATTGTGGCTATAACCGGGTTGGTGCCATTACTTGTGGCGGTAAACGATGCAATATTACCCGAACCGCTTGGCGGTAACCCGATAGCGGGATTGCTGTTAACCCAATTATAAGTACAACCGGCACCTGTAAAGTTTACCGCTGTTGTAAACCCTCCTTTAACCACCGTTTGATTGGATTGCGCAAATACATGCGATACAAATGAAAAGAAGAATGCAATAAAAGCTACAGCAAGTAAAAATCTCCTCATGCGGTTAGGGTACATGTTTAATCAATGGTATCAAATCTAAAATATTTTGCTGTGGTTACCTAACATACTCAGATTTTTGACTTGGGTTTATGCCGAATGTCTATTGGCGCTCAAATATCAGTAGTATTTTCTGCCCGGTTCAGCAAAGCCTGTTTTTGGCTGGATGTTACCTGTGGATCAGGATCGTTATATTCATTCAGGAATTCTCTAACCACGTCCAGCAAATCAGGATGCGTGCCTAACATGTATACAAGTTCATCGGCTTCAGCTTCAGTCGCTTTACCCGAGAGAAATAACTCAACCAGAAACCAAACGTGTTCTTCCATGATGCAATTTTGGGATGTCCATGCAAATCGCTCCATTCATATGCCATTGATGTATCGATCTGATATTAAGCAATTTATTTGTTTATTACCAGCCAAGAACGTGCGATATCGAACACTTGCCGCACGGTAAGAGACAGATTATGCCCACATTATCAACTGCAATATTTGACCGAGTATTTACTGTATTGCCATAAATGCAGTATTCGGGATAGAAACGTCTAAAAAGCTTATTGATAAACTTCATAAGATTCGAATCAAAAACTACTGTACAACAACGATTTACAAAAAAACAAAAACAACAAATTCTGTAAATATTATTCCAAACTGTTCATCTTTTGTTCGCATAATGAATTTTGGTTATGCTTAGGAAACATTTTGAATAATTTTAAAACATAACAGTGTATTTAATTATTTATATGGGAGTTAAAAACGAATTACAATGAAAACCACCGGGCTTTTCGGATTATTGTTCCTGCTATTCTGGGCGATCCCCTTTCCAATGATCATGTATTATAATTTATCGATGTTTTCGGATGGAAGTACGCCGGTTATGGCGTTTATGTGGCTTGGGGTATCACTATTGCTGAGCATATTTCTCTTACGCGCCCTTTTTAACAGCCTGATATTAGGTCGATTTATTGCCATTCGCAGACTGAATAACCTGATGCAGAATGGGGAATTAAAAACTGCTAAAATTATAGAAAGTACAGCATTGGCGCCCGATACAACCGGCATGAATAAATACCGTCTGGTGATGGAGCTGCAGAATTTTGTGGGCACTACCATCCATGAAACAATGGACATGAATGATAACAATCCGGTACTACACCGCTTTGATACCGGAAAAACAATAAAATTGCGGGTTGATAAAACCCTCAAAAATGTACCATACCTACAGCTAGATGGAGCGCAGTACAATGGGCCAACCACACGCGGTTTGGCCATAGGCTCTTTACTATGGCTATTTTGTGCCTCAATTATCGCAGCTTATTACATATACAGCTACAATCGTGAAAACAACGGTACTGGCTGGCGATTCCTGGTGTGGGACCATCCGTTGGTCTTATGCCCGCTGATATTAATGGGTATTCTCTTATTTCTGCGACGCGGCAGGTTTACCAAAAATCAATTGCAGCATAAATATTACGGTTACGAAACACAGGCCCTGGTTGTAGGCGCATCGCAAACAGGAGTATATATCAATAACCGGCCGCAGGTACGGTTTGACCTGCAATATACCGACCATAATAATAAACTGAACAGTGTAAGCTTTAAAAAAACCATAGGCATATTAGACACAGGATTAGTGCAGCAAAAAACAATGGATATTTTTTATCTGGATAGCGATCCGCAGAATATCTGCTTTGCCAGTGAACTGAATAAATGATACCGTTAATTACCAAACTAATGAAAAAATCACTCCCGTTATATCTCGCTGTCATTCTTTCAACGATATTACTACTATCAACATGTAAGCAAATTACAAAATCTATCAATGATACGCTGAACGGGCGACCACGGCAAAATAAAATTGATGCTTTTATGTCATCGGACGATGGTAATAGCAACACCAGTAATTTTTTGACCGATGCCAATGCACTGGCGCAAGCCGAGACAGCGTTAAGGAACCTTCCTGAGCTAAAAGGTAAAAAGATAAACGTGTATAGCGACTTGCATATGTATGATGATGGCCGCATTATGATACAGATACAAGATCCGGACACATTGCAAAATGTAAATGGCTATGATTACAGCAGCGACAAAGAATGGGGAGCAAGACAGCCGATAAATATTGGCGGTAACGCTACTGCCGAAAGTGTAAGCAGCCAATCTATACCGCTAGATTCTTTACATTTTAAAACTGTGGCCAAAATGGCCAAGACCTATGCCGATAGCGCTAAACATGTAGGAAGTACAACCAGTATTAATCATATTTATTATGAACCGCAGGTCAAAGAATGGTATTGCAACGATATGACCGGCGCGCGTTCGAGTTATGAAATTTATTTTAATCCGGATGGTACGGTAAAAGAATTCAAAAAAGAATGACCAAAATGTTCAAATTACCAAATTAAACTACCACCACCTAAGGTGGTGGCTTTACCTGTCCATTGAAAAGGGAATATTTATTATAATATCAATTTGAGAAAACTGGCGTAGCCTCCACCTCTCACCTACCGCCTAAGGCGGTTTTTAGGGTAAAAAATTAACATTGGGATAACATCAATCTATACTACATAAAATCTCCTGCTCTTGTTTGTTATCATATATGAGCTATAACTCAATAAAAGAATAAAACAGCAAAAGTTAGCCAAATTACGCTGTAATGAGAGGGACTGCTTGTGGTATGAGTTTGTGGAAATAGCTACGAATTAAACGGCAAATTTAAGCCTCATAACATAAGCTTCTACCGCAGCTGTAAAAGTACCGCCGCGTTTAACTACTGCTAATAATTCTTCTTTAGCTATGCCAAATTCTTCAGACCAGTAATTTAATTCCTGCTCATCATCAGATAAACGTGAGTTTCTTTGTTCTTCCTGGAATTGATTTGAATTTTCCATAATATTACATTTTTAAGTGTCTATAAAATTAGCCTATAATTAAAGCATTTATGTAAACTTACCATTAACAAAAAGTTAATTTATTAATCATCGCGTAATAGAGGACGTTTTTCATTAATCAGCGTTACTTACAATATGTATGATGATTTGGTTTACGCTTATATAGCGTCTTAATATTAGGCTAAGAAGGACTGGCTACAGGTAATGTTCATCCTATAGCTAACACCTGCTGTTTAAGTTAAATAGCAGAATTTCCACTATATTCAGTCCACAATTCATCAATGGTTTTACCCGTAAGAGTAACCCATGTAGTAGATGTTTGATAGTCGCCCTTTCGTAACGCTGTGTCTAACTTGTCAACTATGTCTTTCCGCTTATGCTGTTCTACCCATACTAAAAACCGTGCGCTTACACGATAGGAATTAGTATAGCTTTGGCCTGGCCGGTAAGAAGGCAATACCCAGCCCGCTTTTTGGTTATTTACACCAAATGTATACCTCACGTAGTCTGCAATACCTTCTGATAGCCAAAGGTTAGCTGGCTGGTAGGGATATGCCTGCACAATATGCATAGCTTCGTGGGTAATTACATCAACATCTTCCGGGTGTACTGTCAGCCAATCCTGGTCTATTTTTATAACACCATTTAGCGTTGCAGCAACTCCTTTATAATCATTGCTGATTAGAATCGTTACAGTACGCAGGGATTGCGGATTAAAGCGTTTCATTTCCTGCGGATAAATTTTCCAGAAAACATCTACCATATTTTGTAATGTAGACGCATTAAACAAGGAATCCTTATTGATTACTATCAATGTAAGTCCATTTTTTTTAATGATTTCTTTTTTATGGAAACCAGAGGTATCAATATCTTCCCATCGATGTTGAGCTTGTGCATGACTATCTATCACTACTACAACAAAAAACATGATAAATATTAATTTTGGAAAAAGATTACGAATTCTCATTTATATAAATATTAACCCACTGCTATGCTTGTGGGGGTACACTGTTAATTTAATTTGTGTTGATTATTATGTAATGGGTGGTTAATTTAATAAAGAAGCTAATTTTGCTTCTAAATCATCACCACGGAGATTTTTACCCACTATTTTACCAGTTGGGTCAATTAAAAAGTTTTGTGGAATAGACCTTATGGTATATTGTTTGGCAACCATATTGTTCCAACCTTTTAAGTCTGAGATCTCCGTCCAAGTTAACCCGTCAGTTTTTATAGCCGCTAGCCAGGGCTCTTTTTTAGCATCCAGTGAAACGCCCAGCACGGTGAAATTTTTATCTTTATACTTATTGTAAGCTTTAACCACATTAGGATTTTCTGCACGACAGGGACCGCACCACGACGCCCAGAAATCAAGCAACACATACTTTCCTTTAAAATCTGAGAGTTTAACAGGTTTATCATTCACATCATTTTCTATAAAGTCAGGGGCTATTGTTCCTATGGAAGTTGCTCTACCCGCCTCAATTAACCGAGCCAGATTTATTCCATCTTTACTGGTTTTTAGCCTGGTTGAAAGTGATTTAAAAGTAGGCTCATTGCCTATTGCTTTATCGCTGTTGCCGTTAGCCATTTCAGACAGAGCCATAAGGCTAAAATAGGAGTCAGAATTTTTGTTAATATAGTTTTTTGTGAGCGAATCCTGTTCTTTTACCATCTCTCTATATTGAGTCATTAAACTATCCTTAAATTCCTTATCATTTCTTTTATCATTGGTAGCGGCGGCATATTTTGCATTAAGCGCATTAATTTTATTTTCACCAGGCAACAAAACCATTGTATGGTATTTTATATATTCTTCATTAAGTTTTGAACCAGAAATGGTTGCATTTTTAATGGAATCTTTTCCATTTATGGTGATGCTATTATTATCAAGAAATACAAAAAGCACATCGGCTTTTCTATCAAAGCCCTTTAAGTGCTGGCCTGTATGTTCTATTACTATTTGAGTTTTTAAGGTATCACCTGCTTCTCTTTTAAATATAAACGTTCCGTTATTAGATTCTGCAGAATCTAAACTACGTTGATTAGTCCACCCAAAATTATAGATCAGGTATGCTTTTGCAGACGTTTTTAAAGCATTTAATTTAATGGTTAAGGTATAATCAGCGTTTTGGGCTCGGCTCAATATTGGAGCAAATAATAATACTATTATGATCAGTTTTTTCATTATTAGTTGGTTTTATGTATAGAATTAAGGGATTAAAAGCGCATAGCACTATACTATGCGCTTAATTGATTTATTGTTAATAACCAGGGTTAGGTGTTAAATGAGGGTCTTGTATAATATCTGCAGGCGGTATGGGCCATAAGGACATGTAGCTTTGCCAGGTAGCTCCTTTTACAGGTGCAACAACATTCATTACTGAATCTATTTTTCCGGTTCTTCTCATGTCAAAAAACCGTTGTCCACATTCAGTAAACAATTCTGTTTGTCTTTCTTTGGCAATAGCAGCAAGCAACGTGGCCTTAGTGGTTGCTGATGTAGCAGGCAAACCCGCTCTTGCTCGTACCACATTAATATCTGCCGCCGCGGTGCTTTCATTTTGTTGCGTGCGTGCTTCAGCGCGTATAAGATATTGCTCTGAAAGTCTTAAAATTACTTCGTTTTCGGCTCCGCCGGTAGCAGATTTGTATTTATTAGGAAAGTAATAAGTTTGTGCTGCAACTGTAGCCGTTGCCGGAACAGTGGATGCCCTGATCCAGTTAGTAAAACGGCCATCGTTAGGTTCAAACGCATTCATTAAAAAGCTGCTTATTCCTGCATAATCATAAAAGGTTGCCGGGGTTTCACCTGCGGGCAATACTGCCGGCATACCATTGTTATAAAAGGCATACTCGCATACACTTAACCCGGAAGTTGGTGCCAGCGCCCATATTGTTTCCTGGCTGCCTGATAAAAAGGTTTGGCTTAATGCCGACATTTGGTAGGCTGTATTATTAATTACCGCGGTTGCCTGTGTTTCGGCATCTGCCCAATCCTGCGCATACAGGTAAATCCTTGCCAGCAACGCGGTGGCAGCAGCCTGGTCGGGCCTTATGCGCGCAGTTGTAGCCACGCCGGAGCCATCAGTGTAGTTAACGGGCAATAGTGCTTGAGCTTGCTTTAAATCACTTATAATCTGCTGATAAACCTGTGCCTGTGGTGTCCTGCTTAAAGTGTTATTAACGGTATAGTCTGTAGTCAATGCCAAAGGCACATCACCATAATAACCAACCAGGTAATAATAAAGGAGCGCCCTTACAAAATAGCTTTCACCCAGCCATTGGTTTTTATAATTCAGGGTTGCTGTTGAACTATTGATGCCTTCAATGGCCGAGTTTATTGTATATATCCTGGCGTAAAGATTTGACCAATAGCCAGCAGCAGTAATAGATATAGCATCTTTATAATAGGTATCGCCAAAATTGCCGGGGTTAAGATTAGTCAACTCATCCGTATAAAGACCTAATGTATATTCCATATTTCCACTTGCCGACCCTGAAAAGGGTGCCCCAGCTGCATTCAGGCTAATATAGTAACCTGCTATTACAGAAGAGGTTGAAGCATCCGTAGCATAAACACCCTGAGCCGATATGGTATTTGCAGGCAATTTTGTATCATTTAAATACTTATTGCACCCAGCTATTGGTAATATACATATTGCCAACAGGCTGGCATAAATTATATTATTTAGTTGTAGTTTCATCTTGTGTATAATGTTAAAGTGTAATGTTAAACCCGGCTGTGAATATCCTCAATGGTGGTATTATACCGGCGGTCAGATTTTCCGGATCAAGTCCACCAAATTTGGATACGGTAAGCAGGTTCTGTCCCTGTAGATAAACAGACAGGTTTTTCAGGTGCATCCTGGTAAGGAACTCGCTTTTAAAGTGATACCTTATACTCACGTTTTGCAGCCTGGCATATGTGGCATTGGTATAAGCGCCTGTACTTGACTGAAAAAGTTGCTGACGAAATAAACCGAAAATATTGGTGCTAACCCTGGGCACACTGGTAACATCTCCGGGCTTTTGCCAGCGTTGCAGCCATAATGTTGATCCGTTTAATCCAAACAAACCAAATGGAATTCCCGTTTGCCCTAAAGCATTCTGACCCATCCGGTCTGTAAAATTGATAGAAAAATCAATCGACAGTTGCTTATAACTGAAAGAGTTTTGCATTGCACCGTAAAATTTGGGTGCCAGGTCGACAAACTGCGTTTTATCAGTCTGGGTTAGTCCTGATTGATAGTCAGATTTTACACCGGCTGCATTGGTAAAACTATAATAGCCCGTAGCCGGGTTAACACCATCATACTTATATAATAAAATGCCTGTTACTGGTTTACCTACCACAAAATTAGGGTTTTGATTTGTTTGAGATGGGCCTTTTATGAGTTTGCTGCCTGGGAGTGTAATATTAAAATTGGTTGTCCATGAAAAATTCTTGGTTTTAATATTGGTAGATCTTAAATTCATTTCCCAACCGAATGTGCTTATCACCGCGTCGGAGTTTAAAACGTATGAACTAAAACCCGTTACTGTTGATAAGGGCTGGCTTACCAATTGATTAGATGCCTTATTATAATAGTAATCAGCTTCAGCATATATTCTGTCATGTAAAAAGCCAAGTTCCAGGCCAACTTCCGAAGCCTTATCTCTTTCCCATTGAAGATAAGGATTGGCCAATGAATTGGTGGTTAAACCTGCTTTTGAGCCATAAGTGCCGCTTAATACGCTATAAGTACTTAAATATTGGAAAGGGCTAATATTATCGCCGCCAACAACCCCAGTGCTCGCTCTTATTTTTCCAAAGCTTAAGAATGGCAAATTGTCTTTTACAAAATTCTCTTCGCTAAATATCCATGCACCAGCTACTGATCCAAAATTTCCAAACCGGCTTCCGGGCCCAAATTTGGTTGACCCATCTCTCCTGGTGTTAATATCCAGGATATATTTATTATCCCACACATATTTTATTATCCCAAAAGTACCTATGTATCTGTAAGCGGTTGAGTTATAATTTGTAACAACTGTTGACGCAGCGGCAGGATCACTTAATAAAGCATCCGACGGGAAACCTGTACCGCTTATTTGGTCATAGTAATTTAAACTATTGTCAATCTCGCCACCAAGTTTTACGCTCAGGTCACCTTTTTTGCCCAAATTTGTATCGTATTCCGCATAAGGCGAAATTGTTAAGCTGCGGTTTTCATAGTGATTAAATACGCCGTTGGATTGTGCAGCTGCCTGCGTATTAGCAGGATTGAATGTTGTGGTCGGATAACCTATTAATTCTTTACCAGATAAATCGTTATAACCAAAAATGGTACGCAAGGTTAATTGTTTTATAGGATGATAGACCAGAGTGGCGTTTGCCAGCAGATTGTTAGTTACGTTATTGTATAAACGGTTGATATTAGCCGCTGCCCCGCTGCTGTTTACGTTTGTTCCGATAGCTGCCCAATCTACCTGTCCATTAGGAAAATAAGGGGATGGAGCATTTGGCGGTAATAGGGCACTACTGGAAAAATCATACGGTACCATATCATCAGTTGAAGAAAGATATGTGCCTGAGAGCGAGATGCTAAATTTATTGTCGGATGTGTGGGTATCAAGCGAGAACCTCAATGATCCGTCATCATCTGTGCCTTTGTGCCGCTGTATATTACCGTTTTGCCTTAGGCTTCCACTAATTAAATAACTGCTATTTTTATTTCCCCCAGAGTAAGAAAGATCAGCATTGGTAGTGGCGGCATAATTACCTAAGAATATTTTTTGCCAGTTATTGTCTCTTGTTGTCGGCCAGGTACCGTTTAAATCTAGGTCGCTAGCACCAACTGTGAGGCCATCATTCTTTATAGCTTCGCTACGTAACATCAGGTATTGCTGGGTATTCAATAATTTTTCCGTTTCGCCGTTTACAGATACTCCTGTATAAACATTTGCTGAAAGGGACGCATCCCCTTGTTTGGCCTTTTTTGTAGTAATAATGATTACACCATAAGCGCCGGATGATCCATAGATGGCTGTAGCATCTATGTCTTTTAAAACGTTAACACTTTCAATATCATTCGGGTTTAAATAATTTAATCCATTGCCGCCTTCTAAAAAATTAACAGTTCCGTTGGAGCTAGTAGATAAGTTTAATGTGCTTGCCGGGTACCTAACACCATCAACTATTACTAATGGGGTGGCAGTTCCTAAATTGTAATTAGTGGCTTCGCGCACACTAACTTTAATCGCACTGCCGGGCTGGCCGGTAACCTGTTGAATAAATAAGCCGGGGACCTGCCCCTGCAGAGCTTCGAGTACGTTGGTAACCGGGTTTCTTTCTATGTCCTTTGCGGTTATGGTTGTTATATCACCAGCATTTAAACGTTTTGATGTAGTACCATAAGCGGTAACCTGCACCTGGTCGAGAGAGGATGTTGAGGGAGAAAGGTTAACCGTTAAAGCGGGTTCCAGCGGCTTTAATTTTGCCTGGGTAAATGCTTTGGTACTTATGGTAACATCCTGTGTTAAATAGCCTACATATTTTACAGTAATAACATCACCTTCGGCTACGGAAAGATAGAATACACCTTTAGCATTGGTAACCGAGTGTTTACCGGTACGCTTATCAGTAATGGTAGCACTTTGTAAAGGCTGGCTATCATTATTAACTACAATACCGGTAATAATTGTTTCGTTATCAATAACAGTTTCCTGGTGTTCAATTACTTTTTCTTTTATTAAAACTGCTTTATCCTCCACTTTGTATGATAGTGGCTGGTTGCTGAAACAAATATTTAATACATCTTCAATGGAAGCATCTTTTACATTGATGGTAACAGGATTGGCAATTTTTAACAACCGGTTACTATATAAAAAATCGTAGCCACTTTGAGTTCTAATCTCGTTAATGATTTTCTCTAATGGTGCGTTGGTAACATTAAGGGTAATTTTTTGTGCAAATGAACTCGCACTTACCTGCATTATAGATAATGTAAGAATTACGACAATCATTTTCATAACAAGCAGGGGTTTGTATAAGGCATGGCGATTGCGTCCATACCCAAAATGTAAGTTTAAATTCATAAATTTGAATGTTGGGTTTAGTAGTTAAACATTGTGTCAAAGTCAATTTTTAAATCCGACTTATCGGAAAAGGTAAGCCCGACATACAGCCAGGGGTGCTTCCAACACCTTTGGCTTTTTAAGACTTACAGGAGAGTATAATTACTTCATAACAGTAACCCTCCTTCCTTCAATTTTAAAGTGAACGTCTCCATTAAATTCAAGCATTTTTAGTATTGCAGAAAGGTTTCTGGTCCTGGAGATTTTACCAGAAAAAGTTAATTCAGCATCGGGCTTTACCTGGTAAACCACATTAACATTATACCACCTGGATATCTTGCCCATAATGCTTTCCATATTCTCATTAAACTTAAAGTAACCATCTTTCCACGCAATAACTTCCTCCAGATCCACATCTCTGGTAACTTTTATGGCATCTGCCGTGGTTTGTGATTGTTCACCCGGTATTAGTAGTTTAGTATTGCCATTATCCGAGATTTTTACTGACCCTTCTAATAGCGTAGTTTTTATACTTTTTTCATCACTATAGGCCATAACATCAAAGTGGGTACCTAATACTTCAATCGTTTGACCCTGGCTGATTACTTTAAAAGGCATAGCTTTATTATGTACAACCTCAAAATATACCTCGCCGGTTATTTCTACTTTACGTTCATTACCTGAAAATACTGTTGGGTATTTAATAGACGATTCAGCATTTAGCCAAACATTCGTGCCATCAGCAAGGGTTAAATGATATTGCCCTCCAACGGGCGTGGTCATCATATTATATTCTGTTTTAGCAGTTGTTGTATTATCGGCGGATTGATCTTGCAGATAAACTACTTCACCATTAGCCGTTTTACTTATAGTGGTGCTCCCTTGTTGTGCAAGCTTTCCATTCCTGCTATCAGTAAGAACAATTTTTTTACCGTTAGCCAGCGTTAAAATCGCTTTATTACCGCCTGGTGAAACATCGTACAGCTGATTCTGACTGAATTGTTGTTTAGTGTATTTTTTGTGCAGACCAAAATAAACGCCAACAGAAATGAATATTAAAATAGCAGCTGCAGCAGAATATCTGATAGTATAGGCCAGTTTAGTTTTGGCAACTAATACCACAACAGGTGTCTCATTTTGAAGGATTTGTTGTAATCTGAGATCAAGTTTTTTACGCAAATCATCAGAAATTTCATTTTTATTTACCGGCAGGGCAAGTTGACTCAATACCAGCTCTTTATAAACAGTATTTTCTTCAGCATCTGATAACAAATCGATGAGCTGCTCAGCTTCGTCAGCAGAACATTCATTATTTAAAAGTTTATCAAATAGTATTTGAGCATTATTTTCCATAATACGTCTGTATATTTTACTTAAGACGCTTGAAAAATAGAAATGGGGGGATAGTTATTGTATTCTCTATATAAAAGTTGTATTTATTTTATATAATGATTGAAGGTAAAATATAAAAGAAGACCAAAAGAGGTATCTGAATTGGATAATAGATAGCTTTTTACAATTTTATTAGCATTACTTAAATATTCCTTTACAGTATGTGGCGAAATACCCATTTTTAAAGCCACTTCCTTGTAAGAATCACCATCGATTTTACAAAATTGGTAAACTTTGAGTTGCTGAGGTGAGAGCTGACTTAATGCCTTTTGCAAAATGCCGTTGCTTTCGCGATAGTGTAATGCTTCTTCTATATGTTCATAGTAAGTAGTTGAAACCGAAATAAAATGGTCCTGCATTTTTTTATCACGTTTTAACTTTCTGAAAAAGTCATACACAAGGTTTTGTGCAACCCGGCATAAATATGCCAGGAAACTCGATTCTATACTCAATTCGTCCCTTTTTTGCCAAACCTTTGTAAACAACTCCTGTACCAGTTCTTCGGCGATTTGTTCATCTTTTACCATTTTATATACGTTCAGATATAGTTGAGGGCTATACTGTCTGTATAATTTCGCAAATGCAAACTCATTACCGTCGCGCAGCATTCCTAATAATTCACTGTCAGAAAGGTGAGTGTAGTCAGCCTGGACTTTCATTGTATCTAAATTATCAATTATTTAATATGATTTCAACAATCAGTTAACATTTTTATTACTAATACAACAAGTCGACTTACTTTTTGCTAAAATACCATCAAAATTCAATACTATTTATCCTTGGAACAGCGCTAGAAGCAAGTGTCCATTCCGAAACCTTCCGCCTGTTTGTTCACTTAAAGTACCGTGGAAAATAAAGGTGTGTAGCACCCTCAAGTAATATTTCATGTACCTGAAAATAACAGCCAAAAGTCTATTGAATAATATATTCAATAGACTTTTGGCTGTTTTCACAGTACTAATTATAAACTAATCAAATCCAGACCCTCTTTCGCGAGTAAAAGAGGCATTCAGCTTTATAATAAAAATCCGACTTATATTACTCGGCTTTTATTGCCAATATTACTGATGCAGGATTGGTAAAGATCGAAGGACAAATTTACACACGGTTTGAACTGTCACTCCCGCCGGTTGAGTCGGCATTGAAGCTATGCTGGTTGATCAGATCAAATTACTGATCGGTCAGCGCAAATTTGCATTCCAGGTATTATCTAAAGTTTTCCAGCATAAAAGCAGCAATATAATATAATACAATAGATTCTTTTTTGGAAACTTGTTTAAGCTTACTGTTCTTCTAAATGACATACAAATATTAACAAGAACAGCACTTGCTGTCTCCGAATTATGTCATGTGTTTTCGAACCGACTCTTATTTTTTCAGCCAGCTTGTATAAATTGCGGTTTGCAATGCGGTAGGATTTGGAAGCGCGGTTATGTTAAAGCTTTTTTCGTGATGAACGCTTAGGCTAATAGTAACCGTTTTTTCTTCTGTCCCACGAAGAATGCTTATTTGCAGTTTGTTACCAAGGTGCGCATTTTCTAACATTTTATCGTAGAGCTGCTTATTCGCTTTGAAGCCATTTATTGCTGTTATTTTGTCGCCTTTAAGCAAACCGGCGTCGAAAGCTGACGATTGCCATATCACGTCTGAAATTAACAGGCCGCCGTCAGCGCCGCTCTTTTGTACACGTGCCCCCATATATAATACCGGCATGGCCCGCAGTGTGGTGTCTATTGCCAATCCCGCATAGGCCAGGTATTTTGGATAGTTCACGAGTTTTACAGTAGATGCGTAGGAGAAAAGTTCATTGAGAGGCACCCCTGCAATGCGCTCACATTCCTGCTTGAATTCCGCATCGGTAAAGCCGCGGTTTTTGGTCTGGAAATAATCTTTATAAAGTGCCCGCATGACATCGTCCAGTGATCTGGCATTACGGGTTTCATGCCTGATCTTTAAATCGAGCAGCATACCCAAAGCGCAGCCCTTTTCATAAACTGATATCGTTTTTGCAACTTCTTCAGGAGTGCGCTCGCTTGGCTTGCCCCGCTGCGCCCAGATGCCGCGGCTGGCTACGTTAGCCGTTTGGTAAAGGTGGCCTGGCGTGTTTTCATAGCTTTTGATATGTTCTGTGTATGCTTCCAAAACATGCTGGCCGCTCATTAAACCAGCCCTGTTCAAAATCAGGTATTCATAATAATCCGTAAAACCTTCGGATACCCACAACAGGTTAGTATAATTTTCTTTACTGTAATCAAACGGTCCCAGGGCGATAGGGCGTATCCGCTTTACATTGTAAGTATGGAAGTACTCATGCGCCACAAAGCTGTAAAAATTTTCTTTGAAATTCGGTGCCAGTAGGTTTCCATTGAAAACAATAAGCGATGCGGAATTGAGGTGCTCGATACCGCCGAAACCACGGCTATTCATTCCAACTGCTAAAAACGTATAGTGATTATAGGGAACATCGCCAATGATGTTGCTGCCGATATTCTTGTTTAATTCACAGCTGCCGTTTCCGAAATTTAAACTGGAGCTTTTATTATGTTCTTGAAAAGGAGCTTAGCTGAGTAAAAAAAGGAGAAAAAGCATGAGCACCCAATGAATAAAACAAAGGATTTAATAAACAGAAAAATAAGGTTAATACTGCTTTGCTCATACTCGTATTGAATACGAGTCTTGTTGGCGGCTAAAAGCACAAAAGTGGGCTTCTGTATACCGCTACTCCATTTTGGTTCTCAGGCCTTATGTTGACACGGATTTACAGCAGAAACCTACTCTTATTTAATACGCCAATATAGCATATTCAAATAAGAAATGGGTATAAATCTGCTGTCTTGCATCAACGGCCTGAGAGTAGAGTTGCAAGACTCTTATTTATACTTACTTTAAATTAAAATATAAAGAATAAAATTCAAAAGTCAACAAATTTGTTGACCAAAAAATTGCGTTAGCTCTGAGTTTCGTTTAATGAATAAAGAAACATTATTATTTAGAATCAAATTTGGGTTACGAATAAGAGAAATAAAAAACATTGAGCAAGGAGCTTTAGCACTCAAAAGTACAACAATATTGTCAAGGGCATAATCTATTGTCTCGTTGGCTGCATTTGTCAGAATTTGGTAGCCGAGACTCTTTAATTAATACCTATTATTGGGGTCGCACTTAATTCTCAATTCCTTACGACTATCTAAATCAAATATATAAAATAAATCATTTATTTAAAATTAAATTTAAATAAATGATTGTTTTTATTGCGTAATCGTCTTTTGAATGTTGCTTCAATACTTTTAGTAAAAATGTAATTTTGAAAGTAGAAGCACCAGGTAATTTATTAGGCCCTTATTTGACTAAAAAGGAAAAAGATAGTGTTGATATACATGAAAAAACTGGGATACCAATTGGAAGCATTAGGAAAATGCGAAGTGGTGAAACTAGAGCAATTCCAGCAATAGAACTTTATAAAATTTCATTAGTCACGAAAGATGCGATTGGTGTGGTTTTAAAAGAAATATATCCAGTTTTAAAATTAGCTAGTAACGATAAGTTTATTTCAAATAATATAAAATCTGATACAACTGATCTCGGAAAAGTGCTTTTCTCCCTTGAGGATTACAATTTGGATAATTTAGCACATAGAACAGGGATCAAGCGGGATCGCTTACATCGTCTTACGAAGTTAGATTCGACAAAAGTTCAATCGCATGAACTTTACCTTATTGAAATAGCTTCTAATAAGGAACCAGGAGAACTTTTTGTCAAGCTTTTTAAAAACATAAAACTTTCTGCCTCAAAATAAGCGTAAGCCTTCATCAATTCTGATCGCTTCTTCTTTCTGTCTAATCAAACAGCAGCCTATATACTGGTTGGGACAGAGGCGCTGGTCTGCGGCCTGCTAATGTAAAATCTGCCTTATAAGTAATATATTGCGGATTAATAGACCGTAAATTATTTTTAGTGATATTTATAACACAAACCTAATCCTAAATTAAATGATACCACTTCCAAAACTTCCGACCGATAATCTATATAAATTCAGTGTGGTTTTAGCATTCGTGCTTATCACATCCGGATTTTTTATGATGTTCGATGCCGCTAAAGACAAGCATTTTCATCAGTTAAAAAGTGATTCCGTTAGTTACAACGTACAAACGCTTTTAAAATACGATAGCTTAAAACGGGTTGCCGAAAACGAAATTGTAACAGCCCCTATTCAACCTGTTAAGTCAAATTCATCCCTGAAAGGCGCGAATTCTAAAGCAGCTAATTTTTTAAACAGACAAATACTATTGAATAAGCTAAATTTCGAACTGGAAAGCATTCGAAATTACACTTACATGGATTACCTTAGTTTCTTTATTGGCCTGTGCGCTACACTTTTAGGCGGCGTTATGGCAACTGTTTATGAAAAGAAATGGATGAAAGTTCAACAATTGCAGGATCAATTATTAGCGCTACAAGTACAAATGGCAGAAAAAGAGCTTAAAAATGGCAGGAAACAGCCCCGGTCAGTTAGCCATATAAAGAAGTAAATTGTGTAAATCACTGTTTGTTCTTTTCTGCATGTTCATACGCCCATTCAATAATTTGCTGGATTGCCTTCATCAGGTCAATTTGACCTTGCTTTGATTTAACATCCATTCCACAAATTATACTACCATTATAAATGGAATGGACATTAGCATAATAGATCCCCCCCAATAACAACACTGCGATAGGTCTGAATTTAACCAGGGAATCCTTAAATTTCTCATCCGCCATTTCGAGGATAGATTCTCCCATAAGTTCCCTCGTATTATGAATACTTCTCATTAAGTCGCTATCGCCCGATAATTCCCATAGAATTAAATGCTGCATTTCGGTATCGGCAGAAAAGAACTGTAATTGTTTTTGTAATACATCTATGATCAGGTCTTTGCCCGTTTCATAATTACTTTTACTGACCTCTTCATTAATCTTTTCAAAAAACATCAGCCAGTAATCCTTCTGTACAATGTATGCTTCAATGAGTGTTTTTATTTCTTTACCAAAATATTGATAAATCAAAGACCTGTCCACTCCTGCCTCCCTTGCAATACGCGCGATATATAAGCCCTTTTGTCCTTCGGTCTTAAATATCTCACCTACCGCAATTATTATTCTTTGCCTGGTTAGATCTCTATCTTTCATTAAACGCTGTATATCATTTACCTTTTATTTTATCACGCTTTTACCTTCGATATAACCGCATGTATTTTGCATGGTGTTGGTATACCTATTTTCTACCGTTTGGATTATGGTTGGCCCGCTTAATAATTTTCTTCATCAACAATCTAAAGAGCTCCCTTTCTCAAGGGGAGCTGCTTTTATTTAAAAAACACTGTCTTCTTGTTAACTGAATAAAAAAACATATAAAGAACTGAGAATCTCAACACTAATAACCCATAAAGCAATATACGGTTAACATTGCAACTTATTTTGTCGCTGGCAGTAATACCAGACAGATATAATTATTCCCGCTTAAATATTTGACCGCCACTTCCTTTAGTCTATTGGGCGTTGCCTCCTTTTGGATAGCCCGATCCGCGGTGTTCCTTCCATACCCCAATTGTCATTCGGGTCAAAATGGCTACCCTCCGCCAAACGTCGTTCTGTTGTCCTGAAGCTAGGGTAACAGCCGAATGATCATCCGTCATACCGCCCTTGCCCGGACCTTTGTATTTTTAAAGCAAATTACAAAGGGGCAGCAGCATTTTATGTAAAACTTACCTATCATTTTTAGTTCTTTTGCCGGGGATCCTATCGAACCAGACCACTCCATTCCGGTCCAGGCCTTTGTTGCGCTTATTAATTATTTGAATTACTATTAATACGACCAGAAACAGGTTGACCAGTGTTGTTTTTTCCATTACGAACAGTATTATTTCTTTTATTTAAACGTCTACTAATTATCTCTTTTGCGAAGCTCCTCATACAATTCAATCAATTTACGCTGCAGGTTTGAAATTTCCTTTTCCTGGTTCAACAGCTTCTCTTGAAGAGCTTGATCATTGCCTGTGTTCTCCTGCCAGGATTGCCCCACTGTAAGTAATAAACTGACAAGATCAACTTTAAAGATGTCAGCGATCTGTACCAACCGGGATAAATTGATCTCCGTAGATCCCGTTTCAATTTTTGAATAAGCGGGTATGGAAATACCGATACGATCAGCCACCTTCTTCTGCGTCCATTGCCGCTGCACCCGTAAGGTTTTAATATTATCAGAGAAGTTTTTCACTATCGGGTTCGTCATCATTATACTTATGCCTTATAAAACAACGCCAGTAAAATCCACTATCATGTCATTTTTACTGTTACAGATTTTATACTTGTTAAGCATAGATACGAAGCAGCGCAAAGAAACATTGACTCCAGTACCTGAAATTTTAATCATCCGTGTGATAACACGACCTGATGAGTCACTTTTACCTAACCAGGTGAGACAGGCGGCCAACAGGAAGGTTCGTCAGGGTAACTACCGCAGGTCTGCCAGTTTTAACTTTTGCACATCAAAAAACACTTCGTGCAGGTGATCGAAATCTCCATCGGTAGTGACCAGTTTTAAACCCAGCAACGCGGCAGTAGCAGCGATCCAAACATCATTCTTACCCATATTCCGGGCAGTCTTAAAAGTATAATCGGCAAATAACTGATTTCGATGCCGGGAATAAGCATCGATCTGTGCGTAAGTATCTGTTAAATTTTCACTGATCGTGACGGCTGACATATCTTCCAGCAAAAGTCCGAGTAAGCCCAGTTTTCGTGGCCCACAATTATTTTGCAGTGCAAACGATTTCAACTCAGCGATGGTAACAACCGAAATATATACTTTCTGGTTATCAGGGTTGATTTCCTGAAATAAATGCAGTGAGTTGTCCTTCGCCAGGTGGATCAGGATGTTCGTGCCAAAACCTGCTTTTTAAATAGCGCCTGGAATTAAAGGTTTAATGTTAATCTTATCGCATTATTATTTACACAAAAGGCCCAACGTTAGTTGGACCTTTTCCCAAAACAGTTCCCCTATTTATTTTGCTTCGTTTTTCTTTTCAGATACTTCTTTCCGGATTTCAGCAGCCGACGCTTTTATTTGCTGCATCGCATTTCTCAATCTTGTTCCGGCTGTTTTATTACCCTTTTCATAAAAGGAAGCTGCGTCCTGTTCTGTTTTAGCAATCAGGTCTTTTAACTCATTAAATTTGTTCATGATAAAAATATAAGTGTTTAATTAATTTTATGGATATTGCCTTTACACGGGTGTTTGGTGTCCCCACCAAGGTGTGTTTTTTATAAATTGGAAACGCTTTTAACAACAATATCTACCAAGGTGACATCAAGTCAGCACGCGTTAGGACTAAGTTTGAACTGCGCTCTATGAGCCCAATAATAGAGGTAATGATCTGAGCAATGCAAAATACCAATACTCGGCAAGTCTTGCCCGGCCATTAAATACTGCATACTTTTTTAATACCGTTAGATCGTGATGCATTCGATAATATATCTTTCAATAATGTCCCTAATCATATGAATTCTCGGTATCGCCCCGTTTTGATAGTTCATGATCTCTATTTCAGCCAAAAAACAACTGATCTTAAAATAGGATACGAAAGTAAAGGAAAAACCAATGATCGCCAGGAAAAAAATATGCGTTTTTTTGTTATCGGAAGACCGATGACAATGACGTAGCATGAAAAGTCAGTTTCTTTCATGTTTATTTCTCATGTGGACGGTGTTTCACAAGAAAAATGATAATAGATGGTACGCAGAAATAAATCCCGCAAACCGCCGAAAAAATAAATCATTGACGTATCGAAATAAAATTCGGTTTTCATTCAATGTATTTTCATCAGGCTCCGTATCCTTCTACAAGTGACAAAGACATTACTAACAGGAAGATATAAGCAACTTAGTTATTTGTCCGGCACCCTAATTTTACTCAGCCCCAAAACTTTTTTTAACAGGGGAACCCGAATCAGTTAATCATTAAAATCCAGTTTAATAACCGGGGTTTTGAACCATATTTTTGTTGTCTTCAAGTTCATCAGCAGGGATCGGAAGTATACATTGGGTTTGATTTTTTATAGTAGGATTACTGATTTTAACCTGATCAAAACCCATCCGCATTAAGGAAAACCACTCCGCACCATCCTCACAAAATAAGTTTTTTGTGGTCTCCTGCTCAATCAAAATCTCCAGCTGGCCCGCCGTAGCCGAATTATCTACCGGGCTAAAGTCGGTAATCCCGGCATGTCCCATTATTGTTTTCAATAACGCTTTAGCTTCAGACAGATCACCATTACTACGAGTTATGGCTTCTGCCTGCAATAAATACATTTCTGTAAGCCTAAACGCATAACTAACCTCCGGGTAATTACCGGCATATTTTCGAATATCAAACCAATTGTTGTAATAGTATACACTATCAAGTTTTATTTCCCAGCTACTCCTTGGATCGTTTTTCATTAAATCAGCAAGCATCGTGGTAGCAAAACTCACTTCGTAAAACGATGCCTTAGTGTTTTGACCCGGTTGAGGTACTATTCCCAGGATCACTTCCTTACTATTCAGGCCTTGGGTATAAAACAGATCCTTTAGATTAGTTTCTAAACTGTAGGGGCCATTATTGATGATATCACTAGTTAAGCTGATGACCTGTTCATAATCATTACCTACACCACGATTGATGAGTACCCTTGCCTCTAATGCTTTAACAACCCATTGGTTTACATAATAATTGGGATTGTTTACAGGGGCATTGGTCACAGCAAAATCAATATCCGCTAAAATATAGGCGTAGGTATCAGCAACAGAACTTCTTTTTAATGAAATATTACCTGTATTAATCAGCTCTGTTCTTAGCATTACTCCATAACTGCTATTTATATCATAAAACTCTCCGAAATAACTTAATAATTGATAATTGGCATAAGCCCTTAGAAACCTGGCCTCGCCCAGCATCTCCTTTTTAGATTTCGTTGTAAACTTACTATCGGGTAAATTATTAACCGTATTGATAAAACCGTTCACCGCATTTACAATATCATAATTATTACTCCAAATGGTGTAAGCATATAAATTGTCCACAATTGGCGGGTTTACTCCAATACCCGAACTACTATCAATTAAACCAGCCATCATTGCCGGGATAATTTCATGATTAAGTCCCCAGTTAGTCTCTGAATCGCCAGTTACACTTGACGTGGCCACCGCAAACGTACCGTATATTCCATTTAATAAATGCTGGGCAGTTTCTTGATTAGTAATTGCCGGTGTGATATTATTTGAGGAAACATTACCTGTTTTCACGCAGCTACTTGACTGAAAAACCAACACAAATAAAAAAACACAATTAAAAAAATGTTTCATCATATTAAGTCTTTTTTAAAAGCCTGCCCTTACACCAACAATATACGATCTGGTTGTTGGATAAGTGCTAATATCATTATAACCACCAATTGTACTTCTTGGATCGTCACTTACCTCCGGATCGGGGCCCGGATATTTTGTAATGGTAAACAAATTAGTCCCGGTAATATATACAGACAGGTTTCTCATTTTTATCTTTTTAGCTGCGCGGTCAGGAAACTTATAACTAGGCGTAAGCGATCTCATTTTAAGGTAAGATGCATTGTAAACGTTTTTATTAGAAAGCAGTACATATTGATCGAATATAACCCGGGGCCTGTCGGTATTCGTGTTTTGCGGCGTAAAACGATTTAAAATAGCGATACCTTTATTGGTAAGATCAGCGTTCACCTCCATATTATTAACATCGTTCTGATAGAGCAACTGATTACCGTATGAATAGGTCATCGAAACTGCCAGTGAAAAATTCTTGAAGGTTAAATCCTGCATCAATCCCCCATAAAATTGAGGATTCCCGTTCCCAATTATATCTTCCTTCGGTGTTCCTGAGGGGGTTAATTCATATTTGTAATCCCCTACACCCAGGGATGGAAACAACGATTGATAAGTAGGAAATTCTTTTTCATACTGATCCACCTCAGCTTGTGTTTTTAAAACACCCAACACACGATAGCCATAAAGTAAACCAAGTGGCTTTCCTTCTTCTACGATACTTGTTCCAAGTGCTGAACTTCGATAAAGCGGGTCTGAAAAGGGATTCCCGTTAATATTGGTGACCTTTGACGTATTATGGGCAAGATTGAATGACATGTCCCAAATAAATTTTTCGGAACGGATAATATTTCCTTGCAAGTTTAATTCTAAACCCTTGTTAGCAATCCCCGCTGTATTTTCAATTAATAAAGCAGATGAAGCGCTCGACGGAGCGTCAACCCCTAATAATAATCCGCTAGCGATCTTCCTGTAATATCCAATGGTTCCATTTAAACGTGATTTAAAAAGGGCAAAATCAACTCCAATATCATTTTGCCAAACCGATTCCCATTTAAAATTGGTGCTTTCTGCCTGAGCTTGTACAATAGATTTTAAACCGGCATAACTTGAGTTATAGTAAAAAGAACTATATTGATTATCGCTTATATCGGCGTTCAAGCCGGTTTTCCCGGCACTGATCCGCAGCTTTATATCATCAATCCATAATTCATTTTTAAGGAAATTTTCTCCCGAAATGCGCCACGCAAAAGCCGCAGATGGGAAATAACCTACTCTGCTGGTTGCCGGATATTTGGAAGAGGCATCGGCACGCCCGGTAAAGGTAAACAGATAGTTATGCCTGTAATTATAATTTGCCCGGGCATAAAAGGAAAGTAAACTACTTGAGCCTGCAAAATTTTGCTCATATAGTTTGTCTGAATTGATAACAGCTGGAATTTGATTTAGGGGGGTACCATCAGGAAAGCCCGCAGTTTCTGCTTCCGAACTATTGCTCCGGTCAGTTTCCCATGATGTACCGGCAAGCAGATTAAGTTGATGTCCATTTTTTAAATTCAGATCCCACGTAACTGTATTTTCATATAAAATATCCGTATTGCCTGCCGAAGCATTTGCGCCAAATGAACTTGTACCTGTACTTCCATCTTGATAAAAAAATTGAACATAGCTGGGAATCAGCTGTAATTGATGGTAATCGTTATCATTAATAGAAACGTTGCTTGTTAATTTAAGATTTTTGCGCCAATCAAACTCCAACGCAATTTTTCCGAGCATGATATACTGGGTCCCCCTGTTCTTAATATTAGCAGAAGCAAGCGGGTTACCTCCCGCTTCGTCAAATAAATTTAAAGATCCGTCAGCATTATAAGGTGTATAATCAGGAGGGGCATACAATGCCTGACCATAAATACCGCTATTGATATCATTTAAGGTATAGCCCATATTAAAGTTAGCTAACAAACGGAACCTGCTCGTCCAGTGATGTTCAAAATTTGCCTTTCCAGCAAATCGTTGAAACCCCGTACCTATTAGTACGCCCTGTTCATCGGCGTAAGAAGTGGATACATAATAACTGGATGAGGCGCTGCCGCCACTTAGGTTAAAGTCGGCATTTTGAGTAAAACCCTTACGCGTTATTAACTTTAACCAATTGGTA
>JAMFRP010000035.1 GCA_026224775.1 Bacteroidota bacterium
GCTAAGGCGTAAGTATTTTCGCCATTTGTAAGTTTGAGCGTTCTGATTTAAGCGCTAATTCACCCAACGCGCTGCATGCTTACTTACTTATCTCCATCCTGTCAATTCCGGTCGACCCCATTTTTTATAGAGTTTGCAGTTGCCAATAGGCAGTTAGCAGATAAGGCATCAAAGATACTGTTATTAGGCCAAAGGTAAAAGGATAAAGATGAAAGGTTTTTAATCAATTTTACCTTTTACCTTTATCCTTTCGTCTTTAACCTTTTCAATCTACAAAGTTATCTCCGTTCTACCCGGATATTCTTCCAATGCCTTCTCTAAACAGATCATCGCGTTCTGTATATCATGTATATTCAAAACATATGCCATTCTTACTTCGTTCAAACCAGCGCCTTCGGTGCTGTAAAAACCTGTGGCCGGTGCCATCATAACCGTTTGGTTATTATAGCTAAAGCTCTCCAGTATCCATTGGCAAAATTTGTCGGCATTATCAATAGGCAATTGTGCCACTACATAAAAAGCGCCGCCCGGGTTAGGGCAGTAAACCCCATTCATTTTATTTAGGGCGCTTACAATGGTATTACGACGGGCTGTATA
This sequence comes from Bacteroidota bacterium, assembly GCA_026224775.1. Lineage (GTDB taxonomy): Bacteria > Bacteroidota > Bacteroidia > Sphingobacteriales > Sphingobacteriaceae > Mucilaginibacter. The sequence goes on from JAMFRP010000035.1 coordinate 598, forward strand.
TTCTTTATTTACGGCTTCAAAATATTCATCGGGGGTATCAACCGCGGCAGTGCCTGCAATTTGCTCCACCATACCCGGACTTAAACGAGCCTGGGCAAATTTTAATCCTGCTGTCCAAACCGCTTTATTTTTGGTGATAAGGCAACCTAAACGGGCGCCACATGCGCTGTAACGCTTGCTTACGGTATCCAAAACAATAACGTTTTCCTCTAATCCCTCCAAAAACATAGGCGATGTAAATTCACTTCCATCATAGCAAAACTCCCGGTATGCTTCGTCCGAAAATAAATACAGATCGTATTTTAGAACCAGCTTTTTAAGATCTTCAAGCTCAGCCTTTGAGTATAAATACCCGGTAGGGTTATTCGGGCTGCAAATGAATATAGCTTTGGTTTTTGGAGTGATGAGTTTCTCAAACTCGCTTATCGGCGGCAGCGCGAAACCATTATCTATATATGATAATATCGGTTTAACTACAATGTCACTTTGGCTGGCGAAGCCATTGTAATTGGCATAGAACGGCTCCGGGATGATGATCTCGTCGCCAGCATCAAGGCAGCTCATCATGGCAATCGTTATAGCCTCAGATCCACCTGTAGTTACTAAAATATTATCGGGGGTTATATTATAGCCCAGCTTATTATAGTATTCAGTAAGCTTAGTGCGATAAGATAGTGTGCCTTCGGATGGGGTGTAGGCCCAAACCTTAAAATCGATATTTTTTATTGCATCAAGCATGCCTGCCGGGGTTTCAATATCAGGCTGGCCAATGTTTAAATGATAAACTTTTTTGCCATCCAGCTTAGCTTTGTCGGCAAATGGGGTGAGTTTACGAATAGGGGATGCGGGCATACGCTGCCCTTTGTCAGAAATTTTTGGCATTGTGCAAATCAAAATAATAATTACAGTCAGTTAAAATGTATGCCTGTATAAACGGCAAAAGCCCCGTTTTATCGGGGCTTTGCAAATATATTTAATAAATTCTATTAATTGCTTGTCCCTGTAGTGGCTCCTGTCGCGGGTGCGGGCGCAGTTTTTGCAATTACCTCACCTACAATTACTAAAAACTTCTGTGGAGTTTTAGCATTTGAGGTAACTACAATAGTTTTATTGAACGGATAAGCCGCCGCAGCGTTATAAGTGATCTTAATTAAACCTTTATCGCCCGGTTTAACAGGAGTTTTGGTGTAATCAGCAATTGTGCAACCACAAGTTGGCCTTACGTCGGCTAAAATAAGCGGAGACTGGCCAATATTTGTAAATTCAAAAACAGTAGTTACAGGCGTACCTTGTGGTATTTTACCAAAATCATGCTTTTCTTCATTGAATTTAAACTCAGGTTTTTGGTCATCCTGTGCTTTTGCGATAGAGGCAAAACCTATAATTACCGCGCATATTAATAATATCTTTTTCATACTACGTGTTTGATTGTAACAAATATAAAAGGTTTAGCTCAATAAAAAAACTATTATAAAAACTGAACGTTTTGAATGCAGAGTATACCAATTACAAAATAGAATTTCATAATTTTACCGCTTAAACAAATAAGATATGCCCGAAACTGCAATTCAAGTTGCCGGTACCTTTAATGTTGCTGATCTGAGTTTTGATGATTTTAAAAAGATCGTTATCAATGATTATCGCATTGGGTATGAGAGTCGCCAGGCCAGTATATTGGGCCGACGCGAGGTACTTACCGGCAAGGCCAAGTTTGGAATTTTTGGTGATGGAAAGGAAGTTGCACAACTGGCTATGGCTAAAGCTTTCCGTAATGGAGACTGGCGCTCGGGCTATTACCGCGACCAAACCTTTATGTTTGCTACAGGAATGAGCAACCTGCGAGAGTTTTTTGCGCAGCTTTATGCAAACCCGGATATTGAAAAGGAACCCGCATCAGGCGGCAGGCAAATGAACTGTCACTATGCTACACGCTTTTTAGATACTGATGGCAATTGGATAAACCAGGTGGAAGCCAAGAATTGTGCCTCCGATATTTCAACTACTGCCGGGGCTATACCACGTTTATTGGGCTTAGCTTATGCCTCAAAGTTATATCGGCAAAACAAAGAACTATCATACCTTGATAACTTTTCGGTTAATGGTAATGAGGTTGCTTTTGGTACTATAGGTAACGGCTCAACATCCGAAGGTGCTTTTTTTGAAACCTTTAATGCTGCCGGTGTATTGCAGGTGCCCATGGCTATTTCCATTTGGGATGATGCCTACGCTATATCTGTACCTGCCAGCCTGCAAACTACTAAAGAAGATATATCCGAAATATTAAAAGGTTTTCAGCGTGAGGAGGGTACTAACGGCTTTGAAATATTTAAAGTTCGCGGATGGGATTATGTAGCGCTTTGCGAAACCTATGAACGTGCCATATCGCTTTGTCGCGAAGAGCATGTGCCGGTACTGATACATGTTACGGAGATGACTCAGCCACAGGGCCATTCAACATCAGGATCGCACGAGCGTTATAAATCTAAGGATCGCCTGAGTTGGGAAAATGACCACGACTGTTTGGTAAAGATGCGCGAATGGATGATAGCCACCGCTATTGCTACGCCTGAAGACCTTGACGCAATGGAGGCTGAAGCCAAAAAATATGTACGTGAGTGCCAGCGTGAAGCCTGGAATGAGCTTGCAGATATTATTACCGTTGAATTGAATGAGACGGCTAAAGATCTTGAAGCCCTGGCGGATACATCTGCTTACAGGGAAGAATTAATGGAGATCGTGTCTGAATTGCGCAGCAGCGTTGATCCCGGAAGGAAAGATATAGTATCAGCTACACGTAAGGCATTGCGTTTAACTGTAAATGAGGATAGTGCCGAACGCACAGCACTGCAAGTATGGCTTAAGGATGAGATTGGCAAAAACGATGTACGTTATAATACCAAGCTTTTCTCCAATACCGCAGATTCACCCCTAAAAGTGCCGGTTATTAACGCGCAATATGAAGATGATGCCAGGTTAGTTGACGGCCGTGAGGTATTAAATGCCTGCTTTGATGCCAACTTTGATCGTGATAAAAGAATTGTAGCCTTCGGCGAGGATTTGGGCGCCATTGGTGATGTTAACCAGGGCTTTGCCGGTTTGCAAAATAAATATGGCGATATACGTATTACCGATACCGGTATCCGCGAAACGTCCATCATAGGGCAGGGAATGGGTATAGCCATGCGCGGCTTAAGGCCGATTGCGGAGATCCAGTACCTCGATTACCTGATCTATGCCATGACTATTATTTGTGATGATCTAACCAGTTTAAGTTATCGTACCATGGGCGGCCAAAAAGCACCGGTTATTATTCGGACACGCGGGCACAGATTAGAGGGTGTTTGGCATTCAGGCTCACCAATGGGCATGATTTTGAGCGCCATGCGTGGCTTGCATATTTGCGTGCCACGCGATATGACACAGGCTGCTGGTATGTACAATACGCTATTGCGTGGTGATGAACCTGCTTTGGTTATTGAGTGCCTGAATGGTTACCGCTTAAAAGAAAAATTACCAACCAACGTTGGCGAATTTACCGTGCCACTAGGTAAGGCCGAAATACTAAGCGAAGGCAGCGATATTACGGTGGTTTCATACGGTTCAACATTACGTATTGTGATGGAAGCTGTACCCGAATTGGCTAAATTGGGCATTAACGTTGAGGTGATTGACCCGCAAACACTTTATCCGTTTGATACCGATAATTTATGCGGAGCATCATTAAAGAAAACCAGCAAGCTGTTGGTTGTTGACGAGGATGTGCCCGGCGCAGGTTCAGCTTATATTATGCAACGGATATTGGAAGCACAGGGTGGTTATTACGCGCTTGACGCACAACCACGCTCGCTAACGGCAAAAGAACACCGCCCGCCTTACGGCTCGGATGGTGATTACTTTACCAAGCCATCGCTTGATGATGTGATTGATATTGTTTACAGCATGATGAGCGAGGCTAACCCGGCTAAATTTCCGGCGATATATTAATTAATAGCTATCAAACTCTTTGTCATTCTGAGCGGAGCGAAGAATCTATCGATAGGCATTTGCGCCATATGTAACGGATAGATTCTTTGCTCCGCTCAGAATGACAATTCTTTTATACTTGAAATGGATACTACAGATTTTACCTCCCTAACTAATATCATACAAAACCGCCGCACCATAAAACCATTTATGATGAACGGCCACAAAATACCTAACGGACATATTGCTTCGATACTGGAGCTGGCTGATTGGGCGCCTACACATGGTTATACTGAGCCCTGGCGATTTGTGGTATATGAAAACCCGTCGGAGTTTTGTTTTGCGCATGCCAATTTGTACAAAGAAAATACACCCGCCGACGAATTTAACGAAGGTGTTTTTACCAATCTGAGTCAGCAGGGCGATAAGGCCTCGCATGTTATTATCGCGATAATGAAACGTGGCAAATTACCAAAGATCCCCGCTTTTGAGGAGTTGGCTGCTACCGCTTGTGCTGTTCAAAACATTTTATTGGGTGCAACCGCGTTAAATATGGCATCTTACTGGGGTACAGGAGGCATGGCATTAAAACAGCCTATGAAAGACTTTTTACTGCTAGGTGAAGAAGATAGCGTAATGGGTATTTTATATTTAGGCTACGCCGACCAACATCCCGAAGGTAAAAGAACTATCCCGCTGGAAGAAAAGATCAGCTGGGTTAAGTGACTAAGTAACAATCCGTAGTTTTATCTCGTAGAAGTATAAATAGCGAATATAATATTAATCATAGCAGTAATTATTTAACAAATATGAAATTGGTGTGATGCTTTGTAAAAGTATTTTTTTTACATTTGTATCATAGCGACAATTATAAACGTTCTATCAGCCTATCCCCGTTTAATTTTAACAGATTGATTAATATCTAATTAGATTTATGAGGAAACATTTTTGGTGGATAACCTGCGTAACATTACTATTTTCAATTACTATTATTAGTTGGAAACCGGTAAGCGCAAGCAAAGCGACTGCTACAGCTCATGCCCCTGCATCGGCTAAAGAACTTTTTGAACAATATGTTGACGAAGTTTACCAGGCAGCAAATTTACAAGCAACAGGTTTAGATGAGGTTGTTTTCAGGAAAGCGGTAACAGGCTTTATGAATTTGAAATCAACTCAAAAAATATCTCCTTTCAGCAGTGTTTTAACTGTGGTTGATTTTAATAAGTCAAGTCGCGACAAACGCATGTGGATAATTGATCTGGTTGAAAAACACCTGTTAATTAATACCTGGGTAGCACACGGACAAGGCAGTGGCGATGATGTTGCCAACAGCTTTTCAAATACAGACGAATCGCATCAAAGCAGTTTAGGTTTTTACCTGGCTGATGATATTTATGTAGGTAAGCACGGCAGATCATTACATTTAGATGGGTTGGATGCCGGTTTTAACGATGCTGCCCGTGCCCGCGAAATTGTGGTACATGCTGCTCCTTATGTGGGTCAAAGCACTATCAATCAGCTAGGTCGTTTAGGACGTAGCTGGGGATGCCCCGCGGTATCGCCCGAGGTATCAAACGAAGTGATTGATGATATAAAAGGTAAAACTGTTTTTTTTATCAATGGTAACGACAGCAACTATAACTCTAAATATTTAAACGAAGACCTTTCAGCGGATTACGTTTTCCCAACTGAAAATGGCGGGAATAAAATAGCTAAATTATAATTAGTAGCAAGTAGTTAGTATCAAGTATCAAGATTTTTAATACAAATGCCGGGTAAAACCCGGCATTTGTGTTTGTATGACTTTTTGTCTAGCTACTTGATACTAGCTACTAAATTCTACTTCCCTATTGCTTTTATCAAGTTAGCATACAGGATAATATCCTGACCGTAAACATCTTTGCGATATTGCAGCGTGCCGGTGCTATCGGCCCAGCAGGTGATGTAAGTGATGTAAACCGGTACTTTTTTATGTAACGATATTTCGGTAGGGTCGGGTTTGGCTGTTGCCATATCCTGGGCAATCAGGGTGTATTTGGGGCCATCGCCAAAAAGCTCATGGGCAAAATCTAGTGGTTTTTGCAGCCTTACACAACCGTGGCTAACAGCCCTCATGCTTTGCGCGAATGGCAGCTGGGCAGGGGTATCGTGCAGGTAAACGCTGCTTTTATTTTTAAACAGAAACTTGATTTTACCTAATGAGTTATCAGCTCCCGGCTGCTGTTGGAATGAGTAATCTGATTTATCAACACTTGACCAATCTATTGATTCCACATCATCAACTTTTACACCGTTTTTATAAACATTGATGTTTTTGTTCGACAGGTAGTAAGGGTCATTAGCCGCTTGTACAATAATTTCTTTGTTGGCGATGCTTTCAGGAATGTTCCATACTGGGTTTACTTCGGCTTCGTAAATCAGGCTGTTTAGTAGTGGTGTTTCGTGTACAGGCCTGTCTACTTTATCGGTATCTACATAGTTAACCAGAGTTTTTTTGTAGTCGGAGTTACGGCCTTTGCCCACGCAAACTTTCATCCCTAAAACAGATCTGCCGCTATCTATCACATCCAAATGAAAATCAGGAATATTTACAATTACATATTTGTTTTCAGTCGGTTTATTTTTCCAGCGAAGGCGCTCCAAATTCAGCAATAAAACACGTCTGCTTTCTTCGGCGGATAGGCCTGGTAAAACGGCGTTGCTTACAAATGCCTTTTGCAGCGCGATGTATTGCGGATCTTTAGACTGTATGCTATCCAGATATACCTTTAAATCAGTTGCATTTAACGCCTGGCTAATGGAGGTGCTGTCGGCCTGTTTAGTTGCGGTGAAATAACGTCTGTAGATGTATTTAGGATTAACCACGCCATATTGTATAGCATTTGAATAGTTGATTAATGAGTTAGCGGTCATCAATTCCAGTTCGGCCATATCGTGATAAGCTTGATCCAGTGTTTTAATGGCCCTCCTGTTGTAGAATTTGGCTACGAGTGCACGCACTTCTTGCGGATGGAACATATTAGAATCCAAACCCTGATCGTTTGCGTTATCGTAATAATCGACCAGGGTATTCAGTTCATTATTTTTAAGATTTGCTAACAGGAAGACCGGTTCGTAATTATGGCTGGCATAGAAATTTTTAATGGCCTCCGGGTATTTTAATTTAGTTTTTTCGCTATCCAGCACACCCTGAAAAATAGTGGCGAATTGGTCGGGATCGAGCTTTCTGAATATCTTATTTGGTATTTTTTTATAGAGCAGGTTAGCCATTTCGGAGCGTTTCTTTTTACAGCCCTGAACGCCGATAAATAAGGTACAAAGTAATAATAAAAAGAGCGTACGGATATGGCGTTTAATAAAACTGTGAGAGGTGGTCATGGTACTTGCAAATATTTTCTACCGAGTATAGCAATTGCTATACCACAAATAAAAATAGTTTAATTTTACGTTGCTGTATAATTATATCTGCTCGTTATGAAAAAATACATTGTGTTGTTTTTGTGTCTGTTTGCGGTTTTAGGGGCATCTGCCCAAAGTTTTGAGCCTGTAAATAAAAACGCGTCGCCGGAGGCCAAAAAATTGCTTGCTTATTTGTACAGTATTAAGGGGAAATATATTATTTCCGGTCAGCATAATTTTAATACACAACTGAATACCTATTCAGACAGCGCCTATGCCAAAACCGGGAAATATCCTGCGCTTTGGGGATCGGATTTTATATGGGACTGGAAGACAGACCGAGGGCAGGACGTTGTGAACGAAGCGATAAAGAAATGGCACGATGGGTACATTGTCACCCTGATGTGGCACCAGGGCAGGCCAACTGACGACCCGCCGTTCGACTGGAAGCAAAGTATACAGGGCAAACTTACTGATGCGCAATGGACGGAGTTAACTACCCCAAATACAGAACTCAATAAGCGCTGGCTGGCGCAGATTGATGTGGTTGCGGGCTATCTGAAACAATTACAGGATGCCCATGTGCCCGTATTGTGGCGGCCATACCACGAAATGAATGGTGTTTGGTTTTGGTGGGGAAATAAGAAAGGTAGCGATGGCATAGCAAAATTGTGGAAGATGATGTATGACAGATATACCAATTACTTCCACCTGAATAACCTGATTTGGATTTGGGGTGCTAACGGGTTGAGGGATATTCCTTTAGACGAGGCTTATACTTATAAAGATTACTACCCGGGCGCTAATTATGTAGACGTTTTAGGGGCAGATGTTTACCACTTTGATTACGAGCAAAAAGACTATAACGAATTAAAAGAACTTGCCCACGGCAAACTAATGGCGCTTACCGAAACAGGCGAACTACCCAAACCCGAGATATTAGCCTACCAACCCGAATGGGCTTGGTTTATGGTGTGGACGAACTTTTTATGGAGCGATAACTCGCTTGATAGGGTGAAGCAGATTTACTCGTTGCCGCAAACGCTTAATCATGATGTAGTAGGGCCTGCATTACAAAGTAAGTAATTATGAGCAATAAACCCGAAGTTTGGTTACGTGGCCCGTTGGATGAGATACCTGCATTACTGCAACCTGTTGCACATGCTTTGTTGCAGGCGAGAGAAGAGGTTAATGAGCTGATGCAAAGTTTCCCGGATGATTTATTGTGGGAAAGGTCTGCGGGCATGGCATCGCCGGGGTTTCATTTGCAGCATATGGCTGGGGTATTGGATAGACTTTACACTTATGCCAAAGGCGAGCAACTCAATCAACAGCAATTGGATCATTTATCTGCTGAGGGAAAAAATATATCAGTTACAGTAAATCAATTACTTGAGCATTTTAATCAGCAGGTCGACATCGCCATAAAACAATTAAGTGAAACAGATGAAGTTACGCTAACTGAAGTTAGGGGCGTTGGAAGAGCAAATATACCGTCAACAGTTATTGGGTTGTTGGTTCATAGCGCAGAGCATACTATGAGGCATGTGGGGCAATTGTTGATAACGACAAAAGTTTTGTTGGACAAATAGGAAAGCATAGGCTTGCGCGGTTCCCCTCTTGAGAGGGGTGGAGGGGGGGCTTTGAGCTGCTTGTAGAAACACACCCCTGCCACTACACAAATCCGGCGCTCCCTCCTCTCAAGAGGAGAATTTTAAAGGTTAAGGTTGCCCTTATTGGTAGCTTTCAAATATCGATAAAGCACAGAAAACCCAATTGCAGCTACCAAACAAACACCACCCAATATCCACCATAATAAAGCGAAACCGCCGCCAACTATAATCAGGCTGCCGACAGTCGGCGCTAAAATTTGAGCGGAAGACCAGGACATGCTATATAACGCCGCGTATTCGCCACGGTTGTTTTCGGTAGTCCTGGCTATCCAGAAGGAGTTTGTGAAGGGCATAGCCATAATTTCGCCAAGGGTTATGAAAACGATAACGGCTAAGCCTGATAACGTGCTATGCGGTAATACATTCAGCAAAACAAAACCGAATCCAACCAATATTACACCGAAACTGATGTAATTTAACGGGTGCCTGCGGCCCTCGAGCTTATGGATGAGGATCATCTCTATCACCACGATTAAAATGCCATTCAATGCCATTAGTGCACCTATAACACGCTCGTTTAACTGCCACATCGTTTTATAAAACAACGGTTGCATAGTGAACAGTTGGAAAAAGCAAATGGCGAAAAGTGTTATTAGTCCGATAAAAACTAAATAGGTTGTGTCTTTATAAGCTGACGCAGTGTTGGCTTTAGTTTCTTTGTTTCTAACTGGTTTTAAGATGCCTGAACGGGGGATCAACCTTAATAATAATACCGCGGCAAACATATTGGTACAACCATCAACCCAAAACAATAAATGGTAGTTGAACGATGCCAAAAAGCCACCCAGCGCCCCACCAAATGCCCAGCCTAAATTGATAGCCAAACGGTTTAGGGAATAAGAGCGTGTCTTATTCTCTGCCGAACTATAATAGGCTATAGCCGCGGAGTTTGCGGGTCGGAAGGATTCGTTACAAAGGCTGAGTACAAATGCGCCTGCACCCAAGGTTATAAATGTATGCTGAAAACCTAAAATGATAAACAGCACACCACCGCTGAAGAGCGCACCGATCTGCAAATCATAGAAACCTATTTTATCTGTCAGCTTGCCACCGCCAAATGCGCCGAGGATCGACCCTAAGCCAAACAAGCCCATGATGTAACCTGCCTGTATAATGGTAAAGTGTAATTGGCGTGTGCAATAGATGGTCATGAAGGGGATAACCATGGTGCCGCTGCGATTCACTAGCATCACCAGGCACAAGTACCAGCTATTCAGCGACAAGCCACTGTAAGCTTTTTTGTAGAGTTGGATGGGTGAGGTGAGCATGGTTATATGATGTGCAGATGTGCGTATGTGCAAATATGCAGATGGTTAATTTTATTTAGAACGTCATTGCGAGCGATAGCGTGGCAATCACCGACTTACAGAGCCGCTCTACAAATTTGGGATTGCCACGTCGTTTCTCCTCGCAATGACGCGTGGAGAGATTTTATTTTGGTTATCCTAAAATTGAATTCTTGTTTCGCAACCAATGATCTGCTAAAACCAGTGCAGCCATTGCTTCCACAATAACCACGGCTCTTGGGACTACGCATGGATCGTGGCGGCCTTTGCCGGATATTTCGGCGGCGTTGCCTTCGCTGTCGATGGTGGCCTGGGCTTTCATGATGGTGGCTACGGGTTTAAACGCGACCTTGAACTCTATTGGCATCCCGTTGCTGATGCCGCCTTGTATACCGCCTGAGTAGTTGGTAATGGTGCTGATATCGCCGGTGTGATTTTTAACAAAGATGTCGTTATGTTCTGAACCCAGCATTTCGCTGCCTGCAAAGCCTGAACCAAATTCAAAGCCGTGTACGGCATTAATGCTGAGCATTGCTTTGCCTAATTCGGCATGGAGCTTATCAAAAACAGGTTCGCCTAAACCAACCGGACAATTTTTAACATAGCAGCTGATCTTACCGCCAACGGTATCACCAGCTTTGCGGACGCCGTCGATAAATTCGATCATTTCCTCGGCTGTGGCAGGGTCGGCGCAGCGGACTATGTTTTCCTCACGCTGATTAATAAACTCCTGTACATCGCTTATATCGACGTTTGGCGCGTTGATTTTACCTACGCTACTTACATGGGCAACAATTTCAATTCCCTGACTTTTTAACAAGAGTTTGGCTAAAGCGCCTGCTGCTACACGAGCCGCGGTTTCGCGGGCTGATGAGCGGCCGCCACCACGATGATCGCGGATGCCGTATTTGGTTTGATAGGTATAATCTGCATGTGATGGGCGGAATACATCTACGTTATGGGTGTAATCTTTTGAACGCTGGTCCTCATTTGGGATCAGCATGGCAATTGGCGTGCCGGTGGTTTTTCCTTCAAATACGCCCGAAAGGATTTTTACAGTATCACTTTCCTTACGTTGTGTTGTGATTTTAGATTGACCCGGTCTGCGTTTATCCAGTTCGGATTGAATGTAGTCCAGGTCGACAGTCAATTGTGATGGGCAGCCATCAATTATTACGCCTATAGCTTCGCCATGCGATTCGCCAAAAGTTGTTATCCTGAATAATTGTCCGAATGAATTGCCTGCCATGATGTTATTGATGTGCAGATCTGCAAATATGCAAATGTGCGGATGTTATTATTGTTTATAATGGGTGTCATGCTGAGCGTAGTCGAAGCATGAGCGTAAAGGCCTTTGCCCGCATATTTCGACTATGCTCAGTATGACAACCTTTTAGTTTTATCAATTTATGTTTAGTACGTCATTGCGAGGAACGAAGCAATCTCTACTTAGGCAGATCAAACTTACAAAGCTCCTCTGTATAGTTTAGAGATTGTTTCGTACCTCGCAATGACGGTGTTATTTTAGATTTATAGTGTCGTTACTTCAAACCCAACCTTTTCCAGATCTGTCCAGAATGCCGGGTATGATTTCTCAACCACTTTAGCGACTTCAATCTCCATTTCGGGGATTAGCAGCGCCAGCGGTGCAAAGGCCATTGCCATGCGATGATCCTCGTAGGTATTGATGAAAACCTTTTCGGGGATATGCTTTTCGCTGCAATCCAGTTTGTAAACCTGTCCTTTTTCAATCAGTTTTACACCGATTTTTGCCAGTTCGCTTTGAAGGGCTAAAACACGATCGGTTTCCTTTATTTTTAAAGTTTCGAGACCGGTAAAGGTAGCTTCGTGACCTAATGCAGCGCAAACCACGATGACAGTTTGTGCCAGATCAGGGCATTCCTTTAAATCAAATATCTTGCGGAAAATTGGTTTAACCTCTTTTTGTAAATGAACGCCCCCGTTTTTAAACTGCGAGGTAATGCCAAAATTAGCCATTATCTCGGTTATTACGCTATCGCCCTGCAGGCTATATTGTGTTAATCCGGGTAAAAACAGATCAGCCTCATCAGCCAAAGCCGCTATGGCATACCAGTAGGATGCCGCGCTCCAGTCTGGCTCGACAGGTAAAACTGTCGGCGCGAACTCCTGGTGCGCAATGCTGATCACATTGTCGTTCCATTGGTGCTTAATGCCTGCTTGTTGCAGCATGGCTAAGGTCATTTCTACATAAGGCTTTGAGGTTAGGTCGCCTTCAATATGCAGCTCCAAACCCAAAGGCAATTTGGCGGCAATAAGCAGCAGCGCAGTAATGTACTGGCTGCTGATATTACCTTTTATATTGATTTGGTTAGTAAGCTGTGTAAAACCACCCTTTAGTCTCAACGGCGGGAAGCCATCCTGTTCTTCATAAGCTATATTAGCCCCAAGCTGGCGCAAGGCATCAACCAAAATACCTATTGGCCTTTGTTTCATGCGTTCGCTGCCGGTTAATATCACCTCATCATCCTGTATAGCAAAGTATGCTGTTAAAAAACGCATGGCTGTACCGGCGGGACCGATGTTTACAAGTCTTAAGTCTTGAGTTGATAGTCTTGAGTCGGAATCTGATCTTTGACTTTCGACTTTCGACTTTAAACTCAGAACTTCACACAAAGTCACCGTATCAGCAGCATCAGAAATATTCTCAACCTTAACTTTACCGTCGCTTAGTGCTTCTATCACGAGCGCACGATTGCACTCGCTTTTTGAGCCGGTGAGTTGTACGGTTCCGTTTGCGGTTTTAGTTTTTTTGGTGAGGATGATATTCTGGTGCATGTGGGTGTATAGTATAGTTTGATAGGCAAAGCGGTTTTACCCACTCTGTCTCCTTCGTCGACATCTCCCCCTGAGTTCAAGGGGAGAATGGCGAACGTGTACGGTATATTGTATTAAGCGTGTGTAAGTTTATCAGCCGCTTGTCCGGCCTGATCTTTATTCATCACTTCGGTTTGCTTGCGGATAGACTCGCTGTGTAATAGTTCTAATAGTTTTTCGGTGAACTCGCCGCTTAATTTTAATGCTTTAGCATAAGTTGTGCGTTTGTTCAGGATCTCGTCCCAACGGTTAACCTGTAAAATGGTGATGTTGTTATCTTTTTTGTACTGACCGATCTTCTCAGCAATCTGCATACGCTCAGCAACTTTTTGGATAACCAAATCATCAATTTTATCAATCTGGCTACGTAGTTCAGCTAATTTATCATTAACTACCGCGTCACGTACTTCTGGTTTGCGTAGTGCTAAGTGGTCAATAATTTCAACTAAGCCAGCAGGGGTAACCTGTTGTGCAGCGTCAGTCCATGCAACTGAAGGATCAATATGTGACTCGATCATTAAGCCCTGCATATCCAGATCCAATGCTTTTTGTGAAATGTAACCGATTAATGAACGGTTGCCTGTGATGTGACTCGGGTCATTGATCATTGGTAAGTGCGGAGCCAAAGTTTTTAGGTGGATAGCGATATCCCACATTGGCTCGTTACGGAAAGCTGATTTTTCGTAAGATGAGAAACCACGGTGGATAGCTGCTAATTTAGTGATACCTGCATTGTTGATACGCTCTAAAGCGCCAATCCATAACGACAAATCAGGGTTTACCGGGTTTTTAACCATTACCGGTACGTCAACACCTTTAAGGGCATCAGCAATTTCCTGTACGGTGAACGGGTTTGCAGTTGAACGTGCACCAACCCAAAGAATATCAACACCTGCTTTTAACGCTTCTTCAACGTGTTTAGCGGTAGCTACTTCAACAGCGGTAGGCAAGCCAGTTTCTGCTTTAGCGCGTTTCAACCACTCTAAACCAATGCTTCCAATGCCTTCAAACTCTCCGGGACGGGTACGTGGTTTCCAGATACCAGCACGTAATGCAGACACACGGCCTGTTTGAGCCAATAAATGCGCGGTAGCTACTAATTGATCTTCAGTTTCGGCACTGCAAGGGCCTGCTATTACCAAAGGTTCTTTACCTGTTTTTATCCAGGATTCAAGTGGTTGTATGTTTAATTCTAGTTTCATCGTGTTTTGATATTTAATCCGGAAGTGCGAATTACCGGAAGTTTGTTAATATTTATGTGCTTTAATTGTTAATTTTTACTTCTGTCTTTCCGACTATTCTTTAATCAGTTTCTTGATCTTGATATAAGTCCTCTTTTCGGGCTTTTTAAACTGATCGATGCTGGGTTGTTCCTCAAACTTTTCGTATTCGCCCAATATGTTAAAGTTGTGGGTGTATTTGAGGATTTGCTTTATAGCGTTATCATATTGTCTGCTTTCGCGCCACTCCACATCTACATAAAAATTGTACTCGGTTGGTTTGCCCAGTACCGGCATGGACTGTATTTTGCTCATGTTAAGGTTTTGCTCCGCGAAGATGTTGAGCACCTTAGCTAGCGAGCCTACTTTATTGCTTACTTCAAAACATAACGATGCTTTGTTAGGTGTACCTTTCACGTTGTTTTCGTGGTTGGTGATGATTAAAAAACGGGTAAAGTTCCTTTTGTTGGATTCGATGCGGCGCTCTAAAACCTCTAAACCATATAAGTTTGCTGCTAAAGTATTGGCGATGGCGACAGTATCAGTCAGTAGTTCCTCGCGGATACGTTTGGCACAGGCGGCGGTGTCGCTGCTTTCTACCATTTGCAGGTGCGGGTATTCATCAAAGAAATCAACACACTGACGGATAGCGATGGGGTGGGAGGTTACATATTTAACGTCCTCGAACTTTACGCCCGGCAAAGCCAGCAGGTGCAATTGTATCGGGATGTAAACTTCGCCCACAACCGGGAAGCCGTAGCTCATCATCAGTGTATAATTAGGCAAAATGCTGCCTGCTATGCTGTTTTCGATGGCCATCACCACATAATCAGCTTCTTTGTTTTGCAGTGCCTCGAAGGTTTGCTTAAAAGAATTGCATTCAATAGTCTCGATGTCTTCGCCAAAGTACTTAAACGCGGCTTCCTCGTGAAAGGAGGCACGGATACCTTGTATTGCAACTCTTGGTTTTTCGCTTTTCATAAATCCTGTTAAAGCAAAAAGTCCCGGCTTGTGGGCCGGGACTTTTCAGTTTCTATATGTTTGTTATCGCATATTAGTCCCGGCTCTTACTGTTAAAGTAAAAGTAGTAGCCATAAAAAAATGCGGTGTTAAAAGTCATGTCGTTTTATTGTGCTGTAAATGTACGGTTAAAAAACAGTTTGTCAATAGAAAATTTTTATTTTCTGAAAATAAATAGATCAAACAGAATTTTATTGGGTAAAAATGGATTTGACTTCTTTTTGGATGGAGTTTTCGGATGGTGCGGAATATACCGACCATATATTGAACGAAGTTAATCACCATCTATATCGTATTTTTCATATAACTGATCTACCGTATCATATTTAAAGGGAATAACTATTTTACCATACTTATTAATTCCTCCCCATTTATTGTGTAATTTAACATATGCGCATTTTCCAAAAGCTGTTGCATCTTCATATTTAAAAGGGATTACCACTTCACCTTTTTTATTTATAAAGCCCCATTTACCTTTTTGTAATACGGGTGCAGGCCCACCACTAAACCGCTGAGTTTTATCATATTTAAAACCTATAGCTACCTCACCATTTTTATTAAGAAATCCCCATTTACCATGCAATTTCGTTTCATACATGCCTTCAGAGTAATATGCAATGGAGTCATAAATAAGTGGAATAACTTGTTTTCCAGATGTGTTAATTACACCAGCTTTGTGATTTGCAACTACACATATTATATTATTTGCTAAAGAATCGGGCAATAAATATAGGTTTGAATATTTGCATGGAATAATGATTTTACCTTCAACGTTCATTATGCCCATTTTACCATTTAGTTTTACGAAAATGTTATATCTCCCATATATAGACATGTAATCATATATAAAAGGGGTTATTTCTTTGCCTGATTTGCCTATCAACCCCGATTTACCTTTTACTATCGCTATACATGGCGGTGTTCCCACTGGAGAATCGTATTTTGGAGGGACTAATATTTTATTTTGATAATTAATTAAACCCCATTTTCCATTTAATTGAATCCAAGATTTTGAATTCTTTACGTAACTATCAGCACTTTGAAAGTCTAACTTTGCGTCATATTTGCATGGTATTATGAGTTTTCCATACCCATCTAATTCCCCCCATTTATTGTCAATAGCCACGTTATGAAAATTACTCATTTCATCATAAATATACGGGACTAATATTTTACCTGCTTTATCAATCCAACCCCATTTTCCATTAAATTTAACCTGTGCAATTCCCGGATATTGAAAATCAGATCCCTCCTCGTAAATTATTTGAGTAACAATTTCGCCTTTAGCATTTATATAACCCTTTTTGTTATTATCTGATATCATTGTCATGCCATTATCTGCATATGTAATTTGATTATACTTACATGGATATACAGTTTTACCAGTATACGTAAATAGTCCACTTTTACTACCAATTACACCTATTATTAAATCAACACTACCATCAACAGGGTATAAGTTATCGTACATAAATGGAAGTATTTGGTGATTGGTAGTAACATCCCAACAACCGTATTTATTGTCATTATCTTCTATCTTGACAATACCTTTATTAAAAAGAATTATATTTTTATATACTGATGGAATAACTTCTTTGCCTTCCTTATTAATAACGCCCATTTTGCCTTTATGCGTCATTCTTGCGTATCCATCAACATAAACCCCATCTATTGTTTGTGCGACAGCATTAATACTAAAGAAGGAAAAATATGAAATTATAAGTAGGTTGATTTTACTAAATAAACGTGTTTTCATATGTAATTTATTTGTATCATAAATATGAGGCTTTGTATTGATATGTCTGCCTGTTAAATGTGGACGTTCGAATTGGCATAAGGTTCACAAAATAAACAATATTTTGCCATTTTCAGTTTCCGCGGGTCTCTCGTAAGGCCTCTAATTAGTGTAAGCGTGGACGCTTACACTTTTGTGCTAAAGTGTGGGCACTTGCACAGGCGTGAGTTAATAACGTTATGTACCCACTATGTTACAAATTCATTTTTAAGGGTATTTAAAAATTGGCATTTTTTTAGATATTTTTACTCTATATGAAACACGTCCATTTGCGTAAGGATAAAACCTGCCTTAATTGTGGTACTACAGTAACAGAACGATATTGCTCGCATTGCGGACAGGAGAATACTGAGCCTAAGGAGTCTTTCGTGCACCTGTTAGGGCATTTTTTTGCGGATGTTACGCATTATGATTCGCAGGTTTTTACTACGATAAAGGATTTGGTGATCAGGCCAGGGTTTTTAACTAATGCCTATAATGCAGGCAAAAGAACCAGCTACCTGAACCCCATCAGGATGTATATTTTTATTTCGGCACTGTTTTTCATACTGGCTTTTTCATTTCATGAAGAACCGGATAAAGCAAAACCGGCAACTAATACAAGTCAGATCATCAATACTTACCGGCAGCACCTGGCAGATAGTTTGAGGAAATTATCAAAGGCGACATCACCTAAAGATAGCGTTCGTAATAGCATTTACAGCGGTTTAGCTATTCGCCTGGATACGATAAAATCCAAAAACAGCGGCGAATCATTAAATGCCAGTATAAATAACCATGGTATTATAATTTTTCATCTCACAGAGTATAAATATGCCAATAACAGGCAATATGATTCCTCGCAGCGAAAAATGACTGATACTGCAAGAAACGGACTAATAGCTACTTACATTAGTCATAAAATGATCCGTTTAACGCGAGAGCAGGGCCGCAACGATGTAGATATTAACAACGATATTACGCATGATCTGCCAAAGCTGATGTTTGTATTGCTGCCCTTATTCGCCTTGTATGTTCGGTTGTTCTATAATCGTAAAAAGTACTTGTATTCCCAACATGCTATATTTTCCCTGCACTTTCACTGTTTTATGTTCCTGAGTTTTTTGGTTGTAACTGTAATTACAATGGTATTTACCGCCGATAAAGTAGAGTGGATTTTGTCAGGGATTTCTTTGCTGGCTATCTTTATATACCTTGTAGCAGCGCTGCGCAATGTTTATAATGAGGCATTGTGGCTGTCCTTTATCAAATCTGTAGCTATAAGTTTAATTTATACGCTTACACTTGTTATATGCCTTAGTATTTTGATCTGTATAAAATTTGTTTTGCTTTAGAAACAGGGTAAGCGTGGACGCTTACGTCTGTGTTCATCAAGTGTGGACACTTGATGAGGTGGTTTGAGAATAATTATCAAAACAAGTTAAAATCTTTTTTTTTCTCAATCGTCATAAATCGCATAAGCTTATTCTATGTACTTAATTCTTTTAGCAACGCATTCCTTAATCCGGTGGTTTGTATTAACGAGTTTACTTTTCGCTATTTATCGTGGTTACCGGGGCTGGTTGTTGAAGAAGCAGTTTTCCAGGTTTGATAATAGCGTAAGACACATCACCGCTACCATTGCACATGTGCAGTTGATCGTTGGTTTGTGGCTGTATTTCATCAGCCCGATTGTGGCTTATTTTCTTTATAATTTTAAGGATGCGGTGCATGAGCGGCAGATCAGGTTTTTTGGGATGGAGCATGTGACCATGATGTTAACCGGGATCGTCCTGATTACCATCGGTTCTGTTAAAGCAAAACGAAAGACTACTGATTTAGAGAAATTTAAAACTATGGCGATATGGTTTAGCATCGCGCTGCTGGTTATTTTGTCGTCGATACCGTGGTCGTTTTCGCCATTGGTGAGCAGGCCTTTGTTCAGGAGTTTTTAGGATTGAAACTTGCTTAATCTAGCTAAAGCTTGTTGCCTCACCTTGTTTTTCATGAGCGATGTCCAGCCTAATAAAAAACCTTTTAAGCCGAATGCCTGGCTTGCCCATTTCCAAAAGCTGAAGGTATCGGTATGCTTCACTATTTTGCTGTTGACGAATTTGAACTCGGCATGAACATGGTTGATCACTTTTCTGCCGGTTAGGCTGAAGGTGTATTCCGCCACCCAATCGGCGCTGCCGGTTTGATCATCAGCTTTAATATTACTTGCTGAAATTTTGATCCCCGGCGTTTTTAACAGCATCCGCCACATGTTTTTGGCGTTATCACCTTTTAATGGACCGAATGCGGGATCTTGAAATTCAATATCATCAGCATAAAAACTTACCATCGCTTCGGCATCGCCAGCGGCAAAAGCATTATAGAAATTTTGTATAAGCTGTGCATTATCCATAATTGATGAGGTTTAACCGATGGATGAATGTACGGCTTTGTTTTATTACCTACGACAATATTTTTAAAGGACTCTTTTTGCCATAAGTGATCACATTGTTTGGGAATTTGCCTGCAAAAATAAGATCGGATATCAGCATATTTGAAAATTTGATCATGCGACTATCTTCAAAATAAATTTCATACACACAAATAAGATTTGGGTTCCGGCTCCCGCCAGACCGGTAAATAACTATTTTATCAATATCCTTTTTATTGTAGGTTTTTATCGTGTCCTCATTAAAGCCAAAGCTAAATACATCATTACCTTTTGATAGCTGTAGATAGTTTTTACGATTCATAAAAGCCGCAAAATAGATCTTAATTAAAATGTAATAGAATACACCTGAAAACAGCACAATAATGGCTATTAAATAATTTTCCTTCAATTTGCTTATTGCTACATCGGCAATGGCAAATAGTATACCGTATATTAATAAAAATGCTGTAAGCATTAAAATTCGCCATGGTTTTTCACGGTATTCAAAATAATTAGTGATAAAATGGGCGGTGTTTCCAATATTAAAGAAATGTTTTTCGAATGGTTGAAGATCTAAGTTCCCGTTGAAAAAATCAGTTACTATGTTGCAAGCATCTTCAATATTGCTCGCATGATATTCGTACAGATGATTTTCATTGTCTAAGTAATATAGGCAAAATTTACTATTGAAAAATAAACCTATTTTCAGATAGTTTAAATCCTCATCCTTTATAGTAACCGAGGGCCCTGTCAGTTGAACATCTGTCAATGTACGCTCGGCATCCCATGGGAAATCTTTAATAAGGGTGATTGTCTCATCCAAACTACGTGGCTTCTCATCGGAGAATTCACCTTTTTCGTAAGTTTTGTGTTGGACTTTGGATATTAGCTCAGGCATCGATATAAATTTAAGCCCTAAACTAATATTTTATTTTAAATCAAATATTAAGCCGCGTTGCTTTTTGAAGAATTTGAACCTTGATGCTGCTGCTTCCATTCACGTTGTAAAACTCTGGCGGTTTGGGTACTGCCGTCGTGGCTCCAGCCGGGGGGCTTCACAAAGTACAAGAATTTGTTTTTAAAGCCGGGCGCTTGTTTTACATCGTGCAATAAAGCTCTCCATTCGTGGAAAAGGATATTTACCGGGCCGGTATCTTCGGGTTGATGGGTAAGGCCATATTTGATAGGTTCGGGCGCATCTTCCTCGCGGAAGGTGCCGAACAGCCTATCCCATATAATAAAAACCATACCCATGTTTTTATCGAGGTAAGGGATGTTTGATGCATGATGAACCCGGTGGTGCGATGGTGTTACCAATATCCAGCCGTACCATTTAGGCAGGTTTACTTTGTATTGGGTGTGTACTATGTTGCCATAAAGCTGGGTAATTAAGTAAGCGTACAATATATCTAACGCGTTAAAGCCCATAAAGGCCAGCGGTAGGTAGAAAAACACCCGGTACAAGGGCTCAAAAACGGTAGAACGGAAACCTGTTGTCAGGTTAAAATGCTCCGACGAATGGTGGGTAACATGCATCGCCCAAAACAGGCGTGAGTAGTGACCCACAGAGTGCAATACCCAGTATAAAAAGTCCTGCGCGGTAACTAATACGATCCAGTAGATCCAGATATTTTTAATTTCGAACAGGCGGTATTGCCATGCCAGATTTAATAAAAAGAAAGTAGAAAACTTTACCACCACATTGATGATAAAAGCAAGTACGGTAAGGTAAACGTTGGTTAGGGTATCACGCTTATCATAATATTTGCGATCCTCGCGGTAGCTGAGCCACATTTCGGCTATGGTAAGTATAACCAATAGCGCTACAAGCGTTACTGCGGCATATCCACGATGATCTAATTGGGGCATATTATAATGATGTGTAATACCTTAAGCTTTCGTAAAGTTCGTCTTTTGTGCAAATGTTATCAATGCTGTATTGGCCTATCTCCTGTAAAAATGTACAGTTTATTTTGCCGTCCTCGTTCTTTTTATCCTTCTGCATATAAGTGTATAACTCATCAAAGGTTGATTCGAGTATATCGTATTTAGGATATAACTTATTGATGACATTTACAATCTCGGTAAGCGAATCAGCACTTAAACCTATTTTTTTGTGAGATAGATAAGCTTCGCAGATCATACCGATAGCTATCGCCTCACCATGGGATAGGGCTTTGTTGCCATCATTCAACAAAGAGTAAGTTTCAACCGCATGACCAACCGTATGGCCAAAGTTTAAACTTTTGCGGATCCCCATTTCTTTAGGATCCTCAATAACCACTTTGTTTTTTATTTCTATTGAGCGATAGATCAACTCAGCAGCCGGTTTTTTAAGGTCACTTACTTTAAGTTGATCCCAGTATGCGGCGTCGCAAATTAGACCATGTTTCAGCATTTCTGCTAAACCGGATAATATTTGACGGTCGGGTAAAGTTTTCAGGAAATCGTATTCAATAAATACCGCTTTTGGCTGGGTAAATGTGCCAATGATGTTTTTAATGCTATCGATGTCGATACCTGTTTTACCACCAACTGATGCATCCACTTGTGAAAGCAGGGTAGTAGGTACATGTACGAAATCGATCCCGCGTTTAAAGGTAGAGGCAGCGAAACCACCAAGGTCGCTCACTACGCCACCGCCCAGGTTTACCATCAGGCTTTTGCGGTCGGCGCCAAAATCTATCAGCATTTTCCAAACACCTATACAAAAATCAATGTCTTTGCTTTCTTCGCCGGCGTTAATCTCGATCAGGTCGTAATCATCTTCATTATCGCCTAATTTTTCTTTCAATAAGGGCAAACAATGCGTGCTTGTATTCTCGTCGGTTAAAATAAAAAAGCGGGAGTATTTGCCTTGTTTTATAAAGTTTACCAGTTGAGTAAGGCTATCAGAAAAATATATTGGGTAGCCAATGCTTTGAATAGTATCCATAAAATTAAATCACCACGATTTTGTTATTCCTGAATTCGATAACATCACCTTTTTTTACTTTGAGGCGTTTGCGATAATCCACTTGTCCGTTATATTTTACTTCGCCCTCTGTTACAACTATTTGCGCTTCGCCGCCAGTTTGTACTAAACCAGCTGCTTTAAGCAATTGTATTAAGGGGATATAATCGCCTGTTACTTTAAATTCAATCATGGGAGGGCAAAATTAAACTATTCGCAGAAATAATGAGTTATCTTTTATAAATTTGTAACCACGTTTTTGATTTGCAGGTTATTTTTCTTTGAATCAGAGACGCATTTTAATATGACCCTAAAAGATAACCTCTCTTTCGAGAATACCGAAATAGCGTTTCGGCATTCGTCCAATAATGCGCTTAAACGTGCTTATTGGTTGTTCAAAATCATTAATGTTAACTTTTTAGTGAAGATCGGGCCACCGATTACCAATTTCGCTATTAACATCGGCCTTCCGGTTAAGGGATTAATAAAAGCAACTATTTTCAATCATTTTTGTGGCGGTGAAACCATTGCCGAATGCGATAATACTATCAAAAATTTAGCTAATGGCGGGGTAGGAACCATTTTAGATTACTCGATAGAAGGCGAAGATGACGAGCATGTTTTCGATCATACCCGCGATGAGATTATCCGTACTATTGAGCGTGCATCAGGCGATAAAGCTGTGCCGATTACCGTATTTAAGGTTACCGGAGTGGGCCGGTTCTCGTTACTAGAGAAATTAGATGCCGCGCAGGAACTGACCGCCGATGAGCAAAAAGAATGGGAAAAGGTACAGCAACGTGTGCTGGATATTTGTGATAAGGCCTTTAAACTGAGCATCCCGGTGATGGTTGATGCCGAGGAGACCTGGATACAGAAAACAATAGACTTATTAGCGCTGGATATGATGAGCCGCTTTAATAAAGAAAAAGCCATTGTATACAACACTTACCAAATGTACCGCCATGATAAACTACAATCTATCAAAGATGATTATGCGCAGGCGATTGATGAAGGCTTTATTTTAGGCGCTAAAATTGTGCGCGGGGCATATATGGAAAAAGAACGCCGTCGTGCTGCTGAGCAGGGTTATCCATCGCCGATACAGCCTGATAAGGAATCGGCAGATAAAGATTATAATGCTGCATTAGTGTTTTGTGTAGATCATATCGACCGTATTGCTTTTGTAGCCGGAACGCATAACGAACAAAGTTGCCAGCTGCTTGCCGAGTTATTAAGCGATAAAAATATCGACCCTAAAAATCCACATGTTTACTTTTCTCAATTATTGGGTATGAGCGATAATTTGAGTTTTAACCTTGCCAATGCAAATTATAATGTTGCCAAGTATGTGCCTTACGGGCCTATAAAAGCGGTATTGCCTTATTTGTTTAGAAGGGCACAGGAAAATACTGCCATTGCGGGTCAAATGAGCAGGGAGTTGAGTTTGATTGTGAAGGAAAAGAGAAGAAGAAGAATATAGTTCTTTAAAACAGTTTAATCTTAGAGCTTTGTCATTCTGATTTCTATGATAAAAGCAAATGGTTTTGATAAGGGGTTTGATTTTTTATAACGGCAAATATTCTATGAACGATTTTATTTCTGACAGCATTTAAGGCACTCATTTTGTTTTTGCC
>JAMFRP010000036.1 GCA_026224775.1 Bacteroidota bacterium
AGGCGCTAGTATTGAATTTGACAATGTGTTGTTAGCAGAAAACGAAGGTAAATTCAAATTAGGTTCTGATTTGAAAAGCGCTAAAGTTTCAGCTAAGATCGTGTCTCATTTAAAAGGTGATAAAGTGATTATCTTCAAAAAGAAAAGAAGAAAAGGTTACAAAAAGAAAAACGGTCACCGCCAACAATTCACCAAGATAGAGATCACAGGTATAACATTATAATTAACGGGAGTTGCTTGCAACTCCATAAAAGATATTAAAAATGGCACACAAAAAAGGGGCTGGTAGTTCAAGAAACGGCCGTGAGTCGCATAGCAAACGCTTAGGTATCAAAATTTTCGGTGGTCAGCCAGCAATCGCAGGTAACATCATCGTTCGTCAGCGTGGTACTAAACACAACCCAGGATTAAACGTAGGTATTGGTCGCGACCATACACTATTCGCTTTAACCGAAGGTGTTGTAACTTTCAAAAAGAAAGCTGATAACCGTTCATACGTATCAGTATTGCCTTTTGCAGTTGAACCAGTTGCTGAAGTAGCAGCACCTGCTCCAAAAGCAAAAGCTGAGCCTAAAGTAGTAGCAGTTCCAGTTGTTGAAGCTCCTGCAGCTGAAGAAGCAGCTCCAAAAAAGAAAGCAGCACCTAAAGCTAAAAAAGCTGATGCCGCTGAAGAAACAGAAGCACCTGCTGCTGAGTAATTAGCAACAAGCATAAAATATTAAAGCCCTGATCTGAAAAGATTGGGGCTTTTTTTGTTGGATAGAATTGTAAACTTCTTAGAAGCTATCTAAAACAAAACGTCATTGCGAGCGAAGCGTGGCAATCCCAAGCTATGTAGAGCCGCTCTGTAAGTCGGGGATTGCCACGCTTCGCTCGCAATGACGATAGTTTTATCATTTTAGATCCATAAGCTTCGGGTATAAACTGAAGCTGGTAAGATTAAGGCTTTGTTTGAGATTTATTCATTCAAATCAAAACGAAAGGGAGTTATGTACCTATGCCTGATTGCTTTACCATTGTATTTGGCTGGTATCCATTTTGGGGATAATTTTATTATTCGCAAGGCTTCAGAAACCATCGGCTCTGTGCTATGAATTACCCTGATATGGCTTAGCCTGCCGTCTTTTTCGATTATGACACTTACAAATACACTGCCCCGTACGTCTTCTTCAGGCCATCTTAAATTCTTATAAATAAATCTGTGAAATGCTTTTTCACCTCCCGGGAACCTAGGTGCTGAATAAAAGCTGCAATTGGGTGCTTTTATGTCGGTGTTATTTTGCTGTCCGATGTAAGTAGTGGTGTCATTTTTTATCCTACATCCAAAATAAATGGTTGTGTCATTCTTTTGCGCATGTGCGAAAGAAGCAAAAGATAAAAGTATAACGATAAATGAAAGCTTTTTCATTTATAAATATTCCGCTAATTCTCTCTCACCAACAATCCATCCGCAAAATCCTGCAAATATTGTTTATGTTCTTCGGGCAGATTTATCTTTTTAAGTGCTTCAAAAGCTTTATCGGCATAAGTCTGCATGGCTGCATCAGCATGCTGCCTGATGTCCAGTTCGTTGTAAACGTTGGTTACGCCAGCTACTTTTTCATTATTAGCTAAATGGGTAGCATTTAATAAAGCATTCAGCTCCACAGCTAGCTCACCTTCAGCTAATTCAAGTGCTTTGATTAGGAGATACGTTTTTTTGTTTGATATAATATCGCCACCAACTTGTTTGCCGAATTTTTCGGGGTCACCGTATACATCTAGTATATCGTCCTGTAATTGGAAGGCTATGCCCAGTTGTACACCAAACTCACTGAGTAAGTCAGCATCAACCTGCGACGCGCCGCCAATTAATGCACCAATTTTTAATGCGCCACCAAGCACTACGGCAGTTTTCAAGCGTATCATATTAATGTATTCCTCAATATCAACAACGCTTCTACTTTCAAACTCCATATCAATCTGCTGGCCTTCGCAGACGCCAACGGCAGTATTATTAAAAATATCAAGCACCTGGCGTAGTAAATGGTCTTCTACCTGCATCATCAGTTTATAACCTTCTATCAGCATTACATCTCCTGATAGGATCGCTACATTCTTATTCCAACGCTCGTGTACCGTAGTTTTACCACGGCGTAAGGGCGCGTTATCCATAATATCATCATGCATCAACGTGAAATTATGAAATACCTCGATAGCCAATGCAGGCGGAATGGCTTTGTTAATATCACCACCAAATAATTCGCAGGCCATTAACAATAGGGCAGGGCGCATACGTTTGCCACCTATCGATAGAATATAAGATAGTGGCTCGTATAATTGTTTAGGATATTTAGGATACGATATTTTATCAACAGCGTTACTTATAATCGCCTGCAGATCGCTTAATTCAGTCATGTAATATGATATAAATTAGTCTTGAACTAATGAGAAATCTATTTGTTTTTTAGTAAGATCAACGTTTTTAACCCGTATTGTCACCTCGTCGCCAAGTTGGTAAATCTTCTTTTTTCGCTGACCAATAATAGCATAGTTTTTCTCGTCTAAGGTATAAAAGTCATCCGAAATATCACGTAAACGTATCATGCCTTCGCATTTATTTTCAATGATCTCTACATACATACCCCATTCAGTAACGCCGGAAATAACGCCGCTAAACACATTGCCAACCTGATCACGCAGGTACTCTGCTTGTTTATATTTAACTGATGCACGTTCAGCATCAGCGGCTTTCTTTTCCATTTGTGAGCTGTGCTTGCATAATTCCTCGTAATGTTCAGCATTGGCAGACTGGCCACCATTCAAATAGTGAAATAAAAGCCGGTGCACCATTACATCCGGATAACGGCGAATAGGAGAGGTGAAGTGTGTATAATGGTCAAATGCCAAACCGTAATGACTTGATGTTTTAGTGGTATATATTGCTTTAGCCATAGAGCGTATAGCTAATTGCGTAAGCACATTTTGCTCTTTTTTGCCCTCCACGTCCTCCATCAAAAAGTTAAGCGATTTGGCAGTTTCTTTATCCGATTTAGTGTTGATCTTATAACCAAAACGTTCAGCAAACTTCGCGAAATTCGCCAATGATTCGGGTTTAGGTGAGTCATGCGCGCGGTATACAAAGGTGTATTTATGCTTGCCTTTACCTAATTTGCTTACATACTCAGCTACTTTTCGGTTAGCCAATAACATAAAGTCCTCAATTAGTTTATGCGCGTCCTTACGTTCTTTTACATATACGCCGGTAGGTTTGCCGCTTGCATCCAACATAAACTTAACCTCGGTAGTTTCAAAGCTGATGGCGCCATTTTTAAACTTACGTGCCCTTAAAATGTAAGCCAATTCATTCAGCTTTAATATTTCATCAACATGATCGCCTGCTTTAGCTTCGATGATTTCCTGTACTTCCTCGTAAGTAAAGCGCCTATTGGAGTGAATGATGGTTTTGCCATACCATTCGGTAATGATATGCGCTTCCTCATTCATCTCAAAAACGGCCGAGAAGCAAAGTTTGTCTTCTTTAGGCCTCAGTGAGCATAATCCGTTTGAAAGTCGCTCAGGAAGCATAGGAATCACTCTGTCGACTAAGTAAACCGACGTAGCTCTATCCAGCGCCTCTTTGTCTAAAGCAGAATCAGGAATTATATAGTGCGATACATCTGCAATGTGAACACCAACCTCATAATTACCATTTTCCAGGCGTTTAAAGGATATAGCATCATCAAAATCCTTTGCATCAAAGGGATCAATCGTAAAAGTTAAAATATCGCGAAAATCTCGTCTTTTAGCAATTTCCTGTTCGGTAATAACTTCAGGAATTTCTTCGGCTTCATGTTCAACCTCGGCAGGGAAGGATAGCGGGAACCCGTACTCAGCTAAAATAGCATTCATCTCGGTGTCATTCTCGCCCTGTGCCCCTAAAATGTGTTTTATCCGGCCTATAGGGTTTTTAGCATCACTTGGCCAATCTGTAATCTCTGCTACTGCTTTAATACCATTTTTAGCCCCGTTTAACTGATTCATCGGGATGAAAATGTCATGCATCATTTTGCGGTCATCCGGCACGAAGAAAGCAAAGCGCTCACTTAGCTTTACAATGCCGGTGAACTCAGTTTTAGCCCGCTGAATGATCTCGATTACTTCACCTTCTTTGTGCTTGCCTTTACTTTTAGCGTAAACATATACCTTAACCCTGTCGCCGTTTAGCGCATTGCGTAATTTACGGGGGGCAACAAAAATATCGCTTTCAAACTCATCGTCAGTTACTATAAATGCCGACCCATCATTTGTTAAGTCTACTTTTCCTTCTATAAAAGTTTTTAGCTCTAGTAATTGAAATTTGCCGGGAGAAAGTTCTTTTAACACGCCGCTAAAAGCTTCATCTTTTAATATTTCAAATATGATTTCGCGCGATTCAGGATCGCGAACGTTTAATTTTGCAGATACTTGTTTATAGTTGAGTGGTGTATTTCCATTCTGTTCAAATACATCCAGTACCATTTGAGTCAGTACCAGCTTGATTGAAGAGTTGTTTTTCTTTTTAGACATCAGTTAAACTTTGAACACAAAGATAGTTAATAGTGATTAGAGTTTTTGATTAACGTAAGGAGAGAGAATAAATAAGTAAATCCCCATTTTTTAATTAAAAACAACAAGACTGAGTGAGATTTCTGTTGATACTCGCTTTTATAAGTGCCTCCCAAAAAAATATTTTATTTTTTTTACAACCGTATCGAGGATGTGTTTTATTCCATTTTGTTGTGGCAGAGGGACTTACTTTGGTAGGTCTTTTTGCCGACTTCTAAGGGCTGGATCAATTTTAAAATTCTTTGAAAAAAAGATTTGCATCAATAATTTAAAATTCTACCTTTGCATTCCCTTTCGGGATGTAGCGTAGCCCGGTATCGCGCCACATTTGGGATGTGGAGGCCGCAGGTTCGAATCCTGCCATCCCGACTACACAGGACAAATCAGAATGGCTTCTGATTTGTCCTTTTTTTTTGCTCGATAATTTGCTGTCCATTAGGTAGATATACTTGATGGCTTCGTTTACCCTACCGGTTCGAAGTACCCCATTTTCAATCTCTATTTTATCAGGAAACACAACACTGACAATTTCGCGCTTTTTATCTATATCCCCGATACTGTAGGCGTATTCCAGTTTAAGTAGATTATTTAACCCGTTATCCAGTAGATCCTCAATATCTATCTTCTGCAAATTAAGTTCTTTTAGCTTACCGTTCAGGATTTCCAGCTTACGGGCATTCGATGCTTTTGAATCCATAAAATCTTCCGGGTCAATTTTTTTGCTCGACACCAATTCCACCATATAAGCGACCTTTTCTTTGCTCTCTCTGATTTCATGATTGATTTGGGTTCGTTCATCCAGTAAATGCGAAGTTTGACTAACCCAGATATCATGAATGGACATTTTAAACATTTCGGTAACATCTTCCCTGGGTGTAAACTTTTTTAATTCCTTTTGGAACTGGTCATTTAAACTATCAGCGCGAAGCCTGAAGTTGCAGCCGTTGTAGCAGTGATAGTAAGAATAGTATTCATGGCGGCCTTTTGAAACGCTGCCCGATAAGATTTTACCGCATGATGGGCATTTCAGAAACCCTCTCAGGGGTAAAGTTGGCTTAGATATGATCTTGGGTAGAAAAGTGCGTTTACGGCCATCTAAAACGTCTTGTACCGTTTCAAACAGGTACTCTGATATGAGCGGTTCATGTTGCGCCTTTACAAATTGGCTTTCATCATCTTTATATTTTGGAACAAAGATCTTACCGCAATACACCGGGTTGCGGATGGCGAACCAAAAAAGGCTTTTAGCGCCCGTGAAGCCTTTTTCTTTAGCTGCCTTGTAAATGGCTTCTGTATTGTAAGTCTCTTTTGCTATTTCTTCAAAAGCCCAGCGTATGACACTTGCTTCCGGCTCACGGGCACCGATATATTTGCGCCCGTATTCATCTGAACGATTGATATAACCAAAGGGCGCTTTGCCCATATACCGGCCTTCTTTCCGCGCACGGCGCATACCGTGAATTACATTTAATGCGCGGCGGTCATTTTCTACCTCTGGAGCAGCCAGGTAAAAGGCCAGCATCATTTTGTTTTCCGGCACGGTCAGGTCAAGGGGCTGTTCAATCGCCTGCGGCTCGACACCGAGCTTATTGAGTACGCTGATCATCTGATAAGCGTCCCCTGCATTGCGGCTGAATCTATCCCATTTTAGAAAAAGCACTAAATGACTTTTGCCTTTGTGCCGTTTCAAATGTAAAAGCAGCACTTTCCATTGCGGCCTGTTAAATGTTTTAGCGGAATGATCTTCATAGATCACCTTTCTCACCATAATATGATTAACCAAACAGTATTTTTGCAGCATCTCTTCCTGATGCCTTTGTGAGAACCCTTTTTCTGCCTGCTCGTCTGTGCTTACTCTGATGTATAAATCTGCAATTTTCATTGTTTTAAGTGTTGTTCTACCACTAATTTAGCTAAAAAGTATAACAAATTCAAGACTTTTTCCGCTGTTTCCAAACTTATTTCCTCGCCTCTCTTCTGATAAAAGTCGATGACTTTTTCGACGGTCAGCGACTTTTTTTCTTCATGGTTAGCCAACATAGTTTTTTCGTTTTTGCAAGTATCGGATAGTACAATCGGGTGTTAAGGCAAGTAGTCTAAAATAAAACCGCTTATATTACGGTGAGCGGCTTTTTTGCAAAATCTTAATATCACGCTTCCGATCTTTGATTATCAATTGGAATATATTTCATTTTCTTTGATCTCATGATTATTCCTGAGGATCATGCTACAAAAAGCTTAAACAAATCCATTAATTTTTTGGTTATTTGGGTTGATTAATTAAAAATAACCCAATCCGCAATGCTACTAACTAACGGAGAAGATTTACAAACTACGGTGCTCCGCGCGCCAATCGGCATTTGCATACTCAATGCGGATAGCCTTGTAGCCGAAATCGTTAATAACAAATTTCTGGAAGTCGCCGGAAAGCCCTATGAAGCCATTTTCGGTCAGTTCTATTGGGATGCCTTTGCAGAAGCACGGCAATACTATGAAGAAGCATTAGCTGGTGTCGTTGAAACCGGCGAAGATTATTATGCAGATGAGGTGGAATTGATGTTGATACGGCACGGCCGGGAGGAAAAGGTATTCGTCACCTTCGTTTATGCGCCAATTCAGAATGCCGGCAAAATCAGCAAAGTAGCCGTTTGGGTGTTGGAAAATACTAGGCAGGTAAATGAGCGGCAAATGGTTGAAGTTTCAAGGCAGGCCTTTCAAATCGAGCGCGACCGGCTTAAAAGATTCTTCATGCAGGCGTCTGCCGGCATTTGCATTCTGCACGGTCCGGAGTTGGTTTTTGAGTTAGTTAATCCTGCATATCAACAATTATTACCTGGCCGAAAACTATTAGACCGGCCAATCTTCGAGGCATTGCCGGAACTTGTTGGGGGGCCTTTGCAGGACGTGTTGCTAAATGTTTATCGTACAGGGGAGCCCTATGAGATAAACGAGTTACTTATTCCGGTAGCAAAGCACGAAGGCGGGCCTACTCATGATCGTTATTTTAGTTTCAGCTATCAACCGAGGCATGGCGAAAATGATAAGGTAGATGGTATACTGGTTTTTGTTTTCGAGGTGACCGGGATGATGAACGTGCAAAAGGAACTTCGGGAAGCCAGAGAGGAATCCGATCAGCAAAAAAGGATATATGAAACAGTTACCTCCACTACGCCCGACCTGATGTATGTTTTTGGCTTGGATTATCGCTTCATTTATGCGAACAGCGCTCTGTTATCCATGTGGGGTAAGACGTGGGAAAATTCAGTTGGTAAGGGCTTGCTGGAAAATGGTTATGAACCATGGCATGCCGAATTGCACGAACGGGAGATCGACCAGGTTAAGGCGACCAAACAACCTATTCGTGGTGAAGTGTCGTTTCCACATGCCACTTTGGGCAGCCGGGTTTACGATTACATTTTAACGCCGGTGCTTAATGAGCTGGGTGAGGTAGAAGCAGTTGCCGGCACCACGCGGGATATTACCGAAAGAAAAAAATGGGAAGAAGAATTAGCGAATAGCACGGAAGAATTACAAGCGATTAATGAAGAAATGGCAGCGGTCAATGAGGAAATGGCTGCTGTTAATGAAGAACAGGCCGCATCCAACGAGGAATTGACTGCTACTAATGATGAGCTGGCTATGGTCAATCAGCAACTCGTAGAAGCCCGTAAAAAGATTGAAGAAAGTGAAGTGGCGTTGCGCTTAGCGATAGACGCGGCAAACTTTGGTACCTGGTTTATTCATTCGATAACGAGGGAGTTCATAACCGATGCGCGGTTGAAGGAATTGTTTGGCTATTATCCCGATGAATCCCTGTCTATCGAACAGGCACTGGCCCAAATCACTGAAGAATATCGCGGCTTTGTGGCAACCAAACTGGAAAACGCAATTTATAATGGTGGCGATTATGACGTGACTTATTCCGTGATCGGTTTGCATGACAACCGCCTGCGCTGGCTGCGGGCCATCGGTAATTTGAAGGCAGATCCTTCAGGCGCGTTCTCTGCCTTTACCGGCTTGGTGATGGATATCACCGAACAGTATTTAGCAGTCAAAAACGTGGAGCGTGCCGAGGAAAGCCTGCGTATGGCTATAGATGCCGCCGGCCTGGGCTCTTATTATATAAATGTGATCGACCGGATTTTTTATCCGTCAGCAAAATTGAAAGAATTTTTTGGCTTTGCGCCGGATGAAGAAGTAGCTTATGAAGCCGCTATTAACCAGATCCATCCTGACTACAGGCAGGATGCCGCAAACCTGGTGGAGCTGGCCATAACCAAAGGCGTAAAATTCGATATGGAATATCCCATTATCGGTCATAATGACGGCAAAATACGTTGGGTGCGCGGTATCGGAACCGTACAGCAGGATGAAAAAGGGGTCAACAAATATTTTACCGGAGTACTCCATGAGATCACCGAGCAAAAACAGAACGAAATCCGTAAAAATGATTTCATTGGAATGGTCAGCCATGAACTAAAAACGCCGCTAACTTCACTTACCGCAATCGTACAGGTGGCGAATGCTAAATTAAAAAGTAACGAAGACTCATTTCTCGCCGGGGCAATGGAGAAAGCCAATGTGCAGGTCAAACGGATGAGCAATATGATTAACGGTTTTCTGAATATCTCACGGCTGGAATCATCCAAACTTTTAATTGATAAACACGAATTCATCTTGGACGATCTAATCGAAGACATTGCCAAAGAAACCGGCTTAACTGTTTCCAGCCATTCTATTGTATTCCACCCATGCAATCCAATAAGCGTGAACGCCGATCAGGATAAGATCGGTTCTGTCATAACGAATCTGATCAGCAATGCTGTTAAATACTCTCCAAAGGGTAAATTAATTGAGGTTAAATGCGAAACCAAAGGAGATAAAGTTCAGGTCAGTGTTAAGGATGAAGGTATGGGGTTAAAACCACAGGACAAAGACAAAGTGTTTGACCGGTATTTTCGCGTGGAAAGCAATCATACCCAGCATATTTCCGGATTTGGTATCGGGCTGTATTTAAGCGCGGAAATAATCCACCGGCATGATGGCGAAATATGGGTGGAAAGTGAAATTGGCAAAGGTTCAATATTTTATTTTAGCTTGCCGCTTAGTAAAGCCTAAGCAAGGAATCATTTAGAAGCCATTTTTTATAATATCTTTATAAGGTTACTGTTCATCGTTTGGATTTATTTAGACGGTTCATTATTTTTAGTAATCCGTGAACCCAATTGAAAACAAATTAGAGTAATTACAGGCTATAATGAATGAGATTAAGGCCATGCGAGAAAACTATGGCCGTTTACGGGAAGAACACCGCATTTTAACAGCAGATTCAAAAGAAATCAGGAAACAGAGAGAGATTTTTTACTATGGCCTGGACTTCGCTTGGATAGACCCAGCGCGGTAATGATTAATTGCGCTGACCAGCCAAAAAACAGCAGATTCTTCAAAAATCTTAAAAGAGTATATATCAAACGGCAGTATTGCCAGGTTATTGTTAGTAATAAATGCCGCAATCGATCTATCGTCATTTATACTTATCAAAATATATGGGGCTAAGCCCTCTAAGAATGTTTAAATTGATATACTTTTTTTAACTAATACGGGCGATGGGTCTTTAACCTGGCCCTTGACTTGGGTCACCCTGTTCCTTGCCATTAGGTCATCCCGTTAACTTCATCCACAAAGGATTGTTGATCAAAAGAAAAAGGTGTGGGAATTTTGCAAGTATCGGATAGTGCAATCAGGCGTTCGGGCAAGTAGCCGTAAATAAATTTGCAATCACTTTTGCCAGCAAATGGGCGTATTTCAATACCGCTTTTAAATTTTAGGCAACTTGCCTAATACTTAAAATGCCGCCCCCGACTTTTGATTATCAATTCAGATAATCATGAAGAATAACGAAGTCATCCCCGATATTAAATACCGCAAATTCAACGGGCACCTCTCCAAAATCAAACGCATCCGCACCGAGCCACGACAGCGGATCAGGCAGCTCTTGCGCTCCTTTGTCCCACTCGACCTGCCAGGCCGCAGGCCGGAATCTAATCAGTCATTTCCATAAAAACCGGGGCCGCAGGCTGCCTGGTTTCCGTTTTAAATTGTCCATTTTTTGCAAAAAAAATGGAGCAAGCGGGAGTTGGGCAGAGCCCTACTTTGCTTGCCCTGCGCTTCGCTGCGGGGGTATAACTTATACTCCGGGTATAAGTTGAAGTCCTGGCACTACCGTAAAGCCCGAAAAAAGTATAACCGAGGTTATAACCTCACTAACTAAATCAACAACATGAGCAATACTGACGGCCATACCAAAACCTTACGTTTTTCCGATGCCCTTGACGGAAAATTTGGCAAACTGGCGCAGAAATTACGGCGCAGTAAGCTACAATTATTCGGCCTGATGGTGGATTACTTCCACCGTACCGGCAAAGACCCGGCTGATATCAGCGATGAGTTGTTAAAGAGTACCCTGGTCAAAAATCACGATACCTATATTCGTTTTATCAGGGCGCAGGAAGAAAAAGTATTGATCCCGGTTAAGGTGGAAGTTGACCGGATGATTCAATCGCAGGTCAAGATCCTGGATTTCTTTAACAACCATGTGTTAAAGGCTAACCAGGACTTATTAGGTAACCAGCAAGAGCAGGTACAGAAGTTTTCAGAAACCGATAAGCTGCTCAAAACCATCAATGATAAACTGGAAACCAAAGAAAGCCTCAAACTTAAATTCCTGTACATCCTGAACAATTACAGCAAGGCCAGGGAAAGTTTCGGTTTCACGAGACCTGCCAAGGAAAAGGAAGATCTATTAACCCTAACCCGGCAGCAGGTCGCCAAACTATAAAATTATGTATATCAACATTACCGATAGCGAAACAGCGGATAATAAAGGTGGCAGCGGCGGCCTGGTTCACTATCTCGATAAGGAGAACCGGACTGATCTAACCAAACAGCCGGAATACTGGTTTAACCAGGATCGTACCAACATCCTTTCCGATGAGGTACGGCCAGCCATAGATAATAATATGGCCAAATTAAGTAAGGTGGATGCCAAGTTTTTCCTGGTCAATATCAGCCCAAGCCAGAAAGAGATCGCTTACCTCAAAGAACAATATGGCGAAGATGGCGCGAAAGAACAGTTAAAAGCCTATGCCGCATTCGTCATGGACGAATATGCACGGAACTTTAAAAGACCGGGTATTGAAAGCGGCAAAGACCTGCTTTGGTTCGGCAAGCTGGAAAACTACCGCTATTACAGCCATAAAGACCCGGAGGTAAAACAGGGACTAAAAAAACGAGGTGAGCGCAAGGACGGCGAACAAATGCACCTACAGGTCATTGTCAGCCGTAAGGACATTACCAACAAAATTAAGTTAAGCCCGATGAATAAATCCAAAGGCAAAAACACCGTGCATTCCCAAAAGATGGGCCAATTCGACCGTTCTGCCTTTAAAGCATCCGGCGAAAGGGTTTTTGATGAAAAGTTTGGTTTCGAGCGTGGTTTAACGGAAACATTCCGGTACGCCAATACGCAGAAAAAAGGTAGTCTGGAGGAAAGAATAGCCTCACATACGGAAAAGCGGAATAAGGAAACAAGGCAACAATCACAGAGTCAGCGCAATAAAACGAATACCAACCAGCAGCCCGTATCAATCTTAGATAATACCAGATCATTGGGCAGCTTTTTGGAAAAAGAGCCAAAATTTAATCTGCCCGATTTATTATCCAAGGCATCGAACAACCTATTACACGCTTTATTAGATACACACAATAAAGGCGACGGCGCGCCTTTGTTGCCGCGTAAGAAAGGCAAAAGGCGTAACGGCATGGGCCTTTAGTTTTCATTTAAACATTTTAAAAAAGACAGCTATGCAAACAGGTGAGGATATACAGGGGCTAAGGAAGATCATTGATTTTACCCGGCTGATCAGCTTATTGATATTGAGCATTCATTTCTATATCAGTTGTTATACAGCATTTAGGGAATGGCACTGGACAGCGGAAATCACGAACCGCCTTGTGATGAATATCGGCAAGACCGGTTTATTTATCGGTATGCTCAAACCCAAGCTGGCTGCTTTGCTGCTATTATTTATTACCCTAATTGGTGCAAAAGGCAAAAAAGATGAGAAGATCAGGAAAGATACCATTGCTATTTATATCGGCGCAGGGCTATTGTTTTATTTTATTAGTGTGTTATGTTTCTATTTAAATGCGAATGTGGCAATTATAGCGATCAGTTACATCGGTATAACCAGCTTAGGTTACCTGCTCATTTTAACAGGCGGAGGCCGTCTTTCCCGTTTATTAAAGATAAACCTTCAAAAAGATATTTTCAATACAGAG
Organism: Bacteroidota bacterium; assembly: GCA_026224775.1. Lineage (GTDB taxonomy): Bacteria > Bacteroidota > Bacteroidia > Sphingobacteriales > Sphingobacteriaceae > Mucilaginibacter. Next base: position 12,928 of record JAMFRP010000036.1, read on the forward strand.
AACGAAACATTCCCGCAGGAAGAACGCCTGCTTGAAAATGAATACTCCGTTAACCTGCCTGCCAGGTACAGCCTGAAAGGTAAAGTCCGTAACAGTTGGATTAATTTCATCAATCCCTTTCGGGGCTTATTGGTGGTGGGCACACCGGGTGCGGGTAAATCCTATTTTGTGATCCGGCATGTGATCGACCAGCATTTGAAAAAGGGGTTTTCCATGTTTATTTACGATTTTAAGTTTGACGACCTGACGAAGATCGCTTACAATAAGCTGAAGAAATACCAGCACAATTATAAAGTCAAACCTAAATTCTACCTGATCAATTTTGACGACCTGTCAAGAACACATCGCTGTAACCCGCTTGATCCGCAAAGCATGGATGATATTACGGATGCGACCGAAGCATCCCGCACCATTTTGTTAGGGCTAAACCGCGAGTGGATTAAAAAACAAGGTGATTTCTTTGTGGAAAGCCCGATCAACTTTTTAACGGCCATCATCTGGTATCTGCGGAAATATGAGAACGGGAGGTATTGTACCCTGCCGCATGTGATCGAGCTGATGCAGGCCGACTACGAGGAACTGTTCCCGATCTTAAAAGAACAGGAAGAAATTAAGGTGCTGATCAATCCTTTTATATCTGCCTTTCAGAATAAGGCAAAAGAGCAGTTAGAGGGACAGGTTGCCAGTGCCAAGATCAGCCTGGCCCGGTTATCATCACCGCAGCTTTATTATGTGCTATCGGGTAATGATTTTACGCTGGACATCAACAATCCAAAGAAGCCAAAGATTGTTTGCATGGGTAATAACCCGCAGAAGCTGCAAACCTACGGGGCGGTATTGTCGCTTTACATTTCCAGGGTAATCAAACTGGTCAACCGGAAGAACCAGTTAAAAAGCAGTCTGATCTTTGATGAGTTTCCGACCATTTACTTTAATAATATAGACAGCCTGATCGCTACAGCCAGGTCAAATAGGGTAGCTACCACCTTAGGCATACAGGATTACAGCCAGTTAAAAAAGGATTATGGCCGGGAGCAGGCCGAGGTGATTATGAATATTGTCGGCAATATCATCAGCGGGCAGGTTACCGGCGATACGGCCAAACAACTATCCGAGCGTATTGGCAAGATCATGCAGGAACGCAATAGTTTGAGTATCAACAGTAATGATACTTCCATCAGTAAATCTACCCAACTGGACTATGCCGTGCCCGCCTCGAAAATATCCGCTTTATCTTCCGGTACATTCGTAGGCATGGTTGCCGATAACCCCGATGAAAAGATCGAATTAAAGGTATTTCACAGTGAGATACAGAACGATCATTCGGCTATTAACGCCGAGCAAGATGGCTATAAACCGGTTCCGGAAATAGATCAGGTTACCGCAGAGGATGTACAGGAAAACTACCTGATGATCAAAGCGGATATTCAAAGTCTGATCGATACGGAGATCGGCATGCTGAAAGAGAGAAAAACTGCTGAAAATTCCAACAAAGCGGAGCATAGGGACGAAAATAGCGGAGAGCCATCGGGGCAGGCCATGTCTATGTAAATAGTTGCATTTTGATGAGCACACCTTGCCGGCGACTATAGCGATTGGGATTTAAATAAGAAGTATAAAGGATGCTAAGCGTTTAATTTTATTTTCATTTACAGTCATTGTAATTCTTATCCGCTTCGTAAGTATGGGGAGTGCGGTTATTTAGCGTTATCAGTTTATTTATTCTCTTTAAATATAAAGTGTGCCCGCGATGGGGATGCGCCTTCTGGTCAATGATATAAATGCGGTTGACCCGGAATACCCACCGGATAAAAAATTTAGTTTGAAAAAAATATAAGTAACAAAACATTATCAATCCTTTCCTATGTAACCATTATTGGCTGGTTGATTTCATTTTTTCAATATCGCAAAACTGCTTTAAAAAGCGACCAGGTACAGTATCATTTAAAACAAGGATTGGGCGTTTTCATCGTATTATTGATCTTTATTGTTGGTTTCAGTGTTATCGCATCTGTCATTCCAGCCCTGTCATTTCTAAGATTTGCAGGATGCGTATTTTTGATTTTTATGAACTTCGGTATAATGAACGCGGATGATGAGCAGAAAAAACCAGTACCATTGATCGGGAGGATGTTCGAAAATCAATTTGGCTTCATCAACTAAAGAGTCAGCGACGGGAAACCATAAGAGGCGAATCCACGGTCAAACACCCGCTGCTATACTTTCCTCTTTTTAGGTGCTAATGCTAAAGGAGGAGGACACTTTGTTAAAACACAATAAATGATATGAATGAAATGTTTTTTAGTGGAAGCGATTACTTTATCGACGAGAAGGTAAGGTTATTCAAATTCGAAAATATTTATAACGTCTTTAGTGAAACAGGAGATAAAATTGGCGCTGTTAGACAAAGAATAACAACGGGACAAAAGATACTCAGTTTATTGATCAATAAAAAAGCATTGCCTTTTAAACTGGAAATTATTAATATAGAAAACCGACTACAGGCCACGATTTACAGAGGTTGGATGCTGTTTATGTCTAAAATTGTAATAAACGATGCTAACGGAAATGAAATTGCCCGGATCAAACAACATTTTGGACTTTTAAAGTCAACTTTTAAAATAGAAGATTCACCGGGAAATCAAATAGCGGAAATTCGCGGAGACTGGAGATCATGGAAATTTATAATAAAAGATGGTCATGGCATCCATATTGGATCAATCAGCAAAAAATGGGGCGGGATAGGCCGGGAGATGCTGTCAGCAGATAAATATCGTGTACACCTTGATCCTAATTATAATGGTACGCATAAAATGGCAATTCTGTCGGCCGCAATAACGATAGACATGGTATTAAGGAATGGTAAGTAGATAGGGGACGCCTTGTAAAGGTAACGGAAGGGGTATTTGATGTTGCCCCGGAATGCCCTGGTCAGTTTTCGGCGGAATCACTTTACGCCGTATCTATGATTTACCGGTCAGTTTCAGTGGAATATCCACACAAGTTTAACACTGCCAGAATATTCAACATTTTATCTTGAAATATTTCATGTTGATAGATTGCAGTTTTTCTTTTTTTTAATTTCAATCAATGCTTTTTTAAACAGCTGCGTATATATATAATAAAGGGGATAAACTGATTATCTCTGATACAGCTATTAGGTTATAGCAAGTTTCTACTGCGAGCAGAGACTGGCTTTTTAACCGATAGAGAAACAATGATTAGCCTAGTTTTTACTTATACGATGCAGGATTTCGAGGGTTTTTTGGGCTTCACAAAGCGGTTGGATAACAGCAGATAGGAATTGTAAGAAGTGAAAGTATTGCAATTCTTAAATGAGCATTTAGTTTTTTATCTTTACAGTCGAAGATTTTTGAAACAGAGCATATTTATTTTAGAGCGATAATTATATGGAGATGCAGAACAACTTATTTTTACGATACATGAATAACGAATGTACCGTAAAAGAGATAAATGAGTTGCTGCACCATTTCAATATTGCGGAGGATGAAAAAAAGTTAAAGGCAGTCATTAACGCCGAACTGAACAAAGAAGAGGTACAGGTAGCCTACCTGGAAGAAGATGAACAGGCGCTTGATTCGAGGTTGTCGGATTTATATAGCCGTTTAAAACAGGATATAGCGGTAGAAGCCATTGAAAAGGGAAAAGTCAGGTCACTTACCCAATGGTATGGTATAGCAGCGGCTATTGCCATATTTTGCTGTGTTGGGTTGGGACTTTTACACAGCCGTTTAAAACAAAAAGAACCTCAAACAGCAGTAGCTTATGAAATTAAGCCGGGGGGGAATAAAGCAACGCTTGTTTTAGCTGACGGTAAGCAAGTGGATTTACTCCAGGCAAAGAATGGCGTTTTAGCGCAACAAGGTCTGGTGAGTATCCATAAAACGGCCGATGGGCAACTGAGCTATTCAACACAAGTTTCCGGAGATACCAAATCAATAGGCTATAATAAAATGGAAGTTCCCAAAGGCGGGCAATATCAGGTGAAGTTACCGGATGGAACGCATGTTTGGTTAAATTCTGCGTCGACTTTGAGTTACCCTACCAATTTTAATGGTAAAACACGCAACGTAACCCTAAGTGGTGAAGCTTATTTTGAGGTTGCGAAGAATAAGGATCAGCCATTTATTGTAACGGTCAATGAGGTAAAGGTTCAGGTATTAGGCACTCATTTTAATATTATGGCTTATGCTGATGAGCCATCCATTAATACTACTTTACTGGAAGGATCGGTCAAAGTTAGCAAGGGCAAATTGAACCAGGTGATAGCTCCCGGTCAGCAGGCCCGGGTAAATGATGATATTCAGGTGGTTAATGCGAATATTGATGAAGCTGTAGCATGGAAGAATGCTGACTTTTTATTTGTTAATTCGGATATTCAGCCTTTGATGCGCGAAATTGAAAGATGGTATAATGTTAAGGTAGTATATACGGGGGAAATGCCCGTTACTCATTTTAACGGGGAAATACCAAGGAATACAGACATTAAAAAATTGCTTGGTGTATTAGAACAAATGGGCGGTGTTCATTTCAAAGTTGAGCAAAATGTAATTACGGTATCCAGGTAGGATATAAGGTGCGATACTTTTCGTCAATCAAATCATAAAATTCCGGCATAAGGCTTCAAGGCGTTTTTAATCAGCTCCGTATAGGCCTTGGGGCTGCTTCCAACTTCTTTTTTTTTTGCCGCCGATAAGTTAAATAAGTTTTATCGCTAAAAATGTAGGCTTAAAGGGCCTGGAACTAAAGCCAGGCATCGGATAACAGGCTTACCGCTTTATCCTGAACTTTGTCCCTTTTGTATAAAATAAGTGTTCGGAGCCGGTATGCTGTGTTTTATAAATTTACATTCCCTGTCAATGTATCTTTTCTATGCTCCGTATTATAGCCAATACAAAGCTAAAAATGATGGAACATACAGATGAATTAACGAAGGAGATAGATCAGGCTGCCGTGGCTAAATCACAGTTTTTATCAACGATTAGCCACGAGGTTCTGACCCCTATGAATGCAATTATTGGTTTTACTGAATTATTATTGCTTACTAACCCTACTACAGAACAACTGGAATATTTACAGGCGATTAAATTATCCGGAGATAGTCTGCTGGTGCATTTAGACGATATACTGGACTTTAGCGCGATAGAAAAGGACGAAATAAAATTTGACGTAAGGGAATTTAAGATCGAACAATTATTAGACAACATCAGGTTTTCTTTCTTAGAAAAGGCCACTGAAAAGCAACTGCGATTAAAGCTATCCGTTGATAAAAGGCTTTCCGGTGCGGTAATAGGGGACCCGGTAAGGTTAGAACAGATTTTAAACAGCCTGATCAGCAATGCCATCAAATTTACAACTGCCGGGGAGGTCCGTATCTCCGCAACACTATTGTATAGTGAGGGTGAAAATAATCATATAGAATTTGAAATAGCGGATACAGGTATGGGGATACCGGAAGATAAAATGGCAGTTATTTTTGAAAGCTTTACACAAGCTGATGCCAGAAATACCCGTGAGTCTGGAGGGTTAGGCTTAGGCCTTACCATAGCCAAGAAGTTAATCGAAATGCAGGGCGGCAGTATTAGTGTAAAAGGTAAACCAGGATATGGATCCGTATTTAAATTTAATTTGACTTTTAAAAAGGGTATGGAGAAACCGGATGAACGATCAAAGCGGGTTCCGGCTGATGCGGTATACAGCTTGAAGGGTGCCAAAATACTGGTAGCGGAAGATAACAAGATAAATATGATGTTGGTAAAAAATATAATGGAATTATGGGATATAGAATGTGATATTGTAAGCGATGGACTACAGGCTGTCGAGAAAGTAAAGACGACTGATTATGATATGATATTGATGGATTTGCAGATGCCGGTGATGGATGGTTATGAGGCTACTTCAATAATTAGACAGCTCCCTATGGAAAAGGCGAAAACATTACCTATTGTTGCTTTCACCGCGTCTTCAAAATTCGAAATTGAAAGTAAGGCTGCTAAGGCGGGTCTGACCGATTATATCGGCAAGCCATTTGATTTAAACGAATTGTATGCTAAGATCGGAATGTATTGCAGTTAGCATTAGGCGCTTCACTGTGTCCAAGCTGAAAATGGTTTCTTTTTAGTTCAGCGTAACAATAATAGGGCTTACTGACGCGATATGGACAAGAAATTACGCCTTTAATATAATGAAGATCTCAATTTTGAAAGTCTTGATTTTTTGTCAGCAATAAAAGTGATCGGAGGTTTTAAGTCGGTACTGGAGGGAGGGAAATAGATCTGGAATACTACAAAATAAAATATACTGGTGAATTCATTTCAGGTGCCAGGTCGCATTCAATGTGAAAAATATTTTGACTATAGTTTTTAATCGGTATATAAAAATATATATAACAAAAAAACAGGATCGGTTAAGCCTTGATAGTAAAGGTAGAACCCAGCAGCCCGACAATAAAAGCTATGGCCATATCGGGGTTTTGCATCAGGTGATCTTTTAGAAAGCGAAGGGACTTTACCATATGGCTATTTACAGTAGCGACAGAAACGCCCATCAGTTTGCTGGTTTCCTCATAACTATTCCCTTCAATTTTGCAAAGTATAAAGGCCTGTTTTCGTTGAGGTGATAGCTGGTCAATGGCCTGGTTTATAATTTCGGCGGTTTCCTTACTGATTAAATTCTCTTCTGTATGCCGGTAAAAGTCAACGGCAGTTATTAATATGGTTTCAATTATTCTTTTATTACTGGCGGCCTTACGTAAATAATCATACACGAGATTTTGAGCAATTGTGCCCAGGTAAGCTTTGAAGGATCGTTCGGGGTCGAGCTCAGTCCGTTTTTGCCATACCTTCATAAATAAATGCTGCAGGATGTCCTCTGTAACCTCCTCCTCCTTGACCATGGCGAAAATCTTTTTATAAAAGATTTTCGCCAAAGCCGCATACAGCTTATTAAAAGCAGGCTCGCTGCCTCCCCGTAATTGTATCACCAGGGCTTTTATTTCAGCATCCTCTAAAAAGATCATATTTTTTTAAGCCTGCAAATGTAACTGTATCGTTTCAATGTTCTACCTGTTTTTGCTCCTGTATATGAACACGCTGACTGTTCAAGCTAATTGATGTATCGGTAAATTCTGTAAAAAGGGAATAGCTAGGTATCATATCGAACGGTAAATTTATCTAAAAGATTTAAATATTTACTTGTTTTAAGAGGCAATTTAAATTTTCTCCTGAATTAATGCGGCAGCAATTCCGGCTTGCAGCAGTTTTCGCACCAATAACGTCACCATCTATATAGGGTCATCGGTCATATTTTCCGTCAGCTATAAGAATATGTTTTTTCCCTGGCGATCATTGGTTTTTCTTTTACCTCCGTATGCTATTTAAAAAATAATTGCTTTTTAGCGGAATAAAGGCCAGGAACTATAAAAACAGGGCGAGACTGAAAAACCATATGAATACAGAAAACTATTACAACCGCAAAACTAACCAGCGCTCACTTGTAGCGCTTTCACTATTTAGACTAATCTCGAAGTTATGGCGTACCCGGCGCTAAAGCTGCCGGGGCAAAACCCGGAATGGCGATAGCGTACCGGGACAGCCGGGACCGGTACCAACGCGGAAAAGTATCATCGGATACTAAGAGAGGTTAACCGTTCGGCGCCGCCGATTATAAAAAGCTATCGATACAAGCTCATGAACTGCAGAATTATAGTCAAGCCATTATATCCAATTTATGGCATAATGATTTTACTGATTTTTGGTATATCCTGTAAAAAGAACAGTACCGCTACAATCGCCTTTTATTATTGGAAATCGGGTTTTCAATTAAATAGCCAACAGGTCGCCTTAGTACAGCAAACGGCATTGAACCAGGTATATATTCGGTTTTTTGATGTGAACTGGAATAAGGAGCAACACCGTGCTTACCCAAACGCTGTCGTGCTGTTCAGCCAGCCGCTTGGTGGCCTGCACATTACGCCGGTTATTTATATCGCCAATAAAACATTTGAAAACAGCAGCGATATGACTATAGACAGTCTGGCTATACATTGCAATATCCTGGTGAATCGTTTAGCCGGGGAGCAACACATGACTTACACCCGGGTACAGGTAGACTGTGATTGGTCTTTAACGACCCGGGATAAATATTTTAGTTTCCTGTCGGCCTTTAAAAAACTTAACCATCACCAGTTGCAGGCTACTATTCGGTTGCACCAGGTAAAATATAAAGAGCGTACCGGCATCCCGCCGGTTGACAGGGGAGTGCTGATGTTTTACAATATGGGCAAACTGAATGCTGATTTGCACCAGCCAAATTCCATTTATAATGAGGCCGATGCAGCGAAATATGTCAGTTATCTAAAAGCCTATCCGCTTCCGCTGGATCTGGCGCTGCCTTTGTTTTCCTGGTCGGTACAGCTAAGGGATAATAAAGTGATCCAGGTTTACGGGAAAATAGGCCGGACGCAATTAAACAATCCCGGCGATTTTGAAACAGTAGCGGGCGAAAATAATTACCGGGCCAGACGGAGTTTCTTTTTAGCGGGTATTTATGTAAAGCAAAATGATGTTTTTAAACTCGAAGAGACGACGGCCAATAGTTTAAATACCGCGGCCAAACAATTAGCCGAAAATTTACCCAAACAACAAAACCGAACCATTATCTATTATGAGCTCGCCAATATCGATCTATCAGAATTTAACGCAGAAACCTTTAAGCAAGTTTCTGATCATTTTTAGTTTAGGTATGCTAACCATTGCCGGTGTGGCATGGGCCTGTGCTGATGAAGGGTACGACTTGCTGGCGTACTCGGCTTTTGCGCCTGAATATTTTGTAAATAAACAATATTCGCCATTTTTTTATGAGGGTGATAGGGCTTATTACAATGAATACAATAATGACAATGATGACGCCAATACGCGTTACAATGAAAGCGTGGTTACGGAATGGTATGATCATTTTAACCGGCAGTTTGAAAAAAGCCCGCTGGCGTTTTTATTGTTGAAGGCCGGGCCCGGGGCTATTGATTCGGCTTATCGAAATTATAAAGGTACACTTACTAAAAAACAGGTATCGGCTTTTTTTAACTATTTGCAGCTGGCCAAAAAATGTGAGGCGTTTACTGTTAATGACCAATATAGTTCATGGGAAAAAGTGAGGCCTTTGCCTGTTCCTGAAGGACTTGAATCAACCTTGTTAGGTGCTTTTGACGAAGAAACAGATCCTTTTATAAAAGAAAGGCTTTGGTTTCAACTGGTACGTTACTATTACTTTAGGGAGAGCGGTGAAACTGCAGATTCCCAATCACTGGCGATATTTAACAAATACAGCGGGCAGTTTCCCAAAGATCTGACCTATTACCGGGCAATGGGCTATGTGGCCGGTTATTATTACCATCGCAAAAATTATGCGCTGTCCAATTACTTGTACAGCTTAGGTTATGATTATGCCTATGAAATGAAGATCCCCAGCAAATGGAGCTTTCATCCGCAGGAAGAAAAGGATTGGAAGGCCACGCTGCAAATGGCTAAAACCGGTAACGAAAAAATAACGCTCTGGCATATGCTGGGCATGCAATATGATGCCGGCAGGGCGATAAAGGAAATTGCGGCTATCAATCCAAAATCAGACAAACTTGATCTGCTGTTGAGCCGGGTGATCAATATCAGGGAGGCGGAAGGTTTTGAATGGACACCCGGTATAAACGATTCCTTAAAGCGGGGTGATGGTAATGATAAACATCTGATAGAGATCATCGCGTCAAAAAATAATACGGCAAAACCTTATTTCTGGAACCTGGCTGCGGGTTACCTGAATTTTCTGGATAGCAATTATACGGCTGCCGGTAAGTTTTATGCAGCAGCAAAAAAACAGCTCCCGGCCGCGGACCGTAGGGTTATGGCGCAATACAAGCTGCTGGATTTGATGCTGTATGTGAAAAAGTTAAAACGGATAGATGCCAGGGTGGAGGCACAATTAGTAGAACCTTTAAACTGGCTGGCCGACCTGCGGGATAATAAAACCAAAGTAAATGATCTGAGATTTGAGAAGGCTTTGGGTGAATGTGCCGATGGTATTGCAAAACTGTATCATCAGCAAAAGGAACCTATAAAGTCAACTTGTTTTAAGAACGCTATTAACTTTTACCTGGATAGCGCACGGGTAGAAAACCTGATCAATTTATTGAACAAGCCTGATAAAACGCCTTTTGAGCGGGTTATGGCGCGTTATTATCCTTATAAGGTTGATGATTTGTATCAGCACCAGGCTACCCTGCTGGTTTATAAAGAGGAGCTGGATAAAGCCATTAGCTATTTAAAGAAAATGAAGCCCGGGCATCTTACGCTGCCCGGAAATCCGTTTAATAGCCGTTTAAATGATTGCCATGATTGTGACCATGAAGCACCGCAAGCGCAAAAATTTACGCTTTTAAGTTTTGTACAAACGCTTCAATGTATTAAAGTTGAAATGAAGGCGGGTAAACACGTCTATCGCAATGCGCTTTTACTGGCCAATGCTTATTACAATATTACCTATTACGGCAATGCGCGGCTGTTTTATGAGTCGAATATTATGAGTAACAGTGATGCTTACCCTACTTTTATTGATGCTAAATACCGGGACAAATTTACTGCTATGAAATTCGCGGCCAGGTATTATCAGTATGCACTTAAGAATGCCGCAACCAATGAGCAGAGGGCCAGCTGCACCTTTATGCTCAGTAAATGTGAGCGTAATGTATATTATAATCATAAATATGCAGAAGCTAGCCGGTCGAAAGGGTATTACTATGGGAACGAGCTTCCGCCTGCCGGCAAATACTTTGCAGCGCTAAAAAGCAAATATGCCGGTACGGCCTATTACAGGGAAGTATTACAGGAATGCGGCTATTTTAAGCATTATATCAGTAAAAAATAGGGGAAATATATTTAATAGCTGATGTATACCCGTTGCCTGGTGTGACGGCTAACATCGTTGAACGGAAAAACAATATCATTTTATGAAACAGATAAGTTTATTTTTAATGCTATTTGCCATAGGTATATCAGCATTTGGACAAACTGAAGCCGAATTGTTTAAAAAAGAACAACTAATAAAGGATGATCTAAATCCTGCAGAGTTAATAAAAGAGTTTTCGACTGCTGACTTTTCGAAATTATGGACAAAAACCGAAAACCAGTATGTGTATGGATTTATAGGTAACAACTACCAGCGTATGCGGATAAAATTGATAACCGTAGCCAAAGACCAGGTGTCCCCCAACACCTATAGTGTTTATGGGAAAGTAATGATAAAAAGCACGATTGGTGAATTTCATGGCTCGTTGAAACTGTCAAATATCAGGAAACTTAAAGTAACGTCTCAGGGAATAACTGACTGCTATAAAACAAAAGGAGTAGAGGGCCAATATGTAATGATGGGCGATTATGAATTTGCGGAGGATAAGCAGGAAAATCATTTGAGGATTTTTAAAGGATCGTTTAAAACCGATTTTTATGTTGATAAAAAGAACAAACCCCGATATGATGATATGGATGAACCGTCTGACAGTTATACCAATAACCAGTTTGTCGGGCAATGGTCATTGTACAATAGTACCACTATAACGAGGTGTAATTGGGGGGATTACAGAATACCAAATTCAGGGAACTTTGACACCGGCGCTGGTGAACTGTCACCGGCTCCTAAATACTTGCCCTATGGGTGGCAGTCCCTGCAGGATGCAATGGAATCCAATAATACTGCGGCTAAAGCGGTAGAAGAAGCGAAGTGGTGGAACCGTAATGACAAAAAACACGTTACCGATACCGCGAGATTGACCAATCTTGTTAGAGAATTGTATAAATGGCATGACGCTGATTTTCAAACCACCGATGGATCGGCAGCTGATGGGTTCCGGCCGATGAAACTTAATGCCTCAGCTAAACTATACTCAGGTATTGATTTGAATAAAAAACAAAAAGTTATTAAAAGATTAAAACGGACAGGGCTTTTTGCTGATGACTTTTTAAATAACTTCCGTAAGATCGCCATGCGTATGGATAAGGAGTTGCGGGATGGTTCATCAAAATGGCCCGCTGGGGAATCTTCTCCGTTTATGAACGATGTAGATGTATGGGACGCTTGCCCGAATTCTCCCGCTGATGATTACTGGTCAATAATAAAATTAACCGATGTCGAAATTAATCAGGACGAAGCGAGCTTTAACTGTACCTGTAATGATGGTGAAGACAACTATAAAGCAAAAGCAAAGAAACAGGGCGGCAAATGGAGGATCAGTTATTTAGAAGGATTTGACATGGGCACAACTTATTATACCTGGGAATGGGTAACTCAGCATAAGCATCTGTATGGCGGTTTTTATGGTAATTAAAAACAAATCTCGATACGGATTGCTGCTGCTACATTTTTATTAATAAATCCATAGCTATCTCAAATAATATTAACCACAAGTCACTTGCACATTATCTACATTTTATGAAATTGAAAAACATTATTTTTTCTGCCAACTTTCTGCTGATATCTTTAATAGTATTTACCAGTTGCGGGCAAAGCAACACTTCGGCAAAAGATGCGGGCAAAACCACTGCGAAAACAGCAACTACCACTACCACCACTACAGAAACCGCTACCGTTATACATCCGGTAATTTATCCGCCGCTTAATAAAAAGCGGTATGATTCGTTGATGAAAAGAATGGCCCATGGGGATACTACCGGCAGATGGCCGGTCAAAAATGCGCCTTACCCTTTGCCGGGTGTAATTTTACCCTTTAAACGTGTGGTTGCTTATTACGGTAACCTGTATTCAAAAAAGATGGGGATTTTAGGTGAGCTTCCGCCAAATGAAATGCTTGCGAGATTACACGAGGAAGTAACAAACTGGCAAAAAGCTGATCCATCAACTCCGGTACAACCGGCTTTACATTATATAGCCGTTGTTGCCAGTGGCGACCCGGGGAAAGATCACCTGTATCGCCACCGTATGCCACTTAAACAAATTGATACTATTTTATGCCTGGCCAAAAAAGCACATGCTATTGTGTTTTTAGATATCCAGGTGTCACTAAGTAATATCCGTGCTGAATTGCCTTTATTAGAAAAATATATTGAAATGCCACAAGTGCATATTGGTATTGACCCTGAGTTTTCGATGAAAGACGGAACTTTGCCAGGTAGAAAAATAGGCACTTTTGATGCGGCTGATATTAACTACGTATCTGATTATTTAGCTAATGTTGTTCGTAAATACAACCTGCCTCCAAAAATATTTATTGTACACCGCTTTACCAGGAAGATGGTAACCAATTACAAAGAAATTAAACTACATAAAGAAATACAGTTCGTAATGAATATGGATGGATGGGGCGAACCGGATTTGAAAACCGGAACTTACCGTAACTTTATTTACCCTGAGCCGGTACAATTCACCGGATTTAAATTATTCTACAAAAACGATATTAAAAAGGCTCCGCACCACATGCTAACCCCACAGGAAGTATTAAAATACAAGCCTTATCCTATGTATATACAATACCAATAGTTATCCTGTGGCGTATGATCGAAGCTCGATTGGATAGACAAAAAATAAAATATTGAAAGCGAAAATCAAAATTTTAGAGCGGCTTATTGATGGCAGGCAAATTATGAAATTTATCCCTTTGCTTAATGAATGTGATTACTCGATACGGTCATAAATGAACTAACTCATCGCATTTTGTTCTGCAATAGGATTTTTACATGGTGAAACACCTCATTCCATCGGCCGGTGGAATGAGGTGTTAAATGAAGATCTGAAATTTAGTTTTGACGATGAATCTCAACGTCAGTAAGAACTGTGGAGTACCGGCCTCCTGACTGCAAGTCCTCACTTTATCTATAGCTGATCGTCGTGGATTGATGATGAGTATGCCTTCCTGGTATGCTAACTAACGGCTTTTATAGATCTATTGCCTGATGTGGTGGTTCACATCGTATAGCGGAAAAACTAATATCATCAAAAGCCAGACAGTCGCCGCATTTGAGGAGAAAAATGAGGATAAAAGTAATTTTTGAAATCAATTCAATGTTTCTTCCCGCTGCTTCGTATTAAATTTCTAAACAAGCATGAAGCACTACTTTAAATACTTTGGGCCGGTGACGTTGGTAAAACTGATGTTAACTGCAATTTTCAGAAGATAAGTAAAATTACTACGGTTCTGCGAATCCATCGGTGGCCTGCAGCATCATTAATGTGGTGTAAAGGATCTGGAATGGTAAATAGGATACCGGAAAAATTATTTATCAGAATTAAATTTTAGAGTCAATGTATCCTTTGGCTGCTCCGTATTATTTACCCAACAGCAGGTTGTTAATCACTGCAAGATGAGGCAAATGAAATGTTTGATGTTCGAAAATGAAAGAAATGTTTAGTTCAAATTTTAATAAAAACCCTGGTATTGTATCCAATTCTATGAAGAAAATTATACTTATTAGTTTAGGTCTCACCTTAAATGTGTTGATAACTGCGGCTCAGCAAAAAGTAAAAGATGGCACAGTCAACAATGGCAACTTGCCTAATAAAGACGCCATATTGGAACTGGAAAGTTCAAATAAAGGATTCTTGCATACCAGGGTAGCCTTAAGGCTCACCACGGATGCTTTTCCGCTAAGTGCTCATGTAGCGGGAATGATGGTGTATAATACTGCTACCCAAAACGATGTTGTTCCCGGTATTTATTATAATAACGGAACTAAATGGGTTTTTGTTGGAGGAGGAGGAAGTTCAGGTTCAATTCTTGTCCAAAACCAACCGGGAACAAGCGGCACCCCCGGTATACCCGGCCAGCCAGGCGGCCCTGGTGCAGGCGTTAATGTGGTAACCAATGATAGTGGTACTTATATTTTTAATCCAACGGCAAATACCTGGACAAATATTACCGGCCCTGCGGGAGCAACCGGCCCGCAAGGCCCGATCGGATTAAGCGGTGCAACAGGCCCACAAGGTCCGATAGGTTTAACCGGTGCAACAGGTACTAACGGTACAGATGGTGCAACAGGTGCAACCGGCGCAACCGGTCCACAAGGTACAATAGGATTAACCGGAGCAACTGGTACAGCCGGAACTAACGGTACAGATGGTGCAACCGGAGCAACTGGTGCAACAGGCCCACAAGGTCCGATAGGTTTAACAGGAAGTACAGGTGCTATTGGTGCAACTGGTTCACAAGGCCCGATAGGTTTAACAGGAAGTACAGGTGCAGTTGGCGCGACAGGTTCACAAGGCCAGATAGGTTTAACGGGAAGTACAGGTGCAATCGGCGCAACAGGTGTAACTGGTTCACAAGGCCCGATAGGTTTAACAGGAAGTACAGGTGCAGTTGGCGCGACAGGTTCACAAGGCCCGATAGGTTTAACAGGAAATACAGGGGCAGTTGGTGCGACTGGTTCACAAGGTCCGATAGGTTTAACAGGAAATACAGG
>JAMFRP010000037.1 GCA_026224775.1 Bacteroidota bacterium
CTACTATTTGGGTTTGATACGGCAGTAATAGCCGGCGCCCTGCAATATTTAAAACCCTATTTCCACCTGAACGATGCTGAAATCGGCTTGGTTGTAGCCGCAGCCTCAATAGGCTGTATCCCAGGCGCACTATTTGCCGGTTATTTGGCCGATAAATACGGGCGTAAAAACCTGATGATCGTAACCTCCATTCTGTATGTTATCGCGGCTATTGGTAGTGGTATCGCCGGTAGCTTCGCGCAACTGGTTATTTATCGTCTTATTGGCGGCGTTGCAATAGGGATGGCATCAACCCTTGCGCCTATTTACATTTCAGAAGTTGCGCCGCCAACATTTCGGGGCAGGTTGGGGATGCTACAGCAGTTGGCTATTGTAACTGGTATATTGTTATCATTCATCTCCAACTATCTGATCGTAAACAGCTCATTTTTATCTCCGGGAGATGATTACTGGCGCTACATGCTTGCGGCAGCTGTGATACCTTCGGGGATATTCTTTTTTTTATTGCTTTTAGTCCCCGAAAGCCCTAGATGGCTAATATCAAAAAATAAAATGATCGACGCTAAAAAGATCTTCGGTAAAATTTACTCCGACAAAGAAAGTCAGGCTCAGGTTAAAATAGTAAGTGATAATATAGCCTCAGAAGAAAAACCAGCATTACGGGATGTACTATCGCCGCGCTTTAAAAAAGTAGTGATAATAGGTCTTGTATTTGCGTCTATCGCGCAGCTTACAGGCATAAACATCGTATTTTATTACGCCCCATTGATATTTGCCAAAACACATGTGGGGGGGAGCGTGCTATTCCAAACCGTTTTAACAGGTGTAGTGAACCTTATATTCACATTGTTAGCATTCCCGCTTATTGATAGGTTGGGGCGCAAAAAGCTATTGCTTGCAGGCTCATGCATAATGGGCTTGTGTATGTTTACATTGGCGGCACTGTTTTACTTTGATATGCTGCATAATTACTTTGTGCTGGCTACCATATTTGTTTATATAGGTGGTTTTGCCTGTACCTGGGGAGTTGTGTTATGGGTATATGTTGCCGAAATATTCCCCAATAAAATACGCGGCAACGCGACATCTATCGCGGTATTTGGTAACTGGGTAGCCAATACCATTGTATCTTTAACCTTTCCTGTCATGTTAGCTCAATTAGGGGCAGTAGCAACATTTGGCATCTATGGTATTATCAATATCAGCATGATACTATTTGTGAGTAGATACGTGTTTGAAACTAAGGGTGTTCCGCTTGAAAAAATAGAGGAGCTATACGCAAGTGTTTAATCTTTAAAAATATCAATTAAATGAAAAATAAAATGAATATCGGCTGGGTTTTGATGCTGACTTTATCATCATTCAACGCTTTTGCCCAATCTACCGTTAATAAACTACCGTACTGGGCCTTTGGAGGCTTTGTGCGATCTGAAAATATCGATCCTATTATTTCTCCTGATACCATAGCGAGGTTTTTAGACCCCATGAGTAATAAAAAGGTGGCATGGGAAGCCAATGATACTTTTAATCCTGCTGCTGCGCTTAAAAATGGCAAAATAGTGGTGTTGTATCGTGCTGAGGATAAGTTTGGTGTAGGAATTGGTTTCCGAACCTCACGTCTGGGATATGCTGAAAGCGGTGATGGCATCCACTACAAAAGAAAATCTGAACCGGTATTATATCCTGCTAATGATGTAGGGAAAAAATACGAATGGCCCGGAGGTTGCGAAGATCCGCGTGTAGCCGTTACGCCAGCCGGAACTTATGTTGTTTTTTATACTGAATGGAATAGGGATATCCCACGTTTGGGTGTGGCTACTTCGACAGATTTGATCCACTGGAAAAAATTCGGGCCGATATTTAAGAAAGCGTATAATGGTAAGTTCTTTAATATCGCCAGTAAATCAGCCTCTATCTTAACCGAAGTAGTAAATGGCAAACAAGTTATCACAAAAAGCAATGGGAAATATTGGATGTACTGGGGTGAACAACATGTGTATGCAGCAACATCAACTAATTTAATCGACTGGGCACCAGTTATAACCAGTAATGGCGAACTTAAAGAACTGATATCGCCACGAGTAGGTTATTTTGATAGCGATCTTACAGAATGCGGCCCTCCGGCAATAAAGACTAAAAATGGCATCATTCTATTTTATAATGGTAAAAATAAAGCTGGTGAGGGAAGAGACACAAGGTTTAATGCAAACTCTTATTGTGCAGGACAGGCATTGTTTGATAAAAACGATCCCTCAAAGCCAATAACCCGTTTAAATTTACCTTTTTTAAGACCGATGATGCCATTTGAAAAAAGCGGACAGTATGTAAACGGAACGGTGTTTATTGAAGGCATGGTCTACTTTAAAAAGAAATGGTTTTTATACTACGGCTGTGCCGATTCAAGGGTAGCTGTTGCTGTGTATGACCCGATGCATCCGACGGCACCTGATCCGGTGGCTGATAGATAATTATTTAAGCCAAGCCTTTGAGTTACTCAAGGGCTTTTTGTTGAGTACTATTTACATTATTTGAAAAATGCAAATACTTGATTTTAATACACGCAGGTTTATATCTTTACCGTATTCTTTATCTGCAATTCATGATCATCGTAATTCAATGTAAAGACCAGGTTGGCCTGGTTGCATCTATATCGGCAATACTCGCAAAGCATCAACTTAATATAATCTCCATGCGCGAGCACGTCGACAAAACAGAGAACATGTTTTTCATGCGCCTTAATATTGATGATAGTAAGGATGAGGTATTATTGGAATCCTATATTAAAGAGGTATTGCCGCCGGGAGCTATTATATCCATCAACCCAAAACCAAGTAAAAAGGTTATTGTAATGGTAAGCAAGGAATACCATTGCCTGGCAGATATACTAATACGTAATTATTTTGGAACGTTTGGAGCTACTGTACAATGCGTTATTGGTAATCATGCTGTTTTGCAGGAGATATGTCAGCGATTTGATATGCCATTTTATCACGTATCGCACGAAGGTATTAGCAAAACCGAGTTTGAAGATAGGGTTGCCACGATAATTGATCAGTACAATACAGATTATATAGTGCTTGCTAAGTTTATGCGGATATTATCTCCGTCTGTCGTCGCTAAATTTCCGATGCGGATTATAAATATCCATCATTCATTTTTACCGGCCTTTGTTGGAGCTAGTCCGTATCGGCAGGCTTTTGAAAGAGGGGTGAAGCTAATTGGCGCCACTGCTCACTTTGTTTCTAATGAATTAGACGAGGGGCCGATCATCGCGCAGCAAATCATCCCTGTAAATCATTCTTTTACCGCGGCAGACATGGTTCGGGCTGGTAAAGAGATCGAAACTTCGGTATTAGCAAAGGCACTTAAACTAGTTTTTGAGGATAGGGTATTTGTTTATAACAACAAAACGGTGGTTTTTGAATAAACTGAGTAAATTAAAAGGGATATTGGAATTTATACCCTTATGATCATATCCCCACAAATTAATTACTTTAACAACAATACAGGTACCGCCGAATTTGCGGCCAGTTGATGAGAAATGCTTGTATGCATAATTGATTGAAAGAAACTGTATTTATGCGGTAATGCAATAACCAATTGCGCATCCTTCTGTGCCGCGAATTGAAGAATTCCACTAATAACATCTGTATCCTCAAGAAAGAAATATTTAGGATCGTATTGTTTTAACATTTTATGCAGCGTAGTTTCTTCAACAGCTCTTTCGGCATCTCCCTGTAAATGCTTGCCCTTATCATCAACATTCACCACCATTAACTCCGCCTTCTTTTTATCAAGCAACCGTTGTAATGCCTCCAGGGGCACTGTATCTTTAACTTTATTAAAATCGATAGCAACTACAACCTTACTTACTTTTTTATAAGTATAAGCGGGTGGTACTACAATAATTGGTATAGGGCTTGCTTTTGCTATTTTAATAACGTGGCTGCCGATATGACTATCTTCACTGCTGCTGTTTCCCCGGCTTCCTAAAATGATCAGATCAACGTTTTTTGAGATTGAATTTTCAATTACAGCACGTAATAAATGTGATCGGTTTAAATGCACACTAATCTCAACCCCCGGCCTAACTTGTTTAGCTAATTTATGTTTTAATAAGGTTAATTTTTCTATCCTATCCGCAGCGTTTTGTTCAATATCTTCTTCACGTAATAAAACCATGTCGGGGCTTGGTAAGCTAGTTTCATAAATGGAAACATAATATGCATTTAATAAAATAATATGGTCAACATTAGTTTGATGACTTAACGCAGCGGCGTATTCTGCTGCATTAATTGATGCTTTTGAGAAATCAATAGGAACAAGATAGGTTTTCATATTATAGAACTAGGTTACATATTCAACTTTAAAAGTTATCTTAATGTTTTTAAGAAATGTTAATAAATATAATGAACAGGCATTATGGCGCTGATGATGACGGCTTATCAGTTTGAATATTGCCTGAGGGGATTGTTGATGCAGGGGGGATGATTTGTGAATTAATGGCTGGGGGTGGAACAGGCTGGGGAATTACTACAGTTGCTGCTACAGTATGAATTGTCGCGAGACCTGTACCTCCGCTATTCTCAGTTGTTTTTAAGCCTAAATAAGTTCCGGCGCTAATACCCATTAAACCCAGTAAATTGTTGTTTATTATGGTACCATCAGGAATCTTGGAGTTGATAATGACGTAATATATATAAATAACCCCTACAATAGCTGTCCATATTACATTTTGTAAGCGATGTATGCTTATACCATTTTCATCAGAAATTATATCGGTTAGAAAACCTTTTGAAGGCAAATCTTGCTGCGAAATTGAGTTGCCGGCATTATCTTTCTGACTATTATCAATTACTTTGGCTACAACGCTTGTACCCGCTGCAATCCCTAAAAGAACCAGGTTTACAGGAGGAATGTTAGGAATTACAATTGATGTACCCGAAGAAAAATTAATAACAATATATATAAAAGTGCTGCTTATGATTACAGTCCAAAAAGCAAGTTGCGTTCGGCTAAGGCTAAATGCAGGTTTGGGGTTTTCAATATTATTGACAGCCGCAATATTAGCATAGTTGTTATGATTAAACACCTGATTACGCAACATATGTGATTTGCTTGCAACAAGTACAACAGCAATGGTTAATATTAAAAGAATAATAAGATACAGATACATAAAAAGGATTTAGGAATCTCGTGATTGGAAATTATATTAAATCTATAAACTATAAATGAAGTAAGCAACTGAATCAATTAGTTACTACGTAGTTAAAGCATTTAAATTTTATTGTAGAACAGTTACAAGTGTAATAATTGGTATTGCGTTTGTTTTATTTTATACCCAACAAAGTAGATTTTAAGATTTAGCTTTTATAACTACAAAAAAAACTGTTTATTTGCACCCCCGGTAAAAAACGACTTGGTAGCTCAGCCGGTAGAGCAACTGACTCTTAAGTTGTGTCCTTCCTTGCTAAACAAGCTCTCTAAGCCCAATTTGTATGCTTCCAGCACTGTTTGTGCAGACTATGCGCAAACACCAACAACCTTGTTAAAAATTAATGAACTGTATTGCTAAGTTAAACTGTTTGCTGCACATCGTCAACAAACCTTTGTAAGTACATCTCTAAATATACTCCAATGCTTGTAATTGCTCTCTTGTCGTCTTCATGTCTTTAAGTTAAGTGAGTGAATAATTATAGCCTCAACTCAGGTTTGTAGCAATCAAGAAAGAAAGGAAACGGAATAAATGTAGGGTAGAGGGTAAGACGGTGTTTATGCCGTAGTCTTTCGTTCGCTTCAGCAGCTACAGCCCTACCTTTGCTTGCAATTATGTACTCACTCACCTTCGCTTTCAAATGGATAAAGGTCACCTTCATCGCCTTTACACCTGATGAAGATTTGTTTAGGTAAGCCTGCACTAAGGTCTATTTCAGTTACTAAGGTTAGGTCACAATCACTTCCTGTTTTGTTAGAGTTGAGGAATACCAATCTATTAGCTTTTAAATGATTTGGTAAGTCATAAGTCATGTCTACATGGTACTGACCTATATACCTATTAAAAGAATCATAAACCAATATACGACTTGTAGCCCTGTGCGATTGACCCCACAGCCAAACTGATGTCATTATTTTATAACACACACCATTATCGGTCTTTACTTTTCCTAAATATCGCAGAAGCGTAGTTGAGTGATCTGTCTTACTATAGAACTTATATTGTTGGCCTACTGTGTGATGTCTTAGTACCTCTAATCTCTGTCCGTAGTCGTTGACTTGCCCATAACTAACACTTAGTAAAGTTGTTGCCATTAAGAGTGTGAAAACGGTTTTAAGCATTTGCAGTAGAGATAGGTAAGTTGCCGTAAGTGGATATGCTAAGATACTAACTGACCATTACTCTATCCAAAGAAAACACAATTTACCTCTTTATAGGGGTATGAATATTTCTTGGATAACTTAGTAGGTCTTACTCAGTCTCAAGCTTGAGTATAGCATTACGGTCTCCATCATAGTAATAAGTTATCCTAACATATAGATTCTGTCGAATAACTCCACCATACCAGTATGTTGCATGATAACCTGAGCGACCGTCTTCAAAATGAGAGTAATGAAACAAAGTATCTTGCACTGTGAACTCTTCATTACCGTGTCCATCTCTTGCTTCGGCATAGTAATTCTTAACATTTCCCTCTACAACCTTGACCTCACTACTGTTGCTATTTAGTAATGCTTTATCATGTTGGTAGACATTGATATCCATTATATCAATTTTTGCGTAAATTGCGAACACCAGTGTTGCAGGCAGTAAAGCCATGAGAAAGGGATTAACTTTATGTCCTGTGTTGAGTGTAATCACTGCTTTTCTCCCCCGTCCCAAATACATTGCAACGCAGAAAGAAACAACCAAGACGAAAGCAGTACATGCAAGGATTAAATGTAATGTGCTTCTCGGACTGTCATTAACAGTATTGAATACAGTATGTAAATGGTGCATAGGAGTTAGGGGTAGCAACCCAAAGATACAAAGCGAAATCATATTTGAATACAGTTGATCAAAACAAAATACCCTGCACTCCACTGATAGGTTGTGAGGCTCTCACCGGTTCAAATGGTGTAGTAAACGCAGACTTAGCTGGTTGCTTAACCGGCCTTAACCAAATATAACTTAACTCAGGTTGATCAAACTCAATATAGTAAGGCATGTGATAACCGTTAACTAAGGTTGTACTGACCTTGTAACCTTTATAAAAGTCATTACTCAATGTGTTCATGTGTGCGATCTCACCTTGTAAAGAGTTAAGCAGCATGTTTACGAGAGTCATCTTGCAACAAGTAATATCAAGGTCTGCACCATAAAACAATGCCTTACGATTGATCTTGGCAGCACTCAACAGCATTCTACCACTGCCACAAGTTGGGTCACAAACGGTTTGGTTATCCTCCAAAGTTTCACCAATAGTTATGGTTGCCATCATGTCGCACATATGCTCAGGTGTCCAAAATTGGCCATTGTGTCCACTTGAAATAGCTTGCTGATATAGTTCGCCCAATGGGTCTGCGAAGCCTTCTGAGAGGTCTCCAATGAGGGTCAGTAAGGTGACAAGTTGGGTTGCTTTAGGATGGGTTCGGTAAGTTTCAAATGCTTGTTGTTTGGCTTCCACACACTCATGTATTTTAAAAGGTAGGAGTGTCCAGTCGAGTAATTCCGTGAAAGCTGAGTGTAGAGATTGTCCATAAGCGAAGTGTTCAAACTCTTTGAGTAGTTGTTTAATGTCTGTCATGGCAGTAAGTTTTAGATCGAGTGAATTCTCGAACGACTCACTGCTGAGCAGCAGCATTAAAGCAAGGTGGAGATATAAAAGCTGTGGAGGCTCCCAAAGGGATACCCTGGTTTTATATACTACCTTGAAACGAAGTGGTTGTATGCTGATGGTCGGCTAACTTTGTGTAGAGAAACAATCACCTTGCATTAAGTAAGAAGATTTTATATCTTGCCTACAGACTAAATCATAATGAAGCCTGATAATAGAAACCTTATAATAGCCTCTAACATTTATAGAGCATCTGCATTCGTTAGTCTTGTAGCATACTTCCTCGCGAATCCAAGACCAGGTGTGTTTGCGGAGTTGGCTATACTAGTTTTAACTATACTAATTGCTCGGTTGATTAGGCAGGGTTACAAGTGGACAAGATGGTTCTTACTTGGGCTATGGGTCTTGTTCTTACCCTTGTATATATACGAGTTGATACATTCTAACATAAATGTGGTTAGTGAATTACCAAGCATGGTTGTTAGTATTCTGCAACTTGTGTCTTTGGTGTATCTATTCTTACCAAGCGAGGAAACCGAGCAAGAAACGCTTAGTGAACTGTCTTGACAATAAGGGAATGTATACAATGAAAAGAACAACTCTTACAGTTTTCCTATTACTCTTTACAGTAGTAGTTCATTCACAGTCTAAGGAAACCCTGACGAAGAAGGATGAAAAGGTGTTGAATCTGATTGCATCGTTACCAGAGGTAGTTCAAGCAGATACGTATATCATCAAGGTGACGAAGCATCACAGGCACCTAGAAACTTATATAGACTCAAGCCCAACAAAGCAGGATAACAACTACCGACTAACGGTTGCAGAAGACAATGGAATGAACCTAGTTCCTCATTTCAAGTTTATCGTAGATGCCAAGACTTACGCTATTAGCTACTGGGATGTCGCGAATGACAGGAATATCCAGCTAAGTGTTTGGCGAGCTCAAAAACTTCATAAGTAAATAATAGTATGTGCGAACACTTACAAGCCTTAGACAATGCTATCAAAGCTAGGGGTATTACCGAAACCTTCAGAGGTAAGGCTTGGTCAAATAATTGCAGAGAGTGGGTGTATTATGATTGTGTGCTTAATATGCAAGAAGTTAGAGCCAGATATGAACTTCCTGGATTCATCAAGGCACACGTAAATGATGACTTTAAGTCTGGACCGGAACGTGGCTTTGTTTGTACACTTTGTCAAGATGCTGTGATGGGTGTCCATCCACGTCTAAGTGAGGGCAAGATCGTATTTGAATAGAGGGTCACCTATAATATTGTCGGATGTTGAGATGTGTAAACTAAACTGTGTGTTATCGTATCTTCCTAAATACCTTGTACCTTTCGTTCCATACCCAATATTCAGGAGTACAGAAAGCGCAACTATTCTTAGTTTGCCCTGGATTAACAATAACTAGTCGGCTGTAGGGTTTGAACTCATAGCGCATGGTAGCTGTCATCGCTTGGTAGATAACTCCTGTCTTAAGATCAACTATAGCAGCATCTTGGCACTCAGATCCACAGCCCCAATAAACAAAGCAATAGTGACCTCCAAAGTTAAGACCTGTTGCTCCATGCCACTCGACCATTTCTTTTTTAGAGTAGTAGGTGTCTCTAATAGTGGTGCGATACATCTCTGCTAGTTTGTTACCCTTAAGCTTTAATGGTGCTGGCTTGCCTTTGTATAAGCTGACATGGTAAGCATTGAACGACGGTTGTTGCGCTCTTACACTTAAGTTCATAAGCTGTAACCAGAAAAGACAGAGCATGACATAAGAAACTTTCATATGTGATAAGTTAAAAGTGAACTAACATAGTGAACGCCTATTGCAAACGATGTTGAAGGTATAACTTCTGCCATATCCCTCACCAATCTATATCTTCTGAATAAGAACTAGTGAGTTTATCTCTTGTAGCGAGTTTACGTATTAGCAATGAGTCTACATTCAATAACCATACTGCTGAGTTATCAGACCATGGGTCAATGAGTATCTCTAATTCATTGGGTGATGTTTGTCTCCCTTTGATGCTGCCCACAAGTTCCGGATCTTCAATATGAACAATGTAATTTGGCTCTTGCCAAAGGATGAGTGATTGGCCGCCCACAATTGCCCAATCGCTGTTGTTGCTGATTAAACCCCATATAGGATCACCATACAACTCACCAAGAACATCTTGTTCTAACGTCTCTTTGTTAACGAGATACACACACTCAAAAACATGACCTAAGGTAAAGATGGATGTGTCATTAAGGATTCTGAAGTTTGGATCTGTAGTTATCATAGTTGTTATGATAGGACTTTATATGATATTGATTTACATTTAATCGAAAAATCAGAGTTAATGTCTTCTTCTAAAGTTCCTTTGTCATCTATTTGAATTGGAAAGAAATCAAATACCACCACATCATTGATTTCTGTTACTAGGGCTTCAAATACCACAGTGCTAGGTCTTTTAGCAGTTTCTACAAATCTGATACTGCTGACCCTTTTGAAGGTAAGTTGTATCTTCTCCCATTTACTAAGTGGCCAGTTATAACAGTTAATAAGAACATTCACATCTTTAGAATACTCACTACCTTGATTAGCATAATTAATCTGATACTCAACTTTATATATTGTAGCATCTCCAAAAGCTTTGTAGCATGATTTAATTTCTTTTATTAAGACATTCATCGCAGTGAGTTTAGTGAAACCAAGGTAGTAAACAACTTGCTCTTATAAAAATACACATTAACTATTCGAGCCGTCCAAAGCCGAGGCAGAGCAAAGCATGTGGTGCGAGCGATGCAAACAGGCTTCTATAGGTATTTGATAATTAGTGAGAGGCCAAGCATGACAAACATCAATGCACCTCCCAGCATTTTGATGTCAGCGCCTAATTTATCTTGCTCACCAGCCCGATAAACATTTACTTCCTTAATGGTTAACCATGTTCCAAATATCAAAGAAGCTATTCCTCCAAGTACATATGGTATATTCATATATGTGATAGTTTAGTGAATCAAGATAGTAAATAATTAGCTACAATCTATATTGCTATGCAGCTAACTCTACGAGCTGCCTACGAGTAACGCAAAAGGTCTAACAGGAGAGCGCACAACGTGCAACCTGTTAGTATGCTTCACGAAAAGCTGGCGTGAGCTATTGACAAAGGGTTGTGTATTGGTACTCAATAGGCATGACAGCTTTGAAGCCTTTTGCGTCAGGCGTAGGCGAGTAAAATATAGATTCGCGTGTTGCTTTTAAGATGTTGAATGAAAGCAAGCGTGAGCGCAGTCTTGAGTGAAACGTATTCAAAGCAAGCGAAAGCGAATGTGAAAACCGCCTTTACTACCACAACAACCATGACAGGCTACTTAGTGTTGGGTTTTGGGACATTTTCTTGTGAATGGGGTTACAGTATAGCTTATAAAGAAATAATGTCCCAAGTGAGTAACGGGCCTATGAAAAATTAATAGCTAGAGATTAGAAGTGTAGACTTATAAAGAAAGTTTGTTCTGTTGCTTTGCTTTTTTTATCGTAAAGTAATAGCATGAATAATTACCGGGGCACTTTTAAGTTCATATTTCAATTGATGGTAGTTGCCAGAAGGGTTATCAAAAGCCCCTTTATCTGGGATTTGCAAAATAGTGTCCATGGTAAGTGGCGCGATTGTGAGTTCGCCTGCATGTTCAGGGGAAACTACGAGTTGTCTTATGATGATTACCCTGTATTTCAACCCGTTAACATCTTCGAACGTGAAGGGGGTCTTCTGTCTGTTAGCGTTAGCAACATCCCGGTTACGAAAGCCCTTCAGTGCGGGAATTTTATCCACTTGGCCTCTCGATATGTTAACACGGGTATATAGCTTGTAAGTTACCTTTATCTGTTCGCCTACATAGGCATGTGTTTTATCGGCCTCAGCCCTTATAAATATTTGTTTCGGCAGCGTTTTGATATCTATCTGGGCGGATTTTGAACTATCTTCAGCAGCAAAAGTGTCTGGTATCTTAATTTGTTGTTGCTGGCCTACCGGGAATTGGCCATTTACTTTGATTTTAATTGAGTTTGAGTAAAGCATTTGAGTGCTTACCATTATAGTTGCAGCACCGATATCAAATGTACCTTCCTTTTTGGCAGCAAGAATACAGCTATACGTTATATCAAATGTAGTATCACCATTATTGACCATTTGATTGATTGACGCGTTGAGCCCTGATAATACCTGAAAAGCGCTCAAATCTGGCTGGGTAAACTGGTCAGCGTCAGCGTTTATAGAGAAATCTACCTTAAATCGTTCGCCTACGCTAACGTTGGTTTTACTTGCCGTAACCGTAAATTTTAACTGGGCAAAAAGTAGCGGTGCCCATAAAATTAAGGGTACTAATATGCCGAACGTTTTTTTCATTATCTTCCACAAACTAGCAAGGTTATTGATCTTTATCAAGATTCATGTTGCTGTGACCAAGTTAGTAAAATGTAACGAGCCGTCCAAAGACAACGCAGAGAAACGAAGTTGTCTGCGAGCAAAGCAAAAGGTCTATGCAGAGGGAGCAACAACGTTGCGACTGCATAGTATCTGCACAAACAACTGGCGTTGAGGTTGAGTAATGCGGGAGCATTACAAATTCAAGCTCCATGACAGTTGTGCAGCCTTTTGCTTAGGCGTAGGCTCGCCAAACAATATGAGCGCCTGACTTTATAAATGTTGAGTGTTGCAAGCGTTACCTGGTTGCAAACCAAGTAAAAGCGAAGCATAAATGAAACTTTTAAAAAGACAGAGAAAGCGAATGTGAGAAACGACTTTGCGACTGCAAACTTCATGACAACTCGGTACGGTGAGTGTTCAATAGGCTGCAAGCTAATTGAACCGAACGAAAGTTGGCGGGTAGGTTGCTCCGCTTAAGAGTGACGAACACCTATGGACCTGTGTGTGGAAGGCCTCTGCGCGAGATGGGCATAAGCATAACTTGGCTTCGCCCTCTTATGCAACTCCTGAGGGTAAAGCCAAGTGTGGGCTTATGTTATAATATCTGCCAAATCAATTAACCCGTAGTGGTGGTGTTGGAGAAACCCTAATTAAGCAGGATAGCTTTTAAACTATCCCGCTTTGTATTATTACATCCTCTTAAAGTATATAGTCTGTGGCAAGTGACCGAAGACATGCTCAGTTACAGAGCAAAGCCAGAGCTGTTGGTTAAGTTCAACACCCTCATATTTGTTTAACAGGTACATCCCTCCACCAACAGGTAAATTGCCATCGTAAAGGGTAAGTGGTGTTGCCTCAAAGAATGGCTGCTCATTAAGTGCAAGGGTAACCTCGTTAGTACCCTTGCCAACGTAGTCAAGCATTGTGTCGGCTCCTTGTACCATTTCAAGGTCTGCTTTTGTGCCATTCCATTCAGGCAGTACTATGTACCATCTACCTGTCTTCTCTTTCTCAAATTTGAATGTTCTGATTGTTTGTTCCATAGCTTGTATTGTTAAAGATAAAGAGATTTGGGTTTAAGCGAGCCAACGACTGTAAGGAGTTGGTGAAGCATTGCGTAATAAAAAGAGCCTGCATTAAGCAAGCTCTTATTTATTAGTCACCTTTTAAAAGCGTGACCTCGAAGGTTCTGTCATCCCCTTTTATTCCGGGTGGATATTCAGTAAGGACAAATCCAATATCGTTAACCTGATAGATGGTTTGTTGCCCTCCATTTGATGGAGCGCTTCCCAATTTTGTCGCATTCATATCCATCATTTGTTTGTTGTACTTTGCCCAGGTATTTGGGTCTGTAAATCGATAAGACAAGCTTTTCTTAACAGTCCCACGTTCAATTGCAAGGGTGATCATTTCCTCTGTCGGCAAATACCAGTTCTTATGGTCTTTCGTATAACCGATAATGGACATGTAACCTTTATCGTCGATTATTGGTTTGCTTCTTGGTACCCAACTAGAATCCACTGTCATCAGGTAATCATAGGTATTCTTATCACAGTGAGGGTCATTTATTTGCCATAGGGCATTCATATGTAATAAGTCGGTTGGTGAAATGTATTGAGCTTTGGCGGTTAAACACATAGCCACAATAAGTAATGTAAAAAGTATTCTGATCATCGTCTTAAAGGTTAGGGATGTTGCTGATCTTATCTGTTTTGTATGATAATGTCCGGTGCACGTTGACCCTGATCAACCTGATATAAGGCACCATTATGGAAGTAAAAGAAATAGGGCGGATCATACGACCAGTTATTCACCCATTTATAAACAGTCCACTCGTTGGAAGTTCTGACTAGTTCAAATGAACGTTTGTGATTAGCGCTGATAAAGGCATCGGTTGACTCTCCGATTTGATAGTGAATGCCAGAGCAGCTTGAAAGGAATAGTAGTACTACTACCAGTGAGAGATAAATTTTTTTCATGTGTGAAAGGATTTGTATGTTATACCGAGGCAGTCCCTTCATCGGTGGTATTTAAACACAAAAGCGCTTGGACTGTCACCATATCTGAACTGGAACCCCTAGGAGAGTGTGGAACAGACAGGCTAAGCCCAAACGCTTTCGCGTTGGGCGTTAACACTATCAGTCTTGCTCCACTTTTGAAATTTCCTAGGTTTCCAGTTACAAGTCTATAGCAAACGCTTTATATCTTATTGTATGTTAGTAAATGGCTATGTTGATGTGTTCCTCCTTGTTTTGATGTAAAGTTAATAAACAGTTGTGAATGTTAAGCAACACTAAGCATTCTCTTTCTTTGAGTAGCTGTATCTCTGTATTTTATAAGTGCGAAGGTGTGGTGCTTGTTTCTCTCTTCAACATGCTCGTATAGCTCACTCGGGTTGTAGATCACCCAATCAGTATGCACGCTGTTCTCTATATCAATGCTGGTTGTATCTTTAGAAGTCAACCTGTATATAGCCCTTGTAAAAGATGAAGTGAGTTTACTTAACTCCGTAGCTTTCTGCATGAGTTCAAAACCGTAATGGATAGCATAAACCCCATAGCTGGTACAGTCCAACCGTAAGTAAATTACTGGGGTCACAAATTCATGTATGATTATTCGATCTGATCGGGTTAGCGAGTAGCGTAGCTCTTCATACTCAATGGTTGCCAATTGGTTCTTGGCTAGTTTTAAGATTTTGTAGTAAGCTGCCTGCACGCACTTGTTGTAGGCTAGCAGCTCGTTGTTGATTGGGTTAGTTTGCTGTTTCATATCTGTTGGAGTTGGTTTTAAATGAAAGAAGCCTGGTCGAAGGCCAAGCTGTTGCAATGTTGTTAGGTGTTGTGTGGCTGCCTACGCTTTTAAAACATAGACGAAGCGCTCATGCTGAAAAGCCAACACGTTATCATAAAAGGTGTTGAAGTCGGGCAACACACTTATTTCTTTTGCTCTCTCTTTGAAAGTGTAGTTGTCAAGTAGCTTCCTGATCTCTGCTTCGTGCTTACAGTTGTTAAAGGCATATTCAACCCGATAGAAGTAGGTAAAATCGCACTCAATGTAGAAGTAGAAAGTCTCGCTAAGAAAAGCATGCAGGGCAAATGAATTTTCAGTGTTGTCAAACCTGTAATCTTTTTCAAACACTGTTGGCCTGTATGGAGCAAGTAGCTTCTTGACCTGATTTAAGATGATATGATACCGGCGTTGTATAGCTTCGTTATGCTTCTGCATGGTTGAACTCTTGTAAAGCTTCCTGCCAGCTATCCAGCGTTTAGGTAGTAGTCGTGCAGGTGGGCTGGGCTGTTTCTCCTGTGATTTGCATGTTGATCTGATTTCCTCGGTCATGATGTGTTGATGTTTGGTTTGATACTTAGGTGAATTACAGTAAGGTTGTGCTATTAGCCGGTCTTGGCTTACGCACTTTTAAAAGGGAAGCAGTACTCGTGAAGTCGTTGAGGCACGGGTTATTGAATGTTAAGTGATTACTCTTAGGTGAAGGCACTGCTTTGTTTTAAAAGGATATGCGTGAGGCTGAAAGATCGGGTGAGAGACAAGCTTTATATCAAGCTTATGGCCGGGGGTGAAGTCCTGTCTGGTTTCAGGCACTCGTTACAAGATAAAAGCCCAAAAAGGGAAGCGAGTTCTGATAAGTTACCCAGAGGGGCTATATACTAGTATGTATGCCTTATATTCGTTTGAACTATATTGAGTAAACTTACAAAAGCTTTAATATACTTGACTTGTATCGTGTTGGGGTACGTGTTTGGTTATATATCTTGGGGAGGTATTTACAATTTGGGAGTGCTTACTAACTCTGTTCTCTTCACCTGTTCACCTATCTTAATTATCTTCGGTGTAGTGATGCTGATTGTTTTAGCGTCCAAAAAGTGACTCGCCTTTGATTTAAAAGTAACAATTGTATATTAGCATCTGCTAAACCTAACACAGTGATTAAGCAACAAGCAATGATGTACTTATTTAAAGTGTGGCTGACTACTGCACTTGTCTTCCCACTTGCTTATACGATATACTATCTAAGCTTTACAAAAGATCCTGACGGTATGATTTGGCTATGGCTAATGATTGCTGTTCTCGGTGCGCCATGCTGCTCATTACCTTGCTGGTTAATAACGTATGGTTTCTTGCTTGGAATAGCTCGGTACATTAAAAGTGTGTACTGGCTGAAAGCAGTGCTATGTCTGGTAACCCTATCGACTGTAGCGATTGTATATGTAGCTGTCTTCGGGTTTAAAAATGATTCTAGCTATAGTATAAGCATGGTGTTTTGTTACTGGTGTACACTGGTAGGGTTCATCTGGCTGTATCGTTTAAGACCAATTGAGTATAAAGTGAATGCAGAATGAAGCAAGTAATCATATATAGTCTTAAGGTTTGGTTAACTAGTGCAGTGGTCGCTCCTATAATCTTTATGGTTGTGTCAACATGCGTACATCACTATCACTTCACTGTAAGCAAAGAAGTAAAATGGTATCTCACTTCAGCTAGTTTCTACCTTATCCTTAGTATTGTGCCTTGGGCAGTAACATTGTTGTGGTTTAAATTAGCCATTAGGTTGACAACTTCAATACCTCGAACCAAGCTCGTGGCGTTTGTAATTGTTGCATTTTTGGTTTGTGCGATCTTGTTACTTAGCCTTGGTTGGCAAAAGATAGATTTTGACGCTGCACTGCTATGGGTTAGCACTGCTGTATCAACAGCGTTCTTTATAAGGATCTATAAGCTTGGTCAGAAAACTACTACACTTTTAAACAATGAAGCAAGCACTACTATATAGTATTAAGGTTTGGTTGACTACTGTGAGCATAGCACCTCTAATGTATTGCATGGCATTGTCAGTAGCTGATAAAGAGAGCATACTCGCTGTCAGAGCTTATGCGGGTTCATGGCCTGTGGCTTGCATAATGTACACTATACTTTTTATCGGTGTGTCGTTCCTGCCTTGGGTCGTTTACTTTCTTACTATATGGTTGTTGAATAAGTTTACTGATCTCTTTACAACGATAAGGTGGTTGGCGACAATCTTGGGTGAGGTGATACTTATTATTTCATTCAGTGTACTGTATTGGTTAGAGCATGGTAATGTAGATTATCTGTATTATCTCATGTTCACCTGCTTTGCTTTGGTGTTGGCGGTTTGTACGAGGTTCTATAAGTTCAATCAAACAAGTAGCGAACAGGATCAAATCCAAACTATATGAAGTCATCATTAGGATATAGTCTAAGGGTTTGGTTGACTACAGTAGTAGTTACACCTCTACTTGTTATCGTTGGTATAAGTGTGTTTATGAGAGTTAAAGGCGATGGCGAACCATTAGCTGATGACCTTGGCTTCTTTGTAGCCTGTGTCATTTTCGGATTAGGTTTGTCGTTAATACCCTTCCTCATTATGTGGTATGCTGTTTACAGGTTTGTTCGTAAGCCCTGGCCTAACAGAAAGACTAAAACAGTATTACTTCTGATTGCTTTATTGGTTACGACACCTTGTTTCATAGGCTATGATCTGTATAGAAACAATATAGATTGGTATACACTGTATTTATGGTTGCCTTACTCTGCTGTAACTGCTATTTCCATTTGGTATTACAAGTTGAATCCTTCACATGAAGTTGTCGAGGCATCTCATAAGGCTTAACTTACCTATCTCCCTTTTAAAAAGACAAGCAGGTGCTCACCAAGTTTAAAGCAGTGCTCGTTGTCTTTTTAGCAGTGTAACTGGATAGTTGAGTTTAATAGAGGTAGTCATGACTTTGTAACGATATAGGAGCCAATCAAACAACTGTTGATGACCATAACCTTGCGGTATGTTGTTGTGACTAATTGGAAACCATACGGTTTCCGAGTTAACTATACTAAGTATCTGTCCTTAACAGATAATAGTTCTGTCATGGTAAAGTGGTGCGTACCAATAGTACAGGTAAATTTGTTCAATGCTATACCTGGTATAACCTTAAAATGGATTACTCCAACAACCTTGAGCAAGCATCTTTTAAATTGTTCGGGATCAACCAAAGCCACACGTTCATCGAGTGTTAGTTGGCTAATAATTGCTGGTGCGTTAACTTCATCTATTGAGTTTGTTTGGATTGGTTGCTCAAAAGCAACTAGCGTGTTTGTCATGTGTCTTATTGTTTGTTATGGCATATCATCATCTGCGGTAGGAGCGAGATCTTCAATATGATTTCCTGAGTTACACTCTAACTATACTATTGATATTTATATAAAGTATAGTAAGTACTATAGTTAGAGAGTATCTGAGAGGAAAACTTGGTGCGATTAGGAATTATCCTCGAAATTTGGTATCTTTGTACTATCAAAGCAGTGTGCTAACTGACTGACTTACTGATGTAAAGATAAGAAATTCCTCTGAGATACACTAGTAAATTCCCCAATATTTTTTCATAATTAATATGTCACCTGAAACGAACAATCAGTTCGTCCTGCTTCCTGCAATCAACCAACTTTCACAAGATGGACTTCACTATAAAGATCTACTTACATATGTTGCGATAAGGTCGTTCAACAACAATGAAACAGATGATTGCTTGCCTGGATTAGATACGATCTCCCGGAGATCAGGCATGAACAAAAAAACTACTATGGAGTCTATTAAACGCTTGGAGCTGTCCGGCCTTTTAAAAGTTACTAAGTCAACTAAAAAACATGTATCTAATCGCTACCAGTTTAAAAAGTGCTCTTCATTCCTGCAAATCCCATACAGTGTCTTCAAAACGGATGATCTTACCTTTAACCAAAGAGCAATGCTTGTATTTATAAGGCAATGTTTTGATAGCGTTAATTTGGAATGTCTCTGTCGCAGTATAAAAGCTATAAGCGAATTCCTAGGGGTGACCTATAAAGTCTTGCATTGCCAATTTAATGTATTAATAGCTAAAGGCTATATAGAAAAGTCAACTAAGTTATATGATTGCGGCGATAGCCGTGTTATCATCAAACTAACCGATAAACTTAACTGGAAATATCAGCGCCCAAGTTATGAAGCAAAGTTTCAACAGATTCCAAATGAAGCTCAATTGTCACAGCTACAATTCAAGTAGCCTACAAAAAATATCCGCAGAAGCTATGGCAAAGTGTCAAAAGCTGACGTATCGGCAGACGATGATGTGCTTTATTCAGAATTATCACATCGTTGCTGCGTTGGCATAATGTGTGACAAAGTTGGGTTGTAACAGGCAGACGGTACACCTCCTGTTTATAATTAAACCACTCCACGCCTGCGGGTTAAATGGCATGCTTAATATACTTCTTTTTGTAGGAGAGGTATGCTATATACAATTGACAGTCTAAATAATGTGACTGTTTTTAACCTGGACATTGGCGTAGGTGTGAGGTATACATCCACCAACTCTTATGTCTTTAAAATTATTATTGATGGAAGAAACAAAAGATGCCACTTTACTACCAGGTAGTGACGTGGAAGCTGCTGTAGTTGAATTAACTGTGCAGGAAAGGGTTGGTATGTTAACACCCCAAAAACAGGATTGGTACTGGGCTATATGTCACATCTATGATGATGATGTGTGCTTCGAAATTATTGACTTCTACACTGCTAAGCGTGGCGGCATTAAATTTGGTGACGTGGCTGCTGAGTATGAATCTCTCAACGAGTGCGATGGCGAGGACTACATGCTCAACAAAGCGATAACAGAGGCTGTTATATTAAACACGCCGTTGTATGCATATGATATAACTAGGTCGATTAAAACTATCCTTATGGATTTGAACCTGCCGGCGTTGGGTAAGAATGCTAATACCGAAGCATTCAAACTGTTTGGAAAGCTTTTCCTTTATAAGACGATAACTCAAACAATGGGATCAGGTAATACATTGGATTTGTATACTCCGATTGTTGCAAAGCTGGTAATTCGCGAAAAATAAACAAGTTGCCAATTAAAATGAGAGCCCACCCATACCGGGTGGGCTTTGTGTTTATGTAACTTGAATAGCTTGTACGACTCTGCTATTTGCTTCATCAAGTAAATACTGTTCAAAGCTATCTAGGTATATGTTAGTCACCTTATTTCCATATGAATGGCCTAAACATTCAGCGATCAATTCATTGGAGTAACCTAATCGTTTCGCTGTGGTAGCCCAAGTATGTCTTGTTACGTAAGTGGTGAGTTCAATATTTAGTTTGCAGTCAACAGCTATTCTTCTTAGCCACTTGTTCGTGGTTTTAATCCACTGCCTGGTTGTAGCGATGGATTTTAGACTACCCGCCTCTATTGTATTGCTAAAGATGGGTAGGAGGTAGTCAGTGTTATGGCGATTGTAACTGGTTAGTAGTTCTTGTGCCAAAGGTAGCAGCTTAATCGTTAAGCTTGTACCTGTCTTTTTACGTCTGTATGTTAGCACCTCATTTTCAATACTGGCGTTCACCAGATATGCTAAGTCTGTAAAAGATGCACCTCGTAGGGAAAAACTTAACAAGAAGTAATTTCGTGCATGCCACTTGGCGCTGTTGGGTTTATATTCGGCCTTATAGATACTTCTTATGTCTTCAATAGAAATGGCACGTTTAGCTGTCTTTTCAGTTTTAATAGTAATCTCATGAAACGGATAGCTAGCCCGATCAACCAACTTAGCTTTTATTGCCTTGTTGTAGATAGCCCTGATTGATCTCAGGTAATTTCCAACTGTGTTTGGTTTCATGCCATCCTTAATCAAGTGATGCTTGAACTTGTCTATAAACGTGTAATCTACATCCTCAAAACGTAAGTGTTTGTTGTTACAGAATGCTATTACCCTATTTACAGCAGTCTGATAAACTAAGGAGTTACCAGTTCTGTTTACTTCCCGCATCTCACTAATGAGCTTCTCTGCAAACGCTACAAACAGTGTTGGTTGTTGTTTAGGGGAGGACTGAACCTTGCCGTTTAGCTGTTCTTTAAATACCTCGAACGAGAAGCATCCTTCCTCTTCAAGCTGTAAGATTAGTTTTTGTGCTTTAAGGAACTTGCTTGTAAGGCTCTTGTTGAGTTCCCTGTAGTTAGGGCATAGATTGTTAATCAACGATGTCTCCGCATTCCAATGTGCTTTTAATACTGCTATTCCACTTGAATAATTACTTGTTACCCGATCTGATGTTATCCTAAACATGATAGAGTACTTACCATCTGACTTGACTCTTCTTTGGTCAAGTACTACTTTATAAGTTATCATAAACCACTAGATTGTGGTCGTTGGCGTGCTTAGATTGTGCAAACAATGTGCAAACACTTCTCTTTACTTCCCGCCATCCAAGCCGACTTATATCAGCTAAAATTAGCCAGTAGTACAGTAAAGTAGCGTTATTTACACAGGAGTTTTGCTAAATCAAGAAAAAACTGTTTATTTGCACCCCCACTAAAAAATGACTTGGTAGCTCAGCCGGTAGAGCAACTGACTCTTAATCAGTGGGTCGAGAGTTCGATCCTCTCCCAGGTCACTTAAGGAAACATCATATTTATTATGGATGTTTCCTTTTTTTTAATTCCAGTATAAATATTCTTTTTCTGTTAAAAATTCTTACATTGAAGAACATAGTTTAACAGAACTTGAAAGACCGAACAGTTGTCAAGGCATCTATATCTTCTTGTCTGATTATATTTTTCATTGTTTTATTAATTTTGTCTCAATTGCGTAGCTGATTAATATTCTTATGGCACAAGTGTTAAAAAAGATTTTCTTATGCCTGCTGATTTTATTTTGTGCTTGTATTTGTCATTCCCAAGAAACAAGATTTATCGGTATTGAAGATGGACTTTCTAATAATACGGTTACCAGCATTTATAAAGATCAGAACGGTTTCATGTGGTTTGGAACGTTTGATGGACTTAATCGCTATGATGGAAACTCCTTTAAAGTCTTCAAAAATAGCTATAATGATGGGGAAACACTCCCAAATGATATTGTTAAATGTATAAGCTCCGATAAAGCGGGAAATATTTGGGTCGGTACGCACGCAGGCCTTGGAATACAAAGCAATCGTACGCTTAAGTTTTCGAATCTACGTGTAAAGTACCCCACAGATAAAAACGAGATATACAAAAAAACTATTAGTTGCATTAGCCGGGATAACAAAGGCAACATGTATGTCGGTACAGATTCGAATGGTTTATTGTTAGCATATGACGGAAGCAGCATAGCTAGCGAAATCCCGCTGTTATCTTCCTCTGGAAAAATCACCAATTCCTATCAGGTTGCAGCGATCACAATAGGCAATGATCAAGCTGTGTGGGTTGCTGTTGAAAATACTGGTCTTTGCCAATTCGACAAGAAATTTGAAAGGTTGAAAGTTGCTGCCAAAGCACTATCTCAAATTACCTGCATTATTGCTTACAATTCTGATAAACTTTATGTAGGTACAGTGAGCGGTGTTTACATCTATTCTATACATGACGGTACTTATGCAAAAGTTGATCTGGGTGCTTTCAATAATTGCAGTGCAACCGCCTTTGTGATTGATAAAACTAATGATTTATGGATTGCCACAGACGGCCTGGGTATCATCAAACTTAAAACCTCAGCAAATCGACCGGCTGTCGTCAGTCAAATTACTTCTGGTGTATTAAGCAGTAATGCGGTGATTGCTATTTATGAAGATGATTTTTCAACAAAATGGGTAGGCACTAACAGAGGAGGAATTGATATTGTTGATGATAAAACTATTCAATTTAAGACTTACCGTCATGAGCCTTTCCAGCCAAATAGCCTGATCAATGATTTCGTCTTTTCGTTTGGCGAAGATCAGGATAAGAATATATGGATAGGAACTGATGGGGGAGGGCTAAGCATTTGGAACAGGAAACAGCAATTATTTAAAAATTATTCTTTTACATCAAAAAATGAGCAGGGTAGCGGTGGAAATAATATAACAAGTATCATCAAAGATGACCAACAGAATATGTGGTTTTCAACATTCGGCTCCGGAATACGCCGCTATAATTCAAAAACTCAGGTATTCGAGCATATCCCAGTTGGGGGAAAGGCGGGAATAGGTGACGTTTGGAAACTGTATAAAGATCATCATGGTGTTATCTGGGCCGTATGCTTTCCGGGGACAGACGAGAGTCGCCTTTTCTTCTTTGAGCCCAATAAAGGTTATTTTGTTCCGGCTATCTATAATAATTTGAACGAAGATATCCTTTCTATCGTTGCTGATGGGAACGACAATTTATGGCTGGGAACTTATAATGGTATTATTCACGTCAACAGGATTAGCGGTGTAGATAAAATTATCAATCTCGATTGTGAAGTAAGAAGTCTATTGATCAATAAAGCAGGTATGTTATGGTTCGGTACCTATGGCCGGGGTATTTTCTCATATAATCCGGTCTCAGGGAACCTGAAAAATTATACTGTAGTAAATGGCCTGTGTAATAATAAGGTGTTGAATATAGAGGAGGATAATAAGGGAAATTTATGGATGAGCACTTATCACGGTTTGTCTAAACTAAACATAGCAAACCTAAACTTTGACAATTACTATACGGCGGATGGATTACAATCTAACCAATTTTATTTTAATGCATCAGCTCATTTGAGTTCGGGTGAATTAATGTTTGGCGGAATAAAAGGCTTCAATATTTTCAATCCCGACAGTATTCATCGCTTTTACAATTTCCCAAAGCTTGTTATTACAGGCATACGAATCGCAAATACTGATATAGATGCAACCAGTACTTTCGTAAAGGGAGAGCCGGATTTTTATAATATCGATCATTTAACACTTCCTTATAATAAGGCAATGTTTTCTGTTGATTTTGTCGCCTTGCAATATTCACTGGCCGAAAAAATCCAATATGCTTATATGCTTGAGGGCCGGGATAAAATTTGGAACTATATCCTTGATCAACATAGCCTGAACTACTCCCAACTTAATGAAGGCAATTATATCCTGCGAATCAAAAGCACCAACCAGTCCGGAATCTGGAATAACAAAGAGAAATTGATTTATATTACGGTAACCCCGCCCTTGTACCGTACCTGGTGGGCTTACTGCCTTTATTTATTGTTCATCGCCAGTTTACTGGGAAGCTATCTTTTTTACTATCGCCGACAAACAAACCTTCAGTATCAAATGAAATTGGAGAAAGAATTAAATGAGAACAAAATATCGTTTTTTACCAATATTTCCCATGAACTAAGGACTCCCCTTACTTTGATTGTTAACCCGATAAAGGAACTGTTGTCCCACAATGGGCAGGCCATTGATCTCGTTGACATCAGTACTGTCTATAGGAACTCACGCCGCTTGCTGAGCCTGGTAGACCAGCTATTATTATTTAAGAGTTCAGAAAAGGAAATCTCGACGCTTAACTTAACGTGGCTTAATATCAGCGAAATTTGTCAGGAAGTTTTCCTTTGCTTTAAAAACCAGGTAGCCAAAAAAAACATACAGTATAAATTTGAACATGGTGAGCCAATATATGTGTTGGGCGATCGTGAGAAGCTGGACATTGTCTTATTTAATCTCCTTTCAAATGCGATCAAATACACGCCGGAAGGCGGGGAGGTTAGCCTGCGTATTTTGGAACTGGATAACTCCATTGAAATATTTGTAGCAGATACAGGAATGGGTATTCCAAAGGAAACAGGAAATAAGCTATTTGATAAATTTTATCGCCTAAACCAAAAAATGAGTTCGGAAAGCGGTTTTGGTATCGGCTTGTATCTGGCCGGGCAATATATGGCGCTTCATAATGGTGCTCTTTCCTATACAAGTGAATTAGGCATTGGCAGCGAATTTAAAATGGTACTGCCAAAGTCAAGTAAGCCACCGATTGATACGAAAGTTATTGATGAGCATAAATCCCAAAGATCTTCGATTATAAACGAATTGATTTTAGATCCCGTTGATGATTCAATAGTACAATACAATAATGATAAGGGTGCAAAAAATGTCATTTCTACTATCGAAACGCCCAAACAGACGATACTGCTAATTGAAGACGATATTGATTTTAGGACGTACTTAAAAAGCCTGATGCATGATCATTACGATATCTTTGAAGTGGATAATGCAGAAGCAGGTTTCACCGCCGTTATCGATTATGATCCTGATATTGTGGTTAGCGATGTAGTGTTAAAAGGGATGAGTGGTATTGAGTTTTGCTCAAAAATGAAAGAATCACCTTCCTTTAGCCATATACCGGTTATCCTGCTCACCGGCAGTTTTTCACCCGAGATCAAGTTAAAAGGTATTGAATGTGGCGCTGATGATTATATAACGAAACCTTTTGAAAAGGATTTGTTAATCGCTCGTATAAACAGTATTCTCAAAGGGCGAAATTTGCTAAAAAGATTTTTCATTAATGAAATAACATTGAAACAACATCAGTTAAAGGTACCGGCTGAGTACGCTGATTTTATTTCAAAATGTATTAGCATCATCGAAAAACATTTGGAAGATGATGAGTTTACAACTGCGCAATTTACAAGTGAGATTGGAATGAGCCGGTCTAAATTATTTAGGAACATCAAATCAATCTCAGGCTTATCCATTGCAGAATTTATTCGATACATCAGGCTTCGTAAAGCAGGGCAACTGATGATAGAAAGCGATATGCAGATCAGGGAAATTGCCTTCAAAGTTGGCTTCAATGATCAAAAGCACTTTAGGGAGCAGTTTCAGAAGCTGTTTGAGATGAACCCTTCAGCTTTTGTAAAAAAATACAAAAACTCTTTTGCGAATAACAGAACAGCAAACAGAGTAGGGCAAATGATACGGAAATAGATAGCACTCCGTCCCATCTCAACTTTATCAATAACCCACCGTTATTTGGCTAATCAGCCCCCTTCAATATTGATCTTTTCCATGTAGTATTGTGTTATCTATTTACAAGAAACGGCTCCGAAATTCAGATAACCAATCTAAGTTTTATTGTACAATTAATTCTATGCTTAACATTTCAATGAAAAGGCTCTTTCTGACCTTGATATTATTTTTTTGTTTCGAAATCGCATATCCGCAAGTAGCGAGGCATGTTGTTAATTTTAATGATAACTGGGGATTTTTCCGGCTGGACACTGCGGGGAAACTTAAAAAGGTGCTCTCTATCAGGAATAG
Organism: Bacteroidota bacterium; assembly: GCA_026224775.1. GTDB lineage: Bacteria > Bacteroidota > Bacteroidia > Sphingobacteriales > Sphingobacteriaceae > Mucilaginibacter. Next base: position 26,301 of record JAMFRP010000037.1, read on the forward strand.
TACGTCTTTTTTGTCACAGTTTAATCAGCAGATTTTAATTGCAAAAAATGAACCGGCAGATAGTTCAGTTAAGCGGGAAGTGAAGGCAGCGCTAATCGGGTTCAGTATTGAATATCCGAAAATAAGCTTATCGCCGTGGCAAAAAGTATCGCTTCCGCATCCTGCAAGATATGAACAGGAGGAAAATCCCGGTGTAAATCAATTCACAGGAATTTGTTATTACCGGAAGCATTTTTTAATTCCGAAGAACTATGGTGCAAAGCACGTTAGTTTACGCTTTGAAGGAGCGATGCAAACAGCTGCGATTTGGATAAATGGGAAATTTGTAAGCTACCATGCGGGCGGATATTTACCATTTATTGTTGACCTGGATAATAACTTGAACTATGGGGGATCAAACGAAATCATTGTCAGGCTGGACAATCGGGACAATGCCAATTTGCCACCCGGAAAGGCTTTGGCCGAGCTTGGGTTTTTGTATTGGAGCGGAATCTATCGTAATGTTTCTTTAACCGTTACGAGTCCGGTCTACATTACAGATGCAAACAATGCTAATACTGTTGCCGGAGGCGGTATTTTTGTCCAGCCCGAAAATATTTCTGCTAAAAGCGCTGATGTATTTATTAAGACACAAATATTCAATAATACCGATAGTTGTAAACAACTGGTTGTAAAGCAAATATTGTTCGATGAAAAAAACAAGATTGTTGATTCATCACAAAGTTGTATTAGTGCTCATGCTGCTGCGGTGGTTATTGCAAAAATTCATGTTTTAAACCCGAAGCTTTGGAGCCCTGATGATCCCCATTTATATAGTTTATCGACCCAGGTTTGGAGTGCAGGAAAATTGTTGGATAACATTACCCAAAAAATAGGTATCAGGAAATTATCTTTTACCAGATCAGAAGGATTTAGGCTCAACAATATGCCATTAAAAATAGTGGGTACCAACAGGCATCAGGATTGCCCTTTTGTCGGAAACGCATTGTCTGATGAGATGCAATACAGAGATTTAAAAAGGATTAAAGAAGCCGGTTTTAATTTTGTTCGCTTATCACATTACCCACAAGCACCTGCCGTTTACCAATATTGTGATTCGATAGGACTTATGCTGGGAGATCCAATCCCTGGCTGGCAATTTTTCAACCAAAGCGCCATTTTTAAAGACCGGGTATTTTCGGATATCAGAGAAATGATCCGCAGAGACAGAAATCACCCTTCAGTGATCATGTGGGAAGTGAGCTTAAATGAAACGTATCCGGCAGATAGTTTTAGGGTGACCTCTGCCGAGGTGGCACATGAAGAATATCCGGGAAATAATTTCTTTACTGCTGGAGATACCTATGGGGCAAAAATAACGGCCTGGGATATTCCTTATAACAGCTGGCAAGATCCATTTGGAAGGCCACAGAATGTACAACCGGATAAACCTGGCTTTGTACGTGAATATGGTGATTATGAGTTTGGCGGCTCCTCATCCACAACACGTACCAACCGAAGCAAAGGGGAAAAAGCACTACAGCAAAATGCCTGGAACTTTCAGTGGGAGCATAATCTCCTGATGGGACCCAAATATTATCCATGGACAATTGGAGATGCATCATGGGCATTTTTTGATGGTTTTGAAAGTTTTGCAAAAGGTACTTCAGACTGGGGGATTATGGACATTTTTAGGCTGCCGAAATTTAGTTATTATTTTTTTAAGAGCCAGTTGGATCCTTATCAGAAAATTTTCGGTGCCAATAATAAACCTATGGTTTATATAGCCAACTGGTGGACTCCGACTTCTAACCCTCAAAAAGTTATCATTTATGCTAACTGCGATGAAGTAGCAATTTATATAAATGATAAACTTATAAAAAAGCAACTTCCCGATTCCGGTCCTGATACTGATTATGGAGATTACGACAAAGGTGGCAATAGCTTTGACGGGGGTAATGGTAAAAATTTAAATCACCCGCCTTTTACATTTAACAATGTAAGATGGCAGCCGGGGACATTAAAAGCGATTGGGTTTATCAAGGGTAGGGCAGTGGCTCAAGACCTGGTCAATTCTCCATTAAGCCCTAACAAGATAACGTTATCAGCAGACACAGTAGGTATTCCACTAACAGCTAACGGAGTAGATGCCATTTTTGTGCATGCCAGTTTAGTTGATCAAAATGGAACTGTGATTTGCCTGGATAATCGGTCGCTAATAACTTTTAATATAAGCGGTCCGGGCCTAATTATAGGCCCGGAAATAGTTAAGACCCGCGGTGGAATTGCAACAGTTTTAATTCGGGCAAACAGCACCCCGGGAAAAATCGTTTTGACGGCTTCCTGCAAAGGAATGAAGGAATATTTAATAATAAAAAGCAAATAGATCATGCTACGCCTCCTAATGTAGGTTAAGGAAGATATATATACATATAATTATCCGGTCGGAATTTGAGTAATTATACAAATGATCGATCAAAACACTTTTGTGGCAGCTTCAGAAGCTATTCGAAATAGCACCTTTAGCTTTCGTTATTAATGCAAATAATCTTTTACCAACAATCAAATAGTCGGTAAAATCTGGTAAATGGTATGAAATAATTAGCAATACCTGCATCTGTCTTCACTTTATAGCAATAACCCACCTTTATCTGGCTATTTACCCCCCCTTCGTATTAGTCTTTTCCATGCAGTTTTGTCTTATCGGGTAAAACTAATTCATAGCCAATTTGGATTAGTACCAGCTGTATATCAGCGCTATAACAATACCTTATTCACTTTTATACAAAGTGTAGTGATTAAAAAAGAACAACTAACAAACTAAATAACAAACTAATCAAACACTCATGAGCAAATTCTACAAAAAGGAATTTTATTTAACATGCCTGCTATTGCTAATCTCAGCAATAGGATTCGCCCAGGTAACAGTTACCGGGGTTATAAAAGGGGCAGACGACGGTCAACCTCTACCCGGAGCATCAGTAACATTAAAAGGCACCGGCACCGGTACTGTGACCGACATTAATGGACATTATATGATCCATGCGGCTAAAGGCGGGGTTTTAGTATTTTCATTTATAGGCTATGTAGCACAGGAAATTACTGTCGACGATGGATCCAAAATCAATGTGACACTTTCTTCAAATTCAAAAGGATTAAACGAAGTAGTAGTGGTAGGTTACGGCACCCAGAAGAAGGAGAACCTTACAGGCGCTGTGTCGGTTGTTGGTGCTAAGCAATTAGAAGACCGCCCGGTAACCGGCGTTATTAACGCCATGGAGGGTACGGTTCCCGGCCTTACTATCATATCTAATAGCGGCCAGCCTGGTATGGATGCCGGCAATATTAATATCAGGGGGCAATCGCTAAATAATACTTCCGCGCTGGTAGTCATCGATGGTGTTATTTCCAGCACTGGCGATATGAACGCTATTAACGCTGATGATATTGATAATATCTCTGTATTAAAAGATGCCGCGTCCGCTTCTATTTACGGTAACAGAGCTGCAGGTGGTGTTATAGTAATAACTACAAAAAAAGGTAAAAAAGGCACAGCTCAAATTACTTACAGCGATTATTTTGGCATTAACAAACCGGTAGCACTTCCGGATTACGTACCATCATGGGAGGCGGCTACTATGTATGATCAAGCTAGGGTTAATGAAGGACAAAGTCCGGTTTATACAGCTGCTCAGATACAAACTTTCAAAAATGGATCTGACCCAGTTAACTATCCGAATACAGATTGGTTAAAATATTTGTACAGTGGCAACGGATTTCAACAAAATCATTATGTAGGCGTTAACGGGGGTAGCGATAAAACAACGTACGCGCTTTCTCTTGGCTATTTTGACGAAAATGGTATAACTCCAAAAACCAATACGCAACGTTATACGGCGCGGTTAAATCTTAACAGCCAGATAAAAGATAACTTATCTGTATTTGGTTATCTGTCTTATACCTACCAGCCGTTAACGCAGCCTCAAAGTTCACTATCTGCCGACCAAAGCTTTAGTCAGGTAATTCGTCAGTTTAATAGGATATCACCAATTATCCCCGCCTACTATCCGAATGGCGATTACGGACATATATCGGACGGTAGCCCTTTAGCATGGCTTAACTCTTCTTCATATGATAATCAAAACGCGTATAATTTTCAGGGAACCACAGGCGCCGATTGGGAAATAATTAAAGGGCTACATTTTAAGCCATCATTTAATTACAAGTTTAATACCAATCAAAGCAATAATTTTGTTTCATCTATCCAATATTATAATCCTGACGGTACTACTAGTGGGGTGGCAAATATCGCTAATGCTACGGATAGCTATGCAAGTCATACCTATGTTTCGCCACAGGCATTATTAGAGTATGGAACAAAAATAGGGAATAACAACATTAAAGTATTAGCTGGTGCATCACAAGAGTATGATGGCTATTATAATTTGTCGGGTTACAGGCAAGGGTTTTTAAATAATTCCTTGAGTGACCTGAATGTAGCACCAACCACAGGGGAAACATCAAGTAACGATACTTATAATGATGCGACACGATCCGTTTTTGGCAGGGTTAATTATGATTACAAAGGTAAATACCTTTTAGAAGGTGACATTAGAGACGACGGTTCGTCACGTTTTGCATCAGGACATCAGTGGGGTGTTTTCCCTGGTGTATCTGCAGGTTGGAGAGTATCTGAAGAGGGCTTTTTTAGTAGCTTGTTATCTGCCGTATCAAATTTAAAACTGCGCGCATCATGGGGTAAATTAGGAAATCAAAATCTTGTAGTCGTAAATAACAACATTGACGCTGCGTACTATCCTGATGTTGCAACCGTAAGCCCAGGTTTAAATTATCCTTTCGGCGGTAGCATTGTTGGTGGCGTAGCCCCAACATCCGGTGTTGATCCCTATATAACCTGGGAAACAACAACTCAAACCGATATTGGGTTAGATGCTGACTTTTTAAAGGTATTCAGTTTTACAGCAGATTATTTTTATAAAAAGACAAGTGATGTTTTATATCAATCAGTGCTATCTCAAACTTATGGTTTAACCCCTCCATATATAAACGGTTCAACTTATCAAAATTCCGGTTGGGAACTTGCTTTAACTTATCATGATAAAGCCGGTGATTTTCATTGGAGCGTTACCGGTAACGCTGCATTTGTAGCAAATAAAGTATTACAACTGGGAGATACAAATGCACCGCAAATAAGTAATGGTTATATAACCGAAGTTGGACAGCCACAAGGTTCTTTTTACGGTTATGTTGCTCAAGGCTTGTTTCAAAACGAAGCGCAGGTTAAAGCGCATGCGGACCAATCCGGTATAAGCCCCAATACCGGTCCCGGCGATATTATCTATAAGGACCTTAATGGCGATGGTAAGATAGATGCAAATGACCGAACTGTATTAGGCTCAAACTTCCCTAAAGTTACCTTTGGCTTAAATGTGAATGTGAACTGGAAACAGTTTGACCTTTCAGCCTTTTTCCAGGGTGCAGCAGATGTTCAAAATTATATACAAGGTATAGAGTTAGGTGAAAATGGCATTGCCACCGGTAAGCCTACAACGGCTATGCTGAACAGCTGGACGCCTAGCAATCCAAATGCCACCTTTCCACGTTTATGGTTAAACTATACGCAAAATGATCCGGCTGATAATGTTTCCTCCTACTGGGTTAGAAATGCAAGTTATGTACGCTTAAAAAATGCGCAACTTGGCTATACGCTGCCTGCTGCCTGGGCAAAATCTATAGGTGTTAAAAAGCTAAGGATTTATTATAGCGGCCAAAATATCCTAACGTTTACCAGCTTTTATAAATGGGTAGATCCGGAAGCACCGGCAGGTGAAAGCGGATACGATTTCCCGCAGGTAAAAACCAATTCTTTAGGCTTAAATGTAACTTTTTAAGACTTTCAAAAATAAAAATCATGAAAAAGATACTTATTCTCAATATATTAATTATATCACTGTTATTTACGGCCTGCAAAAAGGACTTTTTAAATAGGGTGCCACAGGATGCATATACTAATGCCAGCTTGTGGACTGATGCAAATGATGCGACTGCTGCGCTTGCGGGTGTATATAATGGCCAAGGCTGGAGCTATTCTGATAATGGAAATGGATGGGCAGATGCCACATGGATTGTTTATTTGGATTGTGCATCCGACAATGCTTATAGCCAGTATCCCTGGGAAGGTTTCCAGGGTTATGGTAACGGTACGGCTACTCCAGCGTCAGTAGGCGTAACCAATGCCTCAGCTTATAATTATACCGCTATTACCAGATGTAATTTCTTTTTGGCCAATATTGGCGCCACACCTATGGACGATACACTGAAAGCAAATATGATAGCCCAGGTAAGGTTTATACGGGCTTATGAATATTCAATAATGACGCAGCTTTATGGTGATGTTCCGCTGGTTACCACTGTACTTACGCCTGCGCAGTCACTTGTCAGTGTTAGAGCTCCAAAAGCAACAGTCGTGAAATTTATCCTAAGCGAACTTGCTGCGGCAACTCCGAATCTGACGGTCGCTAATAATTCGGGGGATGGCCATATTACCAAAGGCGCTGCACTTGCCTTAAAAGCAAGGGTTGAACTTTATAATGCTGACTATGCAGACTGTATTACCGATTGCCAGGCGGTAATGAAACTAGGTTATGCGTTGTATCCGAGTTATACTGACCTATTCCGAATGGTGTCTCAAAATAATAATCCCGAAATAATAGCATCAGCCCAATACGTTGAAAACCCGTCAGCTAACTCAAATGGCGTTTTAGGGGTAATGCCGTCAAATTCATCAGGCGGATGGTCATCTATTGATCCTCTTCAGAGCCTTGTTGATTCTTATGAAATGGCTAATGGGAAACTAATAACAGATCCTGCGTCCGGCTACGATCCGACAAACCCTTATGCAAACAGGGACCCTCGCCTGGCTGCAACCATTTTATATCCCGGTGAGCCCTTTTATCAAGCAGGTGGTGCGGTTGGTGTATTATCAAAATCGGTTACTTATTATGATCCCCTGGATGCTTCGTCTCCGGATTATTATGCAAGTGGTAATAACACATCGCCAACAGGCTATGTGGTCAAAAAATATACATCAAATCTGAGCGATTTTGATAATCTGTTCCAGAGCGGATTAAATATGACGGTTATTCGTTATGCAGAAGTTCTGTTGACCGACGCGGAAGCTAAAATAGAATCGGGCAAAATAGATGGTACCGTTTACAGTGATATTAACGCGGTAAGGAACAGGGCAGGTATGCCTGCTGTTGATCAGTCGGTGTACAATGGTCAAACAAGTTTACGTGCGCTGGTACGTAACGAACGCCGGGTGGAATTTGCTTTTGAGGGTTTGCGCTTTTTTGATATCCAACGCTGGCAAATTGGTACGCAGGTAATGACCGGACCTGTTTATGGTGCTAAAATCGGTACTGTTGATGCTACCACCGGTAAGTATACCATAACCGGCGCTGCCTTACAAGCTGAAACACGAGTATTCACTACAAAAAATTACTTGTGGCCAATACCACAAACTGAAAGAGATATTGATAAACAAATTACCCAAAATTCAGGGTATTAATAATTCAAAAACGATTTTGAAGTTTTGGTGGCTTTCATGAAAACTTCAAAGTTATTTTTATTGCTGATTTTTAATAATAACAGCAAATAGATCGCATCGAATACCTTCTTAAAATAAGTAAATGAAGATTTTATCAATATTTATACCATTTATGATCCTGGTTTCAGGGTTAAAAGCTCAAGCCCCTAAAACAAACAGTAAAATTTTCTGGACAGAAACATTTGCAACAGATAGGCTGCCAGATGGTTGGAAAAACGTGGATATGAGCAACACCAACAGTGTAACATGGATAGTGACTGATCAGCCTTATCCCGGTTCGTATCAGTACCAGCGGCAGGCGCCACCTATCGCTTCCAAAAGTCGGGGATATTACCTGCAGTTTCAGCCTGGTTATATGGTGGATGAAGAGCAGCCGAGCTGGGTAAAGAAAAAGCAATACCCGGATGCCTGGGTACAAAGCGGAGCCATTGATTGTTCGGCGCGGGCATCTGTTATTCTTCGCTTTCAGCAAACTTTCCGCTACAATGATTTTAATGCGGCGCCGGGCGCTGGCTTATACGTTGGTGTCAGTACCGACGGCAGCAATTGGACGGATTTTGACGTGAAAAAAAATATGCCAGCGGCAACGGATATGTTTGATCCCATTAACCAGGAAGTAAATATCAGTAAAGTTGCCGCGAATCATTCGAAGGTTTATATCCGCTTTTATTGGAAAGGTTATTACAGCTGGTATTGGATGATTGACGATATTGAGTTGAGCGAAGCTTATACCCACGACCTGAGCCTGACAAGAGTTACATCAAACACCGAAAAAAATAATGCTTTCGGCAAGCAAGATAAACTAAGTGTAATGCTCAGAAATAACGGCTCGCAAACGGTTGATAAGGATATAAAAGTTACCTGCGTTTTGGACAATTCCCGAACTTTAACGGCTATAGTACCGGCTGGCACAAAACCACTATTACCGGGCGACGAATACAATGTAGTTTTCACGGCAACGGATCTGTCTAACAGATCATCGCATACTGTAAAATTCACGCTTGATTATCCGCAGGATGAATTTGCCGAAAATAATACACTATCGCTTAAAATGAGCGCAAAGCAAGCTTTTATAGGCGATTTAACTTCATATAAACAGATGAAGAACGAAGCTGACATCGCCGCCAGTCAGAATAAATTCAAAGTGATATTTTACAGTAACGATATCTTCAGGATATGGATGGCGCCGGATGGCGAGTTTACCAATCCCGCGGGCAATGATATTGTGGAAAGCTACGCGATAGACAATCCAACCGTTACCTCAACAGATAAAGGCGCTTATTATCAAATCAAAAGCAAAAGCTGTGTGCTTAGAGTATATAAAAAGCCGCTTAAATTCGCTATGTACGATGAAACGGATACCAAATTGATATGGGCCGAGACTAAACCAATCAGTTATGGCGATAAAACGGAACAAACACTAACCCGACAAACAAATGAGTATTTCTATGGCGGCGGTATGCAGAACGGCTATTTCTCGCATCGCGGCACGACTTTGCTTATTGAAAAAGGAAATGGCTGGGATAATGGGGGCAGGCCAAACCCGGCTCCTTTCTATATGTCAACCGCAGGCTATGGCGCGTTCCGCAATACCTTTGACGTTGGAAAATACGCGTTTACTGATACCCTTAAACTGTCACATAACGAAAATAGGTTTGATTGCTTCTATTTTTATGGGCCGTCGTTAAAGCAAATTCTTAATGGCTATACCAAAACTACAGGCCGCCCATTTCTGATGCCGCGCTGGGCTTTAAGTATGGGCGATGCCAATTGCTATAACCGTGGTACCGGGGGGTATGCTACCAAAAACTATACCGGTAGCGGAATTAGTGGCACAACGCCCGATGTAATTCAACTGGTGGCCGATCAATATATAAAGAACGATATGCCGCGTGGCTGGATTTTACCAAATGATGGCTACGGCTGTGGTTATGTAAAACTTGATTCTACTGTGATCGAACTGCATAAACGTGGATTTTATACAGGCTTGTGGACGGAAAATGGTGTTGACCGGATAGCAAAAGAAGTGGGTACCTATGGGACTCGTTTATGCAAGCTGGATGTGGCCTGGGTTGGGCCGGGTTATAAATTTGCGCTGGACGCTTGTAAATCGGCTTATAACGGGATCGAAAATAATAGCAACGAGCGTGGTTTTGTTTGGAGCGTTATGGGTTGGGCGGGCACTCAAAAGTACTCTACTGTGTGGTCGGGCGATCAAACCGGGAATTGGGAATATATTCGTTTTCATATTCCGACGGTGATCGGCGCGGGTTTATCAGCACAAAATGCCGCCACGGGTGACGTTGACGGTATTTTTGGAGGCAGCGATTCCACCTATGTGCGCGACCTGCAATGGAAATGCTTTACACCTGTTTTTATGGTGATGAGCGGGTGGGCTAAAAAGAATAAGCAACCTTATGTATATGGTGAGCCTTATACTTCTATCAACCGAAGATACCTTGATCTTAAAATGCGTTTAACGCCTTATATGTATACGTATTGTGCCCAGGCGCACGAAACAGGCGTGCCCACCACCAGGGCTATGGTACTGGAATATCCTGAGGATAACAATACTAAGGGAACAAAAACTCAATACCAGTTTATGAACGGTGAATGGCTGCTAGTAGCTCCGGTTTATAAAAGCGAGGCCAAGCGCGACAGTATTTACCTGCCCCAAGGCACCTGGTATGATTACTGGAACGGACGGGCTTACAGCGGCAATGTCTGGTTAAACAACTATCCCGCCCCGCTGGACAAACTACCGGTTTTTGTAAAGGCAGGAGCGATTATTCCGATGTATCCTCAAATGGAGTATGACAGACAAAGGAAAGCGGATAGCCTGACACTGGATATTTATCCTTACAAAAATTCTTCATTTAATTTATATGAAGATGATGGCATTTCCCATGATTATCGCAAAGGAGGCTTTGCTAAAACACTAATAAACGTGCAGGCTGATAAAAACACACAGATAAGCATAGAGGCAGCAAAAGGTAATTACACGGGCAAATATTTAAAACGGGTTTACCTGCTAAATATCCATCAAGCGGCAAGGCCTAAAAAAGTTACGGTCGCTGGTGAGGAATTGGTAGTTTATACATCTGGAAACCAATTTAACAAGGCAAACACAGGTTGTTATTTCGATGCCAATGAGAAAAGTGGAACGCTACATATTAAGACCAGCTATCTGCCGACTACAGATTCGCAATTAATAAGAATTTTAAACTGATAACTCATGAACTTACTAACCGATATTCTATCTTTATTTGGATTAGAAACAGAATCTTCTGTTCAGTCTTTTGGATCAGGTTTGATCAATCATACGTTTAAATTATCTTGTAATGGTAAAGAGTATATCTTACAGCAAATTAATAGCAATGTTTTTAAATCCCCGGAACGGATCGCTTACAATCTGAGTTTGATTCAAGCTTATTTAAACCAAAACTTTCCTGAATATCTTTTTATCGGACCGCTTCCCTCTATTAAGAATGAATTCATGGTATTAGTGGGGGGGATAAATTATTACAGGTTATTCCCGTTTGTAAGCGGTTCGGAAACAATAAATTTTGTTAACAAACCAAAAGAAGCATTTGAGGCTGCAAAACAGTTTGGGAAATTTTCGAAGGTTCTTAAGGATTTTGAATGGAGTTCGCTCAGATACACGCTGGCCGATTTTCATAACCTGGATTTACGGTTTAAGCAATTTACAGCAAGCGTGGCATCGGCAGATCCTGACAAAGCTCTTTTAGCGGCCACCGAGGTTAATGTGGCTTATGAGCATTCTCACTTAGTTAAAACCTATAACAATATTGTCCTTCATGAAGAGATTCCGCTACGCGTAGTTCATCATGACACGAAAATAAGTAATGTACTTTTTGATAACGAGTTGAACGGACTCTGTGTAATAGATTTAGATACCGTAATGCCGGGTTATTTCTTTAGTGATGTTGGTGATATGATGAGAACCTACCTATCAGCAGCAAATGAAGAAGAAACTGATATATCAAAGGTATCTATCAGGGAAGAGGTTTTTATTGCTATTTGTGAGGGCTATTTGTCGGAAATGAGGGACATATTAACGACAAGGGAAATACACTATTTTATTTTAGCGGGTGAGCTGATGATCTATATGCAAGCCATCCGTTTCCTTACAGACTTTCTTAATAATGATATTTATTACGGGTCAAAATATCCGGGACACAACCTCACCCGGGCAAAAAACCAATTCAAATTATTGGAAGAATACATCAGTCATAAGAGGCGTTTCATAGAAATAATTGCCGCTCTTACAAATAATAAAACAGCTATAAATGTGTAAATTTTAAAAAATGAAATGTAAATTTTTCAATATTACTCTACTTCTTCTTTTGATCAGTTATACTGGATTTTCCCAGGCCAAACATACTTTTGAAGTTAGCAATGGCAATTTTCTGTATGATGGAAAACCCATTCAAATCCATTCTGGTGAAATGCACTTTGCCAGGGTGCCCAGGCCATATTGGCGTCAAAGATTAAAAATGATGAAAGCAATGGGCCTTAATGCCGTAGCTACTTATGTGTTTTGGAATTACCAGGAAACAGCACCGGGTGTATGGGATTTTAAAACGGACAGCCGGGATGTGGCAGCGTTTATAAAAACTGCTCAGGAGGAGGGACTGTTCGTCATCCTGAGACCTGGCCCGTATGCCTGCGCGGAATGGGAGTTTGGAGGATATCCCTGGTGGCTGCAAAAAAATAAAGATCTTGTTATACGAACAAACAACAAGCCCTTTTTAGATTCTTGCAGGGTTTATATCAACAAACTGGCTGAGCAGGTTAAAAATCTTCAAATTACCCATGGAGGCCCAATCATAATGGTACAGGCCGAAAATGAATTTGGATCATACGTGGCGCAGCGAAAGGATATTCCGCTTTCTCAACATAAAGCCTATAGCATGGCAATAAAGCAGGAGCTTTTAGATGCAGGGTTTGATGTGCCCCTGTTTACGTCGGACGGTAGCTGGCTTTTAGAAGGTGGGAGTATAGCAGGTGCTTTACCGGCAGTAAATGGTGAAGATGATACCGCAAAGGTCAAGGCAACCATCAATAAATATCATAACAATCAAGGACCGTATATGGTAGCAGAATTTTATCCCGGATGGTTCGATTCATGGGGGCAGGATTATAATTCAGTACCAGCAGGAGATGCCGCTAAGCAAACCAAAAAATACCTAAAAGCGGGTATCTCTTTTAATTATTATATGGCACATGGTGGTACAAATTTTGGCTTTACGACAGGGGCGAATTACGACGATACGCACGGGATAACACCGGATATAACAAGTTACGATTATGACGCACCCATAAGTGAAGCAGGTTGGGAAACGCCTAAATATGATTCGTTACGAAATGCCATACAAGGCTTTACACATGAACAATTACCAACTGTGCCTTCTCCATTCAAAGTGATAGCCATTCCGGCAATAAAATTCAATGAATCAGTTGATCTTTTTTCCCTGACTAAAAACATGGTTCCTGTCCAAAGCGATACGCCGCTCACATTTGAAGACTTAAATCAAGGTTATGGTTACGTACTATACCGCCGAAAATTTAACCAACCAGTAAGTGGGAAGCTTGTGTTAAATGGATTAAGGGATTATGCGCTGATTTATGTAAACGGCAAAATGATTGGCGAACTCAACCGAAATACCAATACATTCTCTTTAGATATTAATATCCCCTTTAACAGCACATTGGATATTCTCGTCGAAAATATGGGTCGTATAAATTATGGATCGCAAATTACCCAAAACTTAAAAGGAATTATAAGTCCTGTGATTGTAGGCGGTAATGAAATTACCGGTAAATGGCAAATGTTCAAATTCCCTATGTCTCAATCTCCTGAAATTGCCTCCGGAGCAAGCAAAGGTTTGATCGGAAATCCGGCGCTCTACCATGCGACATTCATGCTTAAAGAAACAGGTGACACTTTTCTTGACATGAATAGTTGGGGTAAGGGTATCGTGTTTATAAACGGCCATAACCTGGGAAGATATTGGGGAATAGGTCCTCAACAAACATTATATGTACCCGGCTGCTGGTTAAATAAAGGCAGTAATGATATAATGGTGTTTGAGCAGATAAATCAAACTATACACCTTAGTATAAGTGGAATAAAAACCCCGGAATTAAAGCATTTAAATCCGAAAAAATGAAGTGCATTCTCTAATGTGTAAAGGGTAAATTTAATAGGCTATTTAAAGAAAAGCCTTCTGATGCTAAATTAGAAGGCTTTTTTGCGTTGTGGAGAACTATAGAAATTATCTTTTAAAATAATTCGCATTGAAGAGCATCTTAACAAAAAGTTTTAATAATTTGTAAGAATTAAATGTTTTATACGACTAAGAAGTATTAATGAAAAATTAAATTATTAAACTTTGAACATGATCAATGAAACCTTTTCTACACAAAGGAATTATCAACAGTGTGCTCCTTTATTTCTTCGGCTGATTATAGGTTATGGGTTTATGGCTCATGGTTGGGCAAAACTAAGCAAGGGGCCGGCTGGGTTTGAAAAACTACTTGCACAAACAGGAGTTCCTTTTCCACATATAACTTCATGGGTATCGCCTGTAATAGAACTATTAGGCGGGTTGGCAATATTCTTAGGTGTGTTTGTCAGCATTACAGCCATTCCTCTTATTTTCACCATGCTTGTTGCTATGTTCACCATTCAAATTAATTATGGATTTAGTTCTGTTAAAACGATTGGTTTAACATCAAAAGGCCCTTTATTTGGACCTCCGGGATATGAAATCAATTTATTGTATATCCCAGGCCTTATTTCTCTTATCCTTACCGGTGCTGGTATCTACTCTATTGATTCTTTAATCCGGAGCAAGAGAACTAAAATTTAAGATAATTAACCGTTTCTCCCAAATACAATTTTCTTCGCGTTCTGAATAAAAGAGTTCGATCCTCTAGCGCTAGAATTCTTTACTTACGAATCCAATTTTCCACATCCGTTGCGGTACGCACTGTAAATAGCTACTTTCGGCACATATGAAAGTTATCATTGCCGAAAAACCTTCTGTAGGCCGCGAAATTGCCAAAGTATTTGGCGCAACTACTAAAAAGGATGGGTATATGGAGGGCAAAGGATATACTTTCACCTGGGCATTTGGCCACTTGCTCCAATTGGCCCCACCTCAGGAATACGGCTTTTATGGTTGGAATGTGCAAAACCTGCCGATGTTGCCACAAAAATTCAAGCTATCTATCCGCAAGATAAAATCTAAGGATGGTATGATTGAAGACCCCGGTGTGCGGAAACAGCTGGATATAATTAAAAACTTATTTGATGAGGCTACCGAAATTATTGTTGCTACGGATGCGGGGCGAGAAGGGGAATTAATATTTCGATATATTTATTATTATCTGAAATGCAAAAAGCCTTTTAAACGGCTTTGGATATCTTCACAAACCGATGAGGCTATTAAGGATGGTTTCAGGAATCTAAAGCCGGGATCTGATTATGATACCTTATTCAACTCCGCGCATTGCAGGTCGCAATCGGATTGGTTGGTGGGTATGAATGCAACACAGGCGCTGAGCTTATCTTCAGGTACGAGATCGGTATTATCTCTCGGTAGGGTGCAAACGCCTACATTGGCAATGATCTGCTCACGATACCTCGAAAACAAAAACTTTGTACCCGAACCATTTTACCAGGTTAGTATTATGCTTGATAAAAATGGGCAATTGTTTAAAGCAGTTACCGATGAGAAATTTAAAACGAAAGAAGAAGCGCAATTAATAGTTGACCAGGTTCAGCCTACGGGAAATATATTGAATGTAGAGGCTAAGCCGAGGAAAGAACCACCGCCGCTTTTACATGATCTGAGCAGCCTGCAGCAGGAAGCAAATAAAAAGAAAGGTTTCACCGCTGACCAAACGCTAACCTTACTACAGAATTTATACGAAAGTAAGTTGGTTACTTATCCGCGTACAGGTAGCCGTTATATTGGCGATGATGTTTTCGCGGGAGTGCCAAATCTGATTGAAAAATTGAAAGATCATCCGGAATTGGAGAAACAGGCGAATGTTTTGAGTGACGCCAAACTGAATAAGCGCAGTGTTAATGCAAAGAAAGTTACGGATCACCATGCGATATTACCTACCGGCGAATTACCTTACCAGCTTTCGCCGGATAAACAAGCGATCTATGACTTGGTGGCGGGGCGTATGCTGGAAGCTTTTCATCAGGATTGTATCAAGGAGATTACCAAAATTACAGTACAATCGGGTACTAAATTTTTTGCAAGCGGAACGGTTATAGGTGTTGCGGGCTGGCGGGCTGTTTTTAATGAACCTGATGAAGAAAAGAAAGAGGAAGAAAATACTTCATTACCCAAGGTACAACAGGGGGAAGACCTGCCTGTTACTGAAAAAACTTTATTAGAGAAGCAAACCAAGCCCAAACCATTGTATAATGAGGCCAGTTTACTAAAAGCATTGGAAACAGCAGGTAAGGATATA